>NZ_JAMFTN010000025.1 GCF_023922585.1 Aliidiomarina quisquiliarum
CTCGCTTGCTCAGGCGTAATTATTTTCTCGGAAATAAATACCATATCCGTAGTAGCAACTGAGCACCACGGGAGAATCAAAAAGAATAGAGCCAAAAGTCTAACCATACTTCCCTGCAATATAACGCTTCTCATCACCGGCATAAAAAAGCACAGCGAGGAACGAGCGGCGCTTTTTATGTCCGAGTGCATGTGATTGTTATGTGGTCATCACGCTAGCGCCGCTCTTAGCATACAACCTTAATCATTTTTTCGCGAAATACTGATGATGCTACAGTCAACGCCAGTTGTGCAGCTAAAACAGGTGGTACGGCATTCCCTACTTGCGTAAACTGGCGAGCAGTTGAACCAACAAATACATAATCATCTGGAAAAGTTTGTAGCCTTGCGCATTCTCTAACGCTCAATGTCCTTGGTATTTCAGGATGAAGGTGAGACCTGCCTCCCCCATTTGTTCCGCCTGCAATAACTGTTTTCGATGGAATACAAGGGTCAAGTCTGTCTACACGACCAAGCTGATCCCTTTGCCCATACCCTAACTTGCAATAACGCTCCATCGAATTTAGCTTATGTGCTCGGGTCTCTGTATTTTTGGCATTTCCCTGACTTCTCTGCAGAACTGAACCTGCACCAAAAGCCAATTTTGATCGTTCTGGGAATGCAGGAATATTTCCATTTCTACTGCCGATCACGAACAGTCTCTCTCTAAATTGTGGAACACCATAGTCAGCAGCGTTGAGTACGCGAGGCTCCACTACCTTATAGCCGACCGCTTCCAGTTCGCGTATAGCAGCAGACAACTGAGTGCCGCCATCCAAATCCCTTAACCCAGGAACATTCTCAATGAGAAAACATGTTGGTTTGAAGTGCTTGATGATACTCACGTAATCAAAAAGGAGATTTCCATTCTTTTCATGCCCAAAGCCAATTCTTTTGAAATTATCTCCGGACTTAGAAAACCGCTGATTTGAGGCAATTGAAAATGGCTGGCAAGGCGGCCCACCTACAAACATGCCCTCAAAATTCAGGGGAATTATCGCTTCCAAGGTTTCAATGATCTCTGACACATTAGACACGTCACCTGAGTGTGTAGGTGGCCCAAAAACATTCCAAGCCGGTCTATTTTTTCGCAAGGTTTTACAAAATAGTTCGTTGAACTCAAAAGCTGCCTTATGCTCATAACCTGCAGTCTCAAAGCCCAAATCGATTCCGCCGCAGCCAGTAAAGAAGCTGACCAAAGGAATACCATTTGGCTTTGACTTATAATGTGACAATTTCTTTGGTTTGGGTCCAGCCCACGATTTTTTGTGGCTTTCTTCATATACAAGGTCATCAAAGGTATAACCGTGGCTGTTTAACGCCTCGGAAAGCTCAATACCTTTTCTTTTCGCAAACTCAAAAATCTTTTTCTGCAACGCGGGAGTTAAGGGATTCCCTGTAGATGGATTTGTTCTAGACATAACAGTCACCTCTTACAATCCCCTGCTTTGCTTGGAAGTAAATCTCATGCGCTTCCTCTTTATTATCAAAATCACTTTTGCTGTTTGTCTTTAAGTAATGGTCATAGTAACGATGAATCGCTCTGTGACATGTTGGGCAAATAGGTGTCATATCATCAAGGATTGTCCCAACCCTTGAATCTACCCGAGTTCCAGACGAAAGCGGCAAGATATGATGGAGATCAAGAACCCTGCTGACCCACGGATATTTCTTGCTAGTATCTATTTGACAGGAGTTACAAACAGGGCTAGGAAATTTATCAAAATACAAGCCCCGCAACTTCGCATTTCTTTCGATTATGACGTGTGTCTTCTTAACCTTACTACCTTCAACGAATCCGCTCTCTAAAACATCTGAAACTATTGTCCCTTTGTACTCAAAGAAATCGTGCTCAGAGCCATCCCGGAAAAAACTCGCGAGCCGCTGAATTTCAAGATTTCCATCTGTTTCGTACGGACCAGATATCGGACTTAATGAATGAAATATTTCATGAGCGTCTTCCTTATTTAGAGATACAACGATATCGCTAGCCGTGTTATGCAAGTATGATATTTGAGAAATAAATTTAATACTTTCACGAGCCTGACGAGGGTCAATATTTCGTACCAAGTCAGAGTATCGCTCGCGACCACCCATCAAAGAGAGAAACTCTGTATCGCTCTCACCACCATTAAATCCACTAAAAATGTATGCACCAATAATTTCGTTTATCGGTGTAATATATTCATTAAGACCAGCCACTTTTGCCAAAATATATTTCAAAGAAAAGCACAAAGGATTTCTTTTCTGAATAGCCGTATCGGCGTCTGCCCAATCAGAGAGGCCAGGAGAGGGATCAGTAGTAGCTTCTACTAAAAAGTGGATATACTCATCACATGTAACTGCACCGGGTTGGCTCAACACTCGTGCTATATCAGTTGGTATGGCAATGCCTTGGGACTCAGAAACGAGAAGACACAGCTTATATATTCGTGAATAATTTCGCCATGGAGAGTGCGTTGCTGGTGCCGAAAACGGCAACCCTGTTACTTGTCTTATAAACGCTGGCTCGCTATTTTTAAAATCATAATTGACAACAAAATTAGCCATGATGCGCAGAACATCGTATTGAAAATACTGCATTCTGCCTTGATCCCATTTCCACATATCAGGAACCACTCGCTACATTAGTGCTTGGATCGAATACAACAGAAGCATTTTTTCCATCTCTGCGGTATTTAGCCAACAAATCAGTAAACGCTTTTCTACCCAGCCAAGCCAATGAAACGTCGAGCTCATTTGAAAGCTCGATTAGTTCTTGATAATTATGCTCATCAAGATTAATAGTTATTCGACTTTTTGTAGCCACCATCTCCCCCACTCATGCTTAACCGGAAGTCTGCGGCATTGTGCAGCACTTTGCCGCACAATGGAAGTCGATTTTTAGATTGTAGGCAATGCTCCTGGACACATAACATTTGTATACTAGGCATGCGCGGTGTATCTAGCACGTAAAAAAGCTACAAGCCTTATTTAGCATGTAGCTTAGGCCTATGTTGCAGCTAAAAAACCAACCACAATCCGTGCGTGCTTAATTAGACAAACGTTTATACCTATTAATTATTAGTTAATTCAAACTTTATCGGACTTCTAGGGGTTAAGCAAGCTCATAGTGAGTACAGTAAAGGTGAGATTATGTGCCCAAACCTTGATTACACAATGAAAGCTATGTTGCACCTTTTAAACGATCAAGCGCGCTTGTGATGCTAGCTTAATGCTGGCCAATGACTTATCGGGTGGCCGTTGATTTCCCCGCCTGGGTCGTTGAATCACTTGACCGCGAAGCTAAACAAACATCCTATGGTCAAATTCATTTGCATACGCATAATCATGCGCATATCCTATTGCTAAGTGAATTTCTGCAACTGGAGGCTACAATGGCCGAACTATACAACATAACAGCTCCGAAAAAAGCCACTAATTTGTCGGTGAACAGTGACCTGTTGAAAAAGACACGCGCTCTGAACATTAACCTGTCTGCGACCCTTGAGCGAGCATTGAAAGAAGAATTAGCTAAGAGCAAGGCTGACCAATGGGTAGAGGAAAACCGGACAGCCATCAGAAACTATAACGAGTTCGTCGAACAGCACGGCTGTTTCGGTGACGAATTTAGAGAATTTTGATGGCCCAGTTCGACGTATACCCAAACCCCAGCAATACTAGTAAAACGTATTTCCCGTATTTAGTGGATGTACAAAACCCTTTTTTGAAAGACCTAGCAACTCGTATCGTCATTCCACTTGGCAAACGTTCGGCATTCGGCGGCCAAGCCATGCGTGATCTAACACCCGAAATAACTTTTGCTGACCAGGAACTACTGTTGCTGACACCTCAAATTTCTTCAATCCCTGAAAACCAGCTGAAGAATCCGATTGGCTCACTATCGCATTTCAGGAACCAAATTGTCGCAGCTCTGGATCTCGCAATTACTGGCATTTAACGCCCAAATAATAGACTAGGAAATGGTTGACTAAAAGTAGGTACGAAACGAAACCTAGATGGCCTGAAGAACATTCATTGCGCGTATTGTTATATTTCACTGCACAGATATAACTTTTACTAACTGGCTTAAAAAAGAGTTAAAGCTGCTGTTGTAAAAGGCTGTGCAATTCACCACCTGCCCCATAAATCAATCCATTCCTGTTTGCCTTTGTGTCATACGAAGATTTCCTTCGTTGCTGAAGAAGTTATCATGCTTTGTTGAAGCTTACTTAAATGGGTAGCATCAACCTATTAAAGTGACACAAAATCAGTTACAGCATTTCAGTTACAGCATGAAAGGACTACTCATTAAAATGACAACACTAATTTCAATCATGAAAACATCTGGCCAAATTGAATCTGAACTTAATTATATAAAGCCAGACAGTACGCTCGCGCCTGAAGTTTTTTACTCGGGTGGTTCAGCACCACAAACATACAATGATGCGTATGCATTTATGCCGGCTACTATTGATGATGCGCGCAGTTCACAAGAGACAATTTCAGTACACAAGCAAGGCTTTGAATTAGTTAAAGCCCCTACCGAACATAAAGACTTTACCGACGAAAAAGCGATTGCAGCGAGTTACTATGACGAAGTGATTGCGATTATTAAAGCAGCCACTGGTGTGAAAGATGTGTTTGTGTTTGACCATACGGTAAGGCATGGCTCTACAAATAGCAGCCGTAAACCAGCGCACCATGTGCATAATGACTATACCGAGCAAACCGCTCAGTCGCGTGCAGAAGAGCGCATCGGAGCGGAGCAGTTTGCTCAGCTTAAAGATCGTCGAATGATCCAAATTAATGTGTCGCGCCCCTTAGTGGATGTTGTACAGCGCTCACCTTTAGCTTTTTGTGATGCCACCAGTGTGAACCAAGAAGACTTGCTGGTATCCAGAATTCACTTTCCTGATACCGATCATGTTGGTGAAATATATGCATTGCGCAAAGCTGCTGAGCAGAAGTGGGTCTACTTCTCAGAAATGACACACGATGAAGTTGTTCTTATTAAAGGCTTCGACTCCGATAATGATGGTGTCGCTCGGTTCACACCGCACACGGCTTTTGAATATCCAGATCAAGATCCAACTATTGGCCCACGAGCAAGTATCGAAGTACGGCGCTCGCGCAAGAGAGAGGTAGAATTGTATGAAAGCTAAATATTTTGATTCCAAGCTTGATGAAGGTACAGATGATATTATTGATGATCTGGACGTTAAGACCGCCCGCCGGGTAAACCAGGAATCGAAACGCATTAACGTTGACTTTCCAGCTTGGGTTGTTGAATCGCTTGACCGCGAAGCTGCTCGAGTTGGTGTTACCCGCCAATCAATTATTAAAGTCTGGTTAGTGGAACGCTTACGAGCCGAAGCAGCTAACAAGCCGCTCAAAGGTGACACCACAGGCAATGCACATTAGAGCGACGCTAAACACTTATCAATTTTGCGCCCAAGTCTTATCGATTTCACAAGTGCTAGGCAAGCCCTGCTCTTCTTCAAGTAAGCCTTCTTGGTAAGCCACTACACGGGCTACCACCATGTCGCCGGTTATATTGGTGGTGGTTCTGATCATGTCGATAATGCGATCAATGGCGGCAATAAAAGCGATGCCTTCAAGCGGTAGCCCCACGACCGACAAAGTAACAGTTAACATAATCACTGCCGAGCCTGGAATGCCCGCTGTACCAAGCGAAGCCAGCGTGGCGGTAAACATAATTAACAGGTACTGCTCCATACCAAGCGGTATGCCATAGAGTTGGGCTATAAACACGGATGCAATAGCCGGGTAAATGCCGCCACAGCCGTCCATATTAATGGTTGCGCCCAAAGGCAGCACAAAGATAGCATACCGCGGCGACACCTTGAGCCCTTCTGTGGTTGTTTTTAACGTAGAGGGTAAGGTGCCATAGCTACTAGAGGTGCTGAACGCGATAAGCTGAGTGGGAAATACCGCTTTGAAAAAGCGGCTTACCTTCATGCCTCCAAAGAAGTGCATTAAGCCGCCATAGGTGAGCGCCATGTGCAGTAAGCAGGCGATGTAAATAGCGACAATAAACTTGCCTAATGGTAGGAGCATGTCTAAGCCAAAGCTGCCCACAACCCAGGCCATTAAACCGAATACGCCAATTGGGGTAAGTTCTAGTACCCAGCGGGTTAGCTGAAACATAACTTCGCGCGCAGCTTCAAAGCCGCGCTTTAACGGCGCCACTTGTTCACCCAGCTGGTTTAACGCTAGCCCCACCAAAACCGCAAATACAATAATTTGTAATACATTGCCTTCTGCCAGTGCGGCAAAGGGGTTGCGTGGAATAATATTAAGCAGTACTTGCGACACCGGTGGCACTGTTCTTACTGTGCTGTCGGCGGCAATTAACTCGGTGCTCGGTGCTAGATCGATCAAGTGAGCAACCAAAAGGCCAATTAAACCGGCTATAAATGCGGTAAATACANCACAATAGTAATAAATATAAGTGGGGCCACGAGCATTTGAATGGAATGAATAAACACCTGCCCCAGCGGCTGCACTGCAACACCCCACGAAGGAGCAAGTAAACCTAATGCAGAGCCGACGACAAAAGCCCCTAGCACGCGTTGCCAAAAAGGAATTTTAAACCATGTTGCTAACATTAACGTTTGTGCCTTAATAATTTATAAGCAGAAATAAAAAAGAGCCCTACCATACCTAATGGCGGGCTCTTCACATATTCGATTTGCTTATAACTTATAACCTTGCGTTAGCTTTTCTTTTTAGCTTTGTTTACTGCTACTTCCTTTTCAGCAAAGTTTGGGCGCTTACAATTTGGCGCCGGTCCTAAGTGAAGGCGCTGTTGGTATAGTGGCATAACGCTTGGCACTTGTTTTTTTAAGTCTTTAACCCGAGTTGCAGGCACTGGGTGGGTCGATAATAGTTCAGAGCCTGAGCCACCCGACATTTCGCCCATGAGTTCCCATAAACGCACCGCTTGCGAAGGTTCAAAGCCAGCCCGCGCCATTAAGTCTAAACCAATTTCATCAGCTTCTGATTCGTGGCGGCGACTAAATGGCAGCATTACGCCAACCTGTGCACCTAGCCCTAAACCCGCCATTAGCATACCTTGTTGAGCCGCTGAACGGTCTGACAAAAGAATGTTTGCAGTTACTAAAGCACCTGTCACCATCAAATTAGTACTTAAACGTTCGCCACCGTGCTCGGCAATAACGTGACCAATTTCATGGCCCATAACTGCTGCCAGTTGGTGTTGGTTCTCAGCAAATTTCATCATGCCGGTATAAATACCCATGTAACCACCAGGTAGGGCAAAGGCGTTAATACTGTCTTCTTCAAATACTGCAACTTCCCAGTTATACGCTTTGTACTGCTCAGGTAAAACCTCAACAATAGCGTGCATTAAACACTGAGCATACGCATTTAGTTCTGGGTCTGTGGTCACCGTGCCTTGATTTTTCATTTCATCGAACGACGTTCGCCCTAGTTCATTCAGCTGCGACCCGCTCATGAAATTAAGCGTACTACGCCCTGTCGGCGAAGTGCTACAAGCACCAACAAAGAAAATAAGCAGTATTATGCTAGTAAGCCTAACAAAATATTGCATAGCCAATTACTCCTTAAAAAAAAGCTCTGCAAGTGCAGAGCTTTATTATGGGGTTAATTACCCGTTAAGTCATCGAAAAATTTTTTCACTCCGTCAAAAAAACCTCGTTCCTTAGGGCGATACTTGGCCGACTCGGCACCTTTACCCATTGAATCATCAAATTCTTGTAGCAGCTCTTTTTGCTTAGCAGACAAGTTCACCGGTGTTTCAATAACAGCTTTACACACTAAGTCGCCTGTTACACCACTACGAACCGACTTTACGCCTTTTCCACGTAATCTGAACATACGGCCAGTTTGAGTTTCGCTTGGTATTTTAAGCTTTACTCGGCCATCTAAAGTTGGCACTTCAACCTCACCGCCTAAGGCTGCTCGGCTAAAGCTAATGGGCACATCACAATAAAGGTTGTTACCCTCGCGACGGAAAATAGCATGCTCACGCACATTCATTTGCACATATAAGTCGCCTGCTTCTGCACCATGCTCGCCTGCTTCACCTTCACCTGCTAAACGAATACGATCACCGGTATCAACGCCAGCTGGAATTTTTACACTTAAGGTTTTGGTTTTTTCTACCCGGCCTTCACCATTACACGGACGGCATGGATTTTTAATTATTTTTCCACGCCCACTGCACTTCGGACATGTTTGTTGCACCGCAAAGAAACCTTGACGCATTTGTATTTGGCCTTGGCCATGACAATAGTCACAAGTTTCAGCTTTTGAGCCTTTCTCAGCACCGGAACCGCCACAGTCGGTACAACTTACCAAAGTAGGTATTTTTAACTCTGCTGTTTTACCCCGTACTGCTTCTTCAAGTGTCAGGTCGTAGTTATAGCGCAAGTCGGCACCACGTTGTGCCCGGCTACGTTGCCGGCCGCGGCCGCCACCAAAAATATCGCCGAAAACATCACCAAACACGTCTGCAAAGTCTGCGCCACCGCCACCGAAACCGCCATGACCTCCCTGGCCACCTTGGAATGCTGCATGGCCGTACTGATCGTATGCTTGGCGCTTCTCTTTGTCGGTAAGCACTTCATAAGCATCGTTGGCTTCTTTAAATTTCTCTTCTAGTGCTTTATCACCCTTGGTGCGGTCGGGGTGATACTTCATCGCTAAACGCCGATACGCTTTTTTAATATCGCGTTCACTTGCGTTTTTATCGACACCTAGAACTTCATAATAGTCTCTTTTAGCCATATACAGTCTTCTTTTTCAAGTCTCCCAAACAAATACACGGGCGTTGCCTGTAGGCAGCGCCCGTGCGAGAAAGCTACAGTTTCAGACGCTTACTTTTTGTCTTCATCGTGTACTTCTTCGAACTCCGCGTCGACTACGTCGTCGGCAGCGTCCTCTGCTGGACCTTGTTCACCCGCTTCAGCACTTTGTTGCTGGGCTTTTTGCTGAGCAATTTCCATTAACTTAGCAGACGCTTCAATTAAAGCTTGAGACTTCGCTTCAACAGCTTCTTTCTCGTTGCTTTTCATGGCTTCTTCTAAGTCGCTAATAGCAGTTTCAATACTGCTCTTATCGTCTTCACTTAGTGCGTCGCCTGCTTCTTCAATTTGCTTGCGAGTACTATGTATTAAGCCGTCTGCTTGGTTACGTACTTGTACCATTTCTTCAAACTTACGGTCGTCTTCAGCGTTTAACTCCGCATCGCGAACCATTTGCTCTACTTCTTCATCGCTTAAGCCAGAAGAAGCTTTAATGGTGATTTTCTGCTCTTTGCCCGTGTCTTTGTCTTTCGCTGACACATGCAATATACCGTCGGCGTCAATATCAAAGGTTACTTCAATTTGTGGCGTACCACGTGGTGCTGAGCGAATTCCTTCAAGATTGAACTGGCCTAAAGACTTGTTATCTGTTGAGCGTTTGCGCTCGCCCTGCAACACATGAATGGTTACAGCAGACTGATTGTCTTCAGCGGTTGAGAATGTTTGCGACTTCCGTGTTGGAATTGTCGTGTTTTTCTCGATTAAGGCGGTCATTACACCACCCATGGTTTCAATACCTAACGATAATGGTGTTACGTCGAGCAACAGTACGTCTTTTACGTCGCCTTGTAGAACACCTGCTTGCACTGCAGCACCAACAGCTACTGCCTCGTCTGGGTTAACGTCTTTACGCGGCTCTTGACCGAAGAAGTCAGCAACTAACTCCTGAACTTTCGGCATCCGTGTTTGACCACCAACCATAATAACATCATTAATATCACTTACTTTTAAGCCTGCATCTTCAAGCGCTTGTTTCACTGGAGCAAGGGTTTTTTGTATCATGTCTTCAACCAGCGACTCTAACTTAGCGCGTGTTAGCTTTATTGCTAAGTGCTTAGGACCAGAGGCATCAGCTGTAACATAAGGTAAGTTCACTTCTGTTTGCTGGGCAGATGAAAGTTCAATTTTCGCTTTTTCACCGGCTTCTTTTAAACGCTGCATAGCAAGCGGATCTTGCTTCAGGTCAATCCCTTGGTCTTTCTTAAACTGTTCTACTAAGTAGTTGATTACACGGTTATCGAAGTCTTCACCACCTAAGTGTGTGTCACCGTTGGTCGCTAGTACTTCAAAAGTGTGCTCGCCTTCTACTTCGTCAATTTCAATAATTGAAATATCAAACGTACCACCACCTAGGTCATATACTGCAACCGTGCGGTCGCCCGACTTCTTGTCCATACCGTAAGCTAGTGCTGCAGCCGTTGGTTCGTTAATAATACGTTTAACGTCTAAACCTGCAATACGGCCGGCGTCTTTCGTAGCCTGGCGCTGTGCGTCGTTGAAGTAAGCAGGCACAGTAATAACTGCTTCTGTTACCTTTTCACCTAAATAGGCTTCTGCTGTTTCTTTCATTTTAATTAGAATTTCAGCAGAAATTTGCGGAGGCGCTTTTTTGTCGCCGCGCGCTTCTACCCATGCGTCGCCATTATCTGCCTTAACAATTTTGAACGGCATAATGCTAATGTCGCGCTGTACTTCTTCGTCTTCATAACGACGACCAATTAAACGCTTAATGGCATACACTGTATTCTGAGGGTTCGTTACTGCTTGGCGTTTTGCCGGTGAACCGCAAAGAATTTCACCATCGTCTGTATAGGCAACAATCGACGGAGTGGTGCGTTCGCCTTCTGCATTTTCAATTACTCGTGCTTTATCGCCATCCATAATAGCGATACAAGAGTTTGTCGTACCTAAGTCAATACCAATAATTTTGCTCATAATGTCTCCCAACTGCTAATTCTTACCTAGATACCCCTTATTTGGGGGCACAAATTTATATTTCAATAGTAAACGCGTTTTTTTAAGCTTGGGTGTCAACCCCATCTGTCGACGCCCGAGCCACCATAACCATGGCGGGGCGTAACAAACGACCATTAAGTAAGTAGCCTTTTTGCATAACGTGTAACACCGTGTTCGGTGCAACTTCATTACTTTCTTGCATACTCATCGCTTGGTGTAACTGCGGATCAAAGGGTGCACCTTGTGGGTTAACGACCTCTAATCCAAACTTTGTAATGGTGTTCAAGAAGCCCTTGTAAGTAATTTGAACACCTTCCGCGACTGCTTTGATAGCGTCATCATTCGGATCGATTACTTGAATTGCTCGCTCTAAGTTATCAATCACTTCGAGCAGCTCGCCGGCAAATTTTTCTAAGGCAAAGTTGGTCGCTTTCTCAACTTCTTGCAAAGAACGGCGGCGCACATTTTCAGCTTCGGCAGCAATTCGTAGCGCTTTGTCTTTCTGGTTGGCAGCTTCTTCTTGGGCAACCAGCAAAGCAGATTCAAGTTCCGCAATTCGAACGTTTAAAACGTCTTTTGAAACGTCCGTACTTTCCTGTTCTTGGGCTGGGCTTGCTGTGGTGGAACTTTCTGCAGTGTTATCGGTATCGTCGGCTTGGTTTGCAAACTCGGCGTTAACCGGCTCAGGTTGTGCAGGGTTACTCATGCTTTGGCTCCGTAAATTAAACTAAATGGTGTTCAAAAATTTGCTCTATAGCTGATATATGGGGGCGCTTGTTTTTATTTCAACTAAAATTGATTCGCTTTCTGTTGAATTTCTCCATTAAACTACTTAGCGTTACTTACCCGCATGTTGATATGAGAACTTAATGACCACCTTTACTTCTGCTATAACTCTTGCAAAAGATTCTGAATTTAAAACCATTGGTCTTTTAGGTGTGCCGCTAACCACTGCCGCACAACAAACTTTTGAATCCCTTTGTCTTGAACTAGGCCAAGCGGGGTACAGAGTTGTGGTAGACAACCGTGCCATGCAACAGTGTGAATTACCTGACGTTGAGTCATTGCCAGTTCATGCCATAGGCGAACAAGCACACTTAGCCATTGTGGTGGGTGGCGACGGCAATATGCTTGGTGCCGCCCGCGAGCTAAGTAAACATAATATCGGTGTAATAGGCGTAAACCGAGGTAACTTAGGCTTTCTAACCGACCTTGCTCCAGAAACCGCCGTGACCATGTTAAGCGACGTACTTGCGGGTCAATATAGTACCGAGCTGCGTTTTCTTTTGCATGCGGAAGTAGCCCAGGCTGGTAAGCCAAAGGTACACGGTAACGCCATGAATGAGGTAGTATTACACTCAGATAAAGTAGCCCACATGATTGAATTTGAAGTGTTTGTCGACAATCAATTCGTTTTCAGCCAACGTTCCGACGGACTTATTATTGCTACTCCTACCGGTTCCACCGCCTACTCGCTTTCTGCCGGTGGAAGCATTTTACATCCCAGGTTAGACGCTATTAATGTTATTCCCATGTTTCCACATACGTTAAGCAGCCGCCCTTTAGTAGTGCCTGCAGACAGCCAAATTAGTTTACGGGTTGCTCCCACCAGTGAACCTCTGCATATTAGCTGCGATGGCCACAACACTTTACCTGTACCTGAACAATCAACCATTCACATTCACCGCCAAGCAGAACGCTTGCGCTTGATTCACCCTTTAAACTACAACTATTTCAAGGTGTTAAGAAACAAACTAAACTGGGGTAGTAGACTTTTCTAAAAATCTTTAAAAGCTTACTTGCAGTACTGGTTATATACTGTATATTTACTGTATAAATAACCAGCTGGAGGTGGCTATGCTAATTCAATTATGTGTCCGCAACTTCGCTATTGTCGACGACTTAACTGTCGACTTTCAGCCAGGCATGAGCGCAATCACCGGTGAAACGGGAGCGGGGAAATCTATTGCGCTCGACGCACTCAGCTTATGCTTGGGTGCACGTAGCGAAGCTGGCTTCGTGCGCGCAGGAGCCGATAAAGCAGAAATTTCAGCTAGCTTTAACATTCATACCTTGCCCATAGTGAAGCAATGGCTAGAAGCACGCGAACTCGATGCCGATGACGAATGCTTATTGCGCCGTACCATTACTGCCGAAGGCCGTTCAAAAGCTTACATTAATGGTGCCCCCGTACCCGTGGCGTTGTTGAAAGAAGTGGGCAGCCACTTGGTTTCTTTACACGGCCAGCACGATCACCACCAACTAATGAAGCAAGAGCATCAATTAGTACTGCTCGATCAATATGCCAGCCACTCTCATTTAATTAGCAATGTTGGGGAACATTGGCGTACTTGGCAGCAACTATTAAAAGAACAACGTGCTTTACAACAAGCGGCCGAACAACAACTTGCCCGCCGCCAATTAATTGAGTACCAAGTCAACGAACTGAATGAATTTGCCCTCATGGTTGGCGACTATGAGCAACTAGAAATTGAGCATAAACGTTTAGCCAACACCAGCGCGCTACAAGACGATTCTGCATTCGCACTCAACTCTTTATTCGATGGCGAGCACAACAATGCTTACAGCTTATTAGAAGGTGTGGTAGCGCGTTTACGTGCGCACCAAGATATTGATTCACGGCTACTGCCTATTTTAACGCTGCTCGACGAAGCAAGTGTACAAATTGAAGAAGCTGTTCGCGAGCTCCGCCATTACCAAGACGGCCTCGACTCCGATCCCGCCGCTCTTGCTGAAGCTGATGAGCGGCTCGCTATGGCCCTACAGCTTGCCCGTAAACATAAAATTGCGCCACAACAGCTACCCACGCTACACCAAGAGCTTGTCGCCGAGTTAGACAGTTTAAGCGCTTCGTCGGAGCGGTTAGAACAACTCGACTCTGAAATAAATGTTGCCTATAACAACTATCAGGCCGCGGCAGAAAAACTAAGTGCTTCACGGGTGAAGGCAGCCAAGTCGCTTGATCAAAAAATAATTGAAACCATGAAGCAGCTAAATATGCCAGGTGGGTTGTTTATTACTCGTATAAATACTGACGCCGAACACTACAGCAGCCGCGCTGGTATTGATCAGGTGGTTTTTGAAGTTTCTGTAAACGCAGGCCAAAAGCCCCAAGCTTTACAAAAAGTAGCATCGGGTGGTGAATTGTCTCGTATTAGCCTGGCTATTCAAGTGCTAACCGCAGAACAAGATGGCTTACCTACCTTAGTGTTTGACGAAGTTGATGTGGGGGTAAGTGGTCCAACAGCAGCAACGGTTGGTCGCCTAATGCGTCGGCTTGGCGAATCAAACCAAGTTATTTGCGTAACCCATTTACCACAAGTGGCAGCACGGGCACATCATCAAATTCAAGTTAGCAAAAACACTAAAAAAGGTGCCACTTACACCTCAATGGAAACATTAACCGAAGAACAGCGTGTAAACGAGCTTGCACGATTACTTGGGGGCGATACAATTACGGCCAATACTCTAGCAAACGCTCAAGAGCTTCTTGCTGGTTAATCGAACAATTGAACTTAATTGTTTAAAAAACACCAAAAGTCAGGCTTCCTTGCTAGTAGGTAGCCTGACTTTTACGTTATGATTTAATTATTCCACACTTGGCGGTTGTTATTATGAGATTTATAGGTTTTTTGGTGATTGCGCTTACTTTAAGTGCGTGTTCTATTTTTGAACCCTTAGTGTATCGTATCGATATACCGCAAGGTAATTACATTGAACAGAAAGACGTAGACAAATTGCGGGTGGGCATGAGTCAAGAGCAGGTTGAATATGTACTTGGTACTCCGGTTGCTGAAAACGCCTTCCGTAGCGGTGCATGGCATTATATATACCACTTGAAGCCGGGGCGTGGGCCTATTACCACCCGCGAACTTATTATTTATTTTACCGACGAACGTGTTACAAATATTGAAGGTGACTTCAACATACCAGAAAATTTCTTTATTCCGTTAGACGCATAGGGTTTGGTTACCTTAGCATGGTGATAACCACACAACCTTAACCACACGGGACGCAGTGCATGAAAATGAATTATTCAGCGCTGCCTAAGCAGCCAGAAGCAAGCCCTGAAGATCCGCGCCAATATAAAATGGTGCAGCTTTCAAACGGTTTAAAGGTGCTTGTTGTTCATATTCCTGACGCCAGCCAGGCTGCTGCTGCAGTGGCCATTAATGCCGGCCACTTTCAAGATCCTGACGATACGCCTGGGCTGGCTCATTTTCTTGAGCATATGGTTTTTTTGGGTAGCGCTGACTACCCTGAAGCAGAGTCATATTCAGACTTTATAAGCTATGCGGGTGGTCACCATAATGCATGGACAGGCACCGAACACAGTAACTTTTATCTTGAATTGCCCTTGCCTCATTTTAATGAAGGGCTAAAACGTTTTAGTTCTATTTTGTCGTCGCCATTATTTAGTGAGCAATGGATAGAAAAAGAGCGCCAAGCCGTAGAAGCCGAATATCGGATGAAGCTTAAAGACGAGCTACGCCGTTTATATGACGTACACAAAGAAACCAGTAATAGCGAGCACCCTTTTTCTCGCTTTTCTGTGGGCAATGTAGACACGCTACAAAACTCGCCAGAGTGTTCACTCGCCGACAAGCTCAAGCAAACTTTTGCTCGCTACTACCATGCGGGCAATATGGCACTGACGCTAGTTGGGCCACAATCTACAACTGAACTAGTTAAACTAGCGGCACTACACTTTCACAGTATTGCGCCAGCGCAACCCGCTACTAAAGGCCCTAAAGCACCTTTATATCAACCAGAACAACTGGGCCAATGGATTTATATTAAACCAATTAAAGAAGCGAACCGAGTATTACTTACTTTTGCTTTGCCAGAAATAAATACCGACTACCAACACAAAACAACTAGTTTTATTGCTCACCTTTTTGGCTACGAAGGCCCAAATTCTCTTTGTTCTATGCTTCGCGCTAAAGGCTGGATAACCAACTTGTCTGCCGGCGGTGGGGCCAGTGGTAGTAACTTCAAAGACTTCAACATAAACATCCAATTAACGGCACAAGGCCATGAATGTATTCGCGAGGTTATTCAAGCCTGCTTTCGCTATGCAGCGCTCATTCGTTCCGAAGGGTTACAAGAAGCTCTTTATGCTGAACGTAGTCAAATGGTTAGTTTGGCATTTTTATTCCCGGAAACACTACGCCCAGTTGATTTAGCCGCTCAACTTTCAGTGAATTTACTGCACTATAAACCCGAGCATGTTATTTCAGGTGATTACCGTATGGATTCGCTAAATGTGCCCTTTGCGAACTTACTGCTGGACCACATGCGGCCTGAAAACACTCGTATTACGGTTATTCACCCAAATGTTGTTACTAACCGTAAATCGAAATGGTACGGCGCTGAATACAGCACTCAAGCGATGAGTAAAAGTGACCTTGATTTCTTTTGTGCCCCCCTGCCCGAAGAGCACCAAGGCCGGCCAAATAGCCCTGCGAAACTTCCCTTTGCTATTCCGCAGCCGAACCCTTTTGTTCCGCAGCGCACCACCCCGCTTCCTTTAGAGCATAAGCCCTGCAGCGCTAATGCAACCGTAAACTTAAGCGACGAGCCCAGCCACACTAATATAAGTGCTGAGGTTGAACTGTGGCATTTTCAAGATCCTGACTTCCGCGTACCAAAAGGCCATTTGTATTTAATGCTGCGTATGCCCTTTGCGAACTCAAGCGCCCGCAACTATGCCTGTAGCCGCATTTGGTGTGAACTCGGCTTAGAGCTATTAAACGAAGCGTTTTACGACGCCGAAGTAGCCGGTATGCACTTTAACTTATACCCACAACAAGGGGGTATAACCCTTCACATTGCTGGTTTTTCCTGCCGCCAACAAACGCTGTTTATGGAGTTGGTTAGCACCTTGTCTACCATGCACCCTAGCAAAACAATGTTTGCTGATATTCGCGACCAGTTATGTATTAATTGGCTTGCAGTGCATAAAAACAGTCCTGTTAACCACTTATTTGGTATGTTGCACCACCACTTACAACAGGGTTCGTACACGGCAAAACAAATGGCTGAAAGTCTTACCGATTTAGACTACGAGCACTTTCTTAATATTTTGCCGGGGTTATTTCGGGAAGCACAAGCAACTCTTTTAGTTCATGGCGATTGGCCCTACCAACAGGCTGAAGCCATGGCTCAGCATGCAGCGCGTTGTTTAACCCTTACCGCTGCCCCTAGCAACCAATTTGCTCGTTATGTACGGCGTTTGTCACCAGGCATTGAACGCGGCGGCTTTACCAGTAGCCACCCAGACCATGCCACTGCATTTTTCTTGCAGGGGGAAAATACTAGCTTAGAAGAAAAAGCCACCTTCTTGTTATTTAATCATATAGTGAACCCGTTATTTTTTAGTGAACTACGCACACGGCAACAGCTTGGTTATTTAGTGGGCACCAGTTATGTTCCCATGTACGGCTTACCCGGTATTTTACTTTATATTCAGTCGCCTAATTTCGACACAGATAAAATTAGCTTAGCCATACAAACATTTTTAATTAACTTTCTCCGTCAAATTAGAAAACTGGACAAGGCAGACTGGAATGCCGCTAAAGTAGCAGTAGCGCACCATTTACGTGCCGCTGCACCTAGCCTGCGCATTCGCTCACAACGGTTTTGGCAAACAATTACCCATAACCGTGGTGACTTTCAGCTTGCGCAAAATCTTGCCGACACCGTAGCAGCGCATTCTAAAGCTGGTTTTTTAGCCCGCATGGAACATCATTTAGGCAAACAAATGGCCGCTATGGAATTACACACAATCGCTTTGACTCCTTAGCTTTAATCCGTTAAGTTTGTGTTACTTTCAATAACTTATGGTTCTTTTATTCTCATGTGGCTGTCAGCTTGGGCAATTGCCTTATTTTGCATGGTAGGAATTGCCGGTGGCTTGGCCTTGGCTGCTTTCATAAGGCGCCGCAACACCCTGCAACAAATACAAGAAAATGAAACCCGATTAAAACTTTCCTTATGGGCCAGTGGTGATTTGTTGTGGGACTGGCAAATTGACACGCCTAACCTTTTTTGCCAAAACGACTGGTTGCTGATCAAGCAATTTCCACAAGACGGAATTCGCGAACAGCAAACCACCACGCCTATTCATGAACACGACACGGCCAACGTACGCGACCAGCTAATACAGCACTTAAATGGCCATACCGAGTTTTTCGAAGCCACCTACCGCGTGCGCGATATCCAAGGCAACTGGCGCTGGCTGCTCGACCGCGGCAAAGTGGTAGAGCGCAATGCCGCTGGTGAAGCGCTGCGAATGACAGGAACCATTAAAGACGTACATGAGCTTGTGGTTGCCCAAGAGCGAGTGCGTTTGTTCGCCGCTTCTTTTACCAATATTTCAGACGGTGTATGTATTTATGACCATGAATTTAATGCGGTAGAAGTTAACGATGCTTTCGTGCGTATTACTGGCATTACGCGTGAGCAATCACTTGGCCGCCCTTTTCAACTCGTGCTTTATTCAGAGCAATTTACCGCCCATATTAAAGAACAATTGTCTTTGCTACATAGCTGGCGTGGCGAGGTAGACGATGTTCGAGCCAATGGCGATCGCTATACCATCGACATAAGTATTGACGCTATTCGTACCGACGACGGTAATATTACTCATTATGTGGTGAGCTTTGCCGATATTACCGAACGTAAAAGTACCGAGAACGAATTACGTCGGTTAGCAAACACCGACACCCTTACCGGCTTGCCTAACCGCTCTTACTTTCAAGTGCACCACTCGGCTATTGTCCGCAAGCGTATTCCTCATGCCTTGCTCGTATTTGACTTAGACAACTTTAAGAAAATTAACGACTCGCTTAGCCATGATATTGGTGACCTTTTATTATGTTTAGTTGCCGAACGCATTAGTTCGGTGCTTACTAGCCGCGATTCCTTGTACCGCTTAGGGGGTGACGAGTTTGCCATTATTGTTGAAAGCACCATTGCCGTTAGTGCCGTAGCTAAAATTGCTAACGCCATAGTAAGTACTTTACATAACCCCTTTCAAATTGAAGCCCATGAATTTGTGGTGAATGGCTCTTTAGGGGTAGTGCTTTACCCGAACGACGGCGACTCGTCGCTTGAACTATTACAAAATGCTGATACAGCCATGTACCATGCTAAATATCGCGGCGGTAATATTTATCAGTTTTTTAGTGACTCAATGAACCAAGCGGCCGTTAGCCGTTTACATATTGAAAACCAGCTGCGCCAAGCCCTTAAAAACAACTTATTGCATATTCACTATCAGCCAAAGATAAACTTAATAACTCAGCGGGTTGAGGGCTATGAGGCTTTAGCGCGTATTCATACGCTAGAAGGTGTTCAGCTAAGCCCTAGCGACTTTATTCCCCTAGCTGAAGAAACCGGCATGATTATTGAGCTAGGGCAACGGGTATTAGAGCAGGCATGCCATGACGCCAAACAGTGGCGCGAGCAAGGCCTTTTCATGGGCCGCGTGGCGGTAAACTTGTCCGCGCGGCAATTTAATCAAACCGACTTTGTGTTGCAGGTTGAGCAAGCACTACAAAAAACGCAGCTACCCGCTCACGCTTTAGAGTTAGAAATTACGGAAAGTATGGTTATGAGCGACCCAGAAAAGTCTATTGCCATCATGTCAAAGCTAAATACACTAGGCATTCACTTAGCCTTAGATGATTTTGGTACTGGCTATTCGTCGCTGGCATATTTGAAACGCTTCCCTATTCATTGCTTGAAAATAGACAAAGCGTTTATCGACGACATTCATACCTGCGCCCGCGAGCGTAATATGGTGGCCTCCATTATTTCTATGGCACATAACCTAGGCTTAAAAGTGGTTGCAGAGGGTGTTGAAGAAGCTGAGCAAGTGGCGGTGTTACAATCGCTACAATGTGAAACGGCACAAGGTTATTTTTACTCACGACCTTTAAGTAAACTAGCTTTCGAAGCCTTCATTGCCTCGACCCTATCTAAACAATAAAAAAGCTGCTGAATACCCTTAAGTAAACAGCAGCTTGCTTGAAACCTGCTAGCAACAATTAACTTTGGTAAAAGCTTTTTCCACTTGCTGCCATTTCTTTTAACAACTCGCAGGGTTCAAAACGACTTCCTTCCGTTGCCGCTAATGCAGTTAACCGCTCTACCACTGCTTTAACACCAAGGGTGTCCATATAGCGGAATGGGCCACCTAAGAAAGGCGGAAAGCCAATCCCAAAGATAGCACCAATGTCGCCGTCTCGTGGCGAGCGAATAATATTTTCCTGCAAACACCACGCTGCTTCATTTAACATGGGCAGTACACAGCGTTCTGCTATGGCTTCACTACCAAAGCTAGCCGTTGGCTTCACACCCAGTAGCTCATACACGCTGGTGTCTACCTGTTTGCCTTTTGCCTTGGCGTCGTAACGATAAAAGCCTTTCTTGGTTTTGCGCCCTTTGCGGCCGTCTTCAATTAATTTACTGAAGGCGTCTGGTGCTTCAAAACGCTCACCTAGCCCTTCACGCAGTATAGGCGCAACTTTGCTGGCTACATCTATGCCTACTTCGTCGAGTAAGGCAATGGGGCCGACAGGAAAGCCAAACTTTACTAACGCTTTGTCGAGTGCCTCAATAGGCTCGCCCGCTAGCAACAAGCGCGCTGCTTCGTTCATGTAAGGGGCTAAAATACGGTTCACATAAAAGCCGGCGCCGTCGGTAACCACAATCGGCGTTTTACCTTGGCGTTTAGCAAATTCAACCGTAGTCGCAATAGTTTCCGGTGACGTACCCGCATGAATGATAATTTCTGCTAGCGGCATTTTTTCCACTGGCGAAAAGTAATGCAAGCCTATTACTTGTTCTGGCCGGGCTGCCTTTGCGGCAATTTGGGTAATAGGTAACGACGAAGTATTAGTTGCAAAAATAGTATGCGCTGCTGCATTAGCTTCAATGTCGGCTACCATTTGTTGCTTTAACGCTAAGTCTTCAAATACTGCTTCAACCACTATGTCGACGTCGTGAAAGCCAGAGTAGTCTAGCGTACCGGTTAACATTAAAATCTGTTTTTCAAAGTCGGCTTTGGTCATATGTCGACGTTTTAAGCGTGGTGCTAACAGCTTATGATGGTAAGCCAGTGCGTTATTTATGCCATCGTTGCTAATGTCTTTTAAGCGCACTGGCAGTTTAGCTTTGTTAATTGTAACGTGCGCAATACCACCGCCCATTAAGCCACCACCGAGTATGCCCGCTTTACGTACCTTAGCGGGTTTTACGCCCTCAGCACCGGTTTCTCGTTTCATTTCCGTAGTAGCAAAGAATATACCGCGTAGCTGCTTCGACACTGGGGTCATGGCCAGTTCACCAAACTGTTTTGCTTCATAAGCCAAGCCTGCTTTCATGCCTTGGGTAGCACCCACTCGTACCGTATCAATAATACGATCAATGGCTGGGTAGTTATGCATGGCTTTTTTCTGTGCTTGTTCGCGAGCTTTACTAAACAACATATTTTTCATGGGGCCTTCAAGCAGCTTGCCCATGGTGTTTAGTTTCGGCTGAGGAAGTTTTGGTTTCCCTTTTAAAGCCAATTCCATAGCCGCTTTTAATAAAATACTTTGTGGCACCACTTCATTGGCTAAACCCAGTTTGTAAGCTTGCTGCGGGCGTAATTGCTTGCCTGTTAGCATCATGGTTAAGCCTTGCTGTAAGCCAACAATACGAGGCAGGCGCTGCGTTCCACCTGAACCTGGTAATAACCCTAGCTGAACTTCTGGCAAGCCCATAATAGTTTTTGGCGAGTCGCTAATAACTCGGCCATGGCAGGCAAGCGCCAGCTCTAACCCACCACCTAATGCTGGGCCATGAATAGCGGCAATAACTGGAATAGTTAAGTTTTCTAGTTCGTCGAATAAAGCTTGCCCCTGCCGTGCTAGGCTTTCAGCATCGGCTGCTGAGCGACAATCGTTGATCATACGAATGTCTGCGCCAGCAATAAAAGACGATTCTTTACCGCTAATAAACACCACGCCTTTTAATTCATGATTCGACTTTATCGTTTCAAGTAAAGTCGTTACTTCGTCGGCAAAGGTGGCTTTAAGTGTGTTCATAGTTTCGCCAGGCACGTCTATGGTGACTACGCCAATGCCGTTATCGTGAACCTCGAGGCTAAATGCGTTCTGCTGTTCTGCTGTCATTATTCTGTCTCCACAATTACTGCAGCACCAAGGCCGCCCGCCGCACACGCGGTTGTTAGTCCTATTCCACCACCACGACGCTGCAATTCACGCAGCATTTGCGTCATCATACGCGCACCGGTTGCGGCAAAGGGGTGCCCATAAGCAATAGAGCTACCAAGCACATTAAACTTAGTTGGATCAATTTCACCTATGGCTTCACTGCGGCCTAGTTTTTCTTCTGCAAATTTTTTGCTGGCAAACATTTTCAAGTTAGCAAGTGTTTGTGCCGCAAAGGCTTCGTGCATATCTATTAGGTCGAGGTCGGCTAGTTTTAACCCTGCGCGGTCCAGCGCCATTGGCGTGGCATAGGAAGGCCCCATCAGCATGTCTTCATGCACGTCGATAGCGGCAAAAGCATAACTACGAATATACCCAAGTGGTTTATAACCCAGTGCTTTGGCTCGGCTTTCTGTCATCATTAATAAGGCCGCGGCACCGTCGGTTAGTGGTGTAGCGTTAGCTGCTGTTACGGTACCGTGCTTGCGATCAAACACCGGGCGTAAACGGCTATAGCCTGCTAAGTCTGATTCGCCACGAATGTTGTTATCGCGCGACAGGTATTCTTTATAAGGGGCCAAATAGGCGGTCATTACTTCATCGGTAAGGTAGCCTTGTTCCCAGGCATGGTGCGCATTTTTATGTGAGTTATGCGCAAGTAAGTCTTGATCTTCACGGCTAATACCATGGCTTTTGGCCATTTGCTCAGCGGTTTGGCCCATGCTCAAGCCAGTAGAATACTCTGCCACCGCTGGTGGTACCGGGAACAAATCTTTTAACCCCAAGCGTTTAAATATGGCTAATCGTTGGCCAAGGCTACGGGCTTTATTTAAATCGACTAACGCGCGGGCCAGCTTTTTCGAAACGCCAATAGGTAGCACCGAGCTTGAGTCGGCCCCGCCGGCAATACCTACGTCTATTGTACCTGCCATCATCGACTCAGCAATATTCACTGCGGCCTGAAAACTTGTAGCACACGCCCGAGTAACACTGTACGCGTCCGTATGCACAGGTAAGCTAGTGCCTAATACAATTTCACGAGCAATATTGGGTGCTTCTGGCATTTGTACTACTTGGCCAAATACCAATTGTTGTACAAGCTCAGGGTCAACATCGTTCCGTTGAATAAGCTCTTGCACAACCATTTTGCCCATATCGAGCGCCGATACACCGTGAAAAAATGAGGCTTGCTTAGCAAAAGGCGTTCGTAAACCCGCCACTATAGCAATACGGTCGCCGTTTGCTGTTTGTACACGTTGCTGTGGTGATGACATATTTTTCCCCTGTCAATTACTGGTCTGACCACGAATTCATACCCTGATTCTATCTATTTATTAACAAGAATGAAACCTTGGAATTGGAATCAACATCCCCATGTAAATACTTAGATACCTTAGCACTAGTATAACCTATCCTTTGGCTAGGCCGTTTAAGTGCTTGCTTTGGTAACACAATCAATGAACGAAAGGCGTACACTAGGCTTTAGTTTTATTCGTTAGTTGTTTTTTAGTTATACTAGCCCGTTCAAAAACCCCATGGCATTCAGCCAAACTTTAGCGGAAGGAGCACAGCATGATGAGTCCCGTTGCCCAATTTCGGCAATTACGTGAGCACTTGGAACAACAAGTGGTTGGCCAACCCGAACTTATTGAGCATTTGTTAATTGCTATTCTAGCCGATGGCCACTTGTTAGTAGAAGGTCCTCCAGGTTTAGCTAAAACCCGAGCTGTGCAAGCCTTAGCCGACTGTATTGAAAGTGACTTTCACCGCGTACAGTTTACTCCCGACTTACTGCCGGCCGACTTAACCGGTACCGATATTTATCGCCCCGAAACTGGCGAGTTTATTTTCCAACCCGGGCCACTGTTTCATAACCTGGTGCTGGCCGATGAAATCAACCGCGCCCCAGCTAAGGTTCAGTCGGCGTTGTTAGAAGCTATGGCGGAACGCCAAATTACCGTAGGTAAGAAAACCTACCCGTTACCACCGTTATTTACAGTTATGGCAACCCAAAACCCGCTTGAGCAAGAAGGCACTTACCCCTTGCCTGAAGCCCAGCTCGACCGTTTTCTAATGCATTTAACCGTCGACTACCCAGGTGCCGCCGTTGAGCACCAAATATTACGCTTGAATCGACGCGAAAGTGCAGCGCAACCAGCACCTAAATTTAACAAGCTAAAACAACAGCAAATATTCGACGCCCGCCAAGAAGTAGTGAACGTACACATGGACGAAGCCATTGAGAACTATTTAGTGGCGCTGATTATTGCTACCCGCCAACCCGGTGAATACAACACCGAACTAGCTAGCTGGCTACAAGTTGGCGCTAGCCCTCGTGCTACTATTGCTTTAGACCGCTGTGCGCGGGCGCGGGCTTGGCTGGCGGGCAAAGACTTTGTTACCCCCGACGATGTGCAAGCTATGCTGCATCAAGTACTGCGCCACCGTATTATTTTAAGTTACGAAGCAGAGGCTGACGGAGTAACAAAAGATCAGGTAATCGATCGTATTTTAACCACGGTTCCTGCGGTATAAGCCATGCAAAACTTTCAGCCTACAGCCTCCGATTGGTTGCAGAAGTGGCAAAGCACCGGCACTACAGTAAGTAGCCGTGAATTACTTTATTATCGCCAATTTCCAATTCGCCCACCTTTTCGGCTTAATAAAGGCGTTTCAATGCTAAGTGGCACCCAACAAAGCCCTTGGCGTGGGCGTGGCATGGACTTTAGCGAAGTGCGTCATTACCAGGCGGGCGACGACATTCGGGCCATTGACTGGCGCGTTACTGCCCGTACTGGCAAAACCCACACTAAGCTGTTTACAGAAGAAAAAGAGCGGCCCGTGTTTGTTTGTGTGGACTATAGCGCCTCAATGCACTTTGGTAGCGAGCTGTTATTTAAAGCGGTATTTGCTGCCCATGTAGCTGCAGCAATTGCTTGGGGCACGGTGAAAGCGGGTGATCGTATTGGTGGCTTAATTTTTAATGACCAAAGCGCCCGTGAAATTAAACCTCAAGGCAGGCAACAAGGGGTATTAAACTTTATTCAGACTTTGGTTAAGTCGTTTCCTGCGGCCGATACCAACACAACCCATGCCAATAAAAGCCATAGCGCACCGCAAACCCTTAACCACCAATTACAACGGCTTTTGCAATTAGCGCACCCGGGTTCAGATATTTTTTTAATCAGCGACTTTAGTCAAATGAACGAAACTAGCGTAGCTTTATTAAAAGGCTTAAAGCGGCACAGTGCTGTTATTGCCCTACATATTAGCGACCCCTTTGAACATGCTTTGCCCACCGCAGCAATAAAATTAAATGCCACCGATGGCACAGAAACAGCGCCATTACACCTCGACTCCCCTGCTTTTTTACGGGCCTACAAAGAAAAAAGCGCCGCCCTTACACAGCAACAACAGAATTGGTTTAAACAAGCAGGGCTTCCCGTGCTAGCCCTTTCTGCGGCAACCCCACTTGAACAGCAATGGCGTTTACCAGCAACCGGCGGCTTACGCTCGGGGGCAGCGAAACATGGAGTGAGGAAAAGCTAATGGACCCACTAGCACAACTGAACGACATTGTAGAATTAAACCAGGTTCCTTTCTGGCCGCTTGCTTGGGGCTGGTGGCTAGTTATTGCTTTGCTACTACTAGGGTTAGTAGCCGCCATACTGGCAATTATTAGAGCAAGGAAAAAAAGCGCCCTGCTACGGGCTAGCCAGAAGTCTATCAAGCACTGTCAGTCCGTGGCCGATGTGTCGACCCAACTTAAAATTGTTGCATTACATTACTATTCTGCAACAAAGCCCGAAGGGGTGAATATTGAACAGCTTTCTGGGTTAGCTTGGCTGCAGTTTTTAAACCAGCAATTGCCACCTAAATACCAAGCCCTTCCCACCGATTTAAATGAAATTAGTGCGTTTATGTACTGTAAAAATAACCAACTGCAGTTTGCCAGATACCACGCCTTCGCCAAACTATGGTTACAAAAAGCTCCTGTTGTAGCTGGCCATGCAGTATTTAACTCTGGGCAATCCTATGTTTGAGTTTGGTTTTGTGTGGGTATTAATGCTGTTGCCTTTACCCTTGCTACTGCTGCTGAGTAACCGAAAACAGCAAGCTCGGTTAACTATTCGCTTTCCCGGGGTGGCTGCTCGTTTACCTACCGCCGCTTTAAGCCATCAGTCTAGCTGGCGTAGTTTTGTTCACCGCTACTTAGTGCCAATGCTCATTTGGCTATGTGTAGTGCTTGCTGCCGCTCAACCCCGTTGGGTTGGTGAACCTATTGCCCAGCAGAAAGAAGCTCGAGAAATTCTTATTGCCCTCGACTTGTCTGGCAGTATGCGCCAAGAAGACATGGTCATGAACGGCCAACGTGTTACTCGTTTATATGCCGCGCACCACATTCTTGGCGACTTTATTCGCCGCCGCCAAGGTGACCGCATTGGGCTTATTATTTATGCCGACACTGCCCACCTTTATGTGCCCATGACCGCAGACTTAGACACCGTTGCGCGCTTAGCTGAAGAAGCAGAAATTGGTTTAGTCGGTCAAAGTACTGCCTTAGGCGACGCTATTGGGCTTTCTATTAAGTACTTTCTCGACCGCAGTAGTAACCAAAGGGTTATTCTGATGCTCACCGACGGCATGGTTAATTCAGGTAACCTAAGTGCCGAACAAGCCTTGTTACTGGCAAAAAACAATGACGTGCGCATTCATACCATTGGCATTGGCTCTGACGAAATGATCGTACCAGGATTATTCGGTGATCGGCGCGTAAACCCTAGCCAAGAATTAAATGAAGACTTTCTCACGGAAGTAGCGGCTGTCACTGGGGGTGAATATTTTCGCGCACGCAATGTTAATGAAATGGAGCGGGTTTACCAAATTATTGATGAACTTGAGCCACTAGCCAGTGGTGAACATTATTTCCGGCCTCAAAAAAGCTTGGTGTACTGGCCTTTAGCTGCTGCCATGCTACTGGTTTTGCTACAAGCCTTTAGCCGCTGGTTGTCACTGTTAAATGGAGCGCGGAGGAAAATATGATGCAAGACTTTCATTTTATGCGCCCTTGGTGGTTGCTTACATTATTACCCTTAGTTGCCCTAGTGCCTTTTTGGCTTTACCAATTACGCCAACCGCAACAATTAACCGCATTAATTGCACCGCACTTAGTGGCTGCGCTAGGCAGCAGTAATAATGAGAAAAGCAAACGTGTTGTTTGGATAGCAACTTTATGTTGGCTACTTGCAAGTTTGGCTGCTGCAGGCCCAAGTTGGATCAAGGTGGAGTCGCCTACCCTCAGCCTCGATCGTGGTCGCGTTATTCTAATTGACGCAAGTTTAGCTACTCGGTCGAACGATGTTCGCCCAGACCGCTTTGAACAACTAAAGTTTAAAGCCCACGACTTACTTAACCTAATTCATGAAGGCGCTACGGGCTTAGTTGCCTATGCGGGCGACGCCTTTGTAGTTGCTCCGCTTACCAATGAGCCACAAAACATACTGCACATGCTGCCAGCATTAAGCCCAGAAATAATGCCAGAACCTGGTAGTAACCCATTGTTAGGTTTTCAACAAGCACACAAACTTCTTAACCAAGCAGGTTACCAACAGGCGGATATTTTTTGGTTAACCGGAAGCATTGAACGCGAGCAAATGGAAGACATACTGCGCTATTTTCGCCAACAAAGCCTTGCTTATCGTGTGTCAATTATTGCCTCTGGCACTAATGAAGGCGCCCCCGTACGCACTCAGCGTGGCGAGCTACTGCGGGATCGCCAAGGCCGGTTAATTATTCCTAAGCTTTATCCTGACTATTTCGAACGTATTAGCCAGTTTACCAAGGGCAAGTTTTTTCTTGCCACCACCGATGACACTGACGTGCAAACCCTCGCTAAGCTGGCACCACAGTCGGCCAATGCTATTGAGCAGGCAAACCAAATTGGTTACGACCGTTGGCTCGACTTCGGCCCTTATTTGGCCCTGTTACTCTTGCCTCTTTTATTATTGCTAGGCTATACCAGCGGTAACCGGGTGGGGTCTTTATTTATAACGCCACTCGGGGTTTTTCTAGCGGGCATGTGGTTTTATCCCAGCCCTGCTGTAGCCCAGCCACAGGTCAAGGAAACACTCAGCCAGCGGGTGTTTCAAAATAACGAGCAGCGTTCATTGAGCCTGTATAAGCAACAGCAGTTCGATTCAGCTGCACAGCAATCTAATAACCACATGATTCGTGGTATGGCCTACTACCGCCAAGGCGACTTTGCCAAAGCAGCTGAACAATTCGAGTTTGTAAACACCGCGGAAGGACATTATAACCGGGGTAATAGTTTGGCTAAAAGTGGCCAACTGGAAGGCGCCGTCAGTGCTTATTCAACGGCTTTAGAACAACGGCCACAATGGCCCGAAGCAGAACAGAATCTTAATATAGCCAAACAACTATTAGACCAACAACAAGCACAACAGCAGCAACAAAGCGACTCTGAATCGGAATCTGCTGAAAACACCGGCAGCCAAGAGCAGCAACAAGGGCAAGGTAACGAGTCGGAGCAGCACGAGTCTAGCCAAGAGCCTTCTACTTCCGAGCAACAGCCCTCGGCAGACCAGCAAAACTCTTCAGCCTCAGAGTCAGAGCAGTCAACGGACCAACAAAAGCCCGCAACGGCAGCACAAGAGGCTACAGCTGAAGAGCAAGCGGAAGCCGATGACAGCACCACAAATGAACTTAGTGTAGCAATGCCCGAGGCGTGGGAAAACTTAACTGAGGAAGAGCAAGAAGAGTTAACCCGCTTACTTCGACAACTGAACGACGACCCAGCTCATTTATTGCGCACCCGACTGTTACGCGAAGCCGAGCGCCGCCGTATGCGCCGTTTTAATTAGTTTTATAGGAATTCATTATGCCCACTTGGCTTTTATCAATATTAATTTTTCTTTCTTTTTGGCTTGCCAGCCCCGTAGCTGCAAACACCCTTGAAATAGAAGTAAGTGTTGATCGTAACCCCGTTATTGTGAATGAATCGTTCAATCTTATTGTTACGGCCAACGAAGACTTACCCCGCTGGGCGTTTAATTCACAGGCTTTGCTACGCGACTTTATTGTTGGTGCCACATCAGTTGAAAGTACACGTTCAATTCAACAAGGGGTAAGCCAACAAACCACTCGCTGGTCGGTACGGCTTACCGCTTCCCGCGCGGGGAAATATACCATTCCTGCGTTTACTATCGAGGGAGTAACCACGCAGCCGCTGCAACTTGAGGTTATAGCTGCCACCACAAGTAAAGACGGCGAACAACGACCTTTCTTTATACAAGCAGAGGTGTCGAATGAATCGCCCTATGTTCAGCAGCAAGTCACCTATAAAGTACAATTATTCTTGCAGGCTAATACCCCCCTTGATAGTGGCTCTATTACCACACCAGAAGCAGAGCATGCTGATATAGAACTTATTACCCAAAATCGTGAAAGCCAAGAAATTATAAATGGCCAGCGCTACCGTGTAATAACTCAAGAGTATGCTATTACACCACAGCGAAGTGGCCCCTTAACCATTAAAGGCGCTTTATTTAATGGCATTTATCGTTCCGCTAACGTTGGCGGTTTTACCGGGTTCACTCGCCCCGAACAAGTTAGTTTGCGCACCTCAGATTTGCCGCTACAGGTTCAACCGAAGCCCGACAATTTTCCCGGCTCTTGGTTAGTTAGCGAGCAGGTAACAGTAGAAGAAGAATGGGACTCGGAACGCTTAGTTCTGCCCGTTGGTGAGCCAATTACTCGCACCGTTATTATTACCGCCGAGGGCGTGCGCCCAGAACAGTTACCCGAGCTTAACCTAACCTGGCCTAGCGAACTTCGGGTTTACCCCGAGCGCCCCCAACAAGCAAGCTCTATCACCGGCGGTATGCGTATTGCCCAAGCTCGGCATACGGTGGTGCTAATACCCTCACAAACAGGCACCGTTACTTTACCTGAAGTCTCTATTCCTTGGTTTAATAGCCGCTCCAAAAGCGTTGAGTATGCTCGACTTCCGTCCCGTGAGCTCAGCTTAATTAGCCCTCCTGGTGGTTTACAATCACCTTTAGCACAGCCGATTGAAAGTATAACCACGACAGAGCCTGATAGTGTTAAAACCCTGGCCACCGAATTGCCTGCTAGCAACTTAAACACAAGTGAGCTAAGTGCAAACCCAAGCCGCATGAGTGAACGGTTGCTAATTGTCGTAAGTTTGCTTTGGCTTGCCACCACCGCGTGGGTTATTTGGCTGGTACAAAAATTACGCAAAGCACAAGCCGCTAACCAAAGCGTAGTTACACAAGAGCGAGTACCCATTAAAGCAAGAGAGGCATTAAACGCCCTAAAGCGCGCCTGTAACAACAATAACAACAAGGCAGCCATGAATGCCTTGGAAGGCTGGCAGCAAGCCCGCAGTGACGGTTTAGGTAGCTTTAAAGACTTGCGCAGCGACTTTGCCTATGACACAGAGCTAATGGCCCAGTTAGACGCCTTAGAGCGTAGTTTGTATAGTGCAGAAAAAGCTCCATGGCGCGAGGGCAAAGCCTTATGGACTGCCATTGCTCGTTTACACACTCAGGCTTCGTCGGCTGCGAAAGCCAGCAGCCCACTAGTAAAAAGTCTCTACCCCAGTTAAGCAAGCTAAAACAAAAAAGCCCCCGTTGTACCTTTGAAGGTTGCAACGGGGGCTTTTTTTTGAGCTGCATTAAGTTAGCGTAGCAGCACTTACAAGCGGCGCGATATTTCTGCTTTGGCTTTCAAGCTTTGCATTAAGCTGGTGTAAGCACGATCAGTGTAGTCATTGGCTAAACGGCTATTAAACTGTTGCGCCATTTCCGTATCTGGAATACCTGGTGTTACATCTGTCAGCTCAAGTACCGCCGCATCACCATTACTTAAAGCCACTGAAGCTACTTCTGACGCTGCATCTTTACTAAATGGCATTTTAAACAACTGCTGACGAATAGCCCCGGGTAATTCCGCGCCAAAACGTCCTGCTGCTTCAATATATTTGAAGTTAATACCAGCAATATCACCATTACGTACGCGCTCTAATAGTACCTCTGCTTCCGCCAGTGCCATTTGCTGCGCTTTTTCAGCCGTTAACGTTTGCACCACTTGGTCTTTCACATCTTCCAAGCTACGAATGTGCGCTGGCTGATAGCTTTCACTACGCACCACCATGGAACGCTCGTCCAGCTCGACCAGCTCGCTATTTAAGCCACGCTCTTTTACGTCTGGTGAAAACGCTTGGGTTAATAGTTCCGCATGGCTAAATCTTGCTGGTGGATTAGCACGGGTTATAGTGGCACTGGTTTTCACTTCAAGACCTAAGTCTTTAGCAGCAAACTCTAGCGTGTCTGGAACTTCAAAGGTTAACCGAGCAAGCTCTTGCTGTAAGCGGAAGTATTCGGTTTCTGCCGCCACCCGAACTAGGTTTTCCCGAATATCGTCGGCCACTTCGCTAAAAGCAGTTTGCTGACGTGGTTTGAAATCCGTTAGCTGGATAATGTGAAAACCAAACTCAGAACGCACTACCCCAGAAATAGCACCTACGGTTTGTAGGGCAAAACCCGCAGCTTCAACATCAGGATCAATCGAGCCTCGCTCAAGCACACCTAAGTTACCACCGTCTTCACCACTAAATACGTCATCGGAAGTCGATGCCGCAAGAGCTGCAAAGTCTTCACCGTTTTGCAGACGAGTTAGTACCGCTTCAGCACGCTCTTTGGCAGCATTTTCGTCGTTGCCAAATTCAAACAAAATATGAGCAATACGACGTTCTTCTTTGGTGCTATATGCTTGCGGATTGCGCTCGTAATACTCACGTACTTCAGCGTCAGTTACCGACACATTATCAAGCACGTCTTGATAGGTTAGCTCAACATACTGCAAAGTAATTTGCTCGGCCACTTCAAAGCGTTCGGTATTATTTTCATACCATGCTTTAATTTCTGCTTCGCTCAGTTCAACCTGGTCGGCAAATTGTTCACCTGTTACTACCGCATAACGACCGCTACGGCGTTCATTTTGTAATTGCTGGAAACGATTCACTTCCGTAGGTAAAGCAAATTCAGAGCTAAGCGCCCCCTGCAATGCCAACATGCGAATAATTTGGTTTTCCATATAGTCAACAAACTGTGCCGAAGACATGCCTAACATCATTAACGTACGTGTATACACGTCGTTGTTAAATTGACCGTTTACTTGAAATTCAGGCATGGTGCGAATAATGTCACGCAGCGCGTCGGCGGAAAGTTGCATGCCGAGGTCTTTGGCAAACTCAACCGCTAGTTTTTCTTCAATTAGCTCTTCAAGTGCCCCGGCCCGTAATTGCCCCATATAAGCGTCGTCGGCAGCAAGCATGTCGAACATTTCACCAAACTGCTCTTGCATACGCGAACGCTGGTTTTGGTATGCACGGTCGAATTCAGCCCGTGATATTTCAGCCCCATTCACCTTAGCCACGTACACATCAGCGCTACCACCTAAATAGGCATTCACACCAGTTAGTGCAAAAGCAACGATAATTACACCTAAAATAACTTTTACTATTGGCCCTTGTGAGCCTTCACGGATCTTCTCGAGCATAAAATGTCTCTTTATGGCTAACCATTAAATAATATTAGATTTCGAGTATACCAACACATTAACGGTGCTTCACTTAGAAATCAGGAGGCAAAAGTATACCATAGTTTTAGCTGGATACTTTCTTTAGCCTACAACAACAAAGGCGCCGTAAGGCGCCTTTGTAACGTACCGTCGTGAAATATTAGTTCACTGCGTCTTTCAGCGCTTTACCCGCTTTAAAAGCTGGAACTTTTGCAGCTGCAATTTGAATAGTTTCACCCGTTTGTGGGTTACGACCTTGACGTGCACTACGCTCACGAACTGAGAACGTTCCGAAACCAACGAGAGCAACTTGATCATCATTTTTTAATGCTTCGGTAACTGCATTAATCATTGAATCTAGTGCACGACCGGCGGCTGCCTTAGATAGTTCTGCATCTTCTGCGATTTTGTCAATAAGCTGAGACTTGTTCACAGTATCATCCCCTTCGATTGTTATTATGGAGTTCTTTAGCCCACTTTTACAAATAGACTTATAAAGTTTATAACAAGCTTATACTTTTAGTTCAAGGAACTGAGTAACTTGTTTCTAGGTATACTGAATCCCTAAGACCCTTGTCCTGTGTGGCTTCAGATAACTTGCGATAGGCTATCACAGTACACGCCGATGAGAAGCGTTTTTCGCTAAAAATTAACAAATTCATTTATTAATTTTTAGCGCCACCATCAGCAAAAAGAAAATTCCTTTATGTTTTCAGTTACTTAAACGGATTGTTGACTAATGCAAGGGAAAGTAGCTCGTCTATCCATTGCACTGCATGAATGTCTAAATCCGCCTTAATATTGTCCGGTATTTCCTTTAATTCACGTTCGTTTTCTTTTGGAATAAGCACCCGACGTATGCCACCACGGTGGGCAGCCAGTAGTTTTTCTTTCAATCCACCAATGGCTAATACTTCACCCCGTAGGGTTATTTCACCTGTCATGGCCACATCAGCACGCACTGGGTTATTGGTTAACGACGACACTAAAGCGGTCACCATACCTACGCCAGCGCTAGGGCCATCTTTTGGTGTTGCTCCTTCAGGCACGTGCACGTGAATGTCCTTTTTCTCGTAAAACTTACTGTCAATACCAAGCTTTTCGGCCCGGCTTCTGACCACGGTAATAGCAGTGCTAATCGACTCCTTCATAACGTCGCCAAGCGAACCTGTGCTTATATTCTTTCCTTTACCAACTACAGTAGTGGCTTCAATCGTTAGCAAGTCACCACCTACTTGGGTCCAAGCTAAGCCATTAACCTGACCAATTTGGTCATTGTCTTCGGCACGACCAAAGTCAAACCGTTGCACACCTAAAAATTCTTCTAAGTCTGCAGCCGTAATAGTTACTTTCTTCAGTGTTTTATCGAGTAAAATTCGACGTACTGTTTTGCGGCATAGTGTTGACAGCTCGCGCTCTAAGTTACGCACCCCAGCTTCACGGGTGTAATAACGAATAATGCCTAGAATAGCGTCGTCGGCAATTTCAATTTCGCTTTTTTTCAAGCCATTACGCTCAATTTGTTTGTTTAACAAATGATTTTTAGCAATATTAAGTTTTTCGTCTTCCGTGTAACCAGAAAGACGTATAACTTCCATACGGTCTAGTAATGGTGCTGGAATATTCATGCTATTCGAGGTGGCAACAAACATCACATCAGATAAGTCATAGTCCACTTCTAAATAGTGGTCGTTAAAAGCACTATTTTGTTCTGGGTCAAGCACTTCCAACAATGCAGAAGCAGGATCGCCACGCATATCTGAGGCCATTTTGTCTATTTCATCAAGTAAAAATAGCGGGTTACGAACTTCTACTTTCGCCATTTTTTGCATTAACTTGCCTGGCATTGAACCAATATAAGTTCGGCGGTGCCCTCGAATTTCTGCTTCGTCACGCACCCCACCTAGGGCCATACGCACATACTTACGGCCTGTAGCTCGGGCAATAGACTGGCCTAGCGAAGTTTTACCTACCCCTGGCGGGCCTACTAAGCATAATATTGGGCCACGTACTTTCTGGCTACGCTGCTGTACTGCCAAATAATCTAGAATACGCTCTTTTACTTTCTCTAAGCCAAAGTGGTCTGCATTTAGAATTTCTTCTGCCTTAGCTAAGTCTTTTTTCACTCGGCTTTTTTTCTGCCAAGGCACATTGGTCATCCACTCAATATAACCGCGAACAACCGTCGCTTCAGCAGACATCGGCGACATCATGCGTAGCTTTTGCAGCTCTGAGCGGGTTTTTTCTTCCGCTTCTTTTGGCATTTTAGCGTCATCGATACGTTTGCCTAAGGCTTCAAATTCATCAACACCGTCTTCGCCTTCACCAAGTTCTTTTTGAATGGCTTTCATTTGCTCATTCAAATAATACTCGCGTTGGCTTTTTTCCATTTGCTGTTTTACACGGTTACGAATTTTGCGCTCTATTTGCAGAATATCTATTTCGCCTTCCATTAGCGCCATTAAATATTCAATTCGCTCCCGCACATTGGTTAATTCCAACACATGCTGCTTATCAGCCAGTTTTAACGGCATGTGGGCGGCCATCGTGTCGGCTAAACGATCTGCATCGTCAATGCCCGACAAAGAAGTAAGTACTTCCGGTGGAATTTTCTTATTCAGTTTGACGTAGCCTTCAAATTGGTTCATTGCTGAACGGCTCATCACTTCTTCTTCTTTCTCGTCTAACCCTTCACTAGCAACCACTTTTATTTCAGCGGTAAAATAATCCTCATCGTGCTGCCATTGTTCAATTTTGGCACGCTGAGTTCCTTCCACTAGCACTTTAACGGTGCCATCAGGTAGCTTTAGCATTTGCAAAATAGTTGCAAGTGCACCAATTTCATAAATGTCTTTTTCTACGGGCTCGTCAACAGCCGCGTCTTTTTGCGCCACTAAAAAAATTTGCTTGCCGTTTTCCATCGCTGCGTCTAGGCAGCGGATAGATTTTTCACGACCAACAAAAAGTGGGATCACCATATGTGGGTACACCACTACATCGCGTAGCGGTAACACAGGCATTATTAAGCGTTCAACGCTCTTATCAGTCATCGCATTCCCCATGTGGAGCGTTCCAGTAATTAAGTGTTATATATTAATATGAGGTTGAAGCTGCAAAGTTCAATAGCAAAGGCTGTATTGATAGCAATATGGGGCAAAAAGGGGCTTTTGCAGCCCCTAATTGTGTGTTTATCCACCCGAAGCGTGAACGTCTTTGCTATTTCCGTAAATAATAATGGGATCTGACTCACCATTTATCACTGTTTCATCAATAACAACTTTGCTGACATTTTCCATTGAAGGTAATTCGTACATAGTCGATAACAGTACGTCTTCCACAATAGAGCGCAAACCACGTGCTCCTGTTTTACGTTGCATTGCTTTGCGAGCAATCGAACGTAACGCGTCTTCACGAAATTCAAGCTCAACATCTTCCATATCGAAAAGAGCACCATATTGCTTGGTTAGTGCGTTTTTCGGTGCTTGCAAAATTTGCAACAAGGCGTCTTCATCAAGCTCCGTTAAGCTTGCCACCACAGGTAAACGGCCTATAAACTCTGGAATCAAACCAAATTTAATTAAATCTTCCGGCTCAACTTTCGTTAAAACATCCGTTGCGGCTTCTTCTTTGGCCGATTTTACCTTCGCCGAAAAGCCTATACCTGTGCCTGTAGCTAAGCGTTGCTGAATAATTTTTTCTAAACCAGCAAAGGCACCGCCACAAATAAATAGTATTTTAGAAGTGTCTACCTGAACAAATTCCTGCTGTGGATGCTTACGGCCACCTTGTGGTGGTACAGAAGCTATCGTGCCTTCTATCAGCTTTAACAGCGCCTGCTGCACACCTTCGCCCGACACGTCGCGAGTAATTGATGGGTTGTCAGACTTACGCGAAATCTTGTCAATCTCATCTATGTAAACAATACCACGCTCGGCCTTGGCTGGGTCGTAATCGCACTTTTGCAGTAACTTTTGAATAATGTTCTCAACGTCTTCCCCCACATAACCTGCTTCGGTTAAGGTGGTGGCGTCGGCCATAGTAAAGGGCACGTCTAAATAGCGGGCTAAGGTTTCAGCCAATAGTGTTTTACCACTACCAGTTGGACCAATTAGCAAAATGTTACTTTTCCCAAGTTCTACTTTATCGTGCACACCAGCATTATTCAGGCGTTTATAATGGTTATAAACCGCTACAGAAAGTACTTTTTTAGCCCAATCCTGGCCAATTACATAGTCATCGAGATGGGCGCGTATTTCTTTCGGTGTCATGCCTTTGCTTTGCTCTGCTTGAGCAGCAACTTCTTTAATTTCTTCACGAAGAATATCATTACACAAGTCTACGCATTCATCACAAATGAACACCGAAGGCCCAGCAATTAACTTTTTTACTTCGTGCTGGTTTTTGCCACAAAAGGTGCAGTACAACGTTTTACCACCTTCTTGGCTACCACCCGTGTTGTTAGTCATTTAATTCTCCAGCACTATGCTTTACTTTGTTTCTTTCAAATCTCGTTTACTTAATATGGTGTCAACTAAACCATATTCAACTGCTGTTTCCGCACTCATGAAGTTATCACGGTCAGTATCTTTAGCAATTACTTCAATATCTTGCCCAGTATGCTCGGCTAAAATTTGATTCAAGCGGTCTTTTATATACAAAATTTCTTTGGCATGAATTTCAATATCTGACGCCTGGCCACGAAAACCTCCAAGCGGCTGGTGAATCATTACCCGTGAATTAGGTAAACAGAAACGCTTACCTTTTGCGCCTCCAGCCAATAAAAAAGCGCCCATGCTTGCTGCCTGCCCAATACATACGGTCGACACGTCGTTGCGAATAAACTGCATCGTATCGTATATGGCTAAGCCCGCTGTTACTGAACCACCTGGCGAATTTATATAAAGGTGAATGTCTTTTTCTGGGTTTTCAGATTCAAGAAACAGCATTTGCGCAACAATTAAGTTGGCCATGTGCTCTTCAACTGGGCCCACAAGAAAAATTACGCCTTCTTTTAATAGGCGGGAATAAATATCAAAAGAGCGTTCGCCCTTTGCGGTTTGCTCTATCACCATGGGTATTAAAGCTGCCATTGGATCTACCGAAAAATCCTGCATTATTCATTAACTCCTTAAACAAAAATGGCTCGAATGCGAACACTCGAGCCATTAAACCAATTCCTGACAAATTCAGCAAACGCTTATTGCGCTGGTGGGTTCATCACATCGTCGAAACTTAAAGTTTCATTAGTTACTTTAGCTTTCTCAAGTACTAACTCAACTGCTTGTTCTTCTAGTGCAACGTTACGAACCTGCTGCATAAGCTCTTGGTTGCTCTTGTAGTGTTCAATTACTTGAGCTGGATCTTCATATGCTGAAGCAACATTCTCTATAAGTGTATCAATTCGCTTGGCATCAACCTTCAGCTCGTTTGAACGAATTACTTCACCTAACAATAAGCCTACTTTAACACGTTCAATAGCTTGTTCGTCGAATAGCTCTGCTGGTAGCTCAGGCATATTTTTCGCTTCACCGCCAAAACGCTGCATTGCCTGCTGACGTAACACTTGAATTTCCTGTTGCTTCATTGCATTTGGCACAGGAATGTCGGTGTTAGCGGCTAACAACCCGTCGAGAACTTGTTGTTTCACTTTATTCTTAATGGCATTGGCAAGCTCACGTTCCATGTTTTTGCGAACTTCTGCTTTCAAACCGTCAAGACCACCGTCGGCAATACCAAATTGGCTGGCAAACTCGTCATCCAACTTAGGTAAGTCTGGTGCTTCAACAGATTTAATAACTAAGTCGAACTCGGCTGCTTTACCTTTTAAGTTTTCCGCATGGTATTCTTCTGGGAAAGTCACTTCAATAGTTTTTTCTTCGCCAGCTTTCAAACCTTTCACGCCGTCTTCAAAGCCTGGAATCATGCGGCCAGCGCCCATTTCTAAAGAGAAATCATCCGCTTTGCCGCCTTCGAACTCTTCACCGTCTACACGGCCTACAAAGTTCATGACCACACGGTCACCATCTTTAGCACCGCGCTTTACCGCTTTCCAGCCCGCATGTTGCTTACGCAAGGTTTCAAGCATTTTGTCTAAATCTGCATCGGTTACTTCCGCTACTGGCTTAGTAACTTCAACCTTGTCTAAATCTTTTAATTCAATTTCTGGATACACTTCAATCACGGCAACAAACTCAAAGTCTTTGCCTGGCTCATCGGTTTTAGGTTCAAACCGTGGCGCATCTGTTGGATTGAGTTTTTCTTGAACGAGTGCCTCAATGTAATGACGCTGCATTTGCTCCATTACTACGTCTTGGCGAATACCTGGTCCATAACGTTTTTCAACCATAGACAATGGCACCTTACCTGGACGAAAGCCGTCCATACGTGCGGTGCGAGCCTGCTGGCTAATTTGCTTCTTAACTTCAGAGTCGATCTTATCGGCAGGGATAGAAATTGTAATGCGACGCTCTAGCCCTTGGGTTGTTTCAACAGAAACCTGCATTGCGTTGTTACCTCAGTGTTGCGGTAGTAAAAAAATTAAATACGACGTATAGGCCAAGCCAGTACTGCCTCTATATAGGCTAAACTTAGCGAACGACCACCGGGCGTTTACCTTTGCGCTCTGTCGCGATGAAAAAAAATGACGTCGCATTATAGCGAGGGTCTGCAAAAGAGTCGACCCACGAACGCAAATTTAGCCTTTATTTAATACGAAGATCGCTTTTTGCGATTATTTACACTAACTTAATACATTAACGTAACATTGGTACTAGCAATATCAATTCAAGGTATTAAGCCTTTTATTTTTGTTTGCTTGCATGCGCCATGGTGCCTACTGTTTGTAAGTAACCTTACAAAAGCAAAGGATACGCTTACCTATGTCGAACTCGGCTCCAGAAACGAACCTACACATTGCTGAATTAGCCTTAAGTTTACTTAAGCAAATGAGTGTTGGCGTCATTGCCCAGCTACCACGTAGCGCCACTCACAAAAGCACTTTATATGCTAATCACGCAGCGCAGCGTTTACTTCGCCTTAGCAACTCTTGCCCCACAACTGCAGAGCTTGATGCATTACCTTTTATCATTGACACTGAATTAGTAGCTACACCAACCCCCAAGTACCCTACACAGCCACCTATAACTCGGGCGTTGTCATTTCCTGGTATAGAGCGCCGAGATTTAACCCTATATGGCCGTGCTGTTAGCATTGAAGGCCAATATATCCATTGCAATGACCACGGATTTCCGGTGGTATTAATTTTCGAACGTGATCACCGCCTATTTGTTCAGCAGCGCCACACCAGCGACTTATTAACCAGCGAAGTGTCGCTCAAAGACATGATTGCCTTTGACAAACTTATTTCTCAACTGTCTACAGCCCTAATTAATGTGCCTTTAAAAGACGCTAAGGCGCACATTCAAAATGCCCTAGCTGCATTAGGCGAGTTCTGCCAAGCAGACCGCACTTATATTTTTGAATTCAATAACAGCTTAGGGGAAATGAGTAACACCTACGAATGGGTACGCGAGGGTGTAACTAGCCACATTGATGATTTACAAGCCCTGCCACAAAGTTCTGCTCCGTGGTTTACAAAGTTACTCGAGCAAGAAGGCCTTTTTATTGTCAACGACGTTCGTGACATTCCACCAGAAGGTAAGGCCGAACAAGACGAGTTTAATAGTGAAAATATATGCTCGGTTCTGTGTGTAGGTATGTATATTCAGCAAAAACTTGTCGGCATGGTAGGCTGCGATATGGTAGCGCGGCGGCGGCATTGGACCGAGGCTGATGTACGGCGGCTAAAAATTGTTGGCGAAATACTTACTAATGCGCTGCAAAAGCAGTACTATATTCATTCTCTTCATGCCGCTCATAAAGAGTTAGTTGAAGCAAATACAGCCTTACAACAGTTAGCTCAACGCGACGGCTTGACAGGTATTGCAAACCGCCGCCACTTCGACGAAGTTATTGATGCAGAGCTAGCTCGGGCGCAACGCCACAAAACCCCTTTAGTACTCGTTCTCTTTGATATTGATTACTTTAAGCACTATAACGACCATTATGGCCACTTAGCTGGCGACAAGGTTTTGCAGCGAGTTGCAACTAAGTTGCAAAAACAATTTAAGCGCAGTGGCGAATTAGTGGCTCGGTTTGGCGGGGAAGAGTTTGCCGTTATCTTACCTAACATTTCGCTTGCAGTAGCGCAGCAGCAAGTTGAACGATTACTCAACAAGCTTGTTGCAGCAGATATTGAACATATTCACAGTCCTCACTGTCGAAAGCTGACAATGAGCGCAGGCATTAGCAGCTTTAACCCTGAACGCTCGTGTAGTGTCAATAGCCTAATTAACAATGCTGATCTTGCACTTTATGAAGCCAAGGAGTCTGGCCGAAATTGCACACGCACTAAAAACTCTTAAGATAAAGCCTTTACTTTCAATAACGAACCACTTGTAATAACTTGTCTATTTAGAATGCAATTCTTTATTAGGGACCCTATACGCAATGCTTTATAAATGTTTAGCTAAAACTTGCCTCGCTATTGCCACGTTGGCTACCTTAAGTGCTTGCTCGTCTGGCCCTGAAGATAAACTCGAAGCCAATGTATTTATAGACAACAATACCTTGGTATTGCACGGCTCTGCAGACAAAGCCGCCGTTCAATCGTTGCTTTCCCTTGCCAATAACAATCCAGAAATTAAACACTTCCGCGTGCGTAGCGCAGGTGGCGACCCAATGGCCGCAATGAATTGGGGCTATCATTTATTCAAACATGAATTTTCCCTAGAAGTAGAAGGCTATTGTTTAGACAGTTGCGCCAACTATTTTTTCCCTGCAGCCTATGAACGTATTTTGCAAAAAAATGCCATCGTTGCTTGGTCCGGTGGTGCAAAGCATGAAAACTGGGTATACCAATGGCAGTCTTATAGTTTGCCTGGTATGCGTTCGGTTGTTAGTCATTACCTAAACGCTTCTTTACGCCGCGAAATACGTTTTTATCAGCGTATTATGGTGTACCAAAAGTTAACTATGTTCGGCTTTGATAGTCATGTAGGCTGTATGGAAAGTGGCGAGTATAGGGGCTTTTACTACACGGTAGCCGATTTACTTATGCTGGGTGTAGGGCGTGTCTCACGCGAAGGGGTAAGTTGGGATAAAACTTTTTCCCATTACCCTAGTGACTATTGCTTAGTTAAGCTCGACCCGGTGGAAATGCTAAAACGTTAGTTTAATCTTGGTCTAATTGAATCGTTGCGCCAACACTGGCTAGAAAGTCGATAAATGCGGGTAAATCTTTTTCTATTACAGCCACACTTAAAAGCACTTGGCTCTTATATTCCACATTCATAACAGCACCGTGGTTCTCTTCCAACCAATGCCTAATAACTTGTTCCCTAGCAAAGTCGCAGCTTACCCGTGCCGCTACTTTGGGTTGATAGTGCTCTAACTGTAATGCGCTTATAGCTTGTTCGGCAGCGGCTGAATAAGCCCGCACCAAACCACCAGCACCTAGCTTTACCCCACCAAAATAGCGCGACACCACCACCATTAGGTTGCCTATTTCTTTATGCTGAATCACATTTAAAATCGGTCGCCCTGCGGTTCCTGAAGGTTCGCCATCGTCATTCATGGCTGCGCTAAAGGGGGAAAATGGCGAACCTAATTGGTACGCCCAGCAATGATGCCTAGCGTCTGGGTAGCGGTTTTGCATATAGGCTAATATAGCCATGGCTTGGTCGCGATCTTCAGCATTACCAGCCCGAGCAATAAAACGACTTTTTTTAATTTCAAACTCAACTTCAACTTGGGCTTTCGCCACCCAGTACGCGTTACTCATTGCGTTACATTAAATCCTCTTCGCCGTTACTGATTATGTTGCTATTTTATTTAATACCTTGTTGCATAACTAAGGAATTAAAGGCTTGTAGTCGTTTTCTAGCTGGGTAAATGAAAAGTCGCCTAGGAAACGCCCCACACTTAACCACGCTGCAAGGCCACGCATATCTTTAAAATGGGGCGGCACAAAGCGCGGCGCTTCAATAACACCCGAATCGTGCAACTCGCAAATTTGACGAAAATCGTCTACTGCTATTTTTCCAGTTAATAGTAAAGGCAAGCGATCAATGCGACCAATTTGAATGGCAACACGAATTAAATTATAAACCAGTACAAAACCTTTTATATAGGCTAAGTCTTTGGTAAATGGGCTTCCGTTCGGTGTGCTTCCTCGGAATACCCGTTGGGTAAGTGTATAAGCCTCATCGGTTGACATGCCTTTTGCCACACCACTGCGATACACTTCAATAAAATCAGCCCCATCAGCGGCTTGCTTTACCGCATCGATACGCCCAACAAGCTTAGCTAGCCGGCGCGGGGTCGAACGCATAGTAATAATTTCGGTCAGCACCGCTAAGCCTTCTTGCGTAATAGTGGCACTTGGTGTGCCCTTACTCAAACAGGTTAAGTAAGGCTGAGCCAGTCCATTTTGCGTGGTGCCCACATGAATCCAGCCTTCATGTACTTCAAGAATATCGAGTTCACGCTGTGAAAATTTCACATCTTGGTTCATTTTAATGCGATCAGAGCCCGCCGCAGCGTCACTTATAATGCCATCCGACAGCATCACTTCCACGCTTAAGCCCGGCATACTTACATTCAATTGTTGTTGTAAACGCTCAACAGCTACTGCCGCATCTAGGTTTTTTGCTTCCTCAGGCAAGGCGTCGCTGGCCAATAAACTGGCCAGCGGGCTACTTAGCATTTGGGCTAGTTCGGCTAAGGTGGGTTCTCCCGCATGAAATACATCGTCAGGGTGTCCATATAGCTCTACCGACAGCTCATGAAACTCTTCTGTACCACGAGCTTCAATCATCCGAATAACATCACGGTACTCACGGCAGGCTCGTTTCATCAATTGTGAAATTGGGCTCAGTTGCCCCAAATTGCGTACAATATCTCGCTCTAATTCTGCCAATGCTTGGCGCAAGGCAACCGTATCAAAGCCAGGCACTCTATTTATATAATAGTCAGCAGTTATGTTTGGTAAGCGCTGCCCTTTATGCTGAAAAAACTCTTCACGTGTTGCTCGCGGCCAGCTAATTGCATCAAGAATACGGATGGGGGTTTGTAACTTTACTAACCGATCCGACAGCTCCCGTGCTTTTTCTAGCAATTGCTTTTCCAACATATACATCTCCAAAAAGTACTTTATGTACGACTTTATTTATGTCTTACATATACCAAAACGATTTAGGCAAGCTACTGAACACGTAAACAGATACAATCAATTTCCGCCATGCATGCGTAAGTTTGTGGGCTAAATAATGAGGCGAAATATAGCATGACTGCTGCACAAACAATGAAGGATGAAACAGCCCGTTGGTTAAAATCATTAGTTATCGACCATAACCTGTGTCCATTTGCTCACAAAGACTACGCTCAAAACCGTATTTATTACGCGGTTATGGCTGAAGCGAATGATAATGCTTACTATGACAGCGTTGTAAATGAAGTCGACCGTATGATAGTAACACATGACATAAGCACTACTCTATTGCTTTGGCCTGCGGCTCAGTCATTCGACAACTTTATAAACTTGGTTGCCATGGCTGAGCATATTTTAACTAGTCATGGCTGGCAAAATGATATTCAACTCGCTCATTTCCATCCGAATTACTGCTTTGCCGATACCGATGAAAACGACGCTGCCAACTACACCAACCGCTCGCCCTACCCTATGCTGCACCTATTGCGGGCAGAAAACATGGCACGAGTGCTAAGCAAATACCCAAACCCAGAAAACATTCCCGCAAGAAACATCGAACACACCCGTACCCTCGGCACCAAACAACTTATTGATATTCTTAATAATTGCAAGAGCCCCGTAGCTCAGACATAGCCTGACGTTGAAGGCATGGCCTGACGAAACAATTAGAGATTTGAACACAAGAATAACCATGCAACGCGCATGAACTTAATAAGAGGAGGTGTTTAAAAGAAAGGTTAGGTTTCAAAAATGGTCGGCGATGCAGGATTTGAACCTGCGACCCCTTGGACCCAAACCAAGTGCGCTACCAAACTGCGCTAATCGCCGATACATAGAATAAAAAAGATGGGGTGGATGATGGGACTCGAACCCACGACAACCGGAATCACAATCCGGGGCTCTACCAACTGAGCTACACCCACCACTGAGATGTTCTTGCTTTGCAGTTATTCGCATTATACAGGAATGTGCTTCATCGCTGGCGCACCCGGCAGGATTCGAACCTGCGACCGACGGCTTAGAAGGCTGTTGCTCTATCCAGCTGAGCTACGGGCGCGTGGGTTTGGAGCGATAATTATTCCCTTACTGCGACTTCCTTTTACTGCCGTTATCCTGCTTTGCACTGCATTAAAATGGTCGGCGATGCAGGATTTGAACCTGCGACCCCTTGGACCCAAACCAAGTGCGCTACCAAACTGCGCTAATCGCCGACAGTCACTTTAAGTGCTTTTACCATTGCCACTTAACTAATAAAGCTAGCTAGGTGCCAACGGGAGCGAATATTACCGTTACCCCAGCTGATCGTCAAACCTTTTTTGCTAAGATCGTGCCGTTCGCTCACTTTTAAGACAGACTAGGCCATTTATGCACTAATATTACTCAGTTCCCTGTTTTTTAGCCGCTTTATTTGCGAAAATAGAAGCACGTAAATAATCTCTTACTTATATTCTGGATAAATTGTCATGAGTAATAGCTCTACCCTTGCACAACTCATTGACGGCAAAGTAATCGCCGCTGAGATCCGTAAGTCGGTTGCCGAGCGTGTTGCTAAGCGGCGTCAACAAGGTCTTCGTGCTCCTTGTTTAGCGGTTGTACTTGTAGGCGAAGACGCCGCTTCAAAAATTTATGTTGGCAGCAAACGACGAGCTTGTGAAGAAGTTGGCTTTGAATCACGAGCTTATGATCTACCAGTAACAGCCTCTCAAGCCACCCTCGAGAACCTCATTGACACACTAAATGCTGACCCTAAAGTAGACGGTATATTAGTTCAGCTACCCCTACCAGCCGGGCTCGATGCCACCCAAATTTTAGAGCGCATTTCACCCAGTAAAGACGTTGATGGCTTCCATCCTTATAATATAGGCCGTTTAGCGCAACGTATTCCACTGCTGCGCCCATGTACTCCTTGGGGGGTTATTAAACTATTAGAAAGCACCGGGGTCGATTTACACGGTATGCATGCAGTTGTGGTTGGGGCTTCTAATATCGTCGGCCGCCCTATGAGCCTTGAGCTATTACTTGCCGGCGCTACCACTACCGTGTGCCATCGCTTCACCCAAAATTTGCGCCACCATGTAGAACAAGCTGATATTGTTGTCGCTGCTGTTGGCAAGCCTGCTTTTATTCCAGGCGAATGGATAAAACCGGGCGCCATAGTTATCGACGTGGGTATTAACCGTCGGCTTGACGGCAGTTTATGTGGTGATGTGGAATTTGCAGCAGCGCAAAAACGTGCCAGCTGGATCACGCCTGTACCCGGTGGTGTTGGCCCTATGACCGTTGCTTGTTTAATGAAAAACACCATTACTGCCTGCGAAAAGTTTCACTCGTAAAGCAAATCTACTCTTCAATGCGCCATTGCCGTTTAATGTGTAATGGCGCATTAGCTTTAGCCCTTAATGGAATGAAATAACGCCCGGGCAATAAGTTGTAAATGTCACAGCCGGTGCCACCCTGAAAAACACCTCGGTTAAAAGCAGCTTCTAAAATTGCCCCCATACCCGGTACTTGTAAACGAAAACACCATTCTATTTGCACTTGAATATTACTTAATTGCAGCCACTGTTCTGCGCTTTCAATACTGTTACTCGCATGTTCACCAAGCTGTAGCGAGGCAAAGGCTGGATCAAGGGTATAATTGTCTGTCTGGGCATCGTAATCGGCTACATTACGACTTAACTCCGCTGCAGGTGTTATTAGTTTGATATTAGGTACAACTAAGTTACCTCGTTGAATCGGCTTTATTCGCTGCTGAAAAACTAGCTGCTGCCCAGTGGAATCATCTGGTGCTACTGCCGCATACAAGGCCACATAACTAGTAGCCATGAGCAATATATGCTTGGCTAATAACAGCCATACTAGCTGCACTCCAGCAGCAGCGAGAAAAAAGAACAATGGCAGTGCCACTATGGCTTCTACACTACTTTGGCCCGCGCTACCCCTAGCAAACATCGCTGCCTTCATTGGCAACCACCTTGCGCAACACATTGCAACCAAGCTAGCTCAAGTGTTTGCAGCCGCTGATGGGTTTCATTAAAGGATGCAGCTTCAGTAACAAAGTCAGCCGCTATTATCTGCGCAGCCAGCAGGCTTTCGGTGCTAACTATATCGGCCGTTAATGTTGTAGCAGATAAAGTGTTGGTTGATAACTGCTCACTTCTAAAAGCGATTGCAGCGAGGTTTTCCACCTGTAAGGTTTCAATTGTGGCATGTGTTGTAGTTAAATTGTTTATATGGGCATCGTCCACTGTCAACGTTTGCAAATTTGCACTTACCGCCGTTAACTGTTCGGTAAGCCACACCTCATCTGCGGTAATTTGTCCTATAACAGCCTCACTTGCTGTGACCATATCTAGCTGGGCATTATCTGCTTCAAGTTGCGAAAAATTACGAATTGCAAAGCCATTCATATTTAAATCCGTTTGCATTTGGTTAAGCTCTGGCCGCCCTTCCACAGCCACTCTATGCAAAGCGAAGTCTGCACTTAACGTTTGCAACGGCATGGGTACCGATACCAACAAGTCTAACTCCTGCCGTTGAGTCATTGGCAAACGAGCCTGCAGCCATGCCAAAACATGGCTATTAGGTGTTGGCACAACAATATTTAATTCACCATTTTCATGCCTTAACGCCACGCTTCCACCCCAAGGGGTCATTTCATGCTCAGTTAAGCCAAGTGCCGATATTGAAAGAGGAAATTCATTATGCTGCCTGAAGTGACCATACAGAGCCATTTGAACATGGTCTATGGTATCTAATAACACTTGCTGCAAGCGTTGTTGGTGCTGTATTTGACGCCATTGCGTTAACGATAATAAAACTCCGCTGATTAGCGCCAAAACAGCAACAAACTCTAGCAAGCTAAATCCTTTATTGCGTGGTACAAGGGACATCTTTCGACTCTCCAAACATCCATATTTCATCGGCTTTTTGCTGCGCCCGCCAATAACTATCACGGCATAATATTGGCCGTTCTTGTGTTAGCGGTGCTTGCTTGCTATTCATTAACGCAAGCAAGCTCAACAACAGCACACTGGCAATACCTAATAGCGCCATAAACTCCAGTATGGTATAGCCCGTGTGCGTTGTATTCGTCGTTAAACTAACCTTGGAAAACAACTTCAAAAGTACCACCACTAAAGGTAACCGAGCTGGCAATTTCACCGTAGTCGCGCACCAAACGTTGCCCTTCTTCAGTTACAGCAATACCAGTAAAGCGAACAATATATCGAGTTGGATCTGAAGAATCAGCAGTTACCGATACATCACCCCCCCATGGGTTGATTTCGGAACCGCTACTCCAGTCGATGGGCACTGCCGCCACCGTGGAAAGATTCTCAATAGAAACCCCTGTATACACCCCATTCCTTGGGCGCCATTGCTGCACACCGGATTGTAATGTGGCAATTTGTACTTTAGCGTCGGCCACGCGAGCATTACTTGCTGCCCAATCCCGTAATGAAAGCACGCCAATTGTTGCCAACGCAATAATGCTTAATACCGCTAATACTTCAATAAAGGTAAATCCATGTTGTTTCTTTTTCATTTTCAACCTTCCTTAGTTGTTATTTAAAACGTCCTTGTATAAAGCTTTACTAGCTCCATTGCCCAACCATTAACATTATGACTTGACCCACCCCCATTACTACAATGGCAATAACCAATAATGAAATGCTATAACAGCATGCCACTCCCCAACGTATTTTATGATGCATTAACCGTACAGCCCGCTGTTGCACACTGGCTGCAATAGCATGCAGCTGAACACTACGTTCTGTCGTTGTTCCATGCGACATTTGCAAACGCATTAAGGTAATACGGTCAACTAACTCAGAATTCATTACTTCCGCCAAGCTGACATAGCCTGCTGCTAATCTTTCTTGCATAAATTGGTAATGCTTTTCAGCCAGCCCTTTTGACGATTGTTTTAATAACGACACGGTTTCGCCCATATTGCACCTTTGGCTAAGCAATAACCCTAGCTGGTAACAAATATCGACTAAAATAAATAGCCGATATACTTGATTTATTTTCATTTTGTTTATTAATCGACTAACGATACCTTCAGCCGCCGCTGCTATATAACGAGTGCCATAAAAACCTAATAAAACTAATAATGACACTGCAACTAACCACGGCAGCGAATTCGCTAACAAAGATAATTGCCGAGTCCAAAATGGCAGCTCTATTACCGTTAGCATGTCTGTTAAACGCGGTAAAATAACTACTCCAGATAGCCATAAGGCAAGTAAACTGGTGAGCAATAACACCACCGGATAGACAAACCGACTAATGGCCTTTTGCCTTATGCTCCGACGCTCATCATAAAGCTTTTTAATATCCGTTATAGTATTTAACAATACCTTGGGCGCATGGCTACTTTTCATCACCATAACCAAATCGGGTACAAAGTCGCGTTCAAGACAGCTACCGAGGTTACGCCCTTTCGCCAGCTGACTTGACACATAAGCAACGGTGCTAATTACGGCCCTGTCATTCACTTCTTCAGCACATACAGCCATCATTTGTAGTGCTTGTGAAGTACTACAACCATTGGTTAACCAGCCTAGCAAATCAAGCAAGAACTGCACTTGAGCTTGTTTGTTTAAACCCCGTGAGCTGCTAAACCGATTCAAGCTGAGCCGCATAATTCACCTTTTTTTGCTGCCTTTGTTGCAGCCCGAGCTCATTCATTCCTGGCACCAACTCCTCGGCATGCCTAGGGTCTACCACACCTTGGCAAATAAGCTCACTGGCATTAAACGCCATGGAGTCCCAACCATTACGCCTTAAACTTTCTTGCCAGTGCACTATATTTAAGTCTTGAATCCATTTTGAAGCATGGCTATTGGGCACAATTAACTCTGAAATAGCCACGCGCCCCTGTAGCCCGGTTAATTGACAGGTTGCACAGCCTGAAGAAGACTGTTCTTTAACCGCCCCCCATTGAGGGTGGTTAACAGGCTTACTGCAGTTAACACATAATTTTGGTAGCAATCGCTGTGCAAGCAAGCCAGCAAACAAACCTGGTTGGCTTAATTGGGTTGCTGTTAAGCCTAAATCTAGCAGCCTCGATATAATTCCTATCGCGTCATTAGCATGAATGGTCGACACCACTAAGTGCCCTGTTAAAGCAGCCGATATGCCCGCATTTGCCGTGTGCATATCGCGTATTTCACTTACTTCAACCAAGTCAGGATCTTCCCGTAACACCGAGCGAATCATATGGGCGAAGGCATAAGGGTCTTGATCCGTGGGCACGAACTTTTGTTCTATGTTGGGCTGAATAATTTCTATCGGATCTTCCAATGAAATAATTTTACGCGATTTAGGTACCAAACGGTTTAATGCCGCTAGGGTGGTGGTTTTGCCATGCCCTGTAGGCCCTGAAATGAGTAATAATCCCGTTGCTTGCGACATAACATGGCGCAATTGCAAAACCCTACTAGGGGCAAAACCAAGGGAATACAAATCTGGCACCCGTTGTTGCTCACTTGCCTGTAACCGCATTGTTACGGAAAAACCATCACGACAGGGTGACTTTTGAGTACGAATTCGAATGTTTTCACCACTGTCTGGAAGGGTTAAAGAAATACTGGCACCACTCATATGCCGCTCATCGAACACTTCGCGAAAGTCGTCCGACTGTGTGTTCAAAGCCGCTGCTACCGCCTCGGTAACGGACGTACGGCTGCGCGAGGCCTGGTGGTAAAGTAATCCATCGATACGATACGATATTCGTGCTTCTGAGCCCGTCATGCGTAAATGTATATCTGTTGCACGCATACGATGAGCATCTACAACAATATCAAGCAACGCTTGCCTTGCCATGGTTTGGGTATCGCCCGTGCTTTGCGCTTGGGCAATGCGGTCACGGCGTACCGCGTCTGCATCGGCTAAAAACTTGCGTACTATCGCAATTTCAGCACTACCCCACTCTACCGAGGGATAACGCTCTGCTACCAACACATGCAAATTGCAAATACTTTGCAGTTGCTGCGCCCATGCGGCGGGCGAAGCCAATAAAATACCGCTATCTAGAATAACCACCCCTTGCTCATTACTTTGCCAATGCTCTTGAGCGGCCAAGGTTTCATCGAGCAACACGGGACACGCTTGCACCGAACCCAATTGCTCAATTTGTTTGATTATTAACATGTTAACCTCCCACCATTAGTGTATGCAGACGATCTTGATGCCTAAGCTCTACCGCTTGCCGATCAATTTTTACGCCTATGTCACCAAGAATAATATCGCCAGAGGAGGCAGCAAAAATGTGCTCGCCATAGGCTAACCTTGCAACCCATTGGTTGTTGCGCTTAAACAAAGCGAGCAACCGAAAGCGATGCAAGTCTATTTGGAAAGTTACGTTATTATTGTTAACGGTTTCATTGTTAGTTGCCACCTCTGGAGGTGCCACCAACACTGATAATTGACGCATAGCATGAATTGCTTCTGCTGCTTGAAGCTGGTACTGCATTTGTCGCGCACGGCTTTCCGCTTGTTGTTCAAGCAACCTTTGATTGCGTAGCGACAAAGCCAATTGTTGATGCTGTCTTCCTTCACCTGGGAACATGGCGTGTTGGGTTAATTGCTCCTGCTGTTCTTCAGGTCGGAGTAGGTAGCTATTACTGTCGGCCAAAGCGAGGCTTAAAATTAACCAATGCATCATTGTAATGCTCCTATTGCTTGCAGTGTTATTTGGCCATGGATGAGGTTATTTTGAACCCCTAAGGTGCCGTTTAGCAGTTGCAAAGGCAGGCCATCTAAAATACCGGCTAGGGTTAACAAGTCGGGTAAATAGTAATTTTTCAGTTCAACCGTTATGCGTTGCTTTTGCCACCCCCCAACACGATCGATATCGCCCAGCCTTAATTCCGTCGTTGGCAGCCATAAAGACAAATGCAAGTCGAGCCAATCGGTTAGTTCGGTTACCGAATGCCAGCGCATGTCTAACGGGGAATGGATCGCGCTCGGCAGCTGAATGGGCCGAATTAGTGTGGCGTTTTGACCAGAGGTTTGCAGGCGAAAATTATTGGCCATGGCATAGTTTCTTAAGTCGCCAATATTTCCAGTATCTCGCTGTAAGCGGTAGCTTATTTGTTGCAAGTTATAATCGACTGAAGTTAAGTGCCAACCGGCCACTTGTTGTAACTTTAATTGCTGGTTGTAATCTAACCGTAACAACGGAATGACATTTCCAGGCGTACTTACCAAACGGTTAGCAAAGTCTGCCCCTAAATCAATTTGCTCTATATCGTTTTGCCAAGGCGCCCAACTTGTAATAACGTAACCTAATACAACCACAAGCGATAATACCGCTAACAAACCTAACCATGGTTTCGAGGTTAAACGCTTCATGCTCATCATTTTTAATGCTTGTTGCTCACGCTGGGATAATTTTGGCCAAGGCAAGCTTGCTGTAATTGAAAATACATTTAGGGTGGTACTAAGCTCTTGTTTGGCAGCCTCGTCTAGCCAAACATTAGGTCGATAATTTAAGCGGCTAGAAATAGCCTGTAAAATAACCTTAACCTGCTCTGCCGTACCCCAGAAACAAACAAGAATAGCGTTGTTTTCCCACGCATAAATAAACAATCCACCGTCTATTACTCGGATTGCCAATCCATGCGGCCTTTCTTGTTGCTGCTGAAAGCACTTTGGATACGCCAATAATGGCGCCGACGCACACATTAGCCAGCTTTTTCCAGCCCACAAAAAACGCGCAGCATAGCCTTCCGGATACCGCCGTACTGCTTCTTTTAGTATTTTGCTGTAATGCCCACGAGGCACTTCAAATAGTGAAATAGAATAACTCATAGCATATTACCTGAAGGCAAAATTCGTGGGGTAAGAAGTACTATGGTTTCAGCATGTTGTTGCTGCACCTGCCGTTGCCCACCAAACAACCAAGATAGAAACCCTTGTTGGTTACGCCACTGCCGGCGGGTATTTTGTAATCCGGAAATCAACAAGGTTTCTTGGTTGCCTACAATGGCTTTCATAAAGAACTTTTTACGGGTGGTTTGTGGTGTTTGGATAGTTTTATCACCCGAGCTAATTTGATCAATCCCAAGTAAGTCGCTTAAGCTGGTAGACAGTTGAAGTAACACTTGTTCATTGGCTATTTTGGGCAACAAGTACAACTCGAAGCCAGTGCGTACCACTCCAGGAATTAGCAAGTCGCTGCTGCCCACGTTAGCGGTAGAACTACTGCCTGCAGAAGCCAAATAGGTCACGTTTTCTTCTAACACTACTTTTGATATTTGATTATTTAAAGTAACCATACGCGGGTGATTACTCACCTCCACCACACCTTGTTCTTTAAGTGCCGCAATAATGACTTCCGAACCCGATAGGCGGCCTGCCTGCCGCTGTAGCCGCAACCCAGCGCTTTGTTCATTTAAAGCAACCGAACTTGCACCACTAAATAAATTAAGCACACTTGAGCCTGAAACACTTTCACCTATTAACTGCCAATCAATTCCGCGTTGATCGTGGTCATTGAACATGACATCGATAACTTGAATATCGACCGCAACTTGGCGCGTTAAACGTTCATTTTGCTGCAGTAAGTATTCTCTAACCAGCTGCACATGCTGAGGTAAATCGCGCACTAGTACCGATGTAGAGCTTTGATTAATAGCTATTGTGCCTTCACTCGATAACAGCATGGTTAAAGCGGCGGTTAAATCTTCCCAAACGGAAAGCTCTTGGCTAGTAAAGTTTAAATACTGAGTTGAGTCGTCGTTAACACTACTTCCACTCATGGTCAGTTGGCCTTGAGATGGGGTGGACGCTGTTGCAGAGGTACCATCTTCGCCTAGAAAAAAGTTCGTTACTCCAGCTAAAAACGCGACGTCAAATTCGGCCACTTCATACTGACGCCAAACCACCAACGCTTCTTCTGCGGTAAACGACAAGCCTGTTATTAAAGCGATGCGGGATAAAGCATCGCCTAAGCTACCTTCAAGCCGAAGAGAAATAGGTGTTTCGGGGTCAATATTGTCAAGTAGGCGATTACTAATGCCTTCGCCGGCTAGAAGGTCTTTTAGCGCACGGCCAAGGGGGTACTCGTCGAAAGCAAAGTGCACTGGTATTTGCATCCAGGCGGGGCCTTCACTATTGGGTAGGTTGAGTGGCGGCACAAAATAACCTTGCGAACGTACCACATGGCGTAATTCATTCGGCTTGGTTTGTTCGTTACGAGCATCAGCAAGACGTAGTTCTGCACTGTCTTTTACCGCTTTATAGTCTTGGGTTGACTCACACCCTAACAGCAGCAAACAAAGCACCCAAAATAACCGCTTCATGGCTGCGTCGCCTGTGGCATGTAGTCAACAACAGCGGTGTTATTCGGATGTAGGGCAACACGTATTTGATATGGTTTAATTAAGCTTTCGAGTAACAAGTCCCAATTCGGGGCAACTAATTCAAACTGCGTAGGCCATAAGTGATGGTTGTCGGCGTACCAAACCACCCGTTCAATGCCCCAATGTTGGGTGAGTAAATGCTCGAGCTGAGGCCGCAATAGTGCCGCTTCAAGTCGATAACGTACCGGAGGATCGAACCGCGCCGAGGCAAACTCGGTGGGTTGCGTAAGGGGTAAGCATTCTTGATCAAACGCATGCACAAGCGTAACACAACTTGCTAGTGCAGCGCCGACGACGATCCGTGTCATCAGCATCATAATTCACTCCAAATTATTTTTTCTTAGGCGTTGTTTTCCTTTTCTTGCCAGCACTTGAAGTGGCCGCTTTCTTTTTCGCTGCTACTTCCGTCCATGTGCCGTTGTCATAGTGTGCTTGCCATCCGGTGGCTTTGCCACTAACTTCAGTCATAACGTACTGTTTCTTCTCTTTACGGCTGAAGCGTACGAGCGCTTCATTACCATCAGGATCGTGCGCCGGTGCTTCCGTTAGATACTTAAACTTAGCTGCTAGGCGGTCGGCGAAGCGTTGTAGCTCTACTACTTTCACTGCTCGAGTTTCTCGTGAACGAGGAAAAGTATTCGCCGACATGAAAATACCCGAAGCTCCATCGCGCAGCACAAAGTACGCATCAGAGTTTTCACAGGGTAATTCAGGTAAATGTACCGGATCTTCCTTCGGTGGAGCAGCTTCACCACTACGTAATAATTTACGGGTGTTCTTACAATCTTCACTAGTACAGCCAAAATACTTACCAAACCGGCCCGTTTTTAACTGCATGTCGGTGCCACATTTGTCGCATTCGATAACCGGCCCTTCGTAACCTTTAATTCGGAATGTACCTTCTTCAACGATTTGACCGTCGCACAGTGGGTTATTACCACACACATGCAGCTTTCGTTTTTCGTCGAGCAAGTAACTGTCCATTGCTGTATCGCATTTCGGGCAGCGCTTTCGAGCCATTAACGCTAATACTTCAGCATCGCTGTCTTCATCGTCGTCGGTAACTTTAACCGCTTCGTCGCCGGGCGATAAATTCATGGTTTTGGTACATTTGTCGTCTTTTGGTAAGTCGTAACCTGAACAACCTAAGAAAACACCAGTCGATGCAGTGCGAATGCCCATTTTACGGCCACAGGTTGGGCAGTCTACGTCGGTTAACACCATTTGGTTGCTGCGCATGCCGCCGTCGGCTTCGTCGGCTTCTGCAAGCTCTAAGCGCTCTTTAAACTGAGCATAAAACTCGTCTAGTGCTTCTTTCCAGTCTTGCTTACCTTCAGCGATATCGTCTAAACGTTGTTCCATATCAGCGGTAAAATTATAGCTAAGCAAGTTTTCAAAGTTTTCCGTTAAGCGGTCGGTAACAATTTCACCCATTTTTTCTGCATAGAAGCGACGATTATCAATACGTACGTAGCCGCGATCTTGAATGGTTGAAATAATTGAAGCGTAAGTAGACGGACGACCTATGCCCCTTTTCTCTAGCTCTTTTACCAACGAGGCTTCATTAAAGCGTGCAGGTGGTTTAGTAAAATGCTGTTTAGGATCGAGCTCGAGCAAGGTCAACACTTCGCCTTTTTGAATGTCTGGTAGGGCATTTTCGTCGGCCCCCTTACGATTCACTTGCGGTTGAACCTTCGTCCAACCGTCGAAACGTAATACACGGCCCCGTGCTTTTAGCTCATAAGGACCAGCAGCCACAGTTAAGCTAGTGGAATCGTAACGTGCAGGAGGCATTTGACAGGCCACAAATTGACGCCAAATAAGCTCATACAAACGTTCTGCATCGCGGTCGACACCTTTTAATTGGCTCGAACGTACCGCCACACTTGAAGGACGAATCGCTTCGTGCGCCTCTTGGGCGTTAGACTTTTTACCATAAAAGTTTGGTTTTTCTGGCAAGTACGCCTTACCAAACTCTTTTTCTATAAAATTACGGCAGCTGTGTAATGCGTCCTGGCTCAAATGAGTAGAGTCGGTACGCATATATGTAATATAACCCGCTTCATATAAACGCTGGGCCATGGTCATGGTTTTTTTCACCCCAAAACCAAGCCGAGTACTTGCCGCTTGCTGTAACGTTGAGGTAATAAAAGGTGCACTAGGACGACTTTGAGTTGGTTTTTCTTCTCGTTCTACAACGTTATATTCGGCGCCTTTTAACCCGGCTATAGCCTTGTCCGCTTGAGCCTTGTTCACCGGTTTAAAGGTTTTGCCTGACTCTTTAGTTACCTGAAAGCGAGCGTTACCTTCAGCTGCTTTTAAGTCGGCATGAATATCCCAGAATTCTTCCGGATTAAAGGCTTTAATTTCGCGCTCACGCTCAACCACAATACGCACAGCCACCGACTGTACCCGGCCTGCTGATAAGCCTCTAGCAACTTTCTTCCACAGTAGTGGCGACAGCATAAAGCCAACCACACGGTCAAGAAAGCGCCTCGTTTGCTGGGCATTAACCCGCTCAATATTTAGCTCGCCCGGCTCGGCAAAAGCGTTTTTAATGGCTTTTTCGGTAATTTCGTTAAACACTACGCGCTGGTAATTACTATCGTCACCGCCTATGAGTTCGCGCAAATGCCAAGCAATTGCTTCCCCCTCGCGGTCTAAGTCCGTTGCAAGATATATTTTGTCGGCTTTCCGAGCCAGTGTTTGTAACTCTTTCACTACCTTTTCTTTACCCGGCAGTATCTCGTAATGCGGCTCCCAGCCATTGTCTGGGTCGATACCCATGCGCATAACTAAGTTTTGATAATCGCGTTTGCTTCTATAGGCGGCCTTTTCTTCCGGCCCCATTTTCCGCACTTCTGCCGCAGGTTTGGCAGGTGCTTTTTTTAAAGCCCGTGTTGGTAAATCGCGCACATGGCCAACACTCGACTTAACTATAAAGTCGTTACCCAAATACCGGTTTATCGTCTTTGCTTTTGCAGGAGACTCAACAATTACTAAAGATTTACCCATGAAGTCAGTGTTCTCTACTTTATGATGAAGCGTGAGTTTAGCGTGAAGCAGGCCATATATAAGCCTTCTGGGTAGGTTCTTCAAGTCATACCCGTGTTTAAGCTTCCTATTTACACATATATAGTTTTTCCAGCTCAGTAACAACCCGAACCATGAAAAGGCATACTAATAAAGGCAAAGTGAATACCTAATCAGTCTTAACTTTTTAAACCTAAGACCTGCAAATACAAGGCTTCTCATCCCGCCTAGGGTGCGTATAATAAAATACATAATAAATTTAAACATGCACTCTTTTTCTCAAAAGCATGCTCAGAAGTAGGAGCTTTTATGAAACACTTTGAAGTTAATTTTGATGGCTTAGTAGGGCCAACGCACAATTACGCCGGGCTTTCGTATGGTAATGTTGCCTCGCTAAGTAATGCGCGCAGTGTATCTAGCCCACGCTCTGCTGCCAAGCAGGGTCTGCTAAAAATGAAGGCTTTGCAAGAAATGGGCTTGATCCAAGGTGTTTTCGCTCCCCAAGAACGTCCCGATATTTATGCACTACGTCGGCTTGGTTTTCAAGGTTCTGACGCCGAAGTGTTAAGCCAAGCCTTTAAGCAAGCACCTGCCATTTTTCAGGCGGTATGCTCTGCTTCAAGCATGTGGACTGCTAACGCCGCCACTGTGTCGCCCAGCGCTGATACGACCGACAACAGAGTACATTTTACCCCAGCTAACCTAACAAACAAGTTTCACAGATCTCTCGAACCACAGACAACAGGCAACATTTTGCGGGCAATGTTCAACAACTCCCGCTATTTCGCCCACCATCCACATTTGCCCGACAATGAACATTTCGGTGACGAAGGCGCTGCCAATCATACTCGCTTTTGTACCGATTATGGCCATACCGGGGTAGAAATGTTTGTATATGGGCGCTATGCATTTGATGGCTCAAAGCCGGCCCCGCAAACATACCCTGCACGACAAACTCGTGAGGCTTGTGAAGCCGTAGCTCGTTTACATGGTTTAAGCGAAAGTAAAACCGTTTATGTGCAGCAAAACCCTGCCGTAATTGAACAGGGCGTATTTCATAACGACGTTATTGCCGTAGGTAATCAAAATGTGCTTTTTTACCATGAGCAAGCCTTTTTAGACACCGAGCGAAAGCTTGCTGAACTACAAGAAAAATTCGCTGCGCCCATGCATTTTATTGAAGTGCCTACAGCCAAAGTGTCGGTGGCTGAGGCAGTTAAAACTTATATGTTTAATACTCAGTTGGTAACCCTTGCCAACGGCGATATGGTTATTATTGCGCCAACCGAGTGTGAAGAAAGCACCATTGTGCACCAATATTTTGATGAATTATTAGCAAGCAACACGCCTATTAAAGAAGTGCGCTATTTCGATGTTAAACAAAGTATGCGAAATGGCGGAGGGCCTGCCTGCTTGCGTTTACGGGTTGCTATAAATGATCAAGAATTAGCCGCTGTAAACCAGGCTTGCATAATGAACGATACGCTATTTGAACGGTTGAACCTGTGGGTTGACACCCATTACCGCGATGAACTCAGCACCGACGATTTAGCCGACCCACAACTGCTAATAGAGTCGCGTACAGCGTTAGACGAGTTAACTCAGATATTACAGCTTGGCTCCGTGTATGCGTTCCAACGTAATTAGTGTTTAGTAACTGTACCACCACTACGTTCAAACAGAGCTAGCATGCCCTGCTCACCTGGCAAGTGAGCAGCGCCAACAGCCATAAAATGCTGCTCATTTTCCTTTAGTTCAGCCCGCACTTTACGCAACCAGTTTTGATTTCTTTCCACTAATAAAACGTGCTGAGTATAAGGAGATAACTGCTCGTTTATTTTAGCCCAAATACTATCTAAATCACCTTTTTGCCAATCACGCTCAAGCTCGGCTAGCTCTGTGGAAACTACCTTAAGCTGCTCTAATACATCCTTAATATGCTCTTCGGCAGTAATGTTATTGCGTGCATGGGCTAGCACCGTAACTTGCTCTTCGGCGGATTCCAAACCGTGAATATCGGTAGCATTGACCGCTGCGAAGCGCATCACTTGATAATCAATACCTTGCTGCGTGTCGAAGCCCTCGTGCCTAAGCCATAACACCAGCACTATATATTCTACTAACCAAGGCTCCATTCGCTGCATAACCGTAGGGGCTAAACCTACCCGAGCGCTCATTGCAGCAAGCTCATTCCACAGTTCAGGGCTAAGTTTTTCTTTTAAGTATGGGTAGTCATGCAAGCCCTGTTGGAAGAGCAAATCAGAACTGCGGGTAAGCTCTTCACTGGTTATTTCCATCCATAAGCGGTCACTACTGGAAATTGCTTGTTTGGCTTTGGTAGTAAGCTCTGTTGAAGATTGGGCGGCAAGATGAATGGTACCTAATAGCCAAAGCTCCCGGTCTGGCCACTGCACGTGGTAAAGTATTTCAGCTCGGGCAGTTGTTGCTAGCCCGAGCGAAAATAAAACCAGGATGACAAGACTTTGCGGATACCTTAAGCACCCCTGCCAAAAGCTCACTATTCATATCCTTATAGAGTTATTGCATTAATCAGCTTCATTATAGAGGGCTAAATTAGATTCTTCCTGTTCTGGCTCGTCACGTTTTTGATCGTTACGCGCATCATGCAATTCATCAAGGTAATGCTGATCAATATCGCCTGTTATGTATTGGCCACTAAATACCGAGCTTTCAAACTGCTGCAAATGTGGGTTTTCGTTTTGTACCGACCAAATTAAGTCGTCAAGGTCTTGATAAATAAGCTCATCAGCTTTTATTAGCTGGCTTATTTCTTCAACTTCTCGGCCATAACCAATCAGCTCGTTGGCACTCGGCATGTCAATACCATACACATTAGGAAAACGTATTTCTGGTGCTGCCGAGGCAAAATAAACCTTTTTTGCCCCTGCTTCGCGAGCCATTTCAATAATTTGCTCCGAGGTAGTACCCCGCACAATTGAGTCGTCTACCAGCAATACGTTCTTACCTTTAAACTCTACGCCAATTGCATTCAGTTTACGCCGAACAGATTTCCGCCGTTGTGTTTGGCCCGGCATGATAAAGGTACGGCCAATATAGCGATTCTTAACAAACCCTTGTCGATATGGTTTATTCAGTACACGAGATATTTCCAACGCCACATCTACCGCTGTTTCGGGAATAGGGATAACCACATCAATGTCCAGGTGTTGGTATTCTTTCTTTATTTTTTCACCCAGTTTAAGCCCCATGTTTAATCGACTAGCATAAACCGACACACCATCAATAAAAGAATCGGGACGGGCGAAATACACGTATTCGAAAATACATGGGCAATGAACCGGTTTAGCAGCACATTGACGGCTAAATAATTGACCATCTTCCGTAATATAAATTGCTTCACCCGGTTCAACGTCTCGCATAAAGGTGAAGCCCGTACCGTCAATAGCAACGCTTTCAGAGGCAACAATGTATTCTGTACCTTGCTTTGTTTCACGCTTGCCAATAGCTAACGGGCGAATACCGAAAGGGTCGCGAAAAGCTACCAAGCCATGGCCAATAATCATGGCAACAACAGCGTATGCACCTTTTACTTGTTCGTGCACACGGCTAACGGCACCAAACATGTCGTCGGCTGCAAGGTGATCTTGGTTATTATTAAGCAATTCATGTGCGAAAATATTGAGTAATATTTCCGAGTCTGAGGCGGTATTAATATGGCGTTTGGCTGTTTCAAACAACGCTAATTGTAACTCTTGCGCGTTGGTTAAATTGCCATTATGTGCCATGGCAATACCAAACGGTGAATTCACATAAAAAGGCTGTGCTTCTGCCGAGCTAGAGCTGCCTGCCGTTGGGTAACGCACATGGCCAATGCCAATATTGCCACTTAAGCGCCGCATATGGCGAGTGTGAAAAACATCGCGAACTAAACCATTCCCCTTGCGTAAGCGCAAGTTATAGCCATCAATGGTCATAATACCTGCGGCATTCTGCCCCCGATGCTGCAGCATAGTCAATCCGTCATAGAGCGCCTGATTTACGGGTTGCTTACCAACGATTCCAACTACACCACACATAACTACCTCTAAATAATTTTATTGCAGGAAGCTCGAAGAACTTTGCAAATAATCAAAAAACCATTGAATATAAATCCCGAAATGTGGGATTAACGTCGACACTTGCCACCACTCTTCATTTGGAAAGGGAGTAAAAGAGTCAAGAACAAACAACAGCGCACTCACAATAAGCACGCCGCGTAAGGCGCCAAATACAACACCTAATAATCGGTCAGTACCACTTAGCCCTGTTTTTTGTACCAGCTGACTAACAACATAGGTAATCATTGCTCCCACTATTAGGGTTACAATAAACAGCAAGGTAACGGCAAGCCCGTTTCGAACCATGGGGTCTTCGAAACCGGTAAAAAATGCGGCAAGATCTTGGTAAAACAAACTAGCGACAAAAAATGCAGCTATCCAAACGGCAAGCGATAATGCTTCTTTAACAAAACCGCGAATAAGGCTAATAATAATAGATAGTGCTATTACGCCAATAATTGCGTAATCAATCCAATTCATAGTAATGAACCACCCTTTTTAGACCTGCGAATTCTAGCAGAAAGTATTCGCTTATCGTTAGTTTTTTAGTCATTCGCTGGGCGATAAGGTACCACTTTACCCTCAAGCTCGGTTAATTCTTTTAACCGACCTAATTGTGAAGTTAATGCTTGTTCGTTTAAATCAGGGCCAACCAGCAGCAAGTGTAATTGCCCCTCTGGGCGGCGTAATACCCTGCTGTCGGCTTGAAAGCCTTCAGCACGTAACTTTGTTATCAGATCGTTCACCCTATCAACATTCCGAAAGGCACCTAACTGGATAACCCAACGGTCACCTGCTTGCGCAATAGGCTCTGCTTCATCGGCACCCAAAACCACAGTAGGCGCCAGCTCTCGCACTTCAATTTGGTCCTCTATAATAGGTACTGCAATAACATCGTTGCTGGTTGGGCCGGTAACGGAAAAATCGGCGGGGAAACTAGGAGATTGCATTTGCTGCTCTACCGAGGGTCGCAGAGGCGTTACTTGAAAGTCATCATTCGGCAGCTGTCCTGCATTACTAAACAGGTCAGGTAATATAATAACGGCCAGTGCAACAACGATCACTGTGCCTACCAGCCGGTTTTGTAAAGGACTACTCGCCACCTATCGTTCTCCCTTTGCAAGCATACATTGCGGTAATTGTTAAAAACGAACCAAAACATACTATCACATCGTTAGGCTTTGCTTCAGCTAACGCTTGCTCAAACGCATTGGCAACTGAAACAAATTGTTTTGAGCGACATTGTAACTGCGTTAAAACTCCAGCAAGATGCGCCGCTTGTGCTGCCCTTGTGCCCGGCAAGGTAGCCACATGCCAGCTGTCTATAACCAACGTCAACTCAGCCAAAGTAGCATGAATATCTTTATCGGCTAACATGCCACACACTGCAATAATGTTTATATCGCTACTAGTTTGCTCGCGCAAGGCTTGTAATTTGTCACGTAAGTAGCGTGCTGCATGTGGGTTATGTGCCACATCAAGAATAACCTTTGGTTCACCTGGCCAAATTTCAAAGCGGCCAGCCACAGTTGCTGTTTGTAAGCCCTGAGCAACATTATTTGCACTCACCTTAAAGCCTGCATGCTGTAAACCAGCAATGACTCCTAGGGCATTCACTACGGGCAACTGTGGTTCTGGTAAGTTTTTTAATGCCGTTAATGACTGTTTGGCCAACTCTGAGCAAAGTATAAAATTCCAGCCTTGCTCGGATTTTTCTAAATCGTAGTCTTGTTGCACACAAAGTAAATGCGCCCCAATTTCTTGCGCATGCGCCAACAAACGCTGTGGTGGCAAGCGGTCGCCACAAATGGCTGGCTTACCCGCACGGAAAATACCGGCTTTCTCAAAACCTATGTTTTCCCGGTCATTACCTAAAAAGCCCACATGATCAATATCAACACTGGTAACAATGCTTAAATCAGCGTCGACAATATTAACCGCGTCCAAACGACCACCTAAACCAATTTCAAGAATGGCAACATCTACCTGGTGTTTTTGTATTAACCACAGCGCCGCTAGGGTGCCAAATTCAAAATAGGTTAGCGACGTACTGCCCCGTGCTGCATTAACCGCACTAAAGGCCTCGCAGTGCTCTTGTTCGGTTAACATTTTACCGTTCACCAACACCCGTTCGCGGTAGTCAACTAGGTGTGGCGAGGTATAGCACGCCGTACTGTAACCAGCGTGCTGCAATATAGCGTCTAACATGGCAACCGAAGAGCCTTTACCATTGGTACCTGCAACAGTAATAACCTTCGGGCTAGGCTGTAATACCCGCAGCGACTGTGCCACTGCAACAATGCGGTCAAGGCCCATGTCAATTTCTTTGCTATGTATGTTCTCTAAATAAGAAAGCCACGCATCTAATGAGCGTGGCTGTTCCTGAGCGTGTGGTGTATTCAAGGTTTAAAACCTCGTTCCATCAAGGGTGAATTAATTATCAGCCATCATTATTTCAGTTTTAGGAGCTGGCAAGTGTTGAAATTTAGCCAACAAACTAGCAACTTTATTGCGCATTTCACGACGGTCTACAATCATGTCTATGGCGCCATGCTCGAGTAAAAACTCGCTCCGCTGAAACCCTTCAGGCAATGTTTCGCGCACTGTTTGTTCAATAACACGTGGCCCAGCAAAGCCAATTAGTGCTTTTGGCTCGGCTATATTAATGTCGCCTAACATGGCAATACTGGCCGACACGCCACCCATAGTTGGGTCGGTAAGCACAGAAATATAAGGTAAGCCCTGCTCGGTCATTTTTGCTAATGCCGCCGACGTTTTTGCCATTTGCATTAACGACAGTAAAGCCTCTTGCATACGAGCACCGCCCGAAGCAGAGAAACATACCAACGGCATATTATGTTCTAAACATTCCTCAGCGGCTTTAACAAAACGCGAACCAACCACCGTAGCCATAGAGCCACCCATAAAACTAAATTCAAATGCAACTGCAGCAATTGGCTGGCCTTTTAAAGTGCCTTTCATGGCAACTAATGCATCTTTTTCACCGGTCGCTTTTTGTGCAGCAGCAATACGGTCTTTATATTTTTTAGAGTCTCTAAATTTAAGTAAGTCTTGGGGCTCTAATTCGACACCAAGCTCCACTCGATTGTCGGCGTCAAGAAACTGATCGAGGCGCTCACGCGCACTAACCCGCATGTGGTGCTCGCACTTAGGGCATACGTGCAAATTGCGCTCAAGATCGGCACGATACAAAATAGCTTCACAACCCCCGCATTTACTCCACACCCCTTCAGGTATGTTGCGGCGTTTACTAGATTGTGGTTTTGCAAGAATTCTTTCTATCCAGCTCATAAATACCTATCACTAATCGGCCAAAAGCCAAATACGTCATGTTCGTTGAATTACCCGACATTAAAGCACAATTCAGCCCATGTTTGCAGCGCTAAGTGGTCTTAGTTGTCAGGCCCAGTGTTCCTATTTCGTTTTATTATCGTTCCGGCAAAAATAATGGTCCTAACGGTACCTTAGGCATTTCTAACTCAGGCGGGTACTGCACATGAACCAAATAAAGGCCATTAGGTTTAGCCGTAGCCGAGCACACTCTTCTGTCTTTTGCTGCAAGTACCTCTTCCAGCCATTGTTTAGGCTGCTCGCCACTACCAACAACAATAAGCGCCCCAGCTATATTCCTTACCATGTGGTGCACAAATGCATTTGCTTGTATATCTATGACCACATAAGCGCCAAAACGTTTAACCGTAATAAAGTGAACTTTACGAAAAGGTGAATGCGACTGACACTGCGCTGCCCGAAACGAAGAGAAGTCGTTTTCACCTAATAAAACTTGCCCGGCAGCGTGCATGCGCTCTGCATTAAGGGGCTGATGAATATGGGTAACACCGCCATTTAAAATGGCAGCTCGAAAAGGTGCATTGTAAATAACATAGCGATATCGCCGCGACTCGGCCGTAAACCGCGCACTGAAGTCGTCGCCAACCCGTTTTACCCACCTTATAGCTATATCGTCGGGCAAATGCGAGTTTACCCCCATGGTCCAAGCGCCATCGGGGCGATCAACACTAGTATCAAAGTGAACTACCTGCTGTGTCGCATGTACACCTGCGTCTGTTCGCCCAGCACACACCACCGCTACCGGGTGTAAGCTTATTTGTTCTAGTGCTCGCTCTACACAGGCTTGAACGCTAATAACATGGTGTTGCTTTTGCCAACCAAAATACTGCTGGCCATTATATTCAATTCCAAGTGCAATACGCATGTTCATTATTTATTCGTTATCAATCCGCTTCAGCAATTCCTCAGCTTCGGCTTTAAGGGCTTCGTCGGCAGACGCTAATACTTCTTGTAGCGCTTCACGGGCATTCTCGTACTCATCCATTTCAAGGTAAGCCCTAGCCAAGTCTAATTGTGCGGCTAATTGGTCTTCTGCTCGGTATGAATCGTCGTCGTTATCTTCATCAGCTGCTGCTTCAACACCAGTGTCTGTCTCGGCAAGTATGTCGTCTATATTTAAAAAACTGTCCGCTTCGTCGGTTGTATCCGCATCTTCCGTAAATAGCGACTCCAATTCACTTTCCGCTGCTGCTGTTGCTTCCGCTAGCTCATTTTCATCGAGTGCGTAGTAGTCTTCGTCCAGCTCTTCATCGTCCGCCAACGCAGTAAAACCGCTTTCTTGTTCTAATGGCGAGGTTTTTTCTGCTGTTGGTTGTACTTCCTCTAAACTAATTGGCTCTTCGTCACCTTCGGCGTCCACATCAGCAAGTAGCTCATCGCCTTCTTCTTCATTTGGTTCTAATTCATTATCAATGTCATCTTCATCTACAAAAACCAGTTCAGGCTCTTCATCTGCAGCGCTACTTTCGCCTGCTAAGACATCGTCGGCGTCAGTGGTTTCAGGTTCAGATAACAACGAGTCAATATCTTCGGGAGTAATCTCTTCAGTGCTTTCGTCGCTAATTCCAAGTTCATTAAATAGCTCGTCAATATCAATATCATCCGCTTCAACTTCTGCATCGTCAGATTCAGCGTTATCTTGCTCTGTTTGCTCTGTTTGCTCTGTTTGCTCTGTTTGATCAAGCACCACATCAGGGTCGAAAGGATCAATGCTATTCGGCTCTTCAGGGAGCAAATCGTCGCTTTTAGCGGCAACTTGTTTAGTGGTTTTATCATCTTTAGCAAAGTTATCTAGCAGGTCGTCAATATCATCACTATCAACGGTTGTCGCAGTGTTGCCTTGCTCTGCGGTTACAGCTGCATCCGAATCGGTATCAACGTCAGTGGTACTTTCATGCTCTGGCTCAAACTGTTCTTCACTGTCATCATCGGTTGCACCAGCAAGTAAGCGGTCAAGATCATCTTGACCAAGCGAGCCATCTGTAGGGTCATCGGTGTTAACTGCCTTGCTTGGCGCTTGTGGCGGCGCCGCTGGCGGAGCTTGCACTAACTCTACCGCCTCTGGGGTTTCCTCGGGACTATCAAAACCATCGTCTAATTCTGAAAAGTCACTCTCGTTTAGTGCTTCTGCCGACTCATCTAAACGTATGTCAAAGTCAGCTTCGTCATTGCTTTCATCGGTCGCACGAGGCATTAGCATTTCGTCTGACAAGCGGTCTAAATCAGCTCCTTCATCATCGTCAAAGCCTTCAAATGGGTCGTCCGATAGTAGGTCGTCTTCTTCTACCGTAATGCCCCCCATAAGCTCCCGTTCAAGCGCCTCTCGCGCTTCTTCGTCAGACAACTCTTGTTCTGCCTCACGCCCACCTTTGGTTTCTGTTAAAAACTCATGCTCAGATATATTTAACTGGCGACGGCGCAGTAACCAAGTGGTTAATAAAATCATTAACAGCGCAGGAACCGATGCAAGTAGCGCTAGGGCCGCTGGGTGGTCTAATAGCTCTTCGACTACTGTTTTTTCTTGCGTGCGTGCGCTAACAATGTCTTGCTCTCGACGTAGTGCTTCTTGGGCAGCTTTCAGTTCACTTATTTCTGCCTGATATTCTGCAGAAGTCACGGCCCCTTCTTGTAGGGCGTTTAGTAACTCTTCCAGCCTCACTAAACGCTCTCTGAGCTCTTCATTGTCACGGAAAACTTTTTCTGTGGTTTCAATTGAGCTCAATAAGCTTTCACGCAAATCGATAAATTCTTGTTCATGCCGCGCACGCACTTCACCAATTGCTTGCTCTGTGCGGGTACGGGTTTCTTGTACTAGCTTGTCTTGTTCTTCTTGTCGTTGGTTAGTGAGCTGTTGTTGTTCGTTTAGCACTTGTTGCTGGCGGTTAAGTTGTTCGCCAAGCTGCACCTGCCTACGAGCAGCTTCAGGATTCATCATTTGCACTTCTTGCAAACTTGGAATTCTTAGGTAAAAACCCGTTAACATTTCGCTTGGGTTACCATTACGAAATGCTTCGGGGTTCGCTAGCACCAGTGCCGCCATCATTTGCGGCACGTCAACACTAGAATGTGGTCGATACTGGCTAGCTATGGTCCATAAGGTGTCGGTTGCTTTAATAGGCCCATAGCGTTCAGTACCAATGCGCACGTCGGTTTGTTCTGCTCCTTCAGGGCCACGAATAACAATACGGTCACGCTCTTGCGCGGCCACATCAAGAGGATGAAATAGGCTAAAGGTACCAGCACCTATAAGCGCACCAACAATTACAGTGCGAGCCCACCGACGAGGCAACTGGAACACATCAAAACTTCCCTGAGCTGAATGGGTCATTGCATTAATCCTGATCGAACGCACATTTAATACCTGATTATTATTGAAAAGCTTTTCGCCTAGCTAGGTACGTAGCTAGTTAAGTAGTTAACCGACAACATTTAAACACTATAAGCTACCTTAGTAGGTAACGGCAATCTACCCTTTATAATTAGCTAGCCTAACGCAAACAAAACCTACATAGGCAGCTTACATTCATTGCTTTCTTATGTTCGTTTACCAGTAGTTAGCCAACAAATGCTCTGCAATTTGCACACTATTCGTTGCGGCACCTTTACGCACGTTGTCGGCTACCACCCAAAGGTTTATGCCTTGTGGGTGTGAAATGTCTTGTCGTACACGGCCAACAAATACTTTGTCTTGGCCAGTTGCATCACTCACCTGGGTTGGAAAGTCGGCCTGATCTTCCATAAGTTCTATGCCGGGCGCGTTGCGTAGTAAATCTTTTATTGTTTGCGCATCTGCCGGTTGGCGTAGTTCTAAATGAATTGCTTCCGCATGGCCAAAAAACACCGGCACCCGAACGGCGGTAGCATTGATGCGAATTGAATCGTCACCAAATATCTTTTGGGTTTCCCACACCATTTTCATTTCTTCTTTGGTGTAGTCATTATCTAAAAACGAATCAATTTGAGGAATACAGTTAAAAGCAATTTGGCGTGCAAAGGCTTCAGGCTCAACCGGAATGCCATTTAATAAGTTAGCGGTTTGTTTGGCCAGCTCGTCTACCCCACTAGCACCAGCTCCGGAAACCGACTGGTACGTAGCCACATTAATACGATCAACCCCAAAGGCATCGTGAATAGGCTTTAAGGCGACAACCATTTGAATAGTTGAACAATTCGGGTTAGCGATTATATTTCGGTTACGAAAATCTGCTAGCGCGTCACCATTTACCTCTGGTACCACTAAGGGTACATCTGGCTCATAACGAAAGTGCGAGGTGTTATCAATCACTACACAGCCGGCGTCTGCAGCACGGGGCGCATACATTGCAGAAATACTGCCGCCCGCTGAAAAGAAGGCAAGGTCAACTAAACTCCAGTCGAAATGTTCAGCATCTTGAACTTCCAGCTGTTCGCCGTTGAATTGAATGTCGGTACCCGCAGAACGGCTACTCGCTAAAGGAAAAAGCTGTTTAATGGGAAACTTTCGTTCAGCCAGGCATTCAAGTAGTTGTTTACCTACTAAACCAGTAGCTCCTAGAACAGCAACATTCAATTGTAAACTCATGTACTACCTCTCAATTCAAATATGCCTAATTAGGCTTCATGCTTAACTAATTCTACTGCTAATCGTGCGTTAGCTCTACCTTGAAACCAAGTTGCTGACACTGATTCAAGAATGTTTCTGGCACCTTAACACAAGTGGCGCTTAACTCGCGCCGGTGTTGGTAAACTTTTCGAAGCCTGTCAAAGCCTTCGGCCGTTACACCATGTACGCGAAAGTCGTTATCGTCGGCAACAATAGCATAACTACTGCGTACCCAGTCTGTTACTAACGCCTGCGGCAATTTTTGGTTTGCTAAAGTTGGCGCCGTAAATTGGCGTAAGTTAACTGCAGGCATAAAGTGGCTTTCACTTAGTCGCTTGCCCTTCCAACTGAAGAACTCGTACAGGGCCTCATATAATTTATAACTGCCACGTATTTTACCTTCCAGACTATGCCCTGCAATGTGTGGCGTAGCTAAGCCCACCCGCTGTAGCAACTCTAAATTTACGCTAGGTTCGCCTTCCCACACATCTAAAGCACAATATAGCCGTGGGCCGTCTTTTAGCCGTTGTAGTAACGCTTGATTATGCACCACAGGGCCCCGGCTAGCATTAACCAAAATAGCATCTGGCTTTAATAGTGCTAATTGCTCTGCATGCATTAAATGCAACGTACTATGGGGCGCTGCCGTGGTTAGCGGCACATGAAAGGTAATTACATCTGCTTGGGCCAATAACGACCAGTCGCCAAAGGTTTTATCGGCTTTGGGTAACACGGGTTCAGGATCAATATAGCGCACGTCCATACCCAGCGCCGCTAAGCGTTTACCCGCTTGCACGCCCGTATGCCCTGCCCCTACCACTAATGCCAGTTTACCCGCCAATTCTAGCTTGGCTGTTGCCGCCAGCTCCAACACCGCAGCCAACACATATTCACCAACAGAAATAGCATTGGCGCCGGGCGCACTGGCAAAACCAATACCGCGCTTCTGTAACGCATCAACGTCAACATGCTCCGTACCAATAGTACCGGTACCAACAAATTTAAGTTGAGGGGCTAAATCGAGTAGTTCTTTAGTAACCTTCGTTACCGAGCGAATGAGTAATACCTCAGCTGCGAGAAGATCGGCTGCCGGTGGAGTACGGCCAGAAAAAGTTTTAATTTGCCCGCGCCCTTGCAGGTAGCAGTCAAGTTTAGGAAGGTTTTCGTGAATCAAAAAATTCATGGGCTCTCGCCTTCATTCAGGTTTGAGCCCAGTTTAGCAAGTTTTCCCTGCGTTTTAATATGTTACCAAGCTATAACGAATAAATTATGCTTCAGGAACATAACGGCGGAACACTAAAGAAGCGTTCGTACCACCAAAGCCAAAGCTATTCGACATCACCACGTTAATTTCTTTTTCAAGCGGCTCACGCACAATATTCATGCCCGCAGCTTGCTCGTCTAAGTTATCAATATTAATTGAAGGCGCTACAAAGCCGTCGCGCATCATGAGTAATGAGAATACCGCTTCGTGAACACCAGCAGCACCAAGCGCGTGGCCTGTCATTGCTTTGGTTGCACTAATTGCTGGGGTGTTGTCGCCAAATACTTCACGTATCGCCTCCAACTCTTTCACGTCGCCTACTGGCGTGCTGGTACCGTGCGTATTCAAATAGTCGATCGGCGTATCTAAGCCGGCCATCGCCATTTTCATACAACGCACAGCGCCTTCGCCTGAAGGAGCAACCATGTCGTAACCGTCTGAGGTTGCGCCGTAGCCAACAATTTCAGCATAAATTTTCGCACCACGGGCTAGGGCTGTTTCTAGCTCTTCAATCACCAGCATACCGCCACCACCTGAAGGCACGAAGCCGTCACGATCTGCGTCATAGGTACGCGACGCTTTTTCAGGCGTGTCGTTATATTTCGTGCTGAGTGCACCCATGGCGTCAAATTCCATGCCTAGGGTCCAATGCAGCTCTTCACCACCACCTGCGAATACGCGATCTTGCTTACCTAATTGAATGAGCTCTAACGCATGGCCAATACAGTGCGCACTGGTAGCACACGCCGAACTAATTGAATAGTTCACGCCCTTAATTTTCATTGGCGTTGCTAAGCAAGCAGACGTGGTCGACGCCATGCAACGTGGCACCATATATGGCCCAACACGGCGTACACCGCGCTCGCGCAACGTGTCTGCTGCGGCAACTTGGTGTTCACCTGAAGCGCCACCTGAACCTACTACTAACCCGGTGCGCTCGTTACTTACTTCCTCTTCGGTTAAGCCTGCATCAGCAATAGCTTGCTCAAGAGAAATATATGCATAGGCAGCTGCGTCGCCCATAAAGCGCAGTGCTTTACGATCAATATGGTCTGCAACATTAATTTTTAAGTCGCCCCATACCTGACAACGTAAGCCCATTTCTGCAAAACTTTCTGAACGGGTAATTCCTGAACGCCCTTCACGAAGTGAACTCAACACTTCTTCTTGGTTGTTGCCAATGCTCGAAACAATACCTAAACCAGTAACAACAGCTCGTCTCATCTTGTCTGTCCTATGTTAAAATTTGTGCGTATCATAGCGCGTCCGCGAGCAAACGAAAATCTATCAATGCAGTGGTCAGCTTAGCTATACCTTTATTCGCCATACGGAATGAGTTGTATTGTGCCCCAAGAACCCATGAACAAAACGCCCCTAAGCTATGCCGAGCTTGCCTTCGATGCCACAGGCACACCTCGCTCTACGCAGCATAACGACGTTTACTTTTCTCGTGGCCAAGGCGTCGCTGAAAGCCGATATGTATTTCTTCAGCACAATTTCTTACCGGCTAAGTGGCACACTTTAAAAGCTGACTCTACCTGGGTCATAGCTGAAACAGGCTTTGGCACCGGGCTCAATTTTTTTACCGCAGCCACCGACTTTCTCCAACACGCGCCAGCACATACTCAACTGCATTATGTTTCTTTTGAAAAGTACCCACTTCACGCCAGCGATCTCACCACTATTGCTAGCCACTGGCCTGAGTTTGAAAGTATTAGTCAAGCCACCGCGGCTCATTACCCTGAACTTATTCCCGGCTTGCACCGGCTGCAGTTACACCCACGTATCACCCTCGACCTCATTTTTGGCGACGTGCTCGATACCTTGCCCGACTGGGCCGCAGCCCATGAAAACATGGTCGACTCATGGTTTCTAGACGGCTTTGCACCAAGCAAAAACCCCACCATGTGGCAGCCGGTGGTGTATCAATCGGTATTTAAAAGCTTAAAAGCACAGGGCACCCTTGCTACCTTCACTGCCACCGGCCATGTTCGCCGAGGCTTAGAAGCAGCCGGCTTAAACATAAAAAAAGTCCGTGGTTTTGGCTATAAGCGCGATATGCTCTGCGGCACTAAACCAACCTTAGCAACACCTGCGCCACGCTTACCTAAGTCTATCGCCATTATTGGAGGCGGCATTGCCGCCGCAAGCGTAGCTACTGAATTACGCGACTTTAACGGCCCATTAACCTTAGTTTGGGGCGCTAAAAGCCCTGCCGACGGTGCTTCTGGTAACCCCCAAGGGGCTATTTATCCCTTATTGCAAGCCAACTGGACCCTACTAAGCCAACTCAACACCCATGCCTTTTGTTTTAGCCGCACGTTTTACCAGCAACATGTGCCTCATCAGGTACATTGGACCGGTGTGGAATTATTAGAGCGCTCAGCAGAAGACAAAATTCGCCAGAAAAAAATTATTCAACGCCAGCTTTACCCAACGTCCATAGTGCAGGCCAAAGCCCACAGCCTGCTTATGCCAACCGCTGGTTGGCTTAACCCGTTGGCGGTGGTGAGCGAGTTATTCCAGCAGCTTATTCAGTATCGTGAAACCCGTGGGCTTCCTACCCAGATTATTAAAGACCAGCCGGTAAAGTCGCTCGAGCGTATTGCAAGCCAATGGCACATTGAAACCAACAGCGGCAGTTATCAAGCTACAAATGTGGTGTTATGTGTGGGCCATAGTTTAGGGTTAGCCGAGCAAGCCGTTACCGCCACTCATATTCACAGTCGCGCGTTAGCACAGGCCAACTTACCTATTCGGCCCGTGCGCGGGCAAATTAGCTTGTTACAGGCCGGCGCCCTCGAAAACTTACAGCATGTAGTGTGTGAGAAGGGTTATGTATTACCGCCACAGCAAGGGGTGCTGTGTACCGGGGCAACCTTCGATCAAAACGACCATAGTGCCAATATAAAAGAAAGTGATAATGCCGCGAATATCAACAAATTAAATAGCATGATGCATACCAATTTTCAGGCTAGCGACCTTCTTGGCTGCCGCGCTTCGGTGCGCGCCACAACTCCTGATCATATTCCTATTCAAGGCCCACTGGTGCGTGCCAGTGCCTGCGGCAAAGAAACCGTTTCATGCCCAGGCTTGTCGGTTATTTTAGGGTTAGGCTCGAGGGGGTTTACTACGGCGCCGTGGCTAGCACATGCCGTAGCGTGCAACATTCTGGGTAAACCATTACCCTTTGGCGAGCGCATTGCAAAGGCAACCGGCACCCGTCGTTTTATACAACGGGCGCAAGCTAGAACAAATGAGTAACTAACGGGCAGCTGTTGCTTTCGCTTTTTGCTCCAGCCGAGTTACCATGCCTTCTACTAGCACTCGGTCACTGTCATTTAATTCACCGGCGTGTTCGGCAACACTGGCATATAATGCTGGCCAAAACTTCGCTTGATCTTCTTCACCAGCCATAGTTAAACGCGCCACAATCAAGTCGAAATGGCCTCGTAAATACCCACTCGCAAACAGCTCATCGTCGTTACCATGGGCCACAATGTGATCAAATTCCGCGTCAATGTCTTCCGACATCTCGGTAATACTCTTGCTGCTCATATATCCTCAAACGCTATAATAGTTTGGCGCTTAGTATACCGTTCATAGGCTTAGCCATCTACCATCCAAACGGCTTTCTGTTACAATGGCCGCCATTCTTTTTACCCGCAGTACTTGGAGTTTTAACCAGACCATGGGTGATTTTCGGATTGGTTTATTTTATGGTTCAACCACCTGCTATACAGAAATGGCAGCAGAAAAAATACGCGACTTTATTGGCGCCGACATTGTTGACATATACAACATCAAAGACGTGCCGCTGGCTAAGGTGAACGACTATTCGTTACTAATATTTGGCATTTCCACTTGGGACTTTGGTGAATTACAAGAAGACTGGGAAAGCCTATGGCAAGAAGCAAGCACCTTAAACCTCAGCGGTAAAACGTTAGCGCTTTATGGTATGGGCGACCAAGACGGCTACCCTGAATGGTTTCAAGACGCGCTCGGCATGCTGCACGACGCGGTGGCACAACCTAACTTAAAACGTATTGGGTTTTGGCCCAATGAAGGCTACAACTTCGAAGCGTCGAAAGGCCTAACTGCAGATAAAACACACTTTGTTGGCCTAGCACTAGACGAAGACTCGCAATACGAATTGTCAGACGAGCGCATTGCTATTTGGTGCACCCAAGTTTTAGAAGAAATAGCTGCCGCCTAAGTAGCAGCTATTCATTACTAAGAAAGTGGCTGTTGTAACCGCAGCCCTTCCTTTAGCGCGTCGCAAAACTCATGCAACGCCTTTTCTTCATAAGCCACCGCAGGGTGTTTACCCCATACAGGGCTTGGCCATGCGGGGTCGGCTTTAAAGCGCACAATATGGTGCATATGTAACTGCGGTACCACATTGCCCAAAGCACCAATATTAAGCTTCTCGCCTTTAAAGTGCTTCATTAACCACATTGATAAAAAAGTCGACTCTTGCAATAATTGCTGTTGTTGCATGGCTTCAAGCTCATATATTTCGCGAATTCCAGCAACCCTTGGCACTAAAATAACCCAAGGGTACTGGCTGTCGTTCATCACTAATACACGGCAAAGAGGCAAGTCGCCTACCGACTTCGTATCTGCAGCAAGCTGCGTATCTAAGGTCCAAATATCTGTCATCATTTACCTTTTAGTGCTGAATACTTTAGTAGCGAATACTTTAATGACGAATACTATTTTCGTCACCCGCAAACACCTGGCCAAAATAACTGTCTGGCAACCATGTTGGGCGCACTGCATTGCCATTAGCAATCATGCGGCCAATATCGTAGTTAATATTGGTAAATACCGCGCCTGCATCATAACGAATGCCGCCGTATTGTTCCGTTAAGGTGCTAATTTCGTCTGAATGCCTGTGGTAATGCTTGGCAAAGAATTCGCCCCACACTTCGCCGCCATCTTCCCCTTCATTTTGCGACTCAAAACCAGTCATCAAAAATACCGCCGGAATTCCTTTTTTCACTAAAGCATAGTGGTCTGAACGTGTGAAAATAGCTTGCTCAGGCATTGGGTCGGGGCTGCGCTTAATACCATGCAACTCTGCCGCTTCTGCAACTACGGCGCCTAAGCTTGAATGTTCCGCACCAAAGGCAACAACATCAGCAAAGTTATACAGTAACACGGGCATGTCTAAGTTTACGTTCGCCACAATGTTTTCAATTGGCACTGTTGGGTAATGGGCAAAGTAATCGGCACCCAATAAACCACGCTCTTCTGCGGTAACTGCCGCAAACATAATGGTACGGTCGGGGTGGTCGCCATTTTTCGCCGCTTCTACAAACATGCGCGCCGTTTCTAGCATTACTGCTACACCCGCTGCGTTGTCCATTGCGCCATTATTAAACTTGAGCTCGCCTTCTGTATTGTTTACCGGGCCTAAATGGTCTGAATGGGCGGTATACAGCACAACTTCGTTACGTAATGTATTATGGCCGCCACTAAGCTTTGCCATTACGTTAGGGCTATCGAGCGCACCGAACACCGACTGCTTCGCTAAGGTTGCCGACACACCAAGGGCAACACCCTTCGGCATTTCATTAGCGTCTATTTGTTGCCAAATGTCGGCGAGCTCTAGCTCAACGTTTTCAAATAAATGCGCTGCCGCTTCATAATGCAAAAATGCTCCACCACGAAGTTGGCCTTCGTCGCCATGGGCTTCACCTTCAGGTGTTAACCAGGTCATACGGCGAGCATCAGCAGCATAGCGGCGCATGACCGCAAAGGGTCTAACTTCCTCTTGTTTAGGCGTATGTAAGGTAATAATGCCCACCGCACCACGCTCAATAGCTAATTCAGTTTTAATCCGGCCAAGGTGGGCTGCTGCCTCACTTGGCAAACCGTCAGGGCGGCCCGACAACATCACCACAATTGCGCCGTCTACATCTAGGCCCGCGTAGTCGTCAAAGCCAAACTTGTCCGACACCATGCCATAACCCACAAATACTAAAGGGGCTGTTACTTCTAGTTTTTCCGCAAAGGTGCTCGGGCTAGCAGTAAAAGCTTCTAAGTACGGCAGCGAAATATTTTTCCTACCATTGTGCACAATAAACTTCGGGCTATCGGCCACTAAGGTTGCGGTACGAAAAGGCACCCGCTGGTAATAGCCGTCGTTGCCAGCAGGCTCTAGACCAAGCTCTTTAAACTGGCTCACTATATAAGCAGAGGCTATTTCATGGCCCCGTGTTCCCGTGTCACGGCCTTCTAATAAGTCGCTGGCTAGAAACTCTAAATGTGCTTCCAGCGCCACTTCACTGGCTACTGGTTGAAAAGCCTGATCTTGCTGCTGATTTTTTTCTTCGACGGCCGGGCTACACGCAGCCACAGCCAAAACCGTTAGCAAAGAAAGAAATCCCTTACGATACAAATTCATATGAAAACACCCTGAGAAATTAGTGCGGTCAGTTTAACCGCTTACAGCCTTCCATACCAGCCACAATAATCACTGAACTCTTGCTTTCAAAATGCCATTATTGTAGTGTTACATTATAACATCACACAAACTAGCCATGCATCGCTTAAATGCATTAAAACCCACTTTAAGGATTCCTCTAGATGTATCAGAAGACCCCTGTTGCCCTTGCTGTGGCAACCCTCTTAATGCCGCTTACCCTTCACGCTGAAGAAACTGCAGAAAACGCACCCCACGAACACGATCACAAATACGAGCGTGTTATTGTTACTGCATCACCTCTTGAAAAGTCGGCTCTGAACAGTGCCCAAGCTATTCATGTATTAAGCGACGACGAATTACGCCAAGCCCAAGCGGCAACCCTAGGTGAAACCTTGCGCGGCATTCCTGGTGTGCAGTCGAGCTACTTTGGCCCTACCGCAAGCAGCCCTGTTATTCGTGGCCTCGACGGCCCCAGAGTTAAAGTGGTACAAAATGGTTTAGATGTAGCCGACATTTCTCGTGGTGGCCCCGACCATGCCGTATCAACAGAAAGTACCACCGCCCAACAAATTGAAGTATTCCGTGGCCCTTCAACGTTATTATTTGGTAGTGGCGCCAGCGGTGGTGTGGTTAACGTGGTCGACAATCGCGTACCGCGCTACGCTGAACAAGGTATTACTGGGTACTATGGCGCGGGTTACAACAGCAGTGCCAATGAACGTAATGTAAGTGCAGGAATAGACGCCGGTGCCGACGACATTACGGTGCACTTCGACATGTTTATGCGTAAAGGCGACGACTACGACGTACCAAATTTCCTTACCCTCGAAGGCGATATTGCCAACACCATTGAAAACTCCTTTACCGACGACAAAGGCTTCAACATTGGTGCCAGCTACTTTTTAGACTCAGGCTTTATCGGCTTTTCATATGGCCGCATGGAACGCGACTATGGTTTACCCGGCCACACCCACGACGAAGGCGAAGGCCATGATAGCCACGACGAGCATGACGACATTTATGCCAGCTTTGTGCAAGACCGCTATCAAGTGCTTGGTTCGTTTATCGACCCTATGAAAGGGTTTAAACGCCTCGACATTAATCTTGGTTTTACTGAAATGAATCACGACGAAATTGAAGGAGATGTGGTTGAAACCGGGTTTTCATTAGAGCAAACTGAACTACGTTTAACCGCAACGCACCAGCCAATTTTGAGCTGGGACGGTGCTGTTGGTATTCAGGTACAAAATCAGCAATACCAGTCGTCGGGTACCGAAGCTTTCACGCCAAATTCTGAAACCGACTTAACCGGGATATTCTGGTTACTAGAAAAAAACATCGACCAAATAACCCTGGAAATGGGTGCACGGGTAGAAGAGGTTAAAATAGCTACCGATGATTTCGGCACCATTAAGCACACTCCTGTTAGCGCTTCTTTTGGGGTGAACTATCGAGCAACCGAGCTACTAAGCTTCAGCATGAGCCTTAGCTATAGTGAACGCGCACCACAAGCAAATGAACTCTTTGCCAATGGCGCTCACTTTGCTACCCGTTCATACGAGTTAGGTGGTTTTTATGAGCTACATGAAGATCACCATGCCCCAACTGATCCAGATTACACAGGGTTATACCATGTTGCTCCTAGCACAACTGGCCTTAATAAAGAAAAAGCTAATAACATTGACCTTGGTTTGCATTACGATGGTTTAAAGTATCACCTCGATGCGAGCGTATTCTACAACCATATTCGTAATTTTATTTACCAACAAAATACTGGCTTAAGTAGCGAACTACTGGTTGCCGATCATAGCCACCACGATGATCACGGCCACCACGATGATCACGGTCATGACCATAGTAGTGCGGGTTTACCTATTTATGCCTATCAACAACAAGACGCTGACCTGTACGGCTACGAGCTAGCAGGCCATTACGAATTCAATTCACAATGGCACCTGGGTGCTTTTAGCGACTACACCCGCGCTAAGTTTGTCGACGCTAGCCCAGGCAATACCAATGTGCCGCGCATACCTGCACAACGTGCAGGCTTGCACCTAAGCTATATGCCTGCAGGTTGGGAAACGAAACTTTCATACACCCATCATTTTAGCCAAACAAAGGTTTCTGCTGACGAGGTGAAAACCGACGGCTTTGGCATGTTAAGCGCCCATGTAAATTACTATCCTAGTTACTTTGCTGGCCAAGACTTTGCCATTTACTTTAAAGCGGAAAACATAACCAACCAGCTCGGTTATGCTCACAACTCCTTTATCAAAGACTTCGCCCCGCTGCCAGGTCGTAGTTTTGGCATAGGTGTGCGCGCTCAATTCTAGGCATTGGCTATACTGTGCAGTAGAATAAGTTAATTATTTAAAGTTTATTAGCAAGCGTTCCCAAAGGAGAATCTATGCGCTTTTTATCACGTCGACTAGTGATGCCAAACGACCTGAATTTTGCCGGCTCTTTGTTCGGTGGCCGTATTTTAGAATGGATAGACGAAGAGGCGTATATTTTCGCCTCCTGCCAACTGGGCGAACGCAGCTTAGTAACTAAGTACATTGCCGCCATTTCATTTGAAGCATCGGCCTACAAAGGCGATGTGGTGGAATTTGGCCTCGACATTAAAAATGTTGGTCGCACCTCTGTGTCGGTTACCTGTGTGGTGCGCAATAAAATTACCAAGCAAACCATTTGCGTGGCCGATGAAATTGTTTTTGTTCATATCGACAGCGACAGCCGCAAGCCCATGGCTCATGGTAAAACGAAAGAAGACCTATTAGCCGTTAAGTTTTAATACCCCTTTTGCTACAGTACAAAAACAAAAGGGCTGTCGTACTTCTGTATGACAGCCCTTTTTTATTCTAACTGTTTATTCTTATTTTAAAAATGCGCCAGCTAAAGCCAGTACAGGTGTTGCCGTTGGCTTGCCATGCTGCCAGTCGCCGCCTTCTACACCACTACCGGCAATATCAATATGGGTGTATGGCAACGGTAGCTCAGACGCATTGTCATGCTTGTCTAAACCAGCCGTTAACACTAAGAACGCCATCGGGAATTGATGCCCACGTGCCGTGGTTGCCGAAGGACCATTGTTCGACGACAACACATCATCGGCCTTAGTACGGCCACGCACAAAGTCAAAGTCTTCACGACGGCTCAGCGACAGCTCAGCCCCGTCGCCCCACAGTTCGCCGGCATCCATAATTTTTTGCACAATGCCCGCTTTCAGCGCTGGGCCATTAGGTACTAATGCTGTGTATGGGCCTTTCGACAATGCCGCATGGCCTGTTAAGGTTGCTACCGTATAAAGCGACGGGTTTTCTGCCGTTAGCGCTTCATCTTTTAGCTTCGTTAACGAATCGGCAATTACCAAACGCCCTTCGGCGTCGGTGTTTCCAATACGTACACGCACACCTGAACGGCCGGTAACAATTTCATCAGCCACAAAAGCTAAGCTGCCAATGTTATTGCGCACAAATGCTAATTCAGCCACTACTCGTAAGCCTTTTGGTTTTAGCCCTGCAACGGTGCGTAAAAAACCAGCCACTCCAGCTGCACCACCTTTATCACGGCTCATGCCGGCCATGTGGCCGCCGGTTTTCAAGTCGGCACCACCGGTGTCGTAGGTAATACCTTTACCCACTAAAAACAAACTTTCGGTAATAGGGCCTTCGCCTTTATATTCCAACCGCACCACACAAGGGCGTTGTTTTTCAACGGCAAACGAAGCCCGCGCCACAGCGCTTAATAGTGGGTATTCATGTTGCAGCTGCATACGATCATTAATAATAGTTACACTTACACTGCTACCAGCAAACGCTTGCTGGCAATATTCAGCAGCCCGGGCCGGCGACATACGCTCTGGCTCAGTACCGCAAATATCACGAGCAACACGACGTCCTGCTTCTACTGCCGTTAACCACTCTATACTGGTTTCACCCAGCACACCCACCGCCGCAAAAGGCTCTAGCCCCTCACCAAAGTGCTCACGGGCTTCTAATGGCTCGTAGGCGCCTTGGCTTAAACCTAAATAGCTACTGGCCAAAGCATGTTGCCATGCGGCGCCAGCAGGTACCGCCGTAGTCATAATTACCGGCTGTTTCGCGCCAGCTTTCGCCACCCGTGTTACTGCATCGCGCGCGGCGTCATAAAATCGGCGCACGTCGTCATAGTCACGCGCAAGGCTGCCCGTTGGCGCTAGTACCAAGCGGTTACCTGGTACGCCTGCGCAAGGCACTATGCTTAATTGCTGGGTAACCGAATCGTCGGTTACTTTAGCCGCAGCAATGGCCGCTTGGCAGTGTTCTGGAAGCTCATCAAAGTGTGGGCCTACTACAATTAGCGCGTCCCAACTACCGTTGGTTAGGCTGTCCCAAGTTACTTGCTCGGGAGTAAAAGGTTCTGGTGCACGTAATGCCATATTTATTTCACCTTAGTTGTTATGTGTTTCAGCTTTTAATAGCTAATTTACTGTCGGCGCCAGCGCGTGCCTTCAGCAGAATCTTCCAATACGATACCCATAGCTTGCAGGGCGTCGCGTGCTTGGTCGGCGCCGGCCCAATCTTTTGCGGCTCTGGCGTCGTTACGCTGTTTAATCAATGCTTCAATAGTGGCTACTTCAGCGCTGTCGCCGCCACCATGTAAAAAGTGTTCTGGTGTTTGTTCTAAAATGCCCAGCACTGCGCCATATTCACGCATAAGCCCAGCTATTTCTTGCGCCTTTGCTTTCGTTTCAGCCGTATTTACTGCACGTAAACGGTTTAATTCCCGCGCCAGCTCAAAAATAACCGACATGGCTTCTGGTACATTAAAGTCGTCATTTAATGCAGCAGTAAACGCAGGCTCGTAGCTGTTACGGGTTTCTGCCGACACAGCACTTACCTCAATATCGCGCAATGCCGTATACAAACGCTCTAAACTTGCCCGTGCTTGATCTAAATGACTTTCTGAATAATTTAGCTGGCTGCGATAGTGCCCGCTTAATAAGAAAAAGCGCACCGTTTCTGCATCGTACTCTTTTAGTACTTCGCGAATGGTGAAAAAATTATCGAGCGACTTCGACATTTTTTCTTCATTCACCTGCACCATACCCGTGTGCATCCAATAGTTCACATAAGGCGTGTCGTGGGCACAGCTTGATTGGGCAATTTCATTTTCATGGTGCGGAAACTGTAAGTCGGAACCGCCGCCGTGAATGTCGAAGTGAGTACCTAAGTGTTTGCCACTCATGGCTGAACATTCAATATGCCAGCCTGGCCGACCTTCGCCCCATGGCGAACTCCAACTGGGCTCACCTGCTTTAGCTTTTTTCCACAGCACGAAGTCTAGTGGGTCACGTTTGTCTTCCACCACCGCTACGCGCGCCCCTGCTTGCAGCTGTTCCAGCGCTTGCCCACTTAGTTTGCCGTAATCAGGGAAGCTACTTACATCGAATAAAACGTCACCTGAAGTAGCCACATAGGCATGTTTTTTAGCCAATAGCGTTTCTATTATTTCTATAATTTCAGGCATGTGAGTGGTTACTCGTGGCTCGATGTCTGGCCGAGTCAGGTTCAGCGCATCGAAGTCTTCATGCATGTAAGTTAGAAATTGCTCAGTAATAGCATTAATATCGGCATTGGTTTCTGCCGCACGGTTAATTATTTTGTCGTCTACGTCGGTTACGTTGCGCACAAAGGTAACCTCGTAACCACGATAACGTAGGTAACGTACTACCACGTCGAAAGCGACATAGGTTCGGGCATGGCCAATATGACAATAGTCGTAAATAGTCACGCCGCAGACATACAAACTCACCTTACCAGGTGTGAGCGGTTTAAATTCTTCTTTACGATGAGTCAGTGAGTTATAAATCTGAAGCATGGTATAATTGTGTCTCCGGCGACGATCAGCTGATTTGCGTTAAAAATGAATGCGAAGCTTATCATTTTTGTAGTATACGAGGAACATTCATGTCAATTGACAACAAAAACTATCCTATTGAAACATTAACATTAGACACCGAAGCGCCGGCAGCAAGCCGCGGCCATGCGGAACGCCTCGCCGAAGAATGGCAACTAGCTGAAGACACCTTCAATGGTGAAAGCGTAAAGCATACCATTTCTATTTTTGGCAGCGCGCGAATTCCTGATCCAGAAACAAACAACGGCAACGACTGCGGCCACATGGCGTCCTTCTATGCAGAAGCCCGTGAATTGGCATTTCAACTGGGGCGTTATATTGAAGAAAGCAACCTTTGCGACACCCGCCTGATTACTGGTGGTGGCCCTGGCATTATGGAAGCTGCTAGCCGCGGAGCCTTCGACGCTGGCCATGCCAGTATCGGCCTAAATATTGTTATTCCGCGAGAGCAAAAACTAAATCCGTTTATTGCGGCTAAGCACAGTATTGAGTTTCAATATTTTGCCCTGCGTAAAATGCACTTTTTAAAGCGGGCACGGGCATTAATCGTATTTCCCGGTGGTTTTGGCACCCTCGACGAGCTGTTTGAAACCTTAACTCTTATACAAACCAAGAAAATGCCCCGCATTCCAATTATTCTCTACGGTGCAGACTTCTGGAACCGCTTGCTTGATTTAGAAATATTACTAGAGTGTGGCTTAATTGATAAAGACAACCTTGAACTTTATCATGTGGTTAGCACTGTTGAAGAAGCCTTCAACGCTCTACAGCCCGTATTGCAAGAGCTTGATTAAATCAGCCTGCAAAGGGTTTTCTTTTCAAACCAGAGCAGTTTCCGCTAAACTTCCGCTGTTCCGTTTATTTGTTTTTGGCTTTAGGCCATTTAAGTCACTAGGTAAGGATTTTTTATGTTTGTAACATTACACACGAATCACGGCGACATTCGCATCGAATTATTCGCCGACAAAGCACCTGAAACCGTTGCTAACTTTCTTCGTTATGCTGAAAGTGGTTTCTACGACAACACAATTTTTCACCGTGTTATTAGTAACTTTATGATTCAGGGCGGTGGCTTTGAACCAGGTATGACCCAGAAGCCAACGGAAGCGCCGATTAAAAACGAAGCAAACAACAAATTGTCTAACACCCGCGGTACCATAGCCATGGCCCGTACCCAAGACCCACATTCAGCAACCTGCCAATTTTTTATTAACGTTGAAGACAACGGCGCCCGAGGCCTCGACTTCACTGCAGAAAATAGCAACGGCTGGGGTTACTGCGTGTTTGGTGAAGTGGTTGAAGGCCTTGACGTAGTCGACGCTATTCGTAACGTTAAAACCGGCAACTCTGGCTACCACGGCGACGTACCAGTAGAAGACGTTATTATTGAACGTACTACAGTTGAAGCTGCCGCAGCCGAATAATAATGATTACGCGCTTCATTTCAGACCTTCACTTAAGTGTTTGCAGGCCGGATATGACCGCTCTGTTCGTAACCTTTTTACGTACTGAAGCGCGTGAAAGTGATGCCCTTTATATTTTAGGCGACTTATTCGACTATTGGATTGGTGACGATGATCAAACCCCTTTTCATCGTCACATTATTTACGAATTAAGGCAGCTTACCGACGCTGGGGTACCCTGCTTCTTTATTGCTGGTAATCGCGACTTTCTTATTGGCGAACGGTTTGCTACTGAAACAGGCGTAACCATTCTCGAGCAGCCTTTTGTTGCCGACATTTATGGTACCCCTACATTATTACTGCACGGCGACTGTTTATGCACCGACGACGTTGCCTATCAACGTTTTCGTAAAGTTGTTCGCAACCCATTGCTTTTGGCTATAGCCAAACGGTTACCATTAAAATGGCGCCGTAGCCTTGCTCAAAAGCTTCGCTCAAGCAGCAAAAGCAACCAACCCCTCACGCCCGAACAATTAAAAGCCATGGACACCACCGAGCCAGCAGTACAGCAGGCTTTTGCCAAATATAAGCTGGAACGTATCATTCACGGCCATACCCACCAGCCCAATATTCATGAACATGAACTTGCCAACGGCCAGGTGGGCACCCGCATTGTACTTGGCGACTGGTACGAACAAGGTAGTATTTTAGAAGTAACCGCCGATACTTTTATACTCCGCAGCGAACCTTTAAGCAGCAACTAGCTAGTCGGCACGCCGCTATGAAAGCGTAACTCGGTGTCTGGCGACAATATCAGCTCGGCTTCAACTTTAGCTAAACGTTCAATATGCTCGGTTATTGGCCCACCATTTACTTCTTCCGCTAAGGCTAAGTAGTCTTCAAAGTGCCGTGCTTCCGAACGTAATAATGAAATATAAAAGCGCGCCAGCTCGCTGTCTAAATATGGCGCCAACGCCGCAAAACGCTCGCACGAACGGGCTTCTATTAACGCCCCGATAATAAGCTTGTCTACTAGCATTGCTGGCTCGTGCTTACGGGCATGGCGTAGTAACCCCGCCGCATAACGCGAAGCACTCACCGCCTGTATATCAATGCCACGGGCCGTCATTATGTCGAACACTTGGCTAAAGTGATGCAGCTCTTCTTTCATTAACAACACCATGCGATCGACCATGCGGGCTTGCCATTCATGCTCAGTCGTTATTTTAAGGCGTGGAATGTGATTGCCTAATTGCCGCAAGTTCACCGCTTGCTTACGGTAAATGGCGTCTTCGTAAGGTAATAGCCAGTTCAATACCTCGGCGGCACCTTGTTCGTCTAAAATATATCGTCGTAACAACAAAGCCGCACTTTGTGCCGCTTTTAATTCGCAATGCAAATGGTCAATGAGCAATATATTTAAGGCTTCAGGCGTTGCCGCCAAGTTTAGCCATGCTTGTGGTGTTGCTACGTGAAGAAAGTTTCGAATGGGCACTAATAGGTTATTTATTTGCTCGGATGGGTGATCTGTATTCACATCAAGTATTGCCTTCTGCTCAATTTACTATTATAGATCTATATACCTGCACACATTTTGTACAAACTTTTAGTGCAGCAAGGAGCTACTATGATACTAAATCATGTTTGGGGTCTCTACGCCCATCCACTTAAAGCATGGAAAAGAATTGGTACCCGCAATGAAAGCTTGGGATTTGCTCTTTCACACCTTTTGCTTATTGCCTTAATTCCCGCCAGTTGCGCCTACTATGCGTCGGTTCATACGGGTTGGAACATTGGTATTCAAAAAAACATTTATTTAGCCGCCGACAGCGCCCTGCTTATGGCTATTTTAATGTACTTTGGCTTGTTAGCGGGTGTTATTGCCCTGGCCTATTTAATTCATTGGATGTCTAAAACCTTCGGCGCAGATACCAGCTTTAAACAGTCTTTAGAGCTCTCGGCTTACACGGCAACGCCCGTTTTAATGGCTGGCGTTGGTGCTTTGTATCCCGAGCTGTGGTTTGTTAGCTTAGTATTTTTGGGCGGTTTGGCTTACTCCGTGTACTTGCTTTACACCGGGGTACCTATTTTAATGAAAATTCCAGAAGAGCGTGGTTTCATGTATGCCAGCTCAGTGGTAACAGCTGGTTTAATTTTAATGGTTATTCTAATGGTTATTTCAGCAATGGCTTGGACCAATGGCTTCGCCCCAGTATTTATTCAGTAATTCTTAATCCTTCATAAAAAAGCTCGGCGCTCACTGTTTAAATAGTTAGCCCGAGCTTACTTTTTTCTAAATCTACTTTATTCTGCTTTTGTACTTTCTCGGTACTTGTTAAACCAATAGGTTACATAAGCAGGTTTTGCCATTAAGTTACTTGGCCGCGCGTGTAACGAATGCGACGCCCCTGGCACTCGCACCATAGCCGACTCAATACCACGTAACTGTAACGCTTGGTAATACTGCTCGGTTTCTGAAATTGGTGTGCGGTGGTCCGACTCGCCAGTAAAAAGCATAGTCGGCGTGGTTACCTTGCCCACATAAGAAATTGGCGAATACTTCAAGTAATGCTCTGGCATGTCCCACGGTAAGCCTGGAAACCAGTACTGGGTAAAGTAGTTATACATGTCGGCATTAAGCACAAAACTATACCAGTTAATAACTGGGTTCACTGCCACAGCTGCAGCAAAACGATCCGTATGGCCAATGGTCCAAGTGGTTAACACACCACCGCCACTACCACCGGTTACAAACAATTCGTTTTCGTTAATAAAACCGCGGCTAATAACCTGATCAACGCCGTCCATTAAGTCGTTAAAGTCATAGCTTGGGTAGTTATGATGAATTTCATTGGCAAAGTCTTCGCCATAACTAGTACTACCACGCGGGTTGGTATAAAGCACCACATAGCCCTGGGCTGCCATTAACTGTAGTTCCATAGCAAATACAGGGCCATAGGCTGTATGTGGGCCACCATGTATTTCTAAAATTAGTGGGTACTGCTTGCTAGTGTCAAAACCTGGCGGGTACATAACCCAGCCTTGAATTGGTTTTTCATCTACCGACGAGTTATACCAAAACTCTTCCACTTCACCAATAGTACGATTGGCTACAAAGTCTTGGTTTAACTGGGTAAGCGTCGTTGTTCTGCCATTAACGATAGTGGCTAGTTCTGCCGGGCGCTGAGTGCTACTTTGGGTGTAATACAGCTTGTCTTTCGCGCCCAAAGCAAACTGCCCGCCGGAGTATGGGCGACTATAAGAAAGGCCACCTAAGTCATTGGTAAGAACTTTATGAGCACCACGTAAGGTTTGCTCAGCTAAAATTCCCGTGCCTTTGTCGTCATAAGAAACAATCAGCCCACGACTATTTTCTTTCCAGGCAAAGTCACTAATGCTGCGATCTAAGTCTGGCGTTAATGCGCGACTATTCGAGCCATCGATATTCATTACATACAAATGGCTTACCTGGCTCGATAAGCGACGGTCATCAAAACCTACATAAGCAATGTAGCGGCCATTGGGCGACACTTTAGGCTGACTGTCTGGACCAACTCGATCTGTTAATTGTGTGAGCTCCCGTGAGGCTATATTAAGCTGAAACAATTCACTATTAAGGGGCTGCTCTTGCCAGTTGTCATAGCGATTCGCCGAAAAGAACAGCGCGCTGCTATCTGGGAGCCACGCCAGCTCACCCCCATGGTTAAAGTTGCCTTCGGTTAATTGCGTAACGCTGCCGCCCTGAGCCGGCATAATATAAATTTGCTGATAGCCTGAAGCCAAATAGCCTGCCCCATCGGCGCGATAGTTCATGTTATCAATATACTTCGCTGGCTCGGCCCAACTTGCACCCGTCGGTTTGCCTGGCAAGCTCACCGGTGCCGCTTTTACTTCTGGAGTAAACATTGAAAATGCTAACCATTGCCCATTTGGCGACCAGCTTAAGTTACCCGGGCTATTGGTTGTGGTAGACAATTGTGCGGTACGGCCCGAATCAAGCCACAGTATATGAATTTGGCCACCAGACAAAAAGGCAACCCGATCACCTGTTGGCGACCAACGTGGCGAATAAGCATCAATATTGCGATCGGTTAACGCCTGCAAATTAGAACCGTCACTGGCCATAATCCACAAGGAGCTGCGGCGACGGTCAGTATTTCTGTCCATCCAATTACGTACGAATATAACCTGCTCGCCGTTGGGGCTAGGTTGAGGGTCGGCGGCAAATTCAATTTCAAACACATCGTCAAATTGTAGCGGGGTTACGTTTTCTGCATTAGCGTTTTGTACCAACGCCTGCGCAGTAAATGCAATAAAGCTAACAAGAACAATTAATAAAGTACGCACCATGGGTACTCCTTTTCTAGAGATAACGCGATTTACTTACATTAACTAAACATTACACTAATCGCTAGGATAGCGGATAGTGCAAAGGCGATGAAACCCTATCAAATTGAGACTTTAGGAAAAACAGACTGGGTATTTATTAATAGTTGGGTGGCAATTTCAGCTGGGCTTTCTTCACGAAGCTCGCAAAGAGCGTCAAACACAATGCGTACACGTGAAGGCTCATTGCGCTGACCTTGAAAGCCCATTAAGGGCATGTCAGGGCTATCGGTTTCTAGCACCAGGCTAGTTAGCGGCGCCTGACTAATTGCGGTGCGGGTTTTATTCGCGCGCGGATAGGTAATTACACCACCTACCCCAAGTTTGAAGCCAATATCAGCCCATGCTTGCGCTTGTTCGCTACTACCACTAAATGCATGCACTATTCCCGTTAATCCCTGTACCTTGCCGATTACTTTAACCTCGGCTAATAAGGTGTCGAGTGTTTTGCGGTGGTGTAAAATAACCGGCCGTTGTAGTTCAGCGGCCAAATTTAACTGCGCACGTAATAAGTTCAATTGTAACGCAGGTTGCGCGCAGGTGGCATCAAGACCAATTTCACCCACGGCTGCATCAGGGTTTTGCCGCAACAACAGTTCTAAATGCATAAGGTCTGCAGGCACATGCTGGGCAATAAAGTAAGGATGTAAGCCAAAGGCTAAATGCCAACCAGCATGCTGCTGTGCTAATTCTAGTAACCGCGGCCATTGCTGGCGGCTTATACCCGGCACCACAAAAGCGCTCACCCCTGCTTGTTTCGCGGCAGCAACTACCGCATTGCGGTCATGGTCAAACTCAGCAAAATCAAGATGGCAGTGAGAATCAATTAGCTCGATCATGGTTATTTTCGGGGTTATTACTTTCACTACGAACTCGGCGTATTAATACCGGCTGGCGGCGACGAACAAAGGCGGTGGCAACCATAACACCAGCAAAAAACGCCAGAATAAGTAAATAAGCACTTTCACTTAGAATCGAGCGATGAAAAGGCCTTGATTCCGACATAATTCGGTCGTAGTCAAAGGTTATGCGCACAAAACCAAGTAGTTCCGCGCTTTGATCGTCGCTGTCGAGCACCTCTTCAACCATAGGCACCGCCCAAATAATTTCTGGGAGTGCATTTAAATAGTTATACAGCGGCTGTTCGTGCCCAGCCCGCACTACCGTTCTACCTAATCGGTCTTGAATAGCCACTTCAAGTATTTCGTCTTGCTGTTGTAAGTGTTGCGCTAAGCTGCGCAATGCGTCGTCGTTATTTTCTAAAAACCAAATTTGCGACTCATGCCGTGCTTGCGCCAATATAAGGCGTGCAAGCCGTTCCGTATGAGCCATTAACGCTTCTTCACCACGCTGATTTACTTGCAACCACACGTTGGCAATGGCTGAAAGCAGTAATGCCGCAACCCCCATATATAAACCTAAGCGCAACCAGCGGTCTTCGTTGAAATACCAGCGAAAGCTACGTTTTATAACTATTTCCTTTTGCATGGCTTCACTTTAGCCGAAGGTCTGTGGAGTGACAACGATATTCTGCTACTATACAAGCAACTGTTAATGTCATGGTTCAAATAAAATGCGCCACATAAAACCGAATATGCACGTGCCAGGGCTTGCCGTGTTTGATATGGACTCGACCCTGATTGACATGGAAAGTATAGACGCCATAGCCGCTGCTGCCGGCTACGGTGAAGCAGTTGCAGCTATTACCGAAGCAGCCATGCAAGGCCAGCTCGACTTTACCGAGGCCTTACTTGCTCGGGTTGAAAAACTAGCCGGTGTACCTGAACAGGTTATTCTTGATATGTGTAATAACCTGCCATATATGCCCGGCGCAGACCGCCTTATTGCTTGGTTTAAAAAGCATCGGTGGCGCATTGTTATCGTTTCTGGTGGTTTTACCTGGTTTGCCGACGAAGCCGCCCGCCGCTTTAACGCCGACCATGTGGCCTGTAATGTACTTGAAGTACAACTAGGTAAGCTGACCGGCCGTTTAATTGGCGATATCGTCGACGCCGAAGCGAAAAAGCGTATTTTACTTGCCCTAGCCCAAACCTACGGCCTAGAAAGCCAGCAAGTGGTTGCCGTTGGCGACGGTGCGAACGATATTCCCATGGTTGAAGCTGCGGGTACTGGCATTGCCTTTATGGCAAAACCCGCACTACGCGAAGTAGCCGACATTTGTATCGACAGCCCCGACTTAAGCCTTATTATTCATGAGTTAGAAGAGCCGTAATATAAAATGACTATGTGGACTGAACAACAAACAACGGCCTTAGATGCACTAGGCATTCCGCGCTACCAGTTAAACCATGCGCCTGCTGAGGCTGTTGCTAACATACAAGCCGAACCAACCCCTGCAGCAGCGCCTATCGTTGAACCAGTAGCCGCTGAAGCGCCTGCAGCTGTCGTTGTCACTGTAGCAGCGCCCCCAGTAGAGCAAGAGCCAGTGCTTTATCAGCTCGGCCCATGGCTGTTACAGTTTCCGCTGGCCCTACCGGTGAATTACTACCCCTGGCTAAAAGACTTAAGCCAATTTATAGAATCACCCCCCACCCAAGTAAGCGCCGCAGGCAACAAAACCATTATCGACTGTGCCTTCGTTGCCAAAGACATACTTAGCCCCGCAGAAAAACGTGCGCTATGGCAGCAATTGAAACCTTTTTTAAACCAGTGACCACGTCATGATCATCGCCCCAATTTACCAATACATTCCTGCTTTATACGCCATTGAAAGCGTTGCCCACCTTGTACCCTGGTCAGAGCGTACGCTACAAGGCTGCTTTGGCAGTAACTACCGCGTTATTGGCTTGTATAACGAAAATGAATTGATTGGCTTTTATATTGTGCAAGATATTGCTGGCGAACAAACACTGATGAACATTGCCGTGCACCCCAATTTTCAAGGGCAAGGCTTCGGTAGCGTTTTGTTAAACGACCTACTTATGCGCGCCAGTACTTGGCAACAAAGCCAGCTAGCATTAGCCATTCCAGTTTATTTAGACGTACGGGAAAGTAACCATAGCGCCATTCGATTATACGAACGCTACGGCTTTAAAGTATTAGGCAAACGCTTAAATTATTATCCACTACCGAATTCAACAGAAAGGGAAACCGGCTTGGTATATGGTCGACTAGCGGATTTGAATTGATATAACAGAAGAGAAAATGGCAGGGGTGGAGGGACTCGAACCCCCAGCCGTCGGTTTTGGAGACCGCCGTTCTACCAATTGGAACTACACCCCTGCAGATGCCTTATGCTAAGTACGCACTAAGTACGCAAGTAACGGCAAGCATTATACCCATCGTTGTTAGGCCCGCAAGGCTTTTCTTGCAAAGTGTACTGCATTAAGGCTTAGGTGATGGTTTAGTGAACAAAGCGCTAGTTTTTAGCGCTAAGAATTTGGCGTTTAGTTACTTGTTGAGATCTAAGGTCCGCTTTCGTTTGTTGATAGCGATTATCATAATCTTGCAAACTAGTGTTTGGTTGTGGGCTCCGCCATTCGCCATACATAAAGGTCAAAAAGCTTTCAACTTCATCAGGCAAATAAACCGTATAGCCACAATATTTTATTGGCTGAGGGGTTCGAAAGTGAACCGCAGGAGCATCAAAAATACCCGCTGAAGAGTCCAACTCAGAACGACCATGACGCTCGGTTCTCTTTTGCAAACTAATTTCTATGTCTTTTATCGTTTCATGGTCATTACTTTCTAAGTCCAAGTTTATGCAAACATCTTCTCCCGCTAAAGTAATCACTGTTGCCACCCAGTGCGCTTCAGGTACTTGTGGTAACGCAGCGAGTAATTGAGCCGTTAATTCAACAGCCTTATCAAAATTTTTGGCATTGATAGCAAAATCAATATCATCATCCCAAGGTATTAAATCACCGTCTCGCACTAAGCCAAGGGCCGTACCCGAATCAACCATCGCATAAATGCCGTGTTTAGCTAAAAACTCGCTAATAATCCCTAAGCTCTGTTGAGCAAAAGCCAACGTAGCAGCGTGCGTAAAAGGCTTAATAGCAGGCTTTAGGTAAGTTTTATTGGGAATCACAACCTTTGCAGCAGGAATACTCAACTCATGAATAAGTTGGTTTTTAATACTATCTTGCCATTGGCTCGTTATAATCACTTCGTCAAAGTCGTGCTGCGCTATATCTAAGGGGCTAATAATTGGGCGCCCGGCAAGCGTAGCTCCCCAGCGCGATGAATCATTATCACTAAAAGCTATCACGTCCACTTGGCTATTATGTTTGATGAAGTTTTCACCACCCAGGCTTGCACCAAATAAAATCACTTGCTTACGAACAGACATTAGTTCCCCTTTAGTCACAGTAAAAACTGATATGAATCATATCCTAATGCAGCCACTATAGTCATTTGTCACACTAGTTTAAAAGCTCTAAATAACTTAAGCTCTAAGCCGATAGCAAAATATACACAACACAAAAGGTAGCTTTTGAATGACCACCGTAATTACGTACGGAACCTTTGACCTTTTTCACATTGGGCATGTCAACCTGCTTAAGCGAGCACGAGCACTAGGCGACCGACTTATTGTTGCCGTTTCTACCGATGAATTTAACCAAACCAAAGGCAAGGTAACGCTAGTACCTTACGAGCAACGAGTTGCTATATTAGAAGCCTGCCGCTATGTAGACTTAGTTATACCCGAGTCTACCTGGGACCAAAAAAGACTAAACATTACTGAGCATGCAGTCGATACATTTGTAATGGGTGACGACTGGCAAGGGAAGTTCGACCATTTAAGCGACATTTGCCAAGTAGTATATTTAGACCGCACCAAAGACATATCGTCTACTGCCATGAAGCAGGCAATTAATGTGTTTGTGCAGATGCAGAAGAGTTTTCTTTAATAGGTAGAAAAATGCCCCAAATAACAGCACTAATGAGTACTTATAATAGCGCGCATCATGTTAAAGAAACAATCGACAGCATAATTAGCCAAACCTATCCTGACTTCGAGTTTTTAATCATTGATGACGGTTCAACAGACAACACCGTCGAAGTAATACAGCAATACAACGACCAGCGTATTAGGCTCATTCAAAATAAAGAAAACAAAGGCGTCGGTGCATGCCTAAACCAGGCATTAAAACTGATTAATACGCCATACATTGCCAAAGTAGACTCCGACGATATTAGCCATCCTGAAAGGTTTGCTAAACAACTGCAATATATGCAGCAAAACCCAACCCTAGATATAATAAAATCTTACTTTGAATACTTTCCAGACACACCTGAAGTAGAACAAAGCGAACGCTATAAACAATATAAAGCAGAGAAAGAGAAAGAACACAATGCCATCGACACGCCTGAATTAATCGAAGTGAATTTACTTAGGTGGTCATGTGTAATACATGCAACTTACTTTGCAAGGTCACTTGCAATCATCAATTTAGGGTATCCAGATTATAGGGTTGGTGAAGACTATGCACTCTTCTATAGTGCAGTTAAGAAGAACAATAAAATAGGATGTATTCGGGAGAATTTAGTACGAGTTCGAGTAAGTGATTATTCAACAACAACGATATCAGATGCCGCAAAATTTTATTCTCATTCTGTAGTCAATATTAAAATAAATGAAATAATAAAACTACATAAAACTCATGGCGCATTATGGATCTATGGTACTGGTGGGCTTGGTATAGAGTCATGCCGGTACTTAATTAATCTAGGCTTTGTTATACGTGGGTTTTTAGACCGCCATGTGAAACCCCCGATATTAATTAATGGCGAGTTACTACCTGTTAAGGATATCAAGACACAAAAAACAGCAGGTATCATTATCGCAGCTCAACCTGTACGTATGGAAATAAAAACCAAACTAGAAAGAAGAGCTTTAATTGAGCATGAGGATTTTTTGATTTTAGCTTGATTAGGTTTATATTAAACCAGTTTTGGCTTGTCTCATAGTATATTAACTAAAGATACTATAGCTATAATAATAGCAGATGCGAAAATTATTAGTTTAGTATTGCGTCGGAATGAGTGTATAGCACTTGGTGTTGTAATTAGCGCAAGTGGAGCCCTACTTATTTTAATCAATGGTATTTTAAAACACTCTCTTAATTGTTTTTTTATAGGAAAGTAGTAGGTGCTTGCTACTAAAATACAATCAAAAGAATAATCACCAGAAACAAGTTTTGAGGGGGGAATTACCTCAACACCTAAAACTTTCTTACCATGTAGATCAATATCATTATCACTGAATGCAATAACTTCAAATTGCTCAGGAAGTTTAATTAATGTCAATTGTCCCGCTGCACCGGCGCCAAAAATTACAATGCGTATTTTGCTTAAGTAATTAATATTAGCTGCACGTTGAACACCATATTTCCAACGTGAGGGCAAATAACGGATGAGCAACCTAAAATCGGTCGATATTAGGTTGTACTTACCTTTCCAGCCAGCATGTTTATATAAAATCTTATCATGTTCGCGTGTTATTCTTCGTATTAGTTTTAAAGCCTGTTCTAGATCTAAATTTAATAGACCCACTCGTAAGGCTTTAATATAGTCTTCAAATTGTTGACACGCTAAGATATGAAAGCGATATTGCGAAAAACCAGAGCTTGGAATTCTTAGATTATTTTCACCAAGTACCAATTTGATTATTTCTGGTGTTTTTCCGCTCACTTTTTTACCAAAATTATTGGGGTGCCGTCTATAATATATAAGAGGCTCTTGTAAATAGAATAAATCCCCACCTAACAATGAGCGAAAGTACATTAAATGGTCTTCGTAATCGGGTGCATAATAAGGTGTACCAAATCGTAAATACAACTCTCTAGAATAAGCTAGTGCTGCGCCAACAAAAGGAATTGGATACGGACTATCTAAATAAACATTTAACCTTTCAAAAGAGCTTAATTCTTGCAGATTTCTTTGCCAAAGATACTGCTGTGTTCTATCCGTTTGAAGATCATTACCATATTGGTCTATTTCATTTAAGCCATGCGCAATAACTTCAGGTTTACCATTGGCTAGCCATACTTCGACAAGACGACTTACACGATTTGGAGCGGAGATATCATCACCAGCAGCAGCTACTATAACCTCTCCTTCTATAAGGTTATCCATAATAAATTTAAAATGATTTCCAATTCCTAAGTTCGCTTCGTTTAAATTTACTTTAATACAGTGCGGACCTTTATAGCCTTCAATTTCACTCATTATTATATCTACTGAATGATCAGTAGAGGCGTCATCTGAAATTATTATTTGTAGATTGCTATAGTCCTGCGCAAGTGCTCCAGAAATAGCTTCTTTTACATACTCTTCTTGCTGAAAAACAAGCAATATCATCGAAACGCGCGGTAAGTTAATATTCGCATTATCAGTAGTATCATTTATTTCCATGATTTAAATCCTGCACTTGTATGGGCATGATCCTGCCAATATTTTTAAACACTTTTGACATTTCAGAAATATTCTTAAATATTACTGTTTGGGGCGCTTCAGCTTTTACTTGTACTGGAATTATTTCACTCCAATCTGATAGGAATACAGAATCAATTGAAAATGCTTTAGCACAGGTAAGGTCGTACATACTATCACCAATAAATAAAGCTTCATCAGCTTGCATACCAGCTATAATTAATCGCTCTAGATGCTCCATCTTGTCTATTGGGCTTCCGTAAATACCACCATCGAATAATGATGACAAGCTTCTTTGTTCGAAGACATCTCTTAGCTCGTTTTGGTCACCACCTGAAATAATGGTCCAGCTACTTTGAGCTGTTTGAGCTCTAAAGTCAGATAATCCAGGAGCTATATCACAAAGAAGCAATTGTTCGTATACTCGTTGCGCATAACAATCGAGTAACACTTGGTAATCAGCTTTGTCGGAACACGGTGAGTATTTATCTAGTAGCCAGCGAAATTTTTGGTAACGGGATACTCCCCCAGTAGACAGGTGATACGCTACTAAGTCCTCAGCAGCTGAACTACCGTATGCTTTTGCGCAGGCTCTGAAGGCATCTGTTTTAACTCGATTTGCATCTAATATAACGCCATCGCAATCAAATAAATAATGTTTATAATAGGGCTTCATAAACTAACTAGCTTCTCTGTTAGAAGCAGCTCTGCCAGCTTGAAGTCTTCAGGCCAGTCTATGTCAAAGCCCTCAAAGCGACTCATAGGATATAACTTAACTTTGTTTCCAATACGATCATTGTAGTTGCGGTAATTAGCGGCTGAGCTTATAAATGCACAACTATTAACTTCATGTACCGGCTCCAATGTTTGTGTACGAGGCCATTGGTTAAGTTGTCTATCATAGTTAATGGGTTGTTCATGAAACCAAAAAAAACCTTGATGCGCTGTAGTTGTCATCAATGAGTCGTAGCCATGTTTAAGTGCCTCATAATAGGTAGCAATTAGTGCAGCATATTGGGTGTTTTTAACAAACGGAGAAGTCACATGAGTCCAAAGAATATCTCCGTTTGGTATTAAGTCTAAAGCATGATTTACCAACTCATTGGTCTCAGTTGTATTTTGACTAAGCTGTGTCTGCCGCTTATGAATTGTTAATTTGGTATTTTTAAGATTAACCGCATAATCTAGAATAACTGGGTCGTCTGTAGAAAGTACTACTTGGTTAATAACATCACAATCAAGTAACTGAGCAAGTTTAATTTCAATTAACCCCATACGCACATTAGCAAAACGCTTCCAGTTCTTATTTGGGATTCGTTGGCTACCTTGTCGACAGGGTAGAAAAGCAGTCATACTCATACGTTGCCTCCACATAATCCGTAGATGCTCGCTTGAGGAATTTCATAGCGAGTTTGAGTAACCGCCAGCAACGGACTGGCACCTGCCGTTGACTGATATTGTTGTAACAGTTGGTTCATTTCGAGATTGCGCCGATCATCTCCAGCATAGCCATCAAAGCCGGCCATGAGTACTTGTTCTACGTTAGCAGAAGCAAGTGCAGCCAGTGCATAGCCAATGACTAAACTAGTTGGAATATGACAGCTTGTAAGTGAAAATGAGAAAAAATCGTCACTAACATGCATACCGAAATTTAATATCTGTTTACTTTTTTCCAGCCGCGCACTGATCTGAGTAGGCAATAAGCCCAAGGGCGTTATGAGTGGTTGTGGTAACTTTAATAGTTGCTCTAGGTCTGCGAGTAATCGGATAGGATGGCAGGCTATACGATAGTCAATATGTTCTTGTGCAATAGATGACTGAGTGTTAAGAGCAATAACAACAGGCCGATTGTTCCTTATATAGTCTTCAATTGCCACACGATGCTCATTTACACTTGGACCTGTACCCAGCAGCAAAATAACACGCCCAGAGAAAGCAGTTTTCGGTGACCACTCAGTATACTGAACTGAATTGTATGATTGCGGCTGGCGTGAGAGTTGACGCATATCAAAACTTTTGCCTTGCTGCCCTTTAAGTTTATCTAGAGCAGCGATAATATCCTCTTCGCTGTAGCGCGAATCATTCATCATTTCTTGAACGTAACTGGGGTGAATCCCAAGTTTCCCACTTAGGTAATAGAATGGATTCGTACCCCAACCGCTTTGATGTTTTAATGGTGCAAAATAAGAGCTAATAAGCTTTAATAACGGAACCATATCACTCAGTTCTGAACGAGTAGTTTCAATTAATAATTCTTCAGTTTTAGCATTCCCAGGCCCACGTCCCATCCCAGTAACAGTACAGTCCACCCACAGAGCCCCTGAGTCAATGGCTGCGATGGAGTTTTGTAGTGCCAAACCAATATTATCATGAGTATGAATACCTATGTCTCCTTCCCAACCCTGACGTAAAGCTTGAATCACTGTATTTACATGTGTAGCGCACATGCTGCCCAAGCTATCAGCAAAGTACAACACATCGACAGGGGCGGTACTAATTTGCTTAGCGTAAGTACCAATATGAGTAGTACTCAAATCAGATATTTGCATCATATTAAGGCCAACCTTATAACCCTGATTTTTCAACCAAAATACGGCAGGCAAGGTTGCTTCTATTTCGTGGCTGTGGCAAGCGAGTCGCACAATATCAACCGGAGATTGTGCTGCCGACACAGGGAACATTTTTTTTAAGGTTACTGGTATATTGTCGCTCTTTAAGAGTTCTGCTGCATTCACCATCACAGCAACCTGCAAACTTGGATCTATATCTAATTGTTCTAAATACATATCAGTAGTATAAGCGTTCGGCCCTTTAAAACCATCGTTAATTAACGAGCGTAAGCCGAGTTCAACAATATTTACCTGTGCAGCGGCCATAGCTCGAAGATAGCGGTTGACTACATCTAGTTCAAAGTTCCACTTGTTGTAGTAGCCACCGTCTCTAAGTGTGCAATCAAGAATAAACATATAATTCTCGCCTTTAAGCTCTTGGATATACGTCAATGAGTGAAAAAGAGGATTTGTTTTTAATAACTATGTTGCGACTTTTAGCCATCAAATATATAGATTTGTGGGCATAATATGTATCGGCTGTTACCGACATTAATTCATGCATTGTAAAAGGTAATTTCCGTTGCGGATTTTTTCGCATGGGGACAAGTTTTGTTTTACCATAGTAATGCGTATATGAAATAAGTAGCTCGTTAGTTTGTTGATTAACTTGGGCATCCATATGAAAGCTTAAATCAGCACCATATATATCAATGTTAGAGTATCCTGTTAATACTGCAATGTAAGTCGCATAAATCAACACATTGAAAAGTGGTGGGATTAAGTCCGTAGTCTCATATAGGTGAGTAGTTACAGATGTTGATATTTTTATTGGGATACTACAAACAGGACAACCACCAAAAAAAACCAAAGTGATATTTTTATTATTAATAGATTGACGAAGAAATTTTTGATTTGAAATAATTGGAACATATATTTTTAATGGCCAGTTAACTGTAGTCAAACTTTTAAAGAAAACCTCACGCTTTTCCTTCAATTCTTCGGCGGTGTCATCAGCCCAAAAGTAAGCGTCTAATAACACATGTTTACTTGGCTTCAATTCTGAGAAAACTGGATCTTCACTAAAGTGGTTGACGGTAACAAAGTCTACATTACCAATCTGAGCAGTTAATGCAGAAATGTCTTTCTTTAGTGATGGCCCATTACCAATAACTAAACAATTATTATGAATCTTTGGATGTTGATAACTTTTTAAATCTACACCGCCTAACTTACGGGATTTGGAAAAATTGCGACGTGATAGTAGCCAAAATGCTATCTTAAAAGAAAGGCTTGTCATATTTATAACCATCCATAATGATAAGGCTAGAAAGATCCAGCTAGTTTAAGAGATAACTTTCGAAAGCCATTTAAAGGCCAGCTTTTTACATCACAAAAAGTCTAGTTGTACTATTTTTTTTCTAGCTATTAGGTTATTAGCAATTAATTTAGCTATAACCTTATCTTCATAACCTACAGAAGCTAGAACTAGCCTATCAATTTGATAGTTTATAAGGTGTTCGGGAGGAAAAATGTTTTTATCAGCATTATGCAAAGCAGTAGACTTATCAAATACTAAACAATCTCTACCTAATATATTAATAATAATATTCCCGATAGTACCAAAGCCATAAACAGCAATGTTGCTATGTTTCTCAGCAAGCGCTAATACTTGTTCGCTCACCTTATCGTATAACCTTTTATACTCCAGAGAGGCTTCCTTACAAAGGCTGCTTTGATTTGCATTAACTACATCCCTAAAAAAAAGTACATTTATTTTCGACAATGCAATTTTGTAATCTTTGCTGTCACTAAAAAAACTCAAAACTTTAACCCTGTTTGTATGCATCAACCAAAGTTTAGAGCTTGTGTTATCTTCATGCCGTCGATATAAGGCAACTTCTTCTGGATATGTTCTCAACACCTCACCTTTTTCTGTCAACTTCAGCCACATATACCAGTCTTCAATTTTTATGTTTTCGGGGTACCCACCTATTTCTTTTAACTTGCTAGTCAAGATCATAGCCCCGGGAGCGTTAGGCATGTTTATATGCCGCATTAAGTCACTAAATGTGTGCGTTAACACCCTGTTTAACTTCATTTTGTTATTGACTATAGCTCCGATCTCTCGCATGACCCCAAATGCTGCGTTGTGATTTGTTGTTTCTAATTTTTCAACTAAAAATGATGTTTTGTGCTGCAGCAGCACGTCGTCTGAAGCTATGGGAGCAAAGTACTTGCCACGGCTCCAATCCAGAGCTTCATTTAAAGTTGCACACAGGCCTTTATTCTCTCTATACCTCGTCTGAAACCTAACAAACCTTGCGTGGCACAGCTCAGATAACCTCTGAATTACTTCAACTGAAGCATCAGAAGAGCCATCATCAATAATTAGTAGCTCTATCTTTTTATAGTCTTGATTAATGACGCTTAAAATAGTTTCTTTAATAAACTGCGCATGGTTAAAACTGGGGATAATTACTGTAACTACAGGGGACTCATTTGGCATTTACTTACCTTTATTTTAATTATCATTTTTAACTATCTCAATATAAGTCTTAGAGTTCTGCAGCTACACTTTAACCTACTGTTAATACACTACGAAACTAACGAAAATCGTTACAAATAGCAGATATATACTCGATATCATCAATTGGCAAGGTGGGGCCCATAGGCAAACTTAATACTTCATTATGTATAGAGTCGGTAAGTGGATAGCTAACCTTGCCAGTTTGTCTATAAGCACCCTGACGATGAGGAGGTATTGGGTAATGAATCAAACTTTGAATATTATGTTTTTCTAAGTGTTGCTGTAGCTCTGCTCGCTTTGCTGTTCGAACCACAAACAAATGCCAAACATTGTCTTTATTACCTAGTTCAGGAAGATAAATTAGTGGGTTATGGATATGCTCCAAGTAAATTTTAGCCGCTTTGCGTCTTTTAGATATTTCGATATCCAAGTATTTCAGCTTGACACGCAGAACAGCAGCCTGTATCTCATCCAGCCTGCTATTCACACCTTGGTATTTATGCTCATACTTACGAGTACTTCCGTAGTTTCCTAAAGACCGAATCATAGTTTCTAGCTCGCTGTCCCCAGTTGTAACAGCGCCCGCATCACCTATCGCACCAAGGTTCTTGCCAGGATAAAAACTAAAGCCACTAGCATCTCCCCAAGTGCCAACTCTCTTCCCATGCAGCTCTGCACCGTGGGCTTGTGCCGCATCTTCCAAAACCAAAAGTGAATATTTGTTAGCAATATCCATTATCGCTGGCATATCAGCAGCTCGACCATACAAGTGAACTGGCATAACTAATCGCGTTTTATTGGTAATAGCTCGCTTCAGCTTATAAGGGCAAAGGTTATATGTTTTTGGATCTGGCTCAACAAGTATGGGAGTCAATTTGTGCTCGGTGACGGCCAAAATAGTCGCAATAAACGTGTTTGAAGGAACAATTACTTCATCTCCTTCTTTAAGTTTTCCCATAGCAATCCATGCTCGAATAGTTAAACTCAAAGCATCCAACCCATTTCCAACGCCGATTGCATGTTTGGCACCACAGTACGATGCAAACTCGTACTCAAAACTGTTTAGCTCAGATCCCCCAATATACCAACCCGAGTCAATAACTTTACTTACGGCTAAAATTAATTCATCACGATATTGTTGATTTATAGATTTCAAATCTAAAAATGGAATCATTTAAGGTACCTAATTATTTTCGCAGGATTACCAGCAACAATAGCATTTTCAGGAACGGATTTAGTGACCACTGCGCCTGCACCTACCAATGCTCCTGCGCCTACTGTCACGCCAGGTAAAATGGTTGCATTTGCACCAATGCTTGCTCCTGAGCGAATGGTTATACCAGCGAGCTTAAATTGATGTTGTTTAGACCGTGGATACAAATCATTGGTAAAAGTTGCATTTGGGCCAATAAACACATCATCTTCTACCCTCGTTCCATCCCATAACTGAACGCCAGGCTTAATAGTTACATTACTTCCAATAATGACATCATTCTCAATAAAAACCTGCGCGTTAATGTTACAATTGTCTCCTATGACCGCCTTTGGAAGGACAACACAATATTGCCAAATTGATGTACCCACGCCAATACTTTCACTTTGCACATCAGATAATTCATGTATGAAAACCACTAACTAACCTCCTTTAAGAAGTTTTCGTAGTTTCTAATGTAATCTGCTTCATCATAATGTTCACTTGCGAGTACCAACAAAATGCAGTCATCACTAAAGTCATGCATTTCTCTCCATACGAAGCCATTAATCAAAAGCCCTTTTAAGGACGAATTTAACCAAGCCTCTTCACGAGTTGCTCCATCGTCTACTACCATACGGCAGCTGCCAGCAATACAAATTACCACTTGCTGTAGTTTTTTATGCGCATGAAAGCCCCTGCTGACACCCTTTTTTGTATCAAAAATGTAATATACTCGCTTGATAGTAAATGGTACGTTTTTGTTACCCTCAAGTGCAACTAAAGAACCCCGTTCATCACCGAGTGGGGGGAAATCTATAAACTTCAATAAACTCATTTATTCACCTTTGAAAGCATTTATCGCAACCACTGAAGTTTTCCTCGTTTGTAGTCACTTTTGGTAAAGTAATAAAATGTCTAACATCTTGTTCTTTATCGTACCTATCGCTATATTATTTAATAATATTGTACATCACTTCGATGTGTAGACTTCTCAACATAAAAGTAACCTATGACAAAATTCTATCAATCTCTTCACATATACTCAGGGTATGCTCGTCAATATGAGAAGGATTTTAAGCCCGGTGATCAACCTGAGCTAACATTTACGCAACTCAATGATCATTTACGTCAACATGGTTACTATCAGTCATACATCCTTGATCCTCCAGTAAATACTGATGACAGTACTTTTTTTAACATCTGGGACTACAGACGTGTACAAAACCTTTGGGCTAAAGAGAACAACTTGCCTGACGATAGCTCCCTTCGCAATATAAGACTAGCTCAAATTGAGTCTGTACAACCTGATGTTATTTTTGATATGTCTCCATTTGTTGATACAGACTTTATCAAAGAGCTTATTGCCATATATGGCAAAGATAATATTCGATATATTTGCTGGAACTCGTACATTAAGGAATATGCCATGACATTTCCTGAATATCATGGTCATACATCATTACACAGACCCTTTGTGAATCACTGGAATCTAAACGGCATCCCTGCTTTGGAGTTGCAACCGGGAATACCTAATAGATGGTTGAAAAATAGCGTAGGTTCGGAGCGAGATATTGACATACTTTTCTACGGACAGTATTTAGAGAGTATATTCCAAAATAGAAAGAAAGTGATTCAAGGGCTTTTGAAACGAAAATTACATGGCAATGACAAAATTGAAGTTTACTTGCAAGTAGCCAATAAAAGTGCGGAAGAGTCATTAAGTGATTACTTAAGTTTAATCAAAGCGCCAGTTTTTGCAGAGACGCTGCATGAAAAGCTAAAGCGAACGAAAGTAGTGGTCAATACCTATGGCGATAATAACCAACACTATAAAAGCAATGCCAGAGTATTTGAGGCTATAGGGCATGGTGCACTATTAGTATCAGAGCGCGGCACTTATCCAGCGGGCTTTGTGGATGGGGAAGACTACATTTCTTACAATGGTTTGGAGGAGCTGAATGAAGTATTAGATGAAGTTCTAAACCACTGGGAACGCTACGACAAAATTCGCAAAAATGCACAGCTTAAAATTTCAAGACTGTACAGCAGCACGATATATTTTAACAACTTCAAAAAATTTGTCGAATATCTATAACAAAAAGTTAACTTTGGGAAATGTTGCTTTGTTAAAATTACAGGTTTAACAAAACAACAACTAGTTATACTATTTAAAATAAGTCTGAGTACACTCAGGATCGAATGGTATAATGTCAAGCCCCCCTAGCAAGTTTGCTTTCGACAAATCCTCTATCATACTTTCAGTATGTCTTTCTGTAGCCAAAACAACTGTATCTATGTGTATATTGTCACTTAATAAATCAGTGATAGTAAAAACAGGAGTGTCGCAAAAAGAGTCTATAATCGTGGAGTTGTCAACAACGGGTGAAAACTGATCCACTTTTGTCCTAAAAACAACGGAGTAAAAGTGATCCACCCTTAGCTAATTTTATACTTCAGACGCCGACTACAAAGTGATCCACAAAAGTGCTCACTCAGC
>NZ_JAMFTN010000026.1 GCF_023922585.1 Aliidiomarina quisquiliarum
TTTCGATCTTTATTTCTTTCCGCTTGCTTCGTGCCTGTTGTTAGGTTTGTGCCTGACAACGGAAGCGAATTATAGAGATCTCCGCGGTTTGATCAAGCCCTTTTTCAATTATTTATTCTGACTGCTGACTTTATGCTCGAAGCGTATAAAAAAAGGGCAGTTTTCATTAAAAACCGCCCTTTCCACAACAAAATAACTACAATTATTCTTTCTTATCTTCCGGTTTAAAGTCGGCGTCGTCGTCTTTACTATCGCCAATCACGTCTTCCAGTTTTAACTTACCAGCATTTTTAATGGTAAATACAGGCCCAGAAACAGCATAAGCAACAAATAGTATAAATAAAACCAAGGCTGGTTCAGTGGCAACCACTACAAAGGCTAGCACTATAAGTAGAATAACAACAAAGTTTACCTTGCCGCGCCAATCAACGTCTTTAAATGAGTGATACTTAAAGTTGCTCACCATAAGCAAGCCTGACGCTATAGTAACCAATGCCACTAACCAAGAAATATTATCAGGGTTAATTTCATATCTTGCTCCAACCCATACCATGCCAGCTACAATTGCAGCAGCACTAGGTATTGCTAAGCCCTGAAAAAAATTACTGTCGGCTGAACCTAAAGCTGCATTAAAGCGTGCTAAACGCAATGCCCCACCCGCTACAAATATAAACGCAGCCAACCAACCTAGTTTGCCTAAATCATATAATGCCCAGTTGTAAGCTACTAAGGCAGGGGCAACACCAAATGAGACAATATCTGCCATGCTGTCATATTCGGCACCAAACTCACTTTGAGTATTTGTTAAGCGAGCAACACGGCCATCTAGTCCGTCAAAAACCATAGCAACAAAAATAGCTACTGCAGCTTGATGAAAGTCACTATTCATTGATGCCACAATGGCATAAAAGCCAGAAAAAAGGCCCGCTGTTGTTAATAAGTTCGGTAATAGATAAATACCGCGGCGCTTTAAGCCCCGTTGTTGTTGAACTGTCATATAGAATCCCAAATAAGAAGACTGTGATACCCAATTAGGGTATCACAGTCTACACAAGTTCATCCTTGTTTTCTCAGTCGTTATTTCAGCTTAGTTATGGTTAAAGCACCGTCACCTCGGTCGACATTAATCGTATCTCCGGCATTAAATTCACCTGCTAATATCCGTTGTGCAAGTGGGTTTTCTAACTCCTGCTGAATTGCGCGTTTTAATGGTCGAGCACCAAACATAGGGTCAAAGCCTGCTTCTGCTAGTTGCTCCATAGCGGCGTCTGTTAACTCCATTATTAAATCGCGTTCTGCCAAGCGGTCTAATAAACGTTGTATTTGAATAGTAGCAATACGTTTTATATGCTCGCCTGCTAACGGATGGAACACTACTGTTTCATCAACGCGGTTTAAAAACTCGGGGCGAAACGACTGCGCTAGCACCTCAGTTATCATTGCTTTCATTACATCATAGTCAATACTACCGGCATTTTCTTGTATTAACTCCGAACCTAAGTTCGACGTCATAATAATTACCGTGTTGCGGAAGTCGACCGTTCGACCATGACCATCAGTTAAGCGCCCATCGTCTAATACTTGCAGTAAGATGTTAAATACATCGGGGTGAGCCTTTTCAATTTCATCTAACAATATAACTGAATAAGGCCGACGACGAACTGCTTCCGTTAAGTAACCACCTTCTTCATAACCCACATAACCAGGAGGTGCTCCTACTAAACGGGCGACAGAATGCTTTTCCATAAACTCCGACATATCGATACGAACCATGGCTTCTTCCGTATCGAACATAAAGCGTGCCAAGGTTTTGGCTAACTCTGTTTTACCTACGCCTGTTGGCCCTAAGAACAAAAACGAACCTATAGGTCGATCAGGATCACTCAAGCCAGCCCGCGAGCGTCGAATTGCATTCGACACAGAAATAACCGCTTCTTGCTGACCTACCACTGAGTCATGCAACACTTCTTCCATACGCAGCAATTTGTCGCGTTCGCCTTCTAACATTCTGGCTACGGGTATACCTGTCCAACGCGACAGTACTTCAGCTATTTCTTCCTCTGTTACACGGTTGCGTAGCAAGCTCATATCTTGCATTTCAGCTTGTAAGGCAAGATCTAGTTGACGCTCTAACTCGGGAATTCGTCCATATTGCAATTCCGACATACGGTTTAAATCGCCTGCCCGACGTGATATTTCCAAGTCAGTACGGGCTTGATCAAGCATTTCCTTAATATGCTGGTGACCTTGCAATGCCGCTTTTTCAGTTTTCCATATTTCTTCAAGATCAGCATAACTTAATTCATGCTCAGCAAGTTCAGCTTCGAGTGCCTCTAGGCGCTTCTTACTGGCGTCGTCTTTTTCTTTACTTAACGCTTGGCGCTCAAGTTTAAGCTGAATCATGCGGCGCTCGAGACGATCAAGCTCTTCTGGCTTCGAGTCAATTTGCATACGAATGCTAGAGCCCGCTTCGTCAATTAAATCGATTGCCTTGTCGGGTAGCTGTCGGTCACTTATATAACGATGTGATAAAGAAGCCGCTGCCACTATAGCTGGGTCCGTTATTTCTACTGAATGATGCAGTTCATAGCGCTCTTTTAGCCCACGTAAAATTGCAATAGTGTCTTCAACCGTAGGCTCTTCCACTAAAACCTTCTGGAATCGGCGCTCTAAGGCTGCATCTTTTTCAATGTAATCGCGATATTCATCGAGGGTTGTTGCCCCTACGCAGTGTAATTCACCTCGGGCTAAGGCTGGTTTAAGCATATTGCCCGCGTCCATAGCACCGTCGGCTTTACCCGCGCCTACAACCGTATGTAGTTCGTCAATAAAGAGAATGATTTGCCCTTCGGCTTTTTGTAACTCATTTAAAACGGCTTTTAACCGCTCTTCAAAATCGCCACGGTATTTCGCTCCCGCTAATAATGCACCTAAGTCGAGTGACAACACCCGCTTACGTTTTAAACCTTCAGGCACCTCATTATTTACAATGCGCTGAGCTAAACCTTCAACAATAGCCGTTTTACCCACCCCTGGTTCACCAATAAGAACCGGGTTGTTTTTGGTTCGACGCTGTAACACTTGTATGGTGCGGCGAATTTCCTCATCGCGACCAATCACAGGGTCTAATTTGCCCTGCTCTGCTCGCTCAGTCAGATCGATCGTGTATTTGTCTAGGGCTTGACGCTGTTCTTCCGCGTTAGGGTCGTCTATTTTCTGGCCGTCACGAATATCATCAATGGCTTTTTCAATACTTGCTGCTGTTACAGCATTTTGTTTTAAAATGTCGCCTAGCTTGCCACGGTCTTCAACCGCGGCTAAGACAAACATTTCGCTAGCAATATAGGAATCATTGCGCTTTTGCGCGTACTTATCACAAAGGTTAAGCAAATTACCCGTAGCAGCTGAAAGCTGAACTTCTCCGCCTGTGCCTTCTACTTGCGGTAATTCAGCGATAGCTTTGGAAAGCTGTGCTCTTAAATTGTTTAAATTTACACCAACCAACTGCAATAACGGCCGCACCGAACCACCTTCTTGGTTAAGGAGGGCGGTCATTAAATGCACCGGCTCAATAAATTGGTTATCACGGCCTAGTGCTAAAGACTGGGCATCGGAAATAGCAAGTTGGAATTTACTAGTAAAGCGATCTAAACGCATAACGTAACCTCACATTAAAACTTTATTAACTTATATGTGGGTACATTCGATAGGTTTTTCAAGGTTGAAAAGTAAACAATAGGAAGCGTTTCTAACTAAGCTTCTAACCAGAGTAACGACACCATGCGTCCAGTTTGACCGTCACGCCGATAAGAAAAGAAGCGGCTTGCATGCTCAACAGTGCATAGGCCACTAATGCCCACATGGTTTATACCCACGCGGTTTAACTCACTTGTCACTAAGCCGAATAAATCCAGCAACCAACGGTCATTAGAAACTTTAAAATGATTAGCGTAGCTTGGGCTTAACTGTGTCATTGCCAATTTTACGTCTTCACCCACAACAAAATTGTTGGGCCCAATAGCCGGGCCTAACCAAGCATGCAAAGTGTGCAGTGGCGAATCGAAGTTTTCTACAGCGCGTTCAATAATACCGTTGGCTACACTACGCCAACCACAATGTAGCAGGGCAATTTCAGTTCCTGTGGAATTAGCAAGAAACAAAGGTAGGCAATCAGCTGTCATTATTGCCAATACTTGCCCGGCTGTTTGGGTATAACTCGCGTCTGCTTCGGGCGGGCAAGAAAATTCCTGCCCTGTCACTGTCACAATGTCGGCGCCATGGGTTTGGTGTAACCAACGCGGTGCACTGGGCAAGTTCAACTGCTGGTTAACTAGCTGCCTATTGCTTAGCACCGCTGTTGGTTCGTCGCCCACATGCAAAGCTAAATTTAATGATTCATAAGGTGCAGAACTTACCCCGCCAGAGCGAAACGTAGTTATCCCCCTAACCTTGGCGCTTACTTGCCAATTAGGTTCAATACCTCTAATCACTAAATATGTTCCTCTTTGTCTAAGCGCAACGCTTTAATTAGTTTTTGCATGTCGGCAGGCAATGCCGAGGTCCAGGCCATCATTTCGCCACTAACCGGATGAGCAAAAGACAAATGCACCGCATGCAATGCTTGGCGTGGGAAGCTACGCAGTAAATATGCTAGCTCGTCAGTTACATTTGCCGGGGGGCGCGGTCGGCCACCATATTGCGGGTCTCCCACTATGGGATGTTTAATATGCGCCATGTGCACCCGTATTTGGTGAGTGCGGCCGCTTTCCAACCGTAGCCGCAGGTAACTGTGGGCACGTAAACGCTCAATAACACGATAATGTGTGGTAGCGTCTTTCCCTGTTTTTAACACTGCCATGTGGGTGCGCTTAGAAGGATGGCGACCAATTGCAGCATTCACCGAGCCTCCGGCAGTTAATACGCCAACCACCACCGCTTCATATTCCCGAATCACGTTACGCGCTTTAAGTGCTCTGGTTAAGCGCGCGTAGGCTTCCATCGTTTTCGCCACCACCATTAAACCACTGGTTTCTTTGTCGAGTCGGTGCACTATGCCTGAACGTGGAAGCTGTTCTAAATCGGCACAATGGTGCAATAGCGCGTTCAATAAAGTACCGTCGGTATTACCAGCGCCTGGATGCACCACTAGCCCTGCTGGTTTATCAATAACCAATAAAGCGTCGTCTTCGTACACAATATCTAAGTCGATGGCTTGTGCTTTGTTTTCAACTTCTACGGGCTGCTCTGCTGCAATTGTAACTTCCATCCCTGGAACTATTTTTTCACGGGGTTTAGTAACTACAACTCCGTCTAATGTAATCGCACCATTTTGAACCCATTTTTTTAGCAGCGAGCGAGAAAACTCAGGGAACATACTTGCTAATGCTTGGTCAAATCGAAGGCCTAGCGCCTCTTCGGGTATTATTGCGGTCTCGCGAACTTGATTTGTCATATAACTTGCGCTGTGCATCCTCGTTTCGGTACGTTACAATCAGTTAATTGATTTAAGTTTACCCCGATGGGCAGCTTCATCCCAGTGAAATAATAATTAAGGTTGGATAAAAGCATGAGATTAGTTGTTGCGGCTGTGCTCGCAAGCGTTGTTATTCTTAGTGGGTGCTCCTCAAAACCTAAAGAACAGATAATTGAGCGTAGCACTATCGAACATATGTACGAAACCTCGCAAGTGTACCTCGACGTAGGGCGTTTTACTGAAGCAGCTCAGCTTTTAACAGCTATGAGTACTCGGTATCCGTTTGGTCCATACACTCAACAAGTTCAATTAGACTTGATTTATGCACTGTACAAAATTGGCGACCAAGACAAAGCGCTGTCGCATATTGACCGTTTTTTGCAGTTAAACCCAAATCATGCCGATTTAGACTATGTTCGTTATATGCGAGGTTTAGTTTACCAACAGGCCGAATTCAGTATTTTTCAAGATATGTTTAATATCGATCGGTCCGACCGTTCGCCTTATTATGCACAACGTGCCTTCGAAGAGTTTGGCGAATTGTTACGCTTATATCCAAGCAGCGCCTATGCAGCCGACGCCCAAGCACGAATGATTGGTTTAAGTTCCCGCTTAGCCAAGCATGAACTTAGCGTGGCGGAATATTACCAGCGCCGAGGTGCCTTTCTTGCGGCAGCCAACCGAGCTAAAGCAATACTAGAAGCACACCCGAACACGCCTGAGCAGAAACAAGCGTTAGAAATAATGGTTCATAGCTACCAGCAATTAGGTTTAACGGAACAGTCGGAAGACGCCAAAGGCATCCTGCAGGCTAATTTTGCCAACTCACGTGGCTAGTCTGTTTTAACTATGCTTTATATCGAAGGCGCAGCTTACACTGCGTCTTCGTTTTCCTCGCCGGTACGAATTCTAATAACCCGCCGCACGTCACTGACAAATATTTTTCCATCGCCAATTTTACCCGTCTGGGCTGCTTCAACAATGACTTCTAAACAGCGATCAACGTCGTCATCAGCAACAACTATTTCAATTTTCACCTTCGGTAAAAAGTCTACCATGTATTCGGCACCACGGTATAATTCCGTATGCCCACGCTGCCGGCCAAAGCCTTTTACTTCAGTTACGGTCATGCCGGCAATGCCTTCGTCCGACAACGCCGCACGAACGTCATCAAGCTTAAACGGCTTAATAATCGCTTCAATTTTCTTCATCACTAACCCTTGTTTGTTTATACGACGCCAACATGGTTTGCAAGTAACCATGGGTAATAGGAATACGTCGGTCTTTATTAAAGTTCCGCTTGGTTACTTTTGGCCCCACGGCACCTTGCTGGCGTTTGTACTCATTACGTTCTATAAGCTGAATAACACGAATAACATGCTCTTCTGGGTAACCTTGTGCTACTAACATGCTTATACTCATATCTTGTTCAACATAGCCGTCTATAATACCGTCTAATATATCGTAAGGAGGTAACGAGTCTTCATCTTTTTGATCAGGAGCTAATTCTGCCGACGGTGGGCGCACAATCACACGCTCTGGAATAGCCAGCCCCAAGCTGTTCCGATAACGTGATAGGTCATACACTAAGGTTTTAGGTATATCTTTAATTGGCCCGAAGCCGCCGCACATATCGCCATATAAGGTGCAATAGCCTACCGCCAGCTCGCTTTTGTTGCCTGTAGTAAGTAGTAACTTACCGTATTTGTTCGACAGCGCCATAAGCACAGTGCCACGACATCGAGCTTGAAGGTTCTCTTCAGTGGTGTCGCGTGCTGTCTTCGCAAATAAGGGAGTTAACTCTGCCATAAACGAAGTAACCATTGGCTTAATGGGAATAATGTCGAAGGCACAGCCCATGTCTATCGCCTGTTTTTTCGCATCTTCAATGCTTATTTCTGCTGTGTAAGTGTACGGCATCATCACTGTATGCACTTTTTCGGCCCCAAGCGCATCGATTGCAATTGCTAGGGTTAAAGCAGAATCAATACCACCGGACAAACCTAAAATAACTCCAGGGAAACCATTTTTATTAACATAGTCGCGAACCGCCAGCACTAAAGCTTCATAGGTTGCTGCGTGTTCAGATAGTTCAGGCGCTATTTGCCCCGGTGCTATTTGCCCTGCTTCAATAACAACGTGACCAATACGCTCTTCACAATGGGGTAAACGCACACAAAGTTTCCCTGCCTGATCAAGTGCAACTGAATTGCCGTCAAACACTAGCTCGTCTTGGCCACCAATGGCATTTACATATATTAAAGGCACCTTATTTTCTTGGCAGCGAGCAGTTAAAATAGCCATACGTTGTTTATACTTATTTATTTCGTAGGGCGATGCATTAACCGCTAAAATTACATTGGCTCCAGCCGCGCAGGTTTGTTCTACCACTTCAGCCGACCATAGGTCTTCGCAAATCAACAACCCTAATCGATGGCCTTTAAAGTCAATAACCGTAGGCTCGGCACCGGCCGTAAAATTGCGTTTTTCGTCAAACACACCGTAATTAGGCAGGTTCTGCTTGTAATAAGTAGCCAGTATTTGGCCAGCTGAAAATAGCGACACCGCATTATACGTTGCGCCATTTTCTCTAACGGGCAATCCTATTAAGAATGCCTGTTGGTGGGAAAGCTCTAATAGCCGTGCAGTTATTTGTTCAAGCTCAATATAAAGATCTGGGCGGTTCACTAAATCTTGCAGAGGGTAACCGGTTAAAGCTAGTTCAGGAAATACGAAAAGATCACAGTTAGTAGTGCTTTGAATTGCGGTTTCTATTTTTAACAAGTTGCCAGCAAGATCTCCAACTTTAAAGTTCAGCTGTGCAAGTGCCAGCTGCAAAACATGATGTGCCATAAAACCTTTTATCTCCAGTAGGTCTGAACGGCCGAATCATAACGGAACAGCCATTATGGGGCAAATAAGCCTGCAAACTAATTTTCTGACGGCAGTTCGCCTTCCTCATCAAACTGCAGCTCGTCGGGAATAGGTAGTTTGTTACTTGGTTTTTTCGGTCGTTTGCCACGGCCAAGTTTAAAGTCACGCAACTGATATACATAGGCAAGTACCTGCGCAACCGCCATAAACAAACCTTCTGGAATTTCATGGCCAAGCTCAGTGGTATAATAAACGGCACGCGCCAAAGGTGGGTTACTTAATAAGGGTACATTTGCGTCGGTGGCCACTTCACGAATACGGGCGGCTAAGTCGTCAGAGCCTTTTGCTACCACACGCGGCGCATCGCGGCCATGGGGGTCGTATTTTAAAGCTACCGCAAAATGCGTCGGGTTAGTTACCACCACGTCGGCTTGCGGTATGTCTTGCATCATTCGCCGCATTAACATAGAAATTTGCATCGACCGCATTTTAGCCTTTATTTGCGGGTTACCTTCTGCGTTTTTACGTTCATCTTTTACTTCTTGCATGGTCATTTTTAATTCTTTGTGGTGTTTGTGCGACTGATATGGCACATCTATAGCCACAATTAACAATAAGCTAAGAACAAGCAACACAAAAAGGAAAGCTACCAACTTCAAAGCGTCGGCAAAAATAACCGGCTGAATACCTTCCGACAACCTAATTATTTTAGGGAATTGCCACTTCAATAAAAAATAGGAACAAATAGCGATAACAAAAAACTTTCCCACGCCTTTCAGTAGCTCTACCAACGCTTGTGGCCCAAGCATGCGCTTTAAGCCCTTCAACGGGTTCATTTTCGAAGGTTTAGGACTTGCCGCTTCCATAGAGAAATTAAAACCACCCAGCATAATGTTGCCGATGAAAGCACCAAAAACAACAATGCCAAAAAATATCGACATGGGCACAAGCAAAACCTTCCCTACTTGTGGCCACAGCTTAAACATCACGCTTTGATCAAAGCCAGCCTCGCGGTCAAGAGTGAATTGCATGGTCATAATTTCTTCTAAGCCCGACGCAAAATAGGGTGCAGCAATAATTAAAGCCAGTGCAGCCGACAACAACACACCCAAGGTTCCTAATTCTTTAGAACGAGCTATTTGGCCTTTCTCTTTGGCCTGTTGGTGTTTTTTCGCCGTGGGTTCTTCTGTGCGTTCCTGACCGTCATCACTCATTGCTTACTCCTAGCATTGGCCACTGAGAATAAAACAAAGCGCGTCAATTCCGCGATTCCACTGGTTTTCGAAGTGAACAACAAAGTTACCTATAGTCAACCAAAGTACCAGTAGCCCTGACACTAGCTTAATCGGAAAACCAATACTGAATATATTTAACTGTGGCGCCGCCCGAGTCATTACCCCAAAGGCTAAGTTCATAACCAGAATAGAAACAACCGCCGATAAAGCGAAGGTCATGCCAGCTGCAAACATCCAGCTAGCCCAAGTGGCAATATGAAAAAACGCGTCTGCGTCTGGCCCACGCGGACCTATTGGAATTGCATCGAAACTCATAACCACCACACGAACCATCATTAAGTGGCCATCAAAAGCAAGAAACATAAGCGACGCCAACATCAGGTAAAACTGAGCAATTACAGGCACCTGCTGGCCCGAACTTGGGTCTACCATTGCGGCAAAACCTAAACCTATTTGCATCCCTAAAATTTGCCCCGCTATGGCAAATGTATTTATTACCATAGCCGACACAATTCCTAGAATCATACCTATAAGTACTTGCTGAGCAGTAATTATCATGCCCAGTAAAGAAACCGTTTCAAATGAGTATTCAACAGGTGGTAATGCGGGAGTAATGCCCAAGGTAATAGCTATTGCCATAACTACTTTTAAGCGCACAGGAACAGAGCGACCAGACAATAGCGCCATGGTGCTGAACATGCCACCAACACGCACAAGGGGCCAGTAATGTTGTGCTAGCCAGGTAAGAATAACATCAAGCGTAACGTCCATTAGCCAATAACTTCAGGAATGCGCATATACATTCCTATGGTAAATTCCGTTAGCTGCTGAACAAACCAATGACCACCAAAACCTATTGTTGAAATAGTTACCAGCAAGCGTGGTAAAAAGCTTAAGGTTTGCTCGTTAATTGATGTTGCCGCTTGGAATACTGCAACCGCAAGGCCTACTAATAAGCTTGGTATAATAATTGCGCTAACCATTAAAACAACCATGAACAAGGCGTCACGGAAAACGTCGACAAAAACTTCAGGACTCATCGTTACTCCTTATTTGACACACTGAAACCTATAACCCGAAACTACCAGCTAGTGTTCGCATAACCATACTCCAGCCGTCTACCAGCACAAACAGCATAAGTTTAAACGGTAACGACACCAGCATTGGCGATAGCATCATCATACCCATAGCCATAAGTACACTAGCTACTACTAAGTCAATTATTAGAAATGGAATGAAAATCATAAAGCCAATTTGAAAAGCTGTTTTTAACTCGCTGGTAATAAAAGAAGGAATAAGTATCGACATGGGCACTTCTTCAACCCGGTCAATTTCCACGTAGCCGGCAATATCTAAAAAAGTTTCTAAATCCGTTAACCGCGTTTGCGACAGCATGAAAGCCTTTATAGGTGCTTTAGCGCGTTCTACAGCTTCAAGGGGCATTATTTCTTCTGCCATATAAGGCTGTAATGCTTCCTCGTTAATTTGATTAAAAATGGGGGCCATAATAAAAAACGTTAAAAACAAAGTCAGGCCAAGAAGAATTTGGTTTGAAGGCGACGACTGCAGCCCAATTGCCTGGCGAAGAATGGCCAACACAATAATTATTCGGGTAAACGACGTGGTCATAATAACCAACGCTGGAATGAAGCTCAGCGCTGTCATCACCGCTAGTATTTGCAGGGTAACTGAATATGTTTGTGAACCGTCTTCATTGGCGGTCACAGTTACGGCGCTAATACCGCTCTGTTGTGCAAATCCGGTATCAGGTAGCAAAATTGCGGCAAGCGCCAAGCTAATTAGAACAAGGTATTTCATTCGGTTGTGCACCGTTATTGTTGTGATAGACCCATTATTGCCCTCGGCGCATACACATACAAGCGCCAAACATTAGGAGTTGGGCTTTTCCTTTAATAATTCAGCCTCGAATTCAGCAGGCAATTCTTTTATTAAGTTTACGTTATGCGGGGTTACACCAAGTAACAACAAGGAATTACCGGCTTTAACCACCACTACTCGTTCTTTCGTGCTCACCATAGTAGTGCTTAATACACGAATGTGCTGCTTGCGCTGCATTGGCATGCCAACATTAAAGCGTTTCGCCAATAATGCTAAACCAATAATAACGCCCAACACTAGCATTAGCATTAACAACGTAGCGCCAACATCACCCCAAGAAAGAATAGGAGCAGCTTTCACCCCTATACTGCTAGCTTCTGTCGTGGGCATCTTATCTTAACTTCCGAATACGCTCAATTTGGCTAATTACGTCGGTTAAGCGAATACCAAACTTATCATTCACTACCACCACTTCACCATGAGCAATAAGCGTTCCGTTCACTAGTACGTCTAATGGCTCGCCCGCTATACGCTCAAGCTCTACAACCGAGCCTTGGTTTAATTGCAGTAAATTTCGAATGCTTATTTGGCTACGCCCTACCTCCATGGATATAGTTACAGGAATATCCAAAATAGCGTCTAACTTACCAGTTTCTTCTTTTGGTCGGTCTGAACTATCCGACAATTCGTCTAGTTCAGGCGTATGCACGCCGCCTTCTGTTGCAGCTTGCTCAGCTAATGCTGCTTCCCAATCGTCCATTTCGTCACCACTTTTATTATCAATATCATCGCTCATGGGTCTCTCCTAGCACCTTAGCGTGCCTTTGGATCAAAATCTTTTTCTAGCTCTTGCAATTCTGCGTCACCGCCAATTCTACGACCGCCGCGGGTTAGCATATGAATGTCCGACTTCACCGTTTCTGGCCGCGGTATTTTTTCAGCTATTTTAATGGCTAAGCTGTCTTTCGAGCGGCCTAACTTCCCTCTAAATGTGGGTAAGTCTTCAATAAATACCGTTAGGTTTTCTGGCATATCAATTGGAATAATATCACCTTCTTCCAAGTCCATTACTTCGCGTAACGACAGCTCGGTTTCACATAACTTTGCGCGCAAATCTACCGGCACATCTAGAATTTCATCTCGTAATGCCTTACTCCAGCGCAAGTCCGTGTCTTCTTTGTCACTTTGCACCCCTGCATCAAGCAATTCTCTTATTGGTTCCAGCATGGAGTAGGGCAAAGCCACGTGGAAGTCTCCACCACCACCGTCTAGCTCGATATGAAATGAGCTGATAACAATAACCTCTGTGGGGCTTACTATATTGGCCATGGCAGGGTTTACTTCTGAATCTAGATATTCAAAACCTACGTCCATAACCGGTGCCCAAGCTTCTTTATAATCTTCAAAAATTAGCTTTAACAGCATTTGAATAATTCTACGTTCAGTTGGCGTAAATTCTCGCCCTTCAATTTTGGCATGGTAACGCCCATCACCGCCAAAAAAGTTATCTACCAAAATAAACACCAACCGCGCTTCCATAGTTATTAATGCTGTGCCCTTTAAAGGGCGAAAGCGCACCATGTTCAAGCTAGTTGGNCACTACGACGCATCATATTAAATAAGCTAATACGCATATGGCGAGCAAACCTTTCGTTCACAATTTCCAGCGTTGGCATACGCCCGCGAACAATACGGTCCTGCGAAGAAAAGTCAAAGTCAACCGCATCCGAGGCTGATCCCGACGTCTCTATTTCTTCCTCTTCAACGTCATCGACACCATGTAAAAGGGCATCAATTTCATCTTGGGATAGTAAGTCACTCACAGCCATAGCTCAGCCACCTATTGCATCACGAAACCAGTAAAGAGCAATTCCTCTACTACTGGACTTCCGGTTAGTTCTTGCAGTGCATTTTGCACTACATTCAATGCTGCATCGCGCAGCGCAAGACGCCCTTCACTTGTTTGCAAGCTTTCTGCTGTTGCGGCAGAAAACGTGCGGTGTAGTACGCCTTCAATCATGGGAATGTTTTGTCGTGCTAAATCATCGTTTGCCCCGCCACGCACCATTAACTGCACTGATATTTGCACTAAACGGTCGCGGTTTTGCCCTGGCACGTTAAAAATAAACGGTCGCGGTAAAGCTACATAGTAAGCATTGCCAGCCGCTGGTCCTGTCACCACTGCACCGCGCTCTGGCGAACTAGTATCAGCTGAATTACCAGCAAACATAAAAAAGAAAAGCAGCACTGCAATAATTATAACGCCGACAACACCACCAATAATAATAAACAGCATTTTTTTCGATAAACCAGCTGCTGGCTCTGCTTGTTGTTCTTGATTTTCAACTTCTGCTGCCATTGTTAGGCTCTCCAAAAATTACTTTACTAAGGCTAACACAGCCCTCTTCTTTAAACGTAGTAATCTATTTGCCCTTTCGGCACGTCTACTTTAGTTATATAGGTTGCCTCTTCGTGTTGCTGGCTTTCATCATTACCAGACAAGCCGCCGCCGCCCTGACCACCTTTACCTTGTTGTTGGCTTTCGCGGGCTAATTGCGACGATTCATCACGTACATTCGAGTCGGTTAATTGAATGCCTTGTTCTTCTAGCATTTCACGTAAGCGCGGCATGGCCTGTTCTATCGCTTCACGGGCTTGCGGCGTGTTAACAAGAAACGTAACCGACGCTTGCTGCTCGCCTGTCATTTGTAATCGAATGTTCAAACGCCCTAGTTCAGGTGGGTCTAAACGCATTTCAGCCACCTGGCTTCTATTATTAAACATGAGCGCAACTTGATCTTTTAATTGCGTTGTCCCCTGCAGCCCCGTTATGTCTATATATTGCTGGTTTTGTCGTGCCTGCTCAAATGCAGTTTCAGCCAGCTGACTTGGCGCGGTCATTGCTCGCGCTGCCTGCTGTGCTACCGTTGGCTGCTGTAATTGAGCTTGTTGGGCCGCTGCTAAAAAATTGGGGTTGATGTTTTTTGGTCCCTCAACTTGGCTCTGCCCGCTTAATTGCTGCTCTACGCCACGCATAAACTGTAATTCACGGCTGTCACCACGCAGTTGGCTGTCATCGCGAAGGCTTTCTTGCACCAAAGCACGCAATTCTTGAGCCGTACTCGAGAAAGCTAACAGCACTTTGTTTTCTTGTGGTTGTGTCAGCTGTTGCAGCACTAATGTGCTCGTAGGTGCTCCCTCGCTAGTGCTTACTCGTTGCGTTAATTGCTGCAACGTTTGTAAAAGTTTATTTTCCCCTTCCTGGCCTACAATAGGCTCACGACCAGCTTCTTTTTCCGTTTTAACCAAGGTCACAGCTGCAGCAAGAACTTCTGCTAAGCCGGCTTTCATGTTGCCTTGCACGTCATTTTGAAGCTCAGTAGACGTTAGCGCTGCTATGGCACTTTCTGCTGCGTCCACTAAGCTCATGAGCGGTTGCATCAATTCATTTGGTAAGTTTTGTTTTGCCAACCATTTTTTCAGTTCTGCTGGGTTACCTTCAGCTAACGCATCTAGTGCTAAGCTAAGTTGCTCTTGCTCGGCCGCTGGCAACTGCTCCGTAAAAGACTTGATAGCCGAGCTTTCTGGCGTTGTTACTTTTGCCCCACTAGTAGCAACAACCGTATGGCCGGTGGTCATGGTTGGCGCTGTATCACTAGTTGTTGGAGTATGTTCAGCAGCCTGCGCTTGCTCTGGCAGCAATGAAGCAAGGCGTTGCTGTGGCTCGGTTTGCTGAGTGTTAGGGCCCGCACTGGCAAACGCTTGGTTTACTTTGGTGGTTAATGAAGCTGACAGTTCGCCTTTATCTAATAGGCCTTGCTTTTCTTGCGCCGTTAACGAAATGCCTAGCTGGTCTAGTAATGCCACCACTTCTTTTGCTTCAGCTTGGGTTAACGGCGTTGTTACTTTTGCCCCACTGGTAGCAACAACCGTATGACCGGTAGTCATGATTGGTGCTTCGTCGTTTGCTACGGGTACAGGCTGCGCCACAGGTGCTTGCTCAGGTAATAGCAAAGCAAGGCGTTGCTGTGGCTCGGTTTGCTGAGTGTTAGGGCCCGCACTGGCAAGCGCTTGGTTTACTTTGGTGGTTAAGGAAGCTGACAGTTCGCCTTTATCTAATAGGCCTTGCTTTTCTTGCGCCGTTAATGAAATGCCTAGCTGGTCTAGTAATGCCGCCACTTCTTTTGCTTCAGCTTGGGTTAACGGCGTTGTTACTTTTGCCCGACTAGTAGCAACAACCGTATGACCGGTAGTCATGGTTGGCGCTTCATTATCTCGTGGTTGATGCACGCTTTGTAAAAAGTCATGCCAATTATTTATTGGCTCAATTTCACTCTCACTGTCCAACAAATTAAGCGCGCCCTTATCTACAGCCATTTCTGTTTTGCTATGCGCACTCGACTGTTTTTTGCTGTTATCGGCAATTGTTGCCGCTGGCTTATGGCCACGATCGTCAATACTTCGGCGCTCTTGCTCCGACCCCAATGCTTCGTCGAAACGAGAAGTGCGCTCACCAACGTTTTCCCCAAGATTGCTAGCTTGCGGCGCTAATTTAGGCTCGGTATGAACTTTTACATCAAGTATTTGCATAGTTAATCACATCATCCAACAGTGAATAAGTTTCAAAGTACGCTACTGCTTTATTTGCACGTTACAGAAAAGCAATTTCTTTCAAACATACAGATGCAAAGAATATGCCAGAACACCACTAAGAGCGGTTGCGGCGGAGAAAGCCTTGCATAGCAAATTCGTCGGAAGTCCGTTGTTCTTGACTATTTTTTATTCGCTCAGCTGCTTTAAAACGCTTGGCTAACAAATATTCTATTGCCTTGCGCCGTTGCTGTTGAGCTAACCAGCGTAATCGCAGGTCTTCCACATGGGTTTGCATACGCTTTAAATTTTCTTGTTGCTGCTTAATTCCTACATCTAGTTTGCCAACAAAAGCGTGATATCGACCAAAGCTTGCCGACCCCATACCTTGTTGGGCTTTGTTATTTGCCTGGTGCAAATAATCGGTACGGTAATTGGTTAGCCCTTCCAACCGCCGCTCTTGCATAGTTAATTGACTGCGGGCTTGGCCAAAGTCGCGAGCACATTCGTCTTCACGCTTTTGCTCAAGTTCTAATACCATTTTTAGGGCGTTGTCTTTCATCGTCCGGCACCTTGATTACGGCCATGACTTGCCTGCTGGGCTAATTGCGCCAGCACCGTTACACAATCATCATAAGGGGAAATATCACGCATGCCTTGCTGTAAATAGCGCTCCATTAACGGCAGCATTTGAATTGACTTATCAATACGAGGGTCGGAGCCTTGTGTGTATGCGCCTATAGAAATAAGATCGCGACTACGTTGGTAGGTAGAATAAAGCTGTTTAATAACCATGGCATGCTGTAGGTGTTCGGGGCTAACAACTTGGGGCATAACCCGGCTCACCGACGCTTCTATATCAATAGCCGGGTAATGACCCGACTCAGCTAGGTCGCGCGACAACACTATATGACCATCAAGAATGGCCCGAGCGGCATCAGCAATAGGGTCTTGTAAATCGTCACCTTCTGTTAATACCGTATAAAAAGCCGTAATAGAGCCTTGCCCTTCGCCACCATTACCCGCCCGCTCTACTAAAGCAGGCAGCTTAGCAAACACCGAAGGTGGATAACCTTTGGTAGCTGGCGGTTCGCCAATGGCAAGTGCAATTTCGCGCTGAGCCATGGCATAGCGGGTTAACGAGTCGAGTAATAACAGCACATTCAAACCTTGGTCACGAAAGTATTCAGCAATTTGTGCGGCTGTTTCGCAACCCCGTAAACGCATAAGTGGCGACTGATCTGCCGGTGCGGCTACTACTACTGATCGCTGTATACCTTCATCGCCTAAAATATCCTCAATAAATTCTTTTACTTCACGGCCCCGTTCACCCACCAAGCCCACCACAATAACATCGGCGGTGGTGCCTCGCGTCATCATGCCCATAAGCACACTTTTACCCACCCCTGAACCCGCAAATAAGCCCATACGCTGGCCTTGACCCACAGTAATCAAACCATTTATAGCCGTTACGCCCACGTCGAGTGGCTGCCGAATCGGGCGTCGCACCAATGGGTTCATTTTAATTCGATCATTCAAGCCGTATTTACCCGTAACCACCGGGCCTTTACCGTCTAATGGGTTACCCGCACCATCAATTACTCGCCCAAGCAGCTCCATGCCTAAAGGAATACCCGCTTGATTAGACAATGGCCGAACACGAGCGCCAGGCAACACGCCATGGGCGTCGTCGTGGGGCATTAAGTAAATAACGTCGTCGTCAAAACCAACTACTTCGGCTGTTACCTCACCCGAAGCAGTTTCAACGCCACACAGTGAACCTATAGCCGAACGCACACCAACCGCTTCAAAAGTTAAACCCACTACACGAGTTAAATGCCCAGCTACTTGGGGCCGAGCATCCTGAATGCGACTGGAGAACTTTTTAATCCGATTGGCTAGGGTCATGCTGTCCCTCATCATCTTCACCACTGCCCAAAGGAGCTGCTTGTTCAGCAACTGGGTTAGGCACTGCAGCTGGCTCTACAGTTGATTCTGTTTTTGGCTCTGGCGTTGTTGGGTCATTATTTCTTATTGGAGGGGCAGCCGCTTTAAGATCAGCAGGCACGTCTTTAACACCATGTAACAACTGAGTAAACACATCGTTCATGCGCGCTTCTAAAGTAGCGTCAACGGCCACTAATGGTGTTTGTATGCGACAACCACCGCGGCTAATTGTTTCGTCTTGATAAAAAAACCAACCTTTATCGGCACGAGTTTTTTCATCCCAACGTCCGTCAATTAAAGCAAAGTCTTCTGGGTGAATATAAATTTCAACTCGCTGCGAAGTCATACTTAATTCTTGAATGCCGCGCCTAAAGGCTTCTCTTACAACTTCATTATTCTGCGTTACTTCTTGCCAACAAATAGCACGAGCCAAAGCCATACTTAAATGCACCAGCTGGTTTTCAACCGCTTGGTCAACTTGCTTTAAAGGGTGTCGCAAACCTTCAAACAACGCCTGCCAATGGGCCGACAACGACTCATTAAGCTGCTCGGTGGCTTCAAGAGCTGTTTTTTCCCCCGCCGCATAACCTAGTTTTTCACCGTCAGCATAGCCAGCTTCAAAACCTTCTGTATGGCCCGCTGCAATACCTTCTAACTTACCTTCTTCGTACCCTTCAAGTCGGGCTGCTTCACGAATTGCTTCAAGTGCTTCGGCAGTTAAAGGAGCTACTTCTTCAATTTCTTCTTCGGCTTCAGGCGGTTCATAGGCCCAGCGCAAAGGCATGTTAAGCGCATTTTTACGCTCATCCTCAGGCCTGGGCTTTTCTGTTATATCTGGCACATCCCATAACTTGGAATTGCTATTGCTCATATTACGCCTCAATACCTAATGTGCTCAGCTGTATTATACGAACTGATCACCACCACCACTACCAAGCATTATTTCGCCCGCATCGGCTAAACGACGAGCAATAGCCAGGATGTCTTTTTGCGCTTGTTCCGCATCGGCCAAACGCACTGGCCCCATTGCTTCAAGGTCATCACGTAATAATTCAGCGGCGCGTTTCGACATGTTCTTAAAGAATTTCTCACGTATTTTCTCATCCGAAGCTTTAAGAGCACGTTGTAATGTTTCGCCTTCAACATCTCGTAGTAAGGTTTGTACTCCACGGTCGTCGACATCGATAAGGTTCTCGAATACAAACATAAGATCTTGAATTTGCTGACCCATTTCTTCGTCTTGCTCGCGAATTGCATCCATTAATGGCTGCTCTACGCTGTTGTCTAGGTAGTTCATAATATCGGCCGCGGCTTTCAAACCACCCATTTTCGCAGCTTGTGCACCCGACTGACCAGCAAATTGTTTTTCCATAATTTCATTTAGTTCTTGTAATGCTGCCGGCTGTACTTCTTCTAGGTTAGCAATACGCATCATCAAGTCTAGCCGTACTTTCTGAGTAAATTGCGACATAATCTCTGCCGACTGCTCCGGCTCTAAATACGACATAACAATAGTTTGAATTTGTGGGTGCTCATTACGAATAATGGTCGCCACCTGTTTTGAATCCATCCATTTCAACGAGTCGAGGCCACGCGCACCACTACCCATAACGATCTGTTCAATGAGGTTGCCCGCTTTGTCTTCACCTAACGCCGCAGTTAATGCTTTACGTACAAACTCTTCCGACTTAAAGCCAATAGTGGTGAACTTCTGAATGTCGTCTAGGAATAAGTTATGTACGGCGTTTACTTTTTCTTGGCTAAATTCCACCAAGCCAGCCATTGCCATGCCCACCCGTTGCACCTGCTTTGGCTCTAGGTGCTTTAATATTTGGGCGGCGTCTTCTTCCGACAAGCTAAGTAGTAAAATGGCTGCTTTTTCAACCCCATCAAGCTTGTGTACATCATAGCTTGAGCGGTCTTTATCGCCTGCGACATCTACACTTCGCGTTTGCTGCATTGTATTAGGCATCTTCATTTAACCACGCTTTGACAACTTGAGAGGAAAGCTCAGGCTCATTTGCTACCAAGGCCCGAACCGCTTTAAGTAAATCTTCATCTTTATGTAAGTCTGGTAGCTTCAGCGTACCATCTGGAGCGAATCCAATCGAGTCTGAATCAAACTGCTGACTCAACAACTCAATGGTCTCATCACCTAGATCTTTATCATAAGCTAACAACTGATCTAACTCACTTTCACCGGTCTCTTCTGGGTATATTAATTTCTTCAGCATCGGTCGAACCACGGTTAGAATCAGTACAATAATAACCAGACCACCTACAACTAAGCGTAATAAGCGCCACACCCATGGCTCTTCCCACCAAGGCATGCCCACGTCGTCATAACTTGGTGTTTCAAGAAACTGAAAGCTCACCACCTCAATTGAATCGCCGCGATTCATATTAAAACCTAAACTACCTTGCAGCATACGCCGAATACTTGTTAACTCTTCCTGAGTATAGGCTTCACGAACTGTAACACCATCTTCGTTTACGCTGCGCTTGTAGTCCAATGTTACTGCTACACTCAAGCGTTGCAGCACACCGCTTTGTTGACGTGTATGGCTAATGGTTTGATCTAACTCATAGTTTCTAGTTTCTTCACGGTGACTTCTGCCCGGCGCGCGGGTTTGGCTATTATTAGCAGCCGTGGCTACCTCAGGAATACTTGCGTCTAATGGCGGTTGGTTACTTAAGGCACCTGGAATACCTCCCGCACCTGAACCAACGCTATTGTCTTCAATAATCATTTCACTACGAATTGCAGGTAAGTCGGGATTGTACGAACGCTGTGTTTGTTCAACTTGGGTAAAGTCCATGGTTACGTCTACCTGCGCGGTATAGTTTCCAAAGCCCAAAACTGGAGCCAAAATTGTGTCTATTTTCTCCATAAACTCACGTTCACGTTGGCGCTCAATTTCATATTCTAGCCGAGCTGCTGCTGACATTTCATTTTGCGAGCCGGAATGCAGTAACCGACCATTTTGATCTGTTACCGTTACATTGTTAGGTTTTAACTGCGGCACTGCCGAAGCAACCAAATCAACAATGGCTTCAATTTCTTCACGGGAAAGTTGCTGGCGTCGTGTTTTAATCATCACACTGGCACTTGGCGGCCGTTCCCGGCGAGTAAATACATTGTCTTTAGGCAAAGCTAATAGTACTCGCGCCGTAGCTACCGACTGCATTTCTTCAATAATACGCCCTAACTGCTGCTCGCGAGAATGCTTTAAGCGCTCACCTTCCAAGCGCTGACTAACACCAAAACCTGGGTCTTTTAATAACATTTCGTCACCGGTCGAGGAACGTACCGGCTCTAAACCTTGACGCGTCATGCTTAAGCGAATTTCACTAATATCGCGCTCAAGTACATATACGGTGTTACCTTCAACTTTGTATTCTTTTTTATTGGCATCGAGAAAGTCGAGGGTTTCAATTAACTGATCGGTTTCCATTCGGCCAAGCGGGCGATACTCAGGCTCTTGGGCCCACAGCATAATAAACACAGCAATAGCCAAGCAAATAGCAAGCGCAAGCACTATAATCACTTGGCGCATCACATCAATATTCGCCAAAGCACTCATAAAGCCAGACTTTTGCTCTTCATTGCGACCTGAATCTTTCGGGTCGTTACCTAGTTCATTATCTGAAATCATTAAATCTGTTGACTCAGCCATGGTTCAATCTCCTTAAGCCCCAGTATTAAACCGGCATTTGCATAATTTTTTCGTACGCTTCTACGAACTTATTTCGTACCTGGACCGCTGCTTCAAAAGCAATGCTCGACTTTTGCGCCGCAATCATGCCTTCCGCCAGAGACACATTAGGGTCTCCCATTTCTATTCGAGTTTGCAGGTCGCGAGCAGTCGACTGTAAGCCATTCACATTATCAACAGCTGATTTCAACATCGCACCGAAGTCTGCCCGCGACGAGTTGCCCACTGGCTCAACCTGTTGGCTAGGTTGGTTAGGTAATTGTGTCACGCCTTGCTGTGCTCGCATGTCGGCGAGCATACTTTGCATATCTGCTAAAAGTGGATTATTAGTCACGTTCATAACAAAAAACCTCTTACCGTTGGCTACCGTCAATTTCTCGACAGCTTCTTAGATAAGAGGTTTAATGCATAATAAGTGCCAACTTTTAAATTGGGCTTATCTGGGCGCCGAAAGGCTAAGGCAGGGCTATACCGTCGTCACGCATTTTAGCGAGCTTGTATCTTAAGGTTCTAGGACTAATACCAAGCGCCTCGGCTACTTTATTTCGCCGGCCAGAAAACTTCTCAAGCGTATCTAAAATAATTTGTTGCTCTTGTACCTTTAGTTCATTACCTAAATTGTCTTTGTCACCGGCTAATACCTGTTCTGGAATGGCGGCTCCGGTTTGCTGCATATCGAAGGTTTGGAAGCGCTCATCTAACATAATGTCTTCCGCTTCAATGCGGCCATCTAAGTGCATTATTAACGCTCGCTGCACAACGTTTTCTAGCTCTCGCACGTTCCCTGGCCAACTGTATTGCACAAGCTTTTTTTGTGCCTGCATGCTTAACGAAGGACGCTCAGTACCCGCCCTAGAGCAGTGCCGCTCTAATAAATGCTCGGTAAGTGGTAGAATGTCTCCCGGTCGTTCAGCTAACGACTTCCAGTTTAATGGAAACACATTTAGCCGGTAATACAGGTCTTCACGGAAGATACCCGAAGTAACCGCCTCGCGTAAATCACGGTTACTGGTGGCTATAATTCTTACATCTAGCTTAATTTCTTTTCGGCTGCCTAGGCGTTCTACATGGCGCTCTTGAATAACCCGTAAAATTTTCGCCTGCAACCCTAAGTCCATTTCGGTAATTTCATCAAGTAATAAAGTACCGCCATTGGCCTGCTCGAATTTACCCACACAACTTTGCACGGCACCAGTAAAGGCACCCTTCTCATAACCAAATAGAGTTGCTTCTAGCATATTTTCTGGTATTGCTGCGCAGTTAATGGCAACAAAGGGCCCGTCGCTGCGGCTTGAAGAGTGGTGAATAAACTGCGCTAATACTTCTTTACCCGACCCGCTAGGCCCCGTGATCATTACCGTGGCGTCGGTACTGGCTACCCGCTGGGTTAGTCGCAATAAGTCTTCACTCGACTTGTCGCCCACCACCGGGCGCACTATGTCAATACTCGGCTTTGGCGCGTAGCGCGTTAATAATTCAAGTAATTGTTCGGTGGCAAAGGGTTTACTTAGGTAGTCCACCGCACCAAGCCGCATGGCTTTCACTGCATCGTCAACCTGTGCATACGCTGTCATCATAATTACAGGTATGTCATAGCCTTGGCGCTGTAAGCTAGTCAGTAACTGCAATCCAGTAATACCACCAAGCTGCACATCACTTAAAATAAGCCCCGGTATTTGCTTCTGTACTGCCAACAATGCTTGTTCTGCACTGTCTGCTGTGCGTACCTTGTACCCATTTAGCTCTAATGTGTCGACCAAGGCTTCTTGTAATGCTAGGTCGTCTTCAACAAGCAGAACATTTTTATGATAACTCATGAGAATTCTCCTCGTATTCTTGCTTACGCTCGGCTTCAGCAAGAGGTAAACCAAGCGTGAATGTCGTTCCTTCGCCCTCTGTACTAGTGACTGAAATATGCCCTTGATGAGCATTCAATATGGTTTTCACCACAGCTAAGCCAAGGCCAGTACCGTGCGCCTTGCGCGTGAAAAAGGGTGTGAAAATATGATTTAAATCAGCTGTTTTAATACCACTACCTTGATCTTCAATCGTTAAGGTAAGTCCATCTTGGGTGGTTTGTGCGGTTACAAAAATAGTTTTATTGATAGCGCTAGCTTGAATGGCGTTTACAATTAAGTTTTGCAAAGCACCCGTTAACGACGACATATTTCCAATGATTTCTGCTGCTGTGGCTTCATTCGTTATTTCTAGCAGCACCCCTTCGCGCTCCGCTAAAGGTTGCACTTGCAGGGTTACAGCATGCAGTAATTCAGCTACAGCAATGCGTGACACCGTTTGCTGCTCGCCGCTTTTGGCATACAGCAGCATGTCATTTACTTGTTGCTCTAGGTCTTTCAATCGGTCGGTTACTTTGCTGACGAATTTTTGTTGCTGCGACACACTTAAATCATCACGCCCCAAGTTTTCTGCATACAACAAAGCCGCCGACAAAGGAGTACGTATTTGGTGGGCAAGCGAAGCAACCATACGGCCCATAGCCGTTAAACGCTGTAAATGGCTAATGCGCTCTAACAAAGCGCGGGTTTCAGACAAGTCGGTTAATACTATTAACTGCCCGGGCTCGGGCTTTAATGAGGAAATATCCAGGCGCACTCGGCGGCCGGAGCGAAGTGAAACTTCATGGCCGTCGTCAGCTTGCGGACGGAAAGCACGTTTAATCACATCGCGCCAGCGCTCACCTTCTAGCTGATTGCCAAGTAGCCGCGTGGCTTCTTTATTCGCTTCACGAACATAACCACGGGCATCAAGCAAAACCACACCATTTGGCATTGCTTGCACCAAGCTGCGTATGCGTGAACCTGCCCCACCAACAAGATGCTGTTGCACAGGCAAAGCCTGCGTATAGTTCGTAACAGTTGAGGTGTGCGCCATAAATTCGTCTCCAAATATACCTAGAGACTATGATGCAACCAACGTGCCACATTTTAATCTATGCTTATCAATAACTTAATTGGATTAAAAGCGCGGAAGGTACCTTAATCGCGAGTAAGCTGATACTTGCGTATTTTTTCCACCAAGGTGGTGCGACGCATACCAAGCAACTCAGCGGCACGGGCAACAACCCATTCTTGCTGATCTAACGCTTGGCGAATAAGCTCAACTTCTAAGTCACCCAATAAGGCTCTTAAGTCTACGCCGTCTTTTGGCAAGGTGGCAGGTACCAAGCCAGAACCTTCGGGGTACAGCACTTCATCAAGCGTCGACTCATCTTCTGCAAACATAGCATTTAATGCGTCACGCTCGTGCATTTCGGCCGGGTAAACGGGCTTGTAAGGCTCGGCATTTTCATCACGGTATTTCCCAGGTAAGTCGCTTACATCTACCACTCGACCACCATGGGTTATGCATAAACGCTCAATTAAGTTAGCAAGCTCACGCACGTTGCCCGACCAGCGATGAATAGCCAGCGAGCCAAGTGCCGCCTCGGTGAAGCGTAAATCAACCGCTTCAGCTTGGCGCATGCGTTCAACTAACTCATTCACCAACAGTGGTATGTCACCTTCGCGTTCACGTAACGCCGGCATCTCGATAGGAAAAACATTTAGTCGATAATATAAGTCTTCTCGAAACTTACCTTCACTAATTAAAGCCTCAAGCCCTTGGTGAGTAGCGGCTACAATGCGAACATCGGCCTGTAGTGTTCTAGTACCGCCTACCCGTTCAAATTCACGCTCTTGTAACACACGCAGAAGCTTCACTTGCATAGGTAACGGCATATCGCCTATTTCGTCCAAAAACAAGGTGCCACCTTGAGCCAGCTCAAAGCGCCCTTTGCGTACACCTATAGCGCCAGTAAAAGCACCTTTTTCATGACCAAATAACTCACTTTCTAACAACTCTGCAGGAATAGCTCCGCAATTCACTGGTACAAATGGGCCTCTTGCTCTTTTTGAACAATTATGAATGCCGCGTGCTACCACTTCTTTACCTGTACCTGATTCGCCAAGAATGAGCACGTTCGCATTCGACGGTGACACTTGCACAATTTGTTCCCGCACCGAGCGCATAACAGCACTTTGGCCAACTAAGGTGCGCGCCAACTGGCTTAACGCAGATGCCTGCGAAATATTTTGTTGATCGGGCTTTTGCGAATGATACTCCTGCGCATAGTGCAGCAAGCGAATTACTTCACCATAACCTGGTTTATTCGATAACACGCCCACACAGTTGTTACGTTTAATAAGATCTTTAGAAACACGCTCCGTTACAATAAAGGGCGTGCCCGGGAAGTGCTTCAATAAATCAGCGCTTGCTGCAGCATCATCAATTACCGAAACTAGCGGCAATTGCGGCGCTTGTTTTAGTTTCTGCTCTAATGAATCGAGGGAATATATGCTGGCTTGCTCACCTACAAACTTAAAAATAGTGTGCAACATTTTAGCCGAGTCAGCTTCCGACGATACTACGCAAACCGCGATTTGATGCTCCGTAGTCAATGCGACTTTACCCCTTCCCTTAAACCTCTAAACCACTAATGAAGAAACGACAACCACCACTTATTAAGTAATAACCTGGTTGCTCGTGCTCATTATGCCTTTGTAACTGTTCGGCCCATTGATAGTAAACATTTCGATGCACACGAGCTAGTAGCCCGTCGCGAATTTTTACCGCTGGCGTGCCATTATTTAGCACCACAGGGTATTGCGGCCCAATTAAATAACGCTCGCCAATGTTTGTTTCCACTTGCAAAATTGGACCGTCTGCAGAGTCTATATACTGCCATTGAGTAATTAAGAATGGCAGATCTTCTACCTGTATTCTTATTTTTTCTGCCGGCGTAACAAGGAAGTATTCATTGTTTTCATGCACTAAAACGCTAGCGAATAGTTTTACTAGTGGCAACCGTAAAATAGGCGAGCCGTGATAATGCCACTCGCCACTGGCTTTAATAATTAAGTCTAAGTCACCACAGTAAGCGGGGTTCCAACGCTCTGTTGGAGCTCGGTGCTGCCGCTCTAATTGCCGCTGCAACTCCTCTAAACGCATTGTTTAACCTGCTACTTTATTTTGTCGTAATAAATACCAAAGGGTTGCTTCTGTTCTATTCGACACTTTTATCGCCTTGAAAATAGACGACAAGTGAACCCGTATGGTGCCTTCAGTAATTCCAAGAATATGAGCAATTTCTTTATTAGATAAGCCTTGCGCCAGCAACTGCATAATTTCTTGCTGCCGAGGAGAAAGTTTGCGTCCTGAGTCGGTACGGAATCTGTCGTAGTTAGCCGACGACATTTCCGGAACATAATCTTTACCTTGTAATAAGCCATGCACTGCCAATTTCACTTCTTCGGCCGAAATGTCTTTGCGTAAGTAGCTACGCGCACCCTGACCAAAGCAATGATGAATATCGCTGCGGTGTTGGCGCCAAGTGAAAAGTACAATGTGTGCACTAGGAGCTAAGTTAACTAAACGGGGAATAATTTCTTTATATTCTGCGTCTGGCAAATCAAGCTCGGTAAAAATCAAATCATAAGACTCACCACTATTTAAGTAGCTTTCAGCCACATCTAAGTCGGTTGCTTCATAAATAGCTACATCCGCTGTATAACTGGTAAGTAGGTAAATTAAACCAGAGCGTGTTATAAATTGCGGGTCAATGATTAATATTTTCATGCTTAATGTTAACTCCGAACTTCTACACCGAATGTTTATCTCAAGTAGAAGCCCACTGATTTGTCTGAATTAGGACAACATCCATTTATTCTAGGGTGCTTTCATCCATAGCATAGGTAAACAACATGAATGAAGCGGGTAATCTTAACAAATACACCAATCAAATGTTAGCACTTAGGTGCCACTTGTTTAGAGCTTTGCATTCATTATTTTTCCTGCTGCTACTCTTGTTGCTGTTTTTTTCTATCATAGGCTGCACACCTGCAAACGACAATGTAGAGCAAATAAAGTTAGGCGACTGGGCAGTTAACGATGCACATTTTTCTTCGTCGGGCACTCTAGCTTTAAGTGTCAGCCAAGACATAGGTATATATAACCTAAAAGGTGAACTATTGCATTTACTTACCTTGCCCGAACCTAATGGTATATGGCAAATAAGCTGGCAAGGAAACAACAATCTTTGGTTTTATGACCAACATAACCTGTACCACTGGCGCTTAGGCAAAGCTAATATTTCTCCACCACAGTTATTTCAAGCTAACCCTATTCGCCATGTTCGTGCCACCGACCATGGCCTTATGTTAGCGACGGAAACCGGCTCGGTATATTGGTACCCCACCAATCAAGAATATAAGTTGCAGCCGCCACGCAGCCTACTAGAAAACCAAGTTGGCATTTCTACCATTGGCTTTACCCAGCAGCAACCTTATGTGGGCACAAGAAATGGTGATCTTTGGCTGTGGGAAGACACGACTTATGACACCGTGCGACACTTTAAGGTTGCACAACCTATTCATGCAGTAATAACAGTAAGCAACCAGCTTTACGCTCTTACCAGTCGTTATAACAACCCCTTAGCAACTAACAATGAACTTAGCCTCTGGCAACTTAGCTCTGAAAGTACACCCCAAGCCTACAAGTTAGCTGGCTCTACAGGTGTATTTAGCCACCTAGCGGTCAATAACGCTGTTATTGTTGGAGGCAGTAATTCTTCTTGGCAAAGCTATAACTTAAGTACTCATCAACAAAAAAACGGAGCCCTTCCTGCGCGCAACCCAAATCAACAAGGGCGCATTGTTGCCCTCTACGAGCTACCTACAGTAATTGTTATGTTAACCTCTCGGGGGGAAATGCAAAAATGGCAGAAAGTAGGTATATTGGGGAATAGTCAATAACATAAGATCCTGTATATTTTATGAGAATCATATTCACTGTTTTCGTAGCCGCTGCTTTTCTTTTTGCCACCCCAACATTGGCAAAAACAAAGGTTTATTATAACTTTACTGGCTATTCCTTTGTTGCGGGCCATGGTGAACAAGCTGTTTTAAACCGTTTCACCGCTATGGTTGTTAAAGATGGCAAAATAGTTGCTACTGGCGACGAAGGTTTGCTTAGCCTTGTCAGTGCTGGTAAACATATCAACCTTGCAGGCCAAGTCGTATTACCTGGTTTGATCGACGCACATGGCCACGTGGCTGGCCTGGGTAAAAACCAATTTGAGGTCAATTTGCGCGGCCTTACTAGCCGTACAGCTGCTGTAGCGCAAGTAGCTAACTATGCCGACCAAAACTTAGACCTAGCTTGGGTGCTAGGCCGTGGCTGGAATCAAGTACTCTGGCCTGAACAAACTTTTCCTAGCCGCCATGACTTAGACGCCGTTCTTAGTGATCGCCCCGTATGGCTCGCACGTATCGACGGCCATGCTGGCTGGGCCAATAGCAAAGCTTTAGCACTGGCCGGCATTACTGCCGACACCCAGTCACCTGAAGGTGGTGAAATAGTCAAAGACGCCAATGGCCAACCCACAGGTATTCTTATCGACACGGCCATGAACCTAATTTGGCAACATATTCCAGAGCTCAGCAACGAACAGTTAAGGCGTTATCAAGAAGCAGCCTTCACTCATTTATTAAGCGAAGGCATAACCCAAGTTCACGATGCTGGCGTAAGCTACCAAGCACTGCAGAACTATAAAAAGCTAGCTGAACAAGGCAATATGATTCGTATTAATACTATGTTTAGTGGTAGCGACCGAAAACTCGAGCAGGTATTAGCCGAAGGTGTTTTTCGTAGCGACAACGACCTATTACAAGTTCGCGGTGTTAAGCTTTACGGCGACGGTGCATTAGGTAGCCGAGGCGCCGCCTTACTGCAGCCTTATAGCGACGATCCTGAGAACTCTGGTTTGTTAGTAACACCGGAAGCCCGAATATACGAGCTATTTAAACTTATTACTGACCATGGCTTTCAAGTGAACTATCACGCTATAGGCGACTACACCAACCGTTTAGCCCTCGACACTTTCGAACGCATTAGTGCTGAAAGCAGCATAGCCACCACCAACTTACGCCATCGTATTGAACACGCTCAAATTATTCATGTTGACGACATTCCCCGATTTCAACAGCTTGGCATTATTCCGTCTATGCAGCCCACCCATGCCACCAGTGATATGAACATGGCCGAAAGCAGGCTTGGTAGCGAACGTATGGCTGGAGCTTATGCCTGGCGCACATTTTTAAACCAAGGCTCTGTCATAGCAGCAGGCTCCGACTTTCCTGTTGAGCTCAGTAACCCTTTTTATGGTATTCATGCTGCTGTTACGCGCAAAAACCGTAACAACCAGCCGGTAAACGGTTGGTATGCTGAACAAGCTATGACTGTCGCGGAAGCACTACGCAGCTTTACCATAGATGCCGCATGGGCAGGCCATTTTGACGATACCACCGGCAGTTTAGAACCGGGCAAATGGGCCGACTTTATTGTGGTCGACAAAGACCCTTTCCAGATCAATGCAGATGAGCTCTGGCGTATAAAAGTGTTAAGTACATACCTTGCCGGCGAACGTCGCTTTTATCTAAAACCTTAAGAGTTCACCCTGAAAGTGAGTTATACATGAGCGATAGTTTTGTATTTGCAGACACAACCTCAAGCAACTTGGCTGTGAGCGCAAGCGAACCCTTTCAAGTGCTTATAGTTGACGACGATGAAGAAATTCATGTAATTACTAAAATGGCATTAAGCGATTTTGAATTAGACGGCCGCGGCCTTAAATTCACTTCCGTTTATTCTGGTGCTGAAGCACGAGAAGTATTATCGCAACGGGATGATTTCGCATTAATGCTGCTAGATGTAGTTATGGAACATGACCATGCCGGACTCGACCTAGTAAAGTGGACCCGAGAAGAATTAAAGAACCGCATGGTGCGTATTGTGCTGCGCACCGGCCAACCGGGGCAAGCGCCCGAAGAACAAGTTATAGCCAAGTATGAAATAGACGACTACAAAGAAAAAACCGAACTTACGTACCGCAAGCTCATGACACTAATGTATTCGAGCTTACGAGCCTTTCGCGACCTCCAAGCCATTGAACACTATAAAGTAGGCCTCGAGCGTATTATTAGTGCTTCAACAGAAATTTTTAGCGCCTGTTCTATTAACCAACTTAGCCAAGGCATTTTAGAGCAACTAGTAGCACTACTTACTCGTTCAAATACTGCTGCTTATTGTCGTATCGACGGCTTTACTGCCACCTGCGATAAGCAGCAACCCATGCATATAATTGCCGCTACGGGCGCTTTCATTCAACAAATTGGCTATGCCGTACACAATGTGCTCGATCTCAAACTGGTTGAACAGCTGGTTGAAAAAGCTACGCCTGTCAGCTTTCAAGTCAAAGATAATACCTACTATGGGGTTTATAAAACCTCAGCAAATCACTTTTATTTATTGTATATTCGTGGCGTTAACGAGCTAAGCGAAACAGATCGTAAATTGCTCGATATGTTTATGAATAATACCGCCATTGCGTTCGAGCACGCCGAGGTTTATGGCCAACAAGAAGGTTAATTGAATGAGTATTAATGAGATTCGGCGCGAGTATGATCGTAATTCTTTACATGAAGACTGCCTTCATTCTGACCCGCACGAGCAGTTCTCACTTTGGTTCGACGCTGCCGTTGCCTCAGGCGAACTAATAGACCCGACGGCCATGTTACTGGCAACCTGCCATGCCGACCAAACCATAAGCCAGCGGATTGTGCTGTTAAAGCATGCTTCTAGCCAAGGCTATGTATTTTACACCAACTACAATAGCCACAAAGCCCAAGCCTTATTACAACACCCGCAATGTAATATTCATTTTGCTTGGCACGTGTTAGAACGCCAAATTTCTATTGCCGGGCTGGCCGAACAACTGCACGAACAAGACAGCGACCGCTACTTTGCCTCTCGTCCTCGAGCGAGCCAAATAGCCGCTTGGGCCTCAGCACAAAGCGAGCCTATTGCTGATCGGCTAACACTCGACACCCAATATGACCAAACGGAACAACGCTTTGCCAATGTAGAACATATTCCGCGCCCACCACACTGGGGTGGTTTTATAATTAAACCTACCCACTATGAGTTTTGGCAAGGGGCGAAGTCGCGTCTTCACGACCGTTACACTTATAGCCGCAACGCCCAAGGCGAGTGGCAACAGCAACGCTTACAGCCATAGTAAACAAATACTTATATAAGTTGCGGTGGCGCTATACTTAGGCGTTCGCCGCAACGAACCAGCTTCGCCCAAGTTAAGGCATCAATACTTACGCCTTCAGCTAACTGGCTGGTTTTAAGTTGCGCTGCGCGTTCGCCTGGAATGCGCACTGGCTCGTGTTCGGCAATGGGTGTTGCCGTGCGGCAGCGTTCTATCAGATCATCGGTTACTTTAATAAACTCACTGCTATCGCCAAAAGCCTCTGGATCAAGCACCTGAATAAATGCCGCGTTACATTCGCCATCTTGGCCGCCCTGCAGCCGGCCATAGTTGGCTAGCGACATGGTAAAAATTTCACTCATTAAACACAGGCCATAACCTTTATAACCAAGATCTAACCCACCAAGTGGCAATAAGGCACTGGCTGGGTCGGCAAAATAGGTGGCTGGGTCATTCGAGCCTTTACCATTGGCGGTAACCAGAGCTGTCCATGGTAGCAATTCATTTTTATCGTAAGCTTCACGTACTTTGCCAGCCGCAGTAACCGAAAGGCTCATGTCTAATAGTAACGGCACACCTGAAGTTGGTACCCCTAAAGCATAGGGGTTAGGCGAAAACACTCGCGACTTAGCGCCAAAAGGCGCCACACTGGCTTGGGCAGGTGTCGACACCATAATGTTAATCACCAATCCTGCCGCAGTAGCTTGCTCAAGATAAGCAGCTAAACTGGCCACGTGTTCCATTTTACGCACCACAATAGTGCCCGTACCGCATTGCTGCGCCATTTTCATAGCTGCAGCCACTGCTTTGGGCATAACATACAAGCCAGGCAAATGGTTGGCGTTCCAATGAGCTAAGGCCGCGCGTTGCTTTATTACCGTGGGTTTACCGCTACCTTTAGCTTTACCCGTTACCAACTGTTTTACGTTATAAGGTAAACGCCGCACCCCATGGGTACGAAAACCTAATAAGTCGCCGGCTATTAACGAATGTGCCATTATTTCTGCCACCTCGTTGTCGGCTCCGGCAGTTGCTAAACATTGCTCAACCCAAGCCTTAAGTTTGGTATACGAAACGCGAACATCGCTTTGCATAAAAACTCCTGCAAACAAAGTAAAAATACAGTGTATCGTTAAAAACAAATTTGGTCAGCGCATCACTGTCCGTTAAGCTATGCAAGCATAATTATTAAAGGAACAAATTAATGAAGAAAATCGCTGTTATCACTAGCGGTGGCGACGCGCCAGGAATGAACGCGTGCATTCGCGCCATCGTCAATACGGCTTGGCAAGAAGGTATTGATGTGATCGGTTTTCGCCATGGCTTTCGTGGTATTGTTGAAAATCTAGCCCAGCCCCTTCATCCAGACGACATGCGCTTGGTTAGCCAGCGTGGTGGAACTTTTCTGAAAAGTGCCCGCTACCCAGAATTTCGCGATGCCGCCACAGCAGAAGCCGCAGCAAAACAACTCGACGCTCACGGTATTAGTGCACTTATTGTTATTGGTGGTGACGGCTCCTTTCGAGGCGCCCATCATTTAACCAAATACTGGCCAAAACAAGTAATAGGTGTTCCAGGTACAATAGACAACGACTTAACTGGCACCGATGTGGCCATAGGTTTTAGCACCGCTGTCGACACGGCCGTTGAAGCTATTGACCGCGTGCGGGAAACAGCAGAAGCCATGGCGCGCGTGTTTATTATCGAAGTTATGGGTCGCCGGGCTGGTTTTATCGGTTTACATGCCGCTATTGCTAGCGCAGCCGAAGCTATGATTCTGCCAGAAATGGAACCACAGCCCAAACTTGCCAACTTAGCTGATAACATACGCCAAGCACGCAAGAAGTTTCCTGACAGTAGTTATATTGTTATTTTGTCAGAAAACCTCTGGCCAGGTGGTGTTCATGGCTTAGCCGAAAGCCTAAGCCAAGCCACAGGCACTACCTGCCACCCCTGCCCACTTGGGCACATTCAGCGGGGCGGGCGGCCAAATGCACAAGACCGCATTTTAGCCATGCAATTGGGCCAAGCGGCAGTAGCTGCTATTCTAAAGGGCAGTAACGACATTATGGTTGGCTTTGCTAACAAACAAGTGGTTGAAGTTCCTATCAGTCGAACCTTTGAACGCGACAAACCACTAAATCAAGGTTTAGTGGATTTACAGTTCGGTTTGCAGGGCGTAAATTTCACTTCTAAAAATGGCCGCTAAGCGTGATAATGTCGGCCATTTTTATCTTAACCCGCCTTTATGGCACGAGAGGTATTGGAATTGACACAAGTCTTCCCAGTTTCGGTTTCACTTGAGGAGCCGGTACGCGCCTATTTTGGGGCCGACGTTGCTAAAACCTTAACAACGAATTGTACCTTCATAATCGGCTTTGGGTTTGATGGCACCGCATGTTTTCGCAAAGGAACTCGCTATGGGCCTAACGGCTTACGGGCAGTTTCAGAAGACATCGAGTCGTATTCACCCTATCAAGACGACGACCTTGAAGATCGCGTTTTTTACGACCTTGGTAACTTACAGCTCGGCGACAGTACCGACGTTGAAAACCAATGGCAGTATGCAACCGATAGCTTCAATACTATTTTTGACCCTGTTGATCTGGAAGCTACGGGTATTAAAGTACTTACCCTAGGTGGCGAGCACTCTATTTCATACGGACCTATTGTTAAGTATTTAAAACAATACCCAAATTTAGTGTTACTGCACCTCGACGCCCACGCCGACCTACGTGACGGCTTTGACGGTTTTCATTATTCGCATGCGTCAATTATTCGCCGTGCGCTTGATCATTTCGGCCCCAACCACGAGCTTATACAATATGGAATTCGCTCAGGTACACGGGAAGAATACCAATGGATGCATAGCAACAAAACTGTGCGTACTTCACGCCAAGACTTCTTAAAAAGTGTGGCTGAAATACCCGCCGACCGACCTATTTACTTAACGCTCGACTTGGATTACTTTGATCCGTCGTTCCTACCAGGTACCGGTACACCCGAACCCGGTGGCGAAGACTTCCATTCTTTTATTGCGCTCATTAAATTACTTCGCGCACGTAACTTCGTTGGCGCCGATGTGGTCGAGCTTTCGCCCGACATTGATCCAACTGGTAATTCAAATGTTTTTGCGGCCAAAGTTGTTCGCGAAATAATCTTAGCACTTGAAGGAGGCCGCTCATGAGCCAAACGTGGACGATTGAAGATTCTGAAGACCTATACGGCGTCAATCGATGGGGTGCAGGTTATTTTAGTGTTGGTGATTCGGGGAACGTTAAAATATCACCAAATCACCGCAAGCCCGACGTTTCAATAGACATGGCTGAAGTGCTTGCAGAAATGAAAGCTGAAGGCATTCAATTCCCAGCAGTTATTCGTTTTCACGACATTTTGCGCTCGCAGGTAGAAATTCTAAATGAAACCTTCCGCGACACTATTGAAGAAGCTGAATACGAAGGAAACTACGTCGGCGTTTACCCAATTAAAGTAAACCAAATGCGCGAAGTAGTAGAAGAAATTCTCGACGCTGGCGAACCCTACAACTATGGTTTAGAAGCCGGCTCAAAACCCGAGTTAATGGCTGTACTGGCCTACAACGAAAACCCAGAAGCGCTAACAATTCTGAATGGTTACAAAGACGAAGACTACTTAACCATGGCCCTACTTGGCCGTCAGTTGCAGCGTAAAATGATCGTTGTAATTGAAAAGTTTTCTGAACTTGAAATGCTTGTACGCCTTGCCAAACAACATAATGTTGAGCCCATGATTGGTTTACGCTCAAAGATGATGGTGAAAAGCACAGGCAAATGGTCAAGCTCGTCTGGCGACAGAGCAAAGTTTGGCTTAAGCATTGCCGAAATTATTAACGCCATTGAATACTTAAAGCAACACGACATGTTGCATTGTGCAAAACTGCTTCACTTTCATATTGGAAGTCAGCTGTCTGACATTCGTAAAATTAAAGAGGCGGTTATTGAAGGCGCTCGACTATACGCAAAGCTTCACCAAATGGGCGTACCCCTCGAGTATTTCGACATTGGTGGTGGTCTTGGTATCGACTACGACGGCTCTAGTAGTGCAACCGACTCTTCACGTAACTACTCCACTGAGGAGTATGTTGCCGACGTAGTCTATAGCGTGAAGCAAATTTGTGATTTAGAAAAGGTTCCGCACCCAAACCTGGTCAGCGAAAGTGGCCGAGTAATTACCGCTCACCATAGCCTGGTTGTTACCAACGTAGTGGGCGAAGTAAGCGTTACCGGTACCGAATTCGACATTAGCGCAGCTGAAGGCGAGCACGTGTTGCTGTCGAACATGCGCGAACTAGTTAATGCTCCAGAAGTGCATCCACAAGAGCGCTACAACGACGCCGGCGCCTATAAGCAAAGCGCCTACGAGGCGTTTAAGCTAGGTATTTTAAGCATTGTCGAAATGGCAAAAATAGACACCATGTATTGGCAAATACTAACCGACATTAATAACGCGCTAGACGATGAAACCCGTCAAATTCAAGAGCTCGACGAAATTAGTGACCGCTTAGCTAGCCAGTACTTGGCTAACTTTTCTATTTTCCAGTCGGCCGCTGACACTTGGGCTATTGGCCAGTTACTGCCAATTATTCCCTTACAACGGTTAAATGAAGAGCCTACCGTGCGTTGTTCAATTGCCGACATTACCTGCGACAGCGACGGTAAAATTGGCAAGTACATTGAGTACAACCAAATTAGCGAAAACATTCCCATGCATAAGCTAAACAAAGGCGAAGACTACGTTATCGGTATGTTCTTAACCGGCGCCTACCAAGACGTAATGGGCGACATGCATAATTTATTTGGTCGTTTAACCGAAGTGCATATTTTCAGCCACGACGAAGAGCCAGGTGCCTTCTACATTGAAGAAATAGTACCAGGTCATTCAGCTGAAAAAGTACTAGAAACCATGCAGTACAATACCGACTACATGGCCAAAGTGGTGAAAAAATCTATCGACCGCGAAATTCGTAAAGGTAAAATACCACCGCGTGAAGGCGTTCGCTGGACTGACTTTTACGAACGTTGCTTAGCGGGCACAACCTACCTACGGAACGGAAAGTAAACGAAAACCATTGAAAGTGGGCAATTCCTGAGCAGTCAGCGCCAAAATGCCAAATACCGTTTGACATTGAGGCGCTGAAAACGTTTAATTGCCTCCACGCCCAGATAGCTCAGTCGGTAGAGCAGAGGATTGAAAATCCTCGTGTCCCTGGTTCGATTCCGGGTCTGGGCACCATATATTTAAAAACCGCCCTCGTGGCGGTTTTTTTATTTCTGGAATTCGCTGTTCAATTATTCGTAGGTCATGCACCGCATGACGAACAAACGAAGCTCCGTGCTCGGCAATGCCGTGCCTACACCTTAAACCAACCCATAACGTTGCTTTATTTCTTCTGGCCACACGCTCGCTTGAACGTAGCCAATATGGGGCTCTTGCATTAGCCACATGCACAGGCGCGACTGTCCTATGCCACCACCTACGGTAGCGGGCAACTGGCCATTCAATAGCCGCTGATGCCAAGGTTGTAAGCTTTCGTGTTCGCGTTTTAACTCAGTTAATTGCGCCATTAAACGCACTTTATCAACCCGCACGCCCATTGAACTTAATTCAATTGAACGTTGCAATACCGAGCTCCACACTAATAAGTCGCCGTTCAGTTGCCAGTCGTCATAGTCGGGGGCGCGCGTATCGTGTAGCAAACCGTTACTCAGCTTACCGCCAATACCTTGAATAAATACCACGCCACATTCTTCAGCAATAGCATGCTCCCGCTCTTTCGGGCATTTATGTGGGTATCTGCGTAGTAAGTATTCACTTGTTACATAGGTTAACTTTTCGGGCACTGTCACTGCACTACCAAATAACTGTTTATACCCATTCACTGTATTTTTTAGCGCTGTAAATATACCTTCGGCAGCCAACCGCAAGGTAACCGCATTACGTTGCTCTTCAGCAATAACCTGTTCCCAGTCCCATTGGTCTACCATTACGGAATGAATTGGGCTGTATATGTCTTCCATAGGCCGTAGCGCCTTCATATTGGTTACTATGCCCTGGCCTATGGGAAAGTTGTAATCGGCCAACAGCTGGCGTTTCCACTTAGCTAACGAATGCACTACTTCGTAGTTTCGGGCTAGCGCCGTTATTGGCACTTGTACTGCCTGCTCATTGCCTGAAAGGGAGTCTTGCTCGCCCTGCTTCGGATCGGTCAACAACGGCGCTTCTACCTCAAGTAAGGAAAGCTGCTCACATAACCCTTGGTTAAAGTGTTGTTTAATCCAGCGCACAGACTGTTGACGGGTAATAAATTGGTTTTTCATGGCCACCTCTAAACACTTCAATTAGCCTATTAACAACCTATTTGGCAAAATAAACAACATACAACAACAAAATTAGCCATGTACGTTTTGTTATTTAAAGTTTAAGCTTATATTATTAACCAATGAACAACACACACCCTTAAAACACGAGTAAAACTGAATGATCGACAATTTAGATCGCGCCATATTGCACGCCCTACAGCAAAACGCCCGAGGCTCTTATGCGGACATTGCTAAAGCACAGCAGGTTTCGCCGGCTACCATTCATGTGCGAGTGGAAAAATTAAAGAAAGCGGGCATTATTACCGGCACAGAACTAAAAGTAGATCCGAAAGCGCTCGGCTTCGACATTTGCTGTTTTATTGGCATTACCTTGCGCCAGGCTGGCGACTATCCGAAAGCCATAGCCAAGCTACAAGCCTTGCCGGAAGTAGTAGAGGCACACTATACCACTGGCCAGTACAGTGTTTTTATTAAAGTATTAGTGCGTAATATTGATGACTTACAAAAGCTGTTAATTGAACGCTTACAAGTAATCGACGAGGTACAGTCAACGGAAACACTTATTTCATTACAACAGCCTATTAATCGCCCGTTTGAAGCCTAATTATTTCAATTAAAGCACAAAAAAAGGGAGTGGCACTAAGCACCACCACCCCCTTTCGTTTAGAAAGTCGGTATTAAATGTGTTGTTACCCTACCACATGAAATAACGCCTCGTTTAACCACATGTGCACAGCAATACTGGCCGCATAACCTAATAAAATAGCCGGCGCCCACTTTAAGTGGCTAGCAAAGGTATAGTAACCACGTGCCGCCCCCATTAGTGCCACACCTGCTGCAGAGCCAACCGAAAGTAAACTACCCCCAGTGCCCGCTGTTAAAGTAATTAGCAACCACTGCCCATGCGACATGTCCGGCGCCATCGACAGTACGGCAAACATAATTGGAATGTTATCAATCACCGACGATATTAAACCAAGCGAGATGTTAGCGAAGGTTGGGTTCCATTGGTTGTACAGTACGTCTGAAACCAACCCAAGGTAGCCTAAAAAGCCTAACCCGCCTACACACATAACAATACCGTAGAAGAACAATAAGGTGTCCCACTCGGCCCGAGCAACACGGTTAAACACGTCAAAAGGCACCACGCTACCTAAACGTTTCATACGTTCAACGTCGCCAGCGCGTTCAGCCATGGCACGTTTGCGCGCTAAAGAGCCTGGTAAAGTCATGCGTAAGAAATAACCAAAAAACTGCAAATAGCCTAGGCCCATCATCATGCCTAACACCGGAGGTAAGTTCAGCAAGCTATGGCACGCAACCGCTGTTGCTACGGTCAATAGAAACAAGCTGGTAATACGAAGGGCGCCACGCTTTAGCTCTACCTCTTCCAACTGCGACGTTGGTTTTTTGTCTGCTATAAAGTAGCTCATGATAGCCGCAGGTATTAAAAAGTTCACCACAGAAGGTAGGAATAAAGCAAAGAACTCCTGGAATTGCACCATGCCCGCTTGCCATACCATTAGGGTGGTAATGTCACCAAAGGGACTAAATGCACCGCCAGCATTAGCCGCCACAACAATGTTTACACAGCAAATACTAACAAACTTACGATCTCCTTCGGCCACCTTCATAACCACCGCGCACATTAATAGTGCCGTGGTTAAGTTGTCGGCAATGGGGGAAATAAAGAAAGCGAGTATTCCTGTAATCCAAAATAACGAGCGGTAACTAAAACCTTTACGTACCAACCAAGAACGCAGCGCATCAAACAAGCGGCGCTCTTCTAACGCATTTATGTAAGTCATGGCCACAAGCAAAAACAACATTAACTCAGAAAACTCTAACAGATTATGTTGAAAAGCGTGTTTTGCTTCGTTGTCAAAACCGTTTTGAGCGTAAACAATACCAATAATAATCCAAATTAAACCCGCCCCAACCAGCACAGGTTTAGATTTACGCATATGTAGTTTTTCTTCACCCATAACCAAGGCATAGGCAATAACGAAAATACTAATACAAAGAAAACCAACAAAGGAGTAGGTCAGGTCGAGGGGGGCACCGTCGGCGGCCATTGCCGAAGGGCTAATGAAAAGAGCAATCCATACTAAGGCCAGGAGTATGTTGCGTTTCATGTCAGTGTGTTCTCCAGTCGCACGTGAAAGGTGGTAAGGCTTTCAACGCAGTCTGCACAGACTGTGGAAAGCCGCAGATACAGGGCTCTCGCTAGGAGCGTGCGGAGAATACCACATGGCTTTAGTAAAGACTTGTCCCAACGCAAGAAATAGACAGCTTTATCCTTATGCCTAGGCAACGTATCTTTACGCGGCGAATACTTCAAGTAACCAAAGCCAACATACATTCACAATGTAAATACCGAACATAAGAAGCCATACATTGCATGAATAAACATTCATAATCCATACTGAACCCAGTCATTACAACAAACTAACAAGTTAGGTTGCATTATGAACACACATACTCTTAGCTTTACTCAGCCGCTAACAGCGGAATATGAAGAAATACTTACCCCAGCAGCACAAAGCTTTTTGGTTGAGCTGTGCCAGCAGTTTGCGCCACGTATTGAAGAGCTGATGGCTAACCGTGAGCAAGCACAGCAAAATTATGACCGCGGCGCCTTACCCGACTTCGACCCAGCTACCAAAGACATTCGCGAAGGAAACTGGCGTGTAGCCGACATTCCAGCCGACTTGCAAAAACGTCACTTGGAAATTACTGGCCCCGTCGAGCGAAAAATGATTATTAACGCCCTAAATGCCGACGTTGATGTATTTATGGCCGACTTTGAAGACTCACTTTCGCCTACTTGGAACGGCATGATGCAAGGGCAAATTAACTTGCGCGACGCTAACCTAGGTACCATAGCCTTTACCGACGAAGCCCGTAGTAAAAAATACCAGCTTAACCCTAACCCGGCCTTGCTTATTGCTCGCGTACGGGGTTTGCATTTACCTGAGAAACATATTCTTTTAAATGGTCAGCCGGTACCTGGAGCATTGGTCGACTTCGCCCTTTATTTCTACCATAACTACCAAACGCGTACTGCCAACGGTAGCGGTATTTATTTATACCTACCCAAATTACAGCACCATAACGAAGCCAAATGGTGGAGCGACGTGTTCCACTTCGCTGAAGCAAAGTTCAACCAGCCTACTGGTACCGTGCGCTGCACTATATTAATTGAAACCTTGCCCGCCGTGTTCCAAATGCATGAAATTCTGTACAGCTTAAAACACCATATTGTTGGTTTAAATTGTGGCCGCTGGGACTACATATTCAGCTATATTAAAACCTTACGGGCTCATGCGGATCGCATTTTGCCTGATCGCCAAGTAGTTACCATGACTCAGCCTTTTTTAAGCGCATATTCACGCTTACTTATTCAAACCTGCCACCAGCGCGGTGCCTTTGCCATGGGTGGTATGGCCGCCTTTATTCCACTGAAAGACGAAGCCGCCAACAAAGAAATTTTGGCCAAAGTAAAAGCCGACAAGGAACTTGAATTTAGCAATGGCCACGACGGCACCTGGATAGCCCACCCTGGCCTAGCCGCCACAGTGCGCGCTGTTGCCGCAGAATACTTAGGCGACAAGCCCAACCAATTACATGCACTACGAGAACAAGATTCACTTACCACCGCTAAAGAATTACTCGAGCCCAGCACCGGCGACCGCACCGAAGAAGGTATGCGCACCAATATTCGGGTGGCATTGCAATATATTGCCGCTTGGATGTCGGGTAACGGCTGCGTACCAATTTACGGACTCATGGAAGACGCCGCCACCGCAGAAATTTCACGTACGTCTATATGGCAGTGGATCCAGCATGGCAAACATTTATCTAACGGTAAGCAAGTTACTAAAGAGCTATTTCGAAGCATGCTTAGCGAAGAGGCCGAGGTGGTTAAAGCCGAAGTAGGTAACGACCGCTGGCAACATGAAAACTTTACCAAAGCCATGCAATTGCTCGACGACATTACTACCGCCGACGAACTAACCGAGTTTTTAACTTTGCCTGGCTACAAATACTTATAACAAAAGAATTTAATTTAACAACTTTGAGGTAATTATCATGACAACACCTAAACATATGCAAAATGCGGTACAAGAGCTAGAGCAAAGCTGGGCGACAGACCCACGCTGGGAAGGCATAGAGCGCACCTACAGTGCTGAAGACGTCATTCGCCTACGTGGCTCGCGGAACATTGCTTACACCCATGCCGCCCAAGGTGCCGACAAGCTATGGACCCTATTGCACGGCAAAGCGAAAGACAAATTCGGTAAAGACTACGTGAACGCCTTAGGTGCCTTAACCGGTGGCCAGGCCGTACAGCAAGTAAAAGCGGGCTTACAAGCCATTTATCTTTCGGGTTGGCAAGTAGCCGCCGACAACAACTCGGCAGCTAGCATGTACCCCGACCAGTCACTTTACCCAGTCGACTCGGTACCCAAAGTAATTGAACGTATAAACAATTCATTTTCCCGTGCCGACCAAATTCAATGGGGCAAGGGCATTGGTCCAGAGCATCCTGATTACGTTGACTACTTTGCACCTATTGTAGCCGACGCCGAAGCTGGTTTTGGTGGTGTGTTGAACGCCTATGAATTAATGCTTGGCATGATCAAAGCCGGTGCTTCTGGTGTTCACTTTGAAGACCAATTAGCGTCGGTGAAAAAATGCGGCCACATGGGTGGGAAAGTGTTAGTGCCTACGCAAGAAGCTGTACAAAAACTGATTGCAGCGCGCCTAGCTGCCGACGTGTCTGGCACCAAAACCTTAATTGTGGCTCGTACCGACGCCAATGCCGCCGACTTACTAACCAGCGACGTAGACCCTAACGATAAAGAGTTTCTCACTGGCGAACGTACCGCCGAAGGTTTCTACCGCGTGAAGCCAGGCATAGAGCAAGCTATTTCACGTGGTTTAGCTTATGCACCTTATGCCGACTTGGTGTGGTGCGAAACCGCCAAACCCGATTTAGAAGAAGCGCGTCAGTTTGCTGAAGCGGTACATGCTAAGTTTCCAGGTAAGTTGTTGGCATATAACTGCTCACCTTCATTTAACTGGAAGCGCAACCTGAACGACGCCACCATCGCTAAGTTCCAAAGCGAATTAGCGGCCATGGGTTATAAGTTCCAGTTCATTACTTTAGCGGGCGTGCATAACATGTGGTATCACATGTTTAATTTAGCCTACGACTATGCCCGTAACGATATGTCGGCCTATGTGAAGCTACAAGAAGAAGAGTTTGCTTCTGCCGACCGTGGTTATACCTTTGTTGCGCACCAACAAGAAGTAGGTACTGGCTATTTCGACGACGTTACCAATGTTATTCAAGGTGGCCAGTCGTCGGTTACGGCACTTACGGGCTCAACGGAAGAAGAGCAGTTCTAATCATTCCTTAACTCGGTATTGGTTTGATAACGAAAGCGGATGCTCTGCGGGTATGGAAATATGTCTGCGAGCATCCCTTTTTTTATCTGCTGTTGCTGCTCTTGCCAGAAAGTCGCATCAATCAACTCCGGGTGATGCTGTTGAATAACTCTTAAGTATTTTTTGTTGGGAAACACAAAGGTGGCCACTTGCTCAGGAAACACATCGCCAGGGGCAACCGAATACCAATGCTCTGAAGCGAGTACGTCTTGCGCATAATCGCTTTTAGGTATCGCTCGAAAGTTCATTTCTGTTAAATATTGCACTTCGTCGTAGTCATAAAAAACCACCCGTTTCCCTCGAGTTACGCCAAAGTTTTTTAATAGCATGTCGCCCGGAAAAATATTGGCAGCAATCATATCTTTTAGTGCATACCCATAGTCGAGTAAAATTGCTTCTATAGCAGTGTCGTCGGCTTCGGTTAAATAAATATTTAACGGGGTTAAACGCTTTTCTATATACACATGCTTTAACACCACATAGTCGCCTTCAAATTCCATCGAGCCGGCAATACTTTGCTTTAGCTCTGCTAGCAGCTCGGCTGAAAACCTGCTTCGTGGTAAAGCCACGTTCGAATACTCAATGGTGTCGGCCATGCGCCCTACCCGGTCATGCTGTTTTACCAACTGATAACGCGCCAGCACCGTGTCGCGGCCAAACGGCTTGGTTTCGCCAAAAGTGTCGCGAATAACTTTAAACACATAAGGAAACGACGGTAGAGTAAATACTTCCATTACTAACCCCCGCACCCCTGGCGCTACCACTAATTGGTCCGTCGACGTGGCGAAGTGCTGCAGCAATTCACGGTAGAACTCTGTTTTACCTTGTTTGTGCAGACCAATAGCCGAATATAATTCTGCTAATTTTTTTCGTGGCATCAGTCCCTGCAGAAACCGAACAAGCGCCGAAGGCGTAGTAGTTTTTACAAAGAAATAGGCCCGAGCAAAACTAAATACCACCAGCATTTGCTCTACGTCGGTAATCAGTGCGTCTACATACAGTTGGCCGTGACTATTGTTTAATATAGGCACAACAAATGGGTACTGGTGCTGCTCGGTTACAATACGCCCCACCACATAGGCTGCTTTATTACGGTAAAACGGGTGTTTTAACACGTCAATACGTAATTGATGCGCTGCCAGTTTCCGTAGTTTTACCTGGGCTAAAAAAGCGTGCATAAGCTGCGTTTGGCACGCAGCCATGTCTGCAAAGGCTGCCCCAAAGTTCATGTCGGTTAGTATGCTTTCAAGGGTGCTAGCAATCCCATCAGCGACAGGAAAGTAAGCGCGGTACTCGGTTTCTTGTGGTAAGGGTATGCGCTTTGCCAGCACACTTTCTACAAATATGTAGCGGTTATTAAAATAACTCCGGTGAAATAACTTACAAAACACCGAGTTAAAAAAGGTTTCGGCCAGTTCTGCCTGAGGGTGAAATACCAATAAATCAGCATAGTAACTGCGTACTTTTTTCCATAGTTTTTCATTTACTTCAGTGCAGTCCATAGCTTCCGAAAGTTCCTGTACAGTTGCTATAACTCGCTGATCGTAATAACTAATACGTGCCCTTGCTGCCGCTTGCAGGGCGCTCCAACGCTGTTCAATATAAAGCTCCCGAGCTTGCTCGGTTACGGCTTGAAATGCCCGGTAATGACGATGAAAGCCAGTTAAAATGGTCCGAGCCACATTTGAATAAGATAAAACCATGGGGGTTTCCTTTCGCCACGCCGATTTTATGTATCGGTTGCGCCTATCATTTACTGCTCTATAATTCACCACAGTTATAATGGCATATTAAAGCAGGCGGTTGCATGAATCATTTTCGTCAAATAGATCTTAATTTACTTACCTACCTTGACGCTTTACTGCGCGAACGCAATGTAACCCGTGCTGCCGAGCAACTTAACATTACCCAGCCGGCCATGAGCAACGCCTTAAAACGGCTACGCGACTTACTAAACGACCCTATTTTGGTGCGCACCAGTGAAGGCATGGTACCTACCGAGCGGGCTTTGGCCATGAAGCCGCAAGTGCGGCAAATACTCTACGCGGTAGAAGAAGTTATTCAGCCTAGCCGGGGTTTTGAAGCGCTCGAAAGTAGCCGTGTGTTTCGTATTATGGTCTCTGACTATGCGGCTTCTACACTTATGTCGCCGTTACTAAAAGCTTTACGTGTACAAGCGCCACATATTACCCTCGACTTAATGACTCCCAGCGACGTAAGCTTTCACGACGTAGAAAATGGCAAAGTAGACCTTGCCATTAACCGTTTCGACGACTTACCCCAATCGTTCCACCAGAAACTTCTCTGGAACGACGACTTTGCCTGCTTGGTACATAAAAATCATGCCTTGCTTGAAAATTACACGCTAGAAAACTATCTAACCGCGCAGCATAGCTGGGTGAGTAAAACTGGTTTTGGGGTAGGAATTGGTATGACACCCGATGCTGTGCAAAAATTAGGTTGGGTCGACAATGCCTTAGCGCAACTTGGCCATACGCGGCATATTAAGGTGTTTACGCGGAATTATCATGTGGCTATGCATTTGGCTTTGGAAGGCCTTATTGCAACGTTACCAAGACGTGCGGCAAACTTATATAAAGACAACTCCGACGTAGTGCTACGCGAACCACCTTTCCCTATTCCAGCTATTGACCTACGCATGATATGGAGCCCGCTGTTGCAGCACGACGAAGGCCACCGCTGGTTTCGTACTCTACTAGCAGAAGTAGCTAGCCGGTCTTAAACTTCGAAGCGATCTGCCAAGCTTTGTAAATGATTTGCTACTTCTGTTAATTCCCGGCTAGAAGCAATAATTTGCGATGTGCCCGAGGCCGATTCTTTTGCTCTTTCACTAATTTCGTCCATATTACCTTTAATGCCCACCGTAGCAGCGGCTAGCTCCTCCGAGGCCGTAGCTATTTGATCATTAATGCCCGTAAGTTCACCAACTGCCTCACGAATGGTGTCAAGCGCACTGCGTGCTTCTATCGACTTTTCTAGCGTTGCTGCTACGCCTTTTTGGCTACCCGCCATAACCGTTACAGCGTTTTGCGTACCTTTTTGCAGGCTTTCAATAATACGTTGAATATTTAAAGTTGAATCTTGTGTTTGTCGCGCTAACGAACGAACTTCATCGGCAACCACGGCAAAGCCACGGCCTTGTTCGCCCGCACGGGCCGCTTCTATGGCGGCATTTAGCGCCAGCAAGTTGGTTTGATTCGCAATCGCCTCAATCACTTCTAGTATGGTGCCTATTTCATTACTTTGGGTTTCCACCTGTTGCACAACTTCTGCGGCATGTTTTACTTCATCGGCAACATTACTAATAGCGCTCGACGTTTCTTGAAATACTCGTTCTGCACTTTGGGTTTCAGTTTCTGCATGGCGCGTAGCTGAAAGTGCCCGCGACGCGGCGTTGGCAATTTCTTGTACGGTAGTGACTACTTCTTCAATAGCAGTTACCGCCCGTTGCACCGAAGCTTCTTGTTCGTGTACGTTGTCGCTAGTGGACTCAGCCACAGCATGAGTTTGCTGCGCTGAATCTGTTACCGTACGGCTTGCTGTTGAAATATCAGCCAATAGTTTGCGCAAGTTTTCAGCCATTAGCATCATGGCATTTAATAAACCTACTTCTGTTCCAGTGCCCTTAGCGCTTAAGTTTCCATTGGCTATTTGTTCTGCTATATACCGCATGTGTTCTGGCTCGCCACCTAATGGCCGAGTTACACTGCGGGTAACCCATAAGCCCAACGCCACAGCCACGGCAAAGCCAAACAGCACCACTACCGAAATAATTCCTAAAGCCGAGGTAACCTTGTCGGTTGCCGCTGCTGCTGCATTGGTGTTCAGTGTTATAGCGGCGGCCTCAACTTCTGCTAACGCAGCATTAACCTGCTCAATAGCCTCGTCCATGGCCGCTGAACTAGCTGCGGCTTGAATTTGCGCTTCCACTTGCCGTTGATACGATTCAAACAACGCCCCTGAACTAAACGCAGCTTCGCTCCATTGTTCAAGCAACGACGCCACTTCAGTAACCGAAGCTCGTATGTCTGGACCACTGCGCTCTTGCATGGTGGCCATAGGAAATTCAAATATTTCAAAAACCTGCTCAACCTCTTCGGCCAATGGTCGCAAGGTAACAACACTGGTTTGGTTTACATAATCGCGGGTTAAATATTGCACTTCCATTACCAAGCTTTGCAGGTTAACCGCCGCAGAGGTAAGCTCCACGTCTTGCGCAACCTCCTCTGCATGATACGAAATATTGCCTAGTTCACCTACTAAGAAGGCGGCTACACGGTCGAAGTGGGTTAATAGCCGACGCACTTCCGCCGCATGCCGTAAGGTTTCAAGATGATAGGCAAACAGGTTGCTTGCTGCCGTTTCAAAAGCCGTACGGGCCTGCATCGACTCTTCTAGCCGCACTTTAACCTGGCGATTATCTACTAAGGTATTTAACTTTCGATAATTTTGTCCAAACTGCGCACTGCCAGCATTAAACTCGTCCTCATACTGGCTCAATGTTTCTACGCTTTCAGTTACTAAAGCCCGTCCTACCAAAGCATTTGCTTCAAACATAGCGTTGGTTAATTCACCCGTAATGGTAACCGTTGGTGTTGTGGTTTCTGTTACATAACGTAAGGTGCGCTCAAAGCTATTAATAAAGCCAATACCCACGCCGCCTGTTACTGCCACCAAAATGGCAACCACCACAAAGCCCGCAATAATGCGAGTCGACAATTTCTTTAATCGTGCTGTCAACCAAGACATAACGCCTCCAAGCGGGGTTACTTAAAATAGAAACGGCTCGTTCTTTATAACCAATAGTGTATGTCAAGACTACAAAATCAGCACTTAAATAGCAAAAAGGCCAACCCGAAGGTTGGCCTTTAAAAGCTTTATACACTTAAAGCCAAGTTACTACTCAAAATAGAACGGCTGACGCGCTTGCGCTCGACGCCCCATTTCATTCATGGTGTCGGCATCGAATAAACGACCGTTTACCATGGTATGGGTTACTTTCTCTGAACTACGTATGTCGTTCACCACATCACCGTCTATCACAATAATGTCGGCCAGCTTACCCACTTCAAGTGAACCAATGGCATGGTCCATGCCTAAATTGCGCGCGCCGTCTATGGTTGCGGTACGCAGCGCCTGCATAGGGGTCATGCCGCCTTGTGCCATCATCCAAAGCTCCCAGTGTTGGCCTAAACCTTCACGCTGCCCGTGGGCACCTGTGGTTACCATTACCCCAACATCTTGTAGCTCTTTACCACCACGGGCAATATTGAAGTGGTTGTAATGGTGTTCTGGGGCTATTTCACGACGCACCGAACGTGGTTGTAGTATATGTTTAGGTACAAAGCGCGACAGTTTTGGGTGCTCCCACACATTGGTATGTGCATACCAATAGTTTTCGCCCCAAATACCACCAAACCCTACTACTAAAGTTGGTGTGTAGGCCGTTTCCGTTTGGCTCCATAGCTGTTTCACGTCGCTGTATATATTCGCCACCGGAATAGAGTGTTCAATCGTCGTATGGCCATCAACAATCATACTTAAGTTGTGGTGAACCAACGAACCACCTTCTGGCACTACCATCATGTCGAGTTCGCGAGCCGCTTGAATAATTTGCTGACGCTGTTCACGACGTGGTTGGTTGTAGCTTTTCACTGAAAACGCGCCTACTTTTTTCATGCGTTCTAAGTGGAATAAAGCATCGTCTAAGCTATCCACATGGGCGGTATAACCTGGCCCATTAGCACCATATAAAATAGTACCGGTAGAAAATATACGCGGCCCTACAATGGTACCAGCACGCTGCATTTCGCTGGCGGTGAATATTTGCCCGGTATTATTCGACGGGTCGTGAATCGTGGTTACACCAAAAGTTAACCCAGCATACATTACCCAGTTTTGCTGGGGAATAATTTGCTGCTCGCCTTGCGCACCATGGGCATGAGTGTCAACCAAGCCAGGCATAATGGTTTTGCCTGTGGTGTCTATCACTCGTGCATTCCTTGGTACGCGTACTGTGCCGCGCTCACCTACGGCGACAATTTTATTACCTTCCACCACCACTACGCCGTTGTCGATAATTTCTTCACCATTCATGGTCAGCACTTTACCGCCCACAAAGGCAACAGTTTGCTCTGGCACATAAGCATTTTGGCTAAAGCTAATGTTAGTACCGTCGGCCACCAACTCAACTTTGCCGGCACCAATGTCGAACATACCCGCTAACGACGCCGAGTAAAGCTCCGGACCTAGCGACCAATATAAGCGCGAGCTATCGTTGGTCCAGGAAATATTATCGCCTGCCCGCTTCGACAGCTGCTCAACTGGAAACTGGCGATCCGTAGGGCTAATACTAATCGGCTGGCCGCGCTCTACAAATGGCGTTACATGAACACGAAAGCGTTCAGCAAAGGCCAAAAATTCACCGTTCGGCGACACTCGGTATTCAGTAGCATGGCTTGAGGTATATAGAGTCCGGCTACTATTGTCTGTTAAATCAACACTTTCTAATGTTGGTCCAGTGCTACTACGGCCTTGCACATATACACGGTCGTTACGTGCTCCAAAGTGTGGCTGTGAACCATGTTTAGTAATAAATTCAGGCTGGGTCGCATTTAGCGCTAAGTGATACAAGCCCGCATTTAAACCATGTAATGGGTCGGTTAAGTAGCCACCGCTAATTTTCCGATACACCACTGATTCGCCATTTGGCGCAAACACAGGCTCAACAAACTTGCCTTTTCCTGTTGGCAGTACCCGCTCTGAATTACGCTTCAAGTCACGCACAATAACTTGACCTTGTTCTTGGTCGTGCCAGGTGGTGTACACCAAATAGCGACCGTCGCGTGAAAACGCAGGAAACTGTTCAAACCGATCGGTTCTATTGGTTAGTCTTTTTGGCGTGCCATTAGGCAAGGCGCGGCTATATAAATGCCCAAGCGCTTCATAAATAACTTGGCTGCCATCTGGTGCCACCTGTACGTTACGCAACATACGCACGTCGAAACTACCTGCTTCAATCGGCTGTTGAAAACGCAAGGTGTGCTGAACTTCCTTGGTGGTTGTTACTTCAAACGGAATAGCCGCAACCTGTTGGTTGTTCACATTTACCCGATGTATACCGCCATTAGCATAAAACACAATGTCTTTGCTGTCTTTGCTCCAGCCCATGGCTGGGTAAACACCGTGAATGGCCCAGGTTTCCTGCATGTCGCGCGACAAGTTAGCGTACACTTCTTTGTGTTCACCGGTTGCTAGGTCATATACATATAACTTGCTTTGGAAGTCGTCACGCGAAACATAAGCAAGCAGCCTGCCGTCTGGGGAAGGAACTGGGCGAATCGCACCACCATGGCCCGAAAGTACCGTTTCAATCTCGCCGGTTTCTAGCTCATAGCGCTTAATGGTATAAATGCCGCTTTCCGAGTCTTTACTGTATTCAAAAATAGGGCCTGGGGTACTGTCTTGCGAGTAATACACATAACGGCCGTCTGGAGAAAACGCCGGCTCGCCTAAGTCTTTTTGATCATTCGGCCGGGCAGTTAACATTACCCCTTGGCCACCCGTGCGATGGTACATCCAAATTTCACCGGCACCCAATGAACGGCGCGCGGTAAAATGCTTACGGGCAACAATATAATTACCGTCTGGGCTCCAGGCTGGGCTGTTTAATAAACGGAAACTTTCTTTCGTTACTTGGTACGCGTCGCTACCGTCGGATTTCATTACCCAAATGTTGTCACCGCCACCCTCGTCTGAAGTGTAAGCAATGTATTCACCGTCAGGGCTAAAGGAGGGCTGCATGTGCCAGCCTATACCGCCACGCAACAGCTCTGCTTTACCACCTGCCGCTGGCATACGGTAAATATCGCCCAGCATGTCGAACACCACATGGCGACCGTCAGGACTAATGTCCACGCTCATCCAAGTGCCTTCAGTGGTTTGAATTTGAACTGACTTAAGTTCGCCTTGTGGTTCGGCAACCGACCAGCTTTCTGCAGCTTGCACATAGTTAGGCATAGCTGCTACCAACGCCGCTAAACCCAGCGCCGGCAACATAGTAGTTAGTGACTTCATGGAGTTCCCCAATTATTAGTTATGATTTTGTTTTAAAGCAGTTGCTAGAGTAAGTCTAGTGCACTACGGTCAAACGTTCTGAACACACGACCAATAAAAGAGGAGTTAACAAAAAACCAGTTTGTGTTAGGGATAATACGCAGTTCTACACGACGGTTTAACTGCCGACCACTTTCCGTATTGTTGTCGGCAACTGGCATACTTTGGCCATACCCTTCGGCGCTGAGGAAAAAGTTAAAATTGGCCTAAGCCACCGTGGCGGGGTGAATATCAATCACACTCAAAGGTTAACATCGACTGTGTTATTACAGGTTGTCTATTCGTATTCGCAGGGCTTGGGCTGAATGCTCTATAATGTTTGCCCTCATCTAGCCTTTCATGTTTATCCATTGTCAAAGCAAGAATTAAGCTTGCAATGGCAACAGCAACTAAACTTATCAAACCCCAAGCTACACTCGAGCCTACTTGAATCACAAGCCAAGCAGATATACCTAAAGTAACAACAGCCGCAACAATTGAAATTTGTTTGTTTAGCAGCCATGCGCTTACTGCATAAATAGCCGAGCTTATTATTAACAGGTAGGCAATGCCGCCAATATGGTGCCCAGCCTGATGTAGCTGTAAACCATGAAACATGTTGTTATAACCGCCCATTTTTACGGATAAAAAAGGCATAAACCACAAAATTACACCAGCCACCCCTAGTAGCATTCCTACAGCTTTCTTGTCCATTTTATTGCTCCTTCAATTACTGATTAACGATAAACATAATTGGGCAGATTCTTTCATTTCATGCATTTAGCACCCAACGTTAACCCAACACCAATGCCACCATAACTACCGCTAATGCTGCCACCATGGGAAACAGTACGGTAACCATAAACACGTCGCGGTAGGCTTCTTTGTGCTTTAAGCCCATTAAGGTAAACAGGGCGATTACGGCACCTGAATGGGGTAATGAATCAAGCCCGCCGGCGGCAAGGTTGGCTAAACGGTGCAGCAACTCTGGGCTTACGCCGGCTTCTAAATAAGCCGGGGCTAAGCTCGACATAAATATTTGTAAGCCGCCTGAGGCCGAAGCGGTAACGCCAGAAATTAGGTTGGCCGACACAAATACTGAAAGTAATGGCGGCATGGGTAAGGCTAAGAGCCAGGCGGCAAAGTCATGAAAGCCTGTAGTTTGAATCACTACGCCACCAAAGCCGATTACCGCCGCGGTGTTTATAAGGGGTAAAATAGAGTCGTTCACCCCCTCGCATATGGCGTCTGAAAAACGGCTACGTAACGGTTTAAACAACACAAAGCAGCTTATGGCGCCCATTAATAAGGCAAAGCTGGCCCATAAAATTGGCTGGGTTAAGCCAAAGGTTATCCAATCGGCGCTCTGGCCAACCATCTGCAACAACCGCGGCAACACAATTATCGCTAATACAATAATCATTGGCAGTATGGCCAGCTGCCAGGCTGGGCTTTCATGCCCGCGCGCCATGGCTAACTGGTGCATTTTTTCGTCTTGCTCAGTGGCCACGTAACCTTCGCCTGCATTGGTGGCTGTGCGCCAGCGACGCTCTAAATACCACATACCTAGCACGGCCATAATTGCACTGGCAAATACGCCATACCAACCACCGGCAAATAGGTCGGTGCCAAGTGCACGGGCGGCAATTACGTTATGAATGGAAGGCGTACCTGGCATGGCGGTCATGGTAAAAGTTCCCGCACCTAAGGCAATGGCGGCGGCATATAAGCGGCGGGGAATATTGGCTTCGCGCATAAGGGTTACGCCAATGGGGTACATGGTGAAAATAACCACAAACACCACCACACCACCGTAAGTTAGTAGTGCGCACACTAACATGGCAATAAGTAAAGCACGCTTGGCGCCTAACCACTGAGTAATAGCGGTAGCGACACTGTGCGCAGCTTGGCTAGCGGCCATCATGCGGCCAAACACAGCACCCCATAAAAACAGCATTAAAAAATTACCGGCAAAAGAAAAGGCCCCCGAGGGCCCAAATGGAAAGTGTTTCAGGAATACGTCAGCTAAGGTCATCGAATTGGTCATGCCAATTACGAACACCGACACCAACACCGCAAACAGAATATTCCAACCTCTTAGGGCCAGCATAATAAGCAATACTAACCCGGCTAAAAGACCCAAATTTCCTATCATGGTTATTCCCTTTTTTAGTTATTGTTATGCTCTTATTGTTTTTATATCTCGCTTTTCTCCACGCTTATAATGCGCGAGTAATTCATAGTAATTTTCCAACGCTCTATTGTTTCTTTTTTCTCGCCTACACGCTCACTGGTAATCAGGTTAAATACGTAGCGGCGCTCAACGTCTTCTCTTAATACTTGGCCGTCTTCTTGGCTATACAGCGGGTAAGTACTTTGGTTCATTAGTGGCTGCAACAGCGACAAGTCGAAGGTTAAGGTTTCCCGCGTGCCCGCATAACCACTTAAAAATCGGGCGGGTAGCATTTTTGAATAGCTGCGAAACCTAACCACGGTTTCTTCGCGCTGCTGAGCACTACTATGGCGCGCATTCCGTATGTTCTCGGGCAAGTCTTCGTACTTTTTATAGTCGAACCATTCAAGTGCGGTGCCCACGGTTTGCTCTGAGTTCACGTCAATAAATTGATAGCGCCACTTAGGCCGGCCCTTACGTAACCAGTTCCACAGCTTTTTTTGCAAGTCTTCGCGGAATAGCTCTCGTATAGCATATAACAGTGCCAAGGCAAGTAAGAATATGGCGGTAATGTCGCCTAGCACGTCTCTGGTACGTAGCACTAAAAACGACACTCCCGACATAATTACCGCCGTTACACCTGCACGCACCAATTTTTGCTCGCGCTCACCAAGCTCCATACCTACTCGGCGCATCGACACAGGGTGCTCAATTAAACGGCGTAATAAACGCATTTTATTCGACAGACGAATACTGTCTTGGCTCACTCGAGCCGAGTTATACTTTAATTCATCGCGGTACTTCGACTCACGCTGAGCAATACGCATAAGCAACTCTTTCAAGTCACTTTCTTTATCTTGAAATTCTAGTTCGGCGGCTAACTTTAAAAATTGTTGCTCGGTTAGCCACGACACGTAGTTGTCTATATTGGTAAAATATAAGGCTAAGGTGCCGTCGTCTGGTCGGTTACGGCGCAAACGGCCAAGAATAGTGCTGCTTAGCTCAATTAGCTCACCTAGTTCTTCACGAAGGTTTTCACTGTCGCCCTGTAATATTTTATGCACGGCTTGTTCCATAGCAGTTACATATTGGAAACCATACAAACTTAAGCTAAGGCGGTATTGCGGATCGGGCCGGCCACGCTCGCGGCTCATGCGTCGAATAAGCCGGCTACGTACCAAAGGCTCAAGGGTGGCCGTACTTTGGTACGTACGGTGAATTTGAACACCTTGCTGATAGAAAACTTTCTCTTCTAACACTTCCGGCGTTAACGCAAGTTCGCCCGGCACAAACAGGCAAGCATCGAACGTATGTTCGGGAAAGTCACCTAGTTCACGGGTAATGCGTAAGTGAAAGCTGTCTTTTAGGTCAACATGCAGCAACGAAAGCTCCTAATATACTTGCGTACTATTCACGTTCATCGCGAATAAAAAATTCAATGGACTCGCCAGTTAAACGCTTAATTTGCCAGAATAAATAAAAAATAGAAGCTAAAAGTACAATCATTGTAGGCAACACTATGACAGGAAAACTTAAAGCTGTCATACGCCCTATTTCCTGATTAAAGGCCTCGGTTCCAGCTGGGCTTACTACGATCATGCGGGCCAAAATGTAATTCAGCGTGGCCGACAAGAAAAACGAACCGCTGGCCCCTATTCCCGCATGGCGCAAAGTGTTCTTAAATGCCGCTGTTTGTGCAACCTCGGCCAGCTTATTTTCCAGTTTCTTTACATCCATTATTTTCGGGTTCAATAATAATGTTTGTACCAATGGAAATCGCGTGTACTGGCTTACCCACACCACCATTCCAATTAAGGCAGGAATAGCGGCTTCTTTTATTGCGATATATTTTGGATCGAGCTGTAATAAGCCAATACCACCTGTTAATAACACACTAACTAAACCTAACAGAGAAAACATATTCACTTTACGGCGGCGGTATAAGTCCCATAGGCCGTAACCCAGTGGAAACAATAGCGCTACTATTAAACCAAACATAGGGCCTAAGGTGGTTTTGCCGCTCAGTTTCATTAAAATTATTGAGGGAATGATTATATTGAACAGTAGCTCAACAAATAAACCGGGCTGCTTAGGTATTTTGGCTTGCTGATCAGTCATTAGGCTAGATTACTCCAAGTATTTTTCATCGTTGCTAAAACAAGGTATTATGCCATCTTTACCCCTGTAAAAGAGACACATCATGGCTTGGTTTCGTCGTTTTTGGCCCTTTTGGCTTGCTTTTGTTGTTTTAGCCGTACTTATTGCATGGCCTGGCCGCCTTGCCTACCTTAATCACCTTACGGTAAAAGAAGCAGAACGTATTGTGGCTATTACGCCAACCGAGGTAGCTGCAGTTATTCCGGCACGCCTTAGTATTGAACGCCTTATGGCCGATGTTAACTGGCTAGCTGCCCCTGAGCGCGAAGGCCGGCTGGCTGGTTCCGCCGGTGGTTTAGCCACCCGTGAGTATATTATTCAACGATTTGAAGAGCTTGGCTTACAACCAGGTGGGAGCGATGGCTATTTACACCCATTTAACACGCCAAGTACAGAGCTAACGGCGAATATTATTGGCATTATTCCCGGTACCGAGCTAAAAAAAGGAAAGCCACTTAAAACCATCGTACTTTCAGCGCATTACGACCACCTTGGGGTGCATAACGGGCAAATTTACCATGGTGCCGACGACAATGCTTCAGGTACAGCGGCTATTCTTGAAATTGCTCGCTACTTGATGGAATATCCAAACAAACACCCCATCGCCATTATGGCATTAGATCACGAGGAACGTGGTCTGAGGGGTTCGCGGGCGTTGTTTTCAACTGAATTTCTCGACCCGAACACACTTGCCTTTAATTTGAACCTGGACATGATTAGTCGCGACACCAACCAAACTCTGTTTGCGGTTGGTACTTATCATTCACCTTGGCTTGCTCCTCTTATTCGTCGGGTACAGCAGGAAAGCGGGGTTAAGTTAATTATGGCGCACGACAAACCCAAATATAAAGCCGGTTACACGCCCGACTGGACCAATTCTTCCGACCATGGTCCTTTCCACCAACAGGGCATTCCATTTATTTATTTTGGCGTGGCCGACCATCCCGACTATCATCAGCCAACGGACACAGCTGATCGAGTCGACGTAGATTTTTATCGCGCAGCAGCAGAAACTAGCCTAAGCTTGTTATTGCTCGTGGACCAAGTGCTCGCTGAAAAATAATGTCGTGAACATAACAATAAAAGAAACTGAATGATAAAACGACGATTAGCCAGCCTTAGTGTTATTACCGCATGCATGTGCGGCGGCCTTCTTAACGCTGCAGAACATGTGCATGTGGAAAGCCCAGTACCGTTATACCCTGAGTTTACCCAGTTCTTTGAAGAGCGCCTAAAAAGCGACAATGTACCGGGTGGGGTATTTGCTATAATTAAAGGTGACCAAATTCAGCATATTCACACCTTTGGTGTGCGCTCTATGTCGTCGCCTGAGCCGGTTACTGCCGACACCGTGTTTCGTATAGCTTCCGTATCGAAAACCTTTGCTGCCGGCCTCGCTGCCCGCTTAGAGTACGATCAGCGTTTTAATTGGACTGATCCGCTTACCCAATATGTGCCTGAGTTTACTTTCGCTAATCCTGAATACAGTAATAAAGTGCAAGTACAGCATTTGCTTACCCACTCGGTGGGTATTGTGCCTAACGCCTACGATAATTTAATTGAAGCGAACTATAGCTCAGAACAAATTGTGCCTTATTTCCAACGGCTGAACCCGTTGTGCGATCCAGGCGAATGCTACGGTTATCAAAACGTGTTATTTAACTTTATTGAAAACGTTTTAGAACAGTCTACCGGTCGTACTTACCCTGAGTTGCTCAGCCAGTACGTATTTGATCCCCTCGGTATGACACATTCGTCGGTAGGCATTGAGGGCTATCAAGCCAGTGAAAATAAAGCCATGCCCCACGTTCGTGGTAGTAACCGCTGGTTCGAGCGCCAAGTTACCTCGCACTATTACCATTTTCCCGCTGCTGCTGGCGTAAATACCACCGCCCGCGACCTTGCCCAGTGGCTTATTGCCCAACTTGGCTACCGCAGCGACGTTATGCCCGATGAAGTACTTGCCGACATTCGTCAGCCCCGTGTTCGCACCAGCCGCGACTTACGCCGCCGAAGTTGGCGCCAGCATTTAACCAATGCCCATTACGGGTTAGGTTGGCGTTTATACGACTTAGGCGAACATTCATTGGTGTACCACGGTGGTTGGGTAAGTGGCTTTCGGGCCGACATCGCCTATTCACCAGAGCATGAAATTGGCTTAATTGTGCTTTTAAATGCTGAAAGTAATGTTATAAGTGAAATTAGCACATCGTTCTGGGCCGACATTTTACCTCGTATGCAACGCGAACAATGGGTGCCTTATTACCACGCCAGCCGAGCCCGAGAAGAGCTTACAACACCCATAAAAGAAGACCACCAACCTAGCCTGCCAAGTTCTTGGGGTAATAGTTATCTAGGTAACGGCAATTCAGTAATTGGCGACGGTTTGCTGAATAGGTATCCTTGATACCGTAAACAGCCACTGGCTTCTAAACGCTCTTGCTGTGAAGGTGTCTCCACCCCTTCGGCAATTACGTCCATACCAAGTTTTTTGGTGATCCCAATAATCGCTTCAACAATGGTCCAGTCGCGTACATGCTCTGGTGAAGCCGCTCGACGAATAAAGGCTTGATCTATTTTTACTTCGTCAAAGGGTAAGCTCGACAAATAAGACAACGACGAATAGCCGGTGCCAAAGTCGTCCATACTAAATTGTACCCCATGCTTTTTTAGTTGGTGCATTTGCTGCACTACTGCATCCATGTCTTCTAGTACTAAGCTTTCCGTTAGCTCAAGCATTAACCGCGACGCCACAATTCCGGCTGCTTTAATTTCGCCCAGCACTAAGTCGATAAAATTATGCTGGTAGAATTGCCGCGCACTTACGTTCACCGACAGTGTTAAGTCTTTCGTTTCTTCATGTTGTTGCCATTTTGCTAGTTGCTGGCAAGCAGTGGTAAGTACCCACTCACCTATGGGTACAATTAAACCACTTTCTTCTGCAATTGGAATAAACTCTACTGGCGAAACTAACCCACGAGTTGGGTGATGCCAGCGCAACAATGCTTCTGCGCCAATATAATTACCTAAGCTGTCCACTTGAAGTTGATAATATAGCTGAAACTGGTCGGTACCCACGGCCTCACGCAAGTCTGTTTCCGTGGCAAAACGAGCGCTTACATCGCGCTCAATGTCTTCATGGTAAAATACCCACTGATTGCCGCCTTGGCGTTTAGCGTGAGCAACTGCAAGGTCGGCACAGCGCAGTAGCTCGTCACTCGACAAATGCCCAAAGTCAGCTATTACCACTCCAACACTGGCTGTACTTTGGTGCCGCAGTCGCGGTAGCTCATAAGGTTGTGCCAGCGCTTTTAATAAACATACCGACACACTTTCAGCTAGTTCTTCAACTGTCTTTTCCGATTTACACTCATGCACCACAATAAATTCATCGGCGGTTAACCGAGCCAATAACATGTTATCCGCCAGACAACGTTGAATACGCTTAGCCGTAGCTTTTAACAATGCATTACCCTGATCTTGGCCATGCACGTCGTTTATTCGCTTAAAGTTATCTAGGTTTATACTCCATACCAGTAGCCGGCTTTCGCTGGTTAATATGTTCGATAAACGCTTGGCTAAGTCGCGTAGTACATAACGGCGATTCGGCAAATGGGTTAGCGAGTCATAAAAGGCCAGCTTGTGAATCGTTTCTTCGCTTTTCTTTTTCTCGGTAATGTCGCTAATAAAGCCACTCCAGCTTACTGCACCATTATCTTCGGTTTGCACATGCGAAGTGGCCGCTAACCAAGTTAATGTGCCTGGCACTGCTTCCACCGGAAATTCATGCTGCCACGGTGTCAGGTTGTGCGCACTTTGTGTCAAACTTTCAATAATGCTTAATCGCTCGTGAGCCGGTACCAGCTGTAAAATTTTGCTTGGGTTGGCAATGGCTTCTTCGGGGCTTACATTAAATAACTGCTGCGAGGCACTGCTAATATAATTGAAGGTTAACACCCCAGTTTTATCTCGGTGCAGTTGGTACACCATGCCCGGCACCCGTGCCGCCACATTACGCAAGCGGTCGGTTAATGCTTGCACCTCTTGCCCGCGTTCATCGGCGGTTATTTGTAAGCGCCGCTGCTTACCAATAAGCACTACCACTAGTGTGCTAATTACTACTATAAACATAGCCACAATAAGCGTACTGGTTATCAGTTCATTCGTATTGGCACCCAAAAACACCGTATGCACATCCATTTCGGTAGGGAAAAACACCGTTGCGTGCATGGCGCTGTAATGCATACTTGCAACGGCAAGCCCCATAATCACTGCACTTAAGGTAATACGTAATTGGCGATTACCAATATAAGGCTCAAGCATGGAACGTACCGCTAACGCCAACATGGCCATAAGCACGGCAATACCTATGGACGCCGCAAACCAACTAGGTAAATAACGCATTTCTGCAACCGTTTGCATGGCCGCCATGCCCGTATAATGCATGGTGCCTATACCAGCCCCCATAAGTACGCCACCCGCTACAATGGCTCCCCAAGTACGCGACTCTCGATATAAAATTGCTAGGGTTACCCAACCAGCCAAAATAGCGGGAATAACTGAAACTGCCGTTAGCACTGGTGAATAGTAAACCGGCACCTCAATACGAAAGCTCACCATGCCAATAAAGTGCATGGCCCAAATACCCAAGCCCATAGCCACTGCACCACTTAGGTGCCAAAGATTACGCTGTAATGGAGTGCGGGCTACCCGCATAATGTCGGTATGGAACATACTGGCAAATGCCGCCAAAATAGCCATAGCAAGCGACAATGCCACTAACCAAGGCACATGTTGCCCTTGGTAGGCTTGGCTTAAATTGTGAGCAGTAGTAATAAAAGGAAGAAAACTCATAGACATCCTAACATTGAGTAATGTTAGTAAATTACCATGCTCAACAATTAATACAAATGATTAGGGGCAGATGACGTGAAATGAAGACAGCTGCCTATAAATAGCACTAAACCAGCTGCTCGGCTAAGTAATCAACCAGCAACCTTACTTTCGGCGACAAATGGCGGTTGTGTGGATAAATGGCCCAAATACGTTCGTCGGGCGCTCGGTTATGATCAAGTACACTAATTAACTCACCACTTTTTAAATACGGCTCCACATAGTAATCCGGTAACTGCACTATCCCTAGGCCTTTCAAGGCAGCGTCGGTGAGGCTATAACCATTATTGTAACGTAACCGCCCCGTCATCCGTACACTAATTTCTTTGCCTTGCTTACTAAAGTGCCAATGATCTGGCGTACCAAGTAAACAGCTGTGTTTAGTTAGTTCAGAAATAGAATGAGGAATACCGTGGATGTCTACATACTTTGGCGAAGCACACACATAGTTGGTTCGCTTGCTTAGTTTTTTGGCCATCATGGTAGAGTCGCTTAACTTGCCAATACGAATAGCTAAGTCGTAGCCTTCGTCCACTAAGTCGATTTGTCGGTTAGTTAAATACGCGTCAACTTCAACATCCCCATATTTCAGAGCAAAGTTACTTACCAACGGCAAAATCTGTTTTTCGCCAAAAGCTACCGGAGCAGTCATTTTAATTTTACCCTGCGGCTTGGTTTGTAAGTTGGTAATTGCTCGCTTCGCTGCATCTAGGCCATCAAGCACACTACGGCAGTGCTGATAAAAAATTCGTCCTTCTTCCGTTAGGGTTACTTTTCTTGTGGTACGATAGAACAGTTGAATTCTTAAGCGTTTTTCTAGCGCGCTTACTTGTCGGCTCACTTGCGCTGTAGAAATACCGATTCTTTTCGCTGCTTGGGTAAAGCTCTCATTCTCAGCCACATAAACAAATTCAGTAATACCTTCCCACTGCATGATTGTTACACCCTAGTAAAAGTGATTTGCAATTTAAGTACATTATCACGATTACAGGAAAGTACTATACTTCACTCATCAATTATCTATTCACTAGGCGTATTGACCAATTTCACGTCTACCCATCATAAAAAGAGGACGCTTATGTCTGACAAATTTATTAAATCAAAAGCCGCTGTTGCATGGGGCCCAGGCCAACCACTGTCGATTGAAGAAGTCGATGTAATGTTGCCGCGTAAAGGTGAAGTGCTAGTGAAAATTATCGCTTCAGGCGTGTGCCACACCGACGCCTTCACTCTTTCCGGCGATGATCCAGAAGGCGTATTCCCAGCCATTCTTGGCCATGAAGGTGGTGGTATTGTTGAACAGGTAGGCGAAGGTGTTACTAGCGTTCAAGTAGGCGACCATGTTATTCCACTGTACACCCCAGAATGTGGCGAGTGTAAGTACTGCCTATCGGGTAAAACCAACCTGTGTCAGAAAATTCGTGAAACCCAAGGTAAAGGCTTAATGCCAGACGGAACCACCCGTTTCTATAAAGACGGCGAGCCAATTTTCCATTACATGGGTTGCTCAACCTTCTCTGAATACACAGTATTACCTGAAATATCACTCGCCAAAGTAAACAAAGAAGCACCTCTTGAAGAAGTATGCTTGCTTGGTTGTGGCGTAACCACAGGTATTGGTGCGGTAAACAACACGGCTAAAGTTGAAGAAGGCTCAACGGTTGCCATCTTCGGTTTAGGTGGTATTGGTTTGTCGGCCATTATTGGTGCAACCATGGCTAAAGCCAGCCGCATTATTGCTATCGACATTAACGAAAGTAAGTTCGACCTCGCCAAAAAGCTAGGCGCAACCGACTGCATTAACCCGAACGACTACGACAAGCCCATTCAAGACGTAATCGTTGAACTAACCGACGGCGGTGTAGACTATTCGTTTGAGTGTGTGGGTAACGTAAAACTAATGCGCTCGGCATTAGAATGTGCACACAAAGGTTGGGGCGAGTCTGTCATCATTGGTGTTGCCGGTGCTGGCCAAGAAATTTCAACCCGCCCGTTCCAGTTAGTAACAGGCCGTGTATGGCGTGGCTCTGCATTTGGTGGCGTAAAAGGCCGCACAGAATTACCAGAATACGTAGAGCGTTACCTAGCAGGTGAGTTTAAGTTAAGCGACTTTATTACTCACACCATGCCGCTAGAGCAAATTAACGAAGCTTTTGAACTAATGAAAAAAGGCGAAAGCATTCGCTCAGTCGTTCACTTTAATAAGTAAACGCAATCACTCAGTTTCCCCGCAGCCTCTGTGCGGGGAAGCATTTTAAGGAGTTTATATGTCTATTGAAAATGTAAGTACCAATAAAATATTTGGCGGCTGGCATAAGCAATACAGCCATACTTCAAAAACGCTTAACTGTAATATGCAGTTTGCTATCTACTTGCCACCGCAAGTAGCCAAAGGCGTAAAAGTACCCGTTCTATACTGGCTTTCAGGTTTAACCTGTACCGATGAGAACTTTATGCAAAAAGCAGGCGCTATGCGTATGGCTGCTGAACTAGGTATGGCCATTGTGGCACCCGACACCAGCCCACGTGGCGACGATGTTGCCGACGACGAAGGGTACGACCTAGGTAAAGGTGCAGGTTTCTACGTAAATGCTACCCAAGCACCGTGGAACACCCATTACCAAATGTACGACTACATTGTGAACGAGTTGCCCGAGCTAATTGAAGCAACCTTCCCTGTGTCGAACAAACGTGCCATTAGCGGCCACTCCATGGGTGGCCACGGTGCACTAGTTATTGGTATGCACAACCCAGATCGTTACACGTCAATGTCGGCCTTTAGCCCAATTACCAACCCAGTGAACGTTCCTTGGGGCCAAAAAGCCTTTACCGCTTACCTCGGCAGCGACAAAGCAACCTGGCAGCAGTACGACGCCAGTGAACTAATGCGCAAAGCCACTACCTTTGTACCAGTGAAAGTAGACCAAGGTGGCGCTGACAACTTCCTCGCCGAACAGCTAACCCCTGAAGTTCTTGAACAAGCAGCCAAAGCAAGCAACTACCCGCTCGAGCTGAATATTCATGAAGGCTACGACCACAGCTACTACTTTATTTCGTCTTTCATCGACGAACACTTACGCTTCCATGCAGAGCATTTAGCGAAGTAAGTAACTGAGTTATAAATTAAGTAAGTGAAAGACCTGAACGCCCGCTGATAACCTCAGCGGGCGTTTTTTTGTGTGGGTTTTAATATTGTGGGGGGTAGGAGCGCTTTTCAGCGAATTGATTCTCTGGTGCAGTAACTTGTTAAGTATCTATCGCTCATTTTCAAGCTCATGCCATACTCTAAGAATGATGATTACACTACTATGCACTGAATAGCGCACAACGTATTTACCAAAAACCATGTCGCGAATACTGTCTGGTACCGGTGCTAATTTAACCTGCACCCCCATCAAGGGAAACTCCGGCAACAAGCTAATTTTTTCGACCAATTCCGTGGCTATTCTGCTTGCAACAAGAGGGCTATGTGCAGCTATGAACTCTCGCAGACGTTTTAAATCTTCAATGGCCTCGTCTGTATAAACCAAGTTCACTCACCAGACCTCGGTGCATTTTGTTCATTGTCTGTTCCCCAACTATTCAGCCAACTGTGCACCTCACTGGCATCAACCACCTTGCCTTGGGCAGCAGACTCCATTGCCCCTAGTGTTTGATTCCAGCGCTCTTGCTCAAGGTTCTGCTTATCAATATATTCTGTTAAGGCTTGGTTGATCACCCAACTTTTACTCCGATGTAGGCTGCTAGCGATAGCTTCCAACTGCTGCTCAACTTCTGTTTGAAGGCGGACCGTAGTAACACTCATGGCTAACCCCTTTAATTCAAAAACTACAGTGTAATACATTCTAGTTGAAGAAAGTGTGCCAAGCAATTTAACGCCTGCCTGATTGCTTTTTTTGTGCGCCAATGACACTCTTTAACTAGCTGCTCTTTCAAAAGCCTGAACAAACAACCACATGGTATGGCGCAGAAAACATTGAAGTGAAGGTATTCGGCGAAGTGGTTATCGTCAACTTCACCTTAACCTCGGCTACCGAAGGCATGGTGACTGACCGATTTTATAATACCGGCGTGTTCGTTCATCGAGACGGACGTTGGCAAGCCATTAATTGGAATGCAACCGCTGTTAAACACTAGGCGATTCACAGCATAACGGAAAATAAATGCAGTATGAGTAATTCATTGGAACAGTCATTTAAAACACTTAAGCAAACTATACCCTTACTGCTTAAACACAAAATACCAGCGATACCCACCAATTATGCGCTCTGGTACACCTATGTGGAAAACCAAGATAGCGAGCTCCATGAAGAAATTGAACGCGCCATAGAAGAAGGCCGTCCTTTTTCCAATATCTATACTAAAGAGCTGTATCGCAAACATGTGGCCGACAAAGAAGAGCTGACAGCCTGGCAACTTCGGCAAAGCGTTGAAGCCATGGTTACCGAGCTCTCGCAAACCGTATTAGACACCCAAAATAATACCGAAGGCTTTAAAACGTCTATGGACACGAACCTGCGCCACCTTGATAAGGTAGAAAAAGAAGGTTGGTCGATGGGCGAAGTGATGAAGCTGGTTCGAAGCATGGTAAAAGAAGCGCAGCTTATTCGGAATTCCACCTTAGACTTCGCCACAGCGTTAAAAGCCGCCGAAAAAGAAGTCACAAAATTAAAAGAAGAACTCCATAAAAGCCAAAAAGACGCCTTTTACGATGCACTAACAGGGCTTTACAACCGGCGTTACCTAAATAGTGAGCTCGAAGCGATAGATACCGAGCAACCCACGTGTTTGATAATGATTGATGTGGATCACTTTAAAAAAGTGAACGATAACTACGGACACCAAATGGGCGATCGGGTGTTAAAAGCCATCGCAAAACGGCTACAGGAAAAGTGTAAACCCAATGCGATACCTTTTCGTTTTGGCGGTGAAGAGTTTTCGATACTCATGCATGGCGCCACGCTAGCTGAAGCCATTCATCAGGCAGAAAATATTCGGGTTGCACTTGAAAAAATTAGCGTTATCGACCGCCGTACCAACCGTAGTATCACAGGAATAACCGCTTCGTTCGGGGTTGCTGCATTGAAGCCAGATACGCGCCGCAACGATCTAATCGAAGCCGCCGATCGCCAGCTATACCAAGCCAAGCACCTAGGCCGTAATCGAGTGATGCCGATGAGTAGCTAGTGGCGTGCAGGTACTAGCAGGTTGTGCTGGCCGCATCCAATTGATTATTAGATGCTGAATTCGTGGGTACTTTAATGCTTAACTGTAGACCAAGCGCTTTGGCAACTTTAGCTACCGTCGCAAAGCTAGGGTTACCTTCCGGTGATAATGCCTTATACAGTCCTTCTCGGGTTAGCCCTGTATCTCTCGCAAGTTGACTCATATTTTGCGCGCGAGCAACAACACTCAAAGCATGAGCAATAAATGCAGGATCATCTCCCGCCTCTTCAATGCATGCTTCTAAATAAAGTTGGATATCTTCCTGTGATTTAAGATGCTCTGCTGAATCCCAACGTTTCGTTTTAATATTCATAGCCTATACCTCTAATTGCTTCGCAATTTCTTTGGCTTTAGCAATATCTGCTTGTTGAGAGCTTTTATCGCCACCTGACAGTAAAATTACGACAACAGAACCCTTCTGAACAAAGTAAACACGGTAACCTGGTCCGTAGAAAATGCGGAGCTCACTTATACCATCACCTACTGGTTCTATGTCTCCAAAGTGCCCCATCTCAACCCGATCGATTCGCGCTTGAATCCTTGCTTTTGCCCTGCGATCTTTAAGTGAGCTAAACCATTTAGAAAAGATTGCTGTTGTTCGTATTTCAATCATATGTGAACTGTAGTTAACTAAAACGGTTGTGTCAACTGTGGTTAACAATATTCGGTAATAAATTCGCAGGTCGTTAATACTTAATTCTTGAGCATACGCTTTGAAACTTTAGCTACCGTCGCAAAGGTAGGGTATCCAGCGATACCCACAAATTACGCGCTTTGGTTGTAAGCGTAAATGTACTCATTAACCAAGTTCTTTATCTAATTCATCCATCAAGCTTTCATAGCTGTACTCGGCCGTACCACTTTTCTCGCCTTCTTCAAGCAACTGCCTGAGTACGGCTATTTTTCTTTCGTTGTCTTCAAACATTCTCAAAGCTGCACGTACAATTTCACTTGCAGAGGCATAGCGCCCCTCATTAATTTTATTGGCAATAAAATCATCAAAGTGTTTACCAAGTGTCATGCTAGTATTTTTTGACATAAAACCACCTCGAATACTATTAATTGGTATTTAATGGCACAACTCCGATACTCATTGTTCAATTCAGATTTAACTATGGCCTTACTTGTTAGAACAATACTTATACTCTAGTAACCACGGTGTTAGTTGTGTCAGCCACACCTAATTCATTATTAGATGCTGAATTCGTGATCACACGGGGCGCAAAGCACAAGCGCAAAATATTGCACACTAACTATAATAATCGTATTTAAAGGGCAATAAAGTGCACCTTAACAACATCAAGTCGCAAAGTTAGACAAAAACTACAAAGGGCTATATATTACACACAGACAACATAAAACCTCACAAAGGTTGATTTTATGCACTCTAACCAAAACCAATTCAACTCGCCTTTAGCGCTTGCAGAAAAGTTAGGCGAGCGTTTAAAGCAAGCCAGGCTAAATAAGAACTTTACCCAGCTTGAAGTGGCTGAACATGCGGGCATTAGCAGGCGAACCGTTATCAATGCCGAAAAAGGCAAGGCCACGCTAGAGGTGTTTGTTGCGATCATGATGGTGCTGAACCTAACTGAGCAGCTGCATTTGTTTCTTCCACCCCAGCCTATCTCGCCCATTCAACTGGCAAAGCTTAAAGGTGAAGTACGCCAACGAGCTTCTGGGCGCGCCACAAGCCTTGTTAAAGAGGAGGAGCCAGAATGGTAATGGAAGTGGTAGAAGTCTCCTACTTGCAGCATCAAGTAGGTGCTGTGAGTTTCGACACCGCAACAGGCATGGCCGCATTTGAATACAATGCCCGTTTTATTCAGCAAGGCATCGAGTTATCGCCACTCAAAATGCCTTTGGCTGACACCATTTATACGTTTCCTGAGCTGGATTTTAATACTTTTAAAGGCTTGCCCGGATTGATTGCCGACTCCTTGCCAGACGATTTTGGTAATGCGGTGTTAAACGCTTGGGTGGCCAGCCAAGGTAAGTCACCGAGCAGCATTACTCCATTGCAGCGCCTGCAGTACACCGGCAAACGCGGCATGGGCGCACTCGAATACTCGCCCCCAACGCAAATCAAAAACCTCAATCAAAGCCAGCAGGTTGAAATCGAATCACTGCTCGCCATAGCCCAAGATATTCTCGACTCGCGAGAAAGCTTCAGTGTGGATATACAGCCTGAAATAGAAGACCGCGAAGCCATGCTGTCTTTACTGTCTGTAGGCATGAGCGCAGGTGGTGCTAGGCCCAAAGCGGTTTTGGCCTTTAACCACGACTTCAGCCAAATCCGCTCAGGCCAAGTGAATGTGCCAGCAGGCTTTACCCATTACCTGATGAAATTTGACGGCGTTACTGAACACAGCAGTCATCAAGAAACCTTTGGGGACCCGCTGGGTTTTGGCGCCATGGAATATGTGTACTACCTTATGGCACAAAACTGCGGCATTCACATGATGCCCTGCCACCTACTCCCCGATGGCGACCGCAGGCACTTTATTACTCAGCGATTCGATCGTGACGGCAATCATAAAATCCATGTACAGACGCTCAACGGGATAGCCCATGTAGATTACAAAAAGCCAGGGGCTTTTTCTTATGCGGAACTCTTTGGCATTGCGCGTGAATTAAAACTGCCTGCCAATGCCGCCCATCAATTATTCAAACGCATGACGTTTAATATTATCGCCCGCAACCATGACGACCATGCCAAAAACTTCGCGTTTTTACTCAACGATAAAACATGGGAGCTAGCCCCCGCCTATGACCTAGCCTATAGCTATAAACCCGGCAGCAAATGGGTGAACAGCCACTGGATGACCTTAAACGGCAAGCGCGATGATTTCACGCGAGTCGATTTTTATTCACTAGAACGAGTTAGCCCGCTATTTACAAGAAACTATATTAACGAAACCATTGATAACACCATTGAACAGGTGTCTCGTTGGCATAGATTAGCCGTTGAGAATAACGTTCCTGAGCTATTGATAAAAGAGGTAGAGGGGAATTTACAGCTGGAGATTTAGCGCAAGTGGCATCTAACGCCTCAATCAACCGACGCTTCAGCGGTCGGTTGCATTGAGTTGTTAGGGTTTCTAAGCTTTGAATTTAACCAAACATTTATATCGTTTACAACCAATTCACGGTTGCTTTCTCCGTGTATATTCACGAAACCATGATCAAGTTCTTTGTATGTTCGGTATTCAATATTGCCTTTTCCTTTTTTCACAAGTGCCCGCATCATTTCATCGACTTTTTGAGGTGAAACAGATAAATCCCTTCCTCCCTGAATGACAAGCAACGGCGTATTCACTCCCTGAAGAACTTCAAGTTGGTCAATAGTTAGCATTTGATACCACCAATTGTAACCATGCCCACTTACTTCAAGTTCAGATGGTTTACTATTGATAATATGATTTAAAAAACCTCGAAACCCCTTAATGCTCTCTTCTATTTCATCGTTATTTACAGATGCAGACTTAATATTGTGTATAACATCATCAATAAATTTGCGACCACCACCATTGAAAGAAATCGTTGCATTTATATCATCGATTCTTGTGGTAACTAAATTAGCAATAACAGCCCCCTCACTCCCCCCAAGTACAATGAGGTTAGGGTATTTACGACCTTTACGTACAACATCAAGAACCGTTTTAACATCCGCTACTCGCTGCTCTGGGCTATCATTATGAATATATTTAGCTGGACAATCTTTACGTTCAGCATCTGAGCTAAAGCTTAACCCTCCATCAATACCGTATTTTTCTATTAGAAGAACGTCTGCTTCTGGCCAAACATTCTTATAATCTTTAAATATTGATTCGATGTGTAATACGCTGTTGCAATCAGAGCCTTGAAGAATTAGCAATAACGTATTGTTTGGCGATGTATCTAATTTATGAAGTAGATAATAAGTAATATCGGAACCATCAGGCCTGCTGGTAGTATAAGTACTTACGCTCTGAGCATTCACAGAACCAGTTAAAAAAAGCAGAACTAAAGTTATAGATCGGAAATTCATTTTGAAATCCTAACGCCCGCAGCACGGGCGGCTTTGTAATGGAGGCGCAGCCGCAATGAAGAAGCCGTCGCTGTGCCTGCGATTGTTAGATTTCAGGCTGCACACAAGATTGGCCAGCCGAATTTCGTGCGCCATACCTGCTCGCCCAGCTTGAGGATGAGCGAATCTGAAACTTCATCGGCTATCGGAAAATTACGCAATTCCAAATAGTGGAATTTCCAGGTGAATCTGTGGAGTTTCGGATATCGTGCCAAAGCCAGTCCCGCTGTCCCCGGGTCAGCAAACGTGTGCTCGCGAGCACGAGCCCTGAGCGATGAAGCTAAGCCAGAGTATACATGATCCAGATTCCAGTAGACGGGCCTCTCCGCTTCGTACCTTGCTGCTCTTTTTGAGATGTCATAGTTCTTTACAGGAACTTCGGCACCGTCTCTAGCGCGCATGTATGTTTCTTGCCAGAGCGGACATTCGAGGAACACTTCCATTGGCGCATCAGTTGACAGAAAGTACCACCCTGGCACTGTCGGGATCTCAGCTTCCACCATCCACTGAGAGTTGGTGAAGTCGACCATTACTTGTGTATAAGGTCCGTCTAGGTAATCCAGCAATCGTTTCATATGAAATCTAACGCCCGCCTAACACGCAATGTGTTGGCATGGCTTTTTGCGTTGTTTGCCAAAACCATGACAACTAATCATTGTCGGAGTTAAGGCGTTTGTTATATTGCATTGCAAACGTCTCATAATCTCTTG
>NZ_JAMFTN010000027.1 GCF_023922585.1 Aliidiomarina quisquiliarum
TGGACGGCATTGATGTCAGCGGCTTGACCGATGGTCCATTGACCATTGATGTGGTGGCGACAGACAACAACGGTAGCCCGGTCAATGACAGCACCAGTGCCGAGCTGGATGCAGTTGATGCAGCACTGAGTGTGAATGCGACGGTTAACCATCAAAACGCTACTCTCGATATTGAGGGGCAGTCGCTAGATTTACCGGCGGGAAGTACTGTAAGTATTTCAATATCCGACCAGAACGGTAACGTGGTCACTGTGGTAGCTACACTAGCTGCGGATGGTAGTTATAGCATTGCGGGGGTTGACGTCAGTGGCTTAGCAGATGGTGAACTCACTGTTACAGCAACAGCCACGGACAATAATGGTAACACTGTTAATGCTACGACTAATGCTGACCTTGATACGACTCCGCCGGTGCTCACCGTCGATGCGCCGGACAGCAACGATACCACACCAACCATCACTGGTACCTCAGATGAGATCGGGGCGACCGTGACCATAGTGGTGAAGGATGCAGCGGGTAATGAGCAAACATTGACGGCCGTGGTTCTTGCCGACGGTACATGGAGTGCAGAAGTTAATTCATCACTTGCAGAGGGCGTATATCAAGTAGACGCGAGAGTAAGTGATGCAGTAGGCAATGTTACTACTGCCGAAACAACCGGTGAAATAGACTTAACGCCACCACTCATTGAATTCGACGATCTGCCAACGAATACCAACAACACCATGCCTGATATTAGCGGGACGTCAGATGAAAAAGGCGCGACGGTGACGGTTACAGTAACGGATGAGAACGGTGTAGAGCAGACGGTCACAGGAGTGGTACAAAGTGATGGCACCTGGTCAGTCAGCCTGGTTCGTCCATTGGCGGTTGGCAATTACACTGCTAAAGCAACGGTTAGCGACGCAGTGGGTAATACTGCAACAGCGCAGGCCGAGGCCCCTGGCGTAATTGTACCTTCAATAGCTATTTCTAACTTCGAGTTGAAAGAAGAAGCAGGTATTGAGGTGACTCAGCTGATATGGGAGGGGGGACTTTCAACGAGTCAGTTTGGCGTCACTACAAACCTCGCAAACACGAATAATGGCGTCACTGGCCGCTTGACTAATAATGACGTCAATAGAACTCGTAACCTGTCGATAACCAGTGTCGATGGCAGTAATACAACGGCTCTGATGGCTGTGGGCGATACTTACTTAGTGTCCTGGCAAACCGTGAATGCTGCTGGCCATGTGAATGGTAACTTTGAAGTGGAAATGACGGTTACCCGGTCTGATTATTTCTCCTTCACCGGTGAAGCTAGAGACATATTAGTATTGCAGGGAACTGTGAATGGTAATTTATACTCGGTGGTGGTCGATTCTAACGGCGTTCAGACAGGTTCCTACGGATGGTTTGGTTGGTCAGGTAATGAATACCTTATCAATGATCTGTATGATACCGATGTAGGTTTCAGAGAATTTATTGTTAATGGACAAGGTGCGGCTAACTCATCTGTTGTATTGTCTCAAATTGATGAGAATGGCGTTGAAACACAACTAGGAAGCACTACTACAGATGCTAACGGTAACTGGAACTTCGAGCTGGGTGCTTTAATCGGCCGTACTGGGGAGCTGAAAGTTGTCGGGGTTGATGAATTTGGAAATGAGTCAGTAGATGTCAAATCTTTCATTTTTGGCGAAACGAATATCTCCAACTCATTGGAAGGTACTGGAGACTCAGATTTGATTGTGGGTGGTCTACAGGACGATGAGATCACTGGCGGTGGTGGTAATGATGTGCTTATCGGTGGAGGTGGTAATGATACTTTCATTTGGAACGACGGGCATGAAGGCACAATAAACATACCGGCTGTGGACACTATTCAGGACTTTTCGTTAGGTAACTTTGCAAACGATTCAGAAGCAGACAGACTCGATTTGTCGGACCTTTTGGTTGGCGAGAGTCCATCGAACATTAATGATTACATTATTGCCGCAGAAGATGGAAACGGTAACACAATTCTGTATATTAGCTCGGAAGGTGGTCTGGCAGGCGATAGCGCTAACGCCAATCAGCTTATTCAACTTAGCGATGTGAGTATGAGTGGTGGAAGTTCTGCCGACTTTATTCAGGCGCTGTTGAATAACGGTCAGCTTATTATTGACTCTGGAATAAGCGGCACCAACTCGCATGATGAGAACCAGAATGTAAACTCTAGTGATAGTTATGTGAAGTAACCCTAAAAGGCTATATAGTTTATAGTGTTGTTGTACTAATAAAGAAGGGGTAGATTAGGCTCTAACCCTTCTTTATAATAAGGAAGGGGTAGATTAGGCTCTAACCCTTCTTTATAATAAGGAAGGAAAGGGAAAAAGGGATTAGCATGAATAAGAAAAAGAGTATTTTTATTAAGCGTAGTGCGGTACATGGACTTTCCTTGGCTGCATTAATTGCAACCATGCCCGCGTCAGCCAGTCTTGAACGAGCAGTTAATCAGGCGTTGAATCAGAACCCTGAAGTCCGTCAGATGTGGCGAGAGGTTTTGCTTAGTGACGCGGACATTGATATCGCATCGGGAGACGTTAAACCAAACGTGGACTTGGTAAGTGGCTACGACTTTACGGATCGGAACTACTCTAATAATCGTACTTTTAGTGGTGCCTTTGCTGAGGTGCAACTTAATCAACTTCTTTATAACGGTATTGCGCGTCACAATATAGCGAGATTTGAAGAAGTTCAGTTGGTCAGGTATCGCGAACTCTTGGGGATGGCGAATAACATAACATTTGATACTGTCAGAGTTTATGTTGACGTCAAGCGACAGCAAGAACTAGTGCGTTTGGCAGCTGAGAATTATCGCCAACACCAAACCGTGTTCGATCAAGTTGAAGAAAGTTTTGAGGCCGGGGTTGTCCGTAACTCTGATTTAGAGCAAATCAGTGGTCGAATGGCGCTGGCTCAGTCGAACTTACTGACTGAACAATCGAACCTGCACGATGTGATTGCACGATACTTGAGAGTGGTGGGTACGCTACCTCCTGCAACGCTTGAAGACGTATCGTTGGAAAGCCCCTTACTGTCTCAGGATGTGGTGGCTCAATTACGTCACGCCTACCAGCACAACCCTCGCTTCCTGGCATCGTTACATAATATTGAAGCCGAGCGGCACAACATCAGTGCAAATGAAGGGCGCAATAAGCCAGTATTCGAATTTAATGCGTCATATGGCGTTAGAGAAAATGATGAGATAGGTATATTTGCTGGCACACAACGAGAAGCCAGAGTTGGTGTGCAAATGCGCTACAATCTGTTCCGAGGCGGTAGTGACCGGGCAAATATCAGGCGTTCTTATGAACTCTACAATCAGGCTCAGGATGTGCGCACAGGCGTTTGTATGGACATTCGACAGGATATTCAGGTCAGTAACAACGAGCTGAAAAATTTACAAAGACAAATCCCTAACCTGCGCCAACACAGGAACTCGTCTGACCGAGTGCGCGTTGCATACTCTGATCAATTTGGTATTGGCAACAGAACCTTGCTTGATGTGCTTGATTCTGAAAATGAATATTTCCAAGCTAGTATTGCTTACACCAACGCTCAATATGATGAAGTTATTCGTCGTGCGGCGCTATTAAGCAGTATGGGGTCACTAACCCCAGTGGTTGGTGGAGCGGAATCTCATTTTCCTGAGCCGAGAAAGGACTCATCCATTGACGTTGACTTTGATTATGTTTGTCCGCAGTATGACTTAGGCCAATACGTGAATTATGGTTGAAACGTCTTAAAGGAAGTAACGTGTCAGAAACTGGACATAATAAAGATTTACTGAAATGTCTTGAAGTTATCGCCCGTATTCACGGGCGATATTTTAATGAAGCTACAGTCCTAGCCGGTTTGCCACTCACCAACGGGGACCTTACCCCTAGTACGTTTGAGCGAGCAGCTAGCAGGTTGAAGTTAGCCTCGCAGGTGTTAAGCCGGAGTATTACCAACCTTAATCCATCATTGCTACCAGCTGTCATTTTGCTGGAAGATGATCAAGCCTGTGTGTTGCATACGGTCGATTACGCAAAAGGGACAGCAGAGGTTGTATACCCAGATTTACCCGGCTCTACCATTGAGCTTCCGTTGTCCGAGTTAGCCAGCACATGCAATGGCTATGTGATTTACTGCCGACCAGAGTTTGACTTTGACAAAAGGGCTGACGATGCGATACGCACTAAGAAGAAGCATTGGTTCTGGGGCGTCATTAGTGAAAACCGAAGGTTATACCGCGACGTCTTGATTGCCGCGTTGCTCATAAATATCTTTGCATTGGCAATGCCTTTGTTTGTTATGAATGTGTATGACAGAGTCGTTCCTAATCAAGCAACTGAAACGCTGTGGGTGTTGGCTGTCGGTGTGTTTATTGCGATAACCGCAGACATGATTTTACGTTTAATGCGTACTTGGTATGTAGACCTCGCAGCGAATAGGATAGACGTAAAAGTGTCGGCAAATATAGTGCATCATGTGTTGGGCATGAAAATGAGTGACACGCCACAGGCGACTGGATCGTTTGTATCCGGTATTCAAGGGTTTGAGTCTGTCCGACAATTTTTTAGCTCCGCAGCTGTCAACGCGCTTGTGGATTTACCCTTTGTAATCTTCTTTATTGCGGTTATAGCGATTATTAACCCTTATCTGGCGCTGCCAATTATCATTGGCGCTGTATTGTTGTTTTTATATGCTTTAATGACACAGCACAAAATGAAACAGCTTGCGGAAGATAGTATGAAAGCGGCGGCAATGCGCAATGCTTCGCTGGTTGAGTCTGTTAGTGCAATGCCCTTGGTTAAATCTTTTAATGCACAGAGTAAAGTACAGTCGACCTGGGAAAAGAGTACTATTTTCATTAGTCGTACAGCGGCACGAATGCGTGTACTGTCTGCATCATTGTCTACATCAGGATCCTGGTTACAGCAAACGGTTGCTATTAGCATGATAGTGATAGGTGTTTATCTTGTTATTGCTGGCGAATTGACTGTTGGAGGTATTATTGCTGCTTATTTATTGTCTTCCCGCGCCATGGCACCAATTGGTCAGGCTGCCGGCCTTCTGGGGCAGTACCATAATGCAGCAACCGCTATGACCTCACTCAATGAATTGATGAGTAAAGAAACCGAAAGCGACGAAGAAACTTCTCAAGTGTCAAAGCCGATCTTGCAGGGTGGGATTGAGTTTAAAAATGTTGATTTTGCCTATGACGAAGATGGCCCCGACGTGCTAAGCAACTTATCTTTCGTGATAAAGCCCGGAGAACGGGTCGCTATATTGGGACGAAATGGGTCAGGAAAGTCATCAGTAACTCGATTGCTCCTGGGGCTTTACCACCCGCAAAAAGGAGAGGTACGGCTCGACGACATCAATGTGAGGCAGCTCAACTTGACCGAAGTGAGACGCAACATTGGATTTTTACCTCAGGAAGCGGATCTTTTTTTCGGTACTTTACAAGATAATATCATGCTTCCAACCGATAAATTCCGCCCCGAACGACTCGTCGAGATCGCGAATCAAGTTGGCTTGTCATCTGTAATAGGGCAGTTTCCTGACGGTTTCAACCACATGATTCAAGAGCGCGGGCGTAACTTATCCGGAGGACAAAGACAACTCGTCGCGCTGGCCAGGGGGCTTATCAATGACCCTCCTATTGTCATGCTTGACGAGCCGACAGGCTCTTTGGATCACAATAGTGAAGACCTACTTCGGCGGACGCTGAGTGATACTTTACAGGGAAAGACCTTAATTGTAGTAACTCACAAAACGTCCATGTTAGAGCTTGTAGACAGAATTATTGTTATCGATGGTGGTAAAAAAGTAGCCGATGGTAATAAAGAAGACGTTCTACAAGCTTTACGTTCTGGCAGAGTGGGGGCTGGCTGATGCCGGGTGTTAAAATAAAACATACAAGCCAAAAACAAAGAGAAAAAGTTAGCAGTAAATCAGCTAGTAATACTACCTCCGAGGAAAAGGCCTTTAAAGCACTAGGAAAAGTGACGTCGCAAGGTGCAGCCGGCAGTAGAATATTTGATGCGCTTTTTGGGCGGTGGCTGACGATACCGAAGTCTTCTGATTGGTTAGTTGATGGTGAATGGGCCGAAATACAGCAATCACCAATTAAATCCAGAGTGTTACTTTATGCAATAGCATTTGTATTGTTTATGCTAGTGCTTTGGGCTGGATATGCAGAGATCGATGAGGTAGTCAGAGGCGACGGTAGAGTCGTCCCTTCGTCGCAATTGCAACGCTTACAGTCCCTCGATGGTGGTGTTGTTCAGGAAATACTGGTATCCGAAGGACAGGTAGTCGAAGCTGGCGAGACGCTGCTAAGAATCGACCCAACTAGGTTTATTTCGGACTTTCGAGAGCAACGCTCTGAATACTTTGCTCGCGCAGGTGAGGTTGCCAGACTTCGAGCCTTAGTGGCGGGCGTTGAACCAGTATTCCCTGCGGAGCTAGAAGAGAACGCGCCGATTGTGATTGAGGATCAACTAGAACTCTATCATTCTAGCATGGACGAGTTAGCGCAGCGGCGTGCAGTATTCGAGGCGCAGCTTGAACAGCGACAGAATGAATTAGAGGAGTTACGAGCGGCTTTCAGACAGCATCGAGACTCCCTGGCTTTAACACGGCGTGAACTAGAAGTTACCTGGCCGTTACGGCGAAGTGGTGCAGTTTCTGAAGTAGAGCTACTGCGTTTGGAGAGAGAAGTTACCATTTTGCAGGGTGACGTTGAGCGAACAGATGCAAGTATAGAGCGAACTAGTGGCGCAATAAGTGAAGCGGAAGCAAGGCTGCGAGAGGTAGAAGTTGCGATGCGTAATGAATGGCGGGCTCAGCTTGCTATTGCCTCTGCGCGGCTGAGTGGTCTGTCAGAAGCAGAGGCAGGTTTAGCGGACAGAGTAAGGCAGAGCGAAATTAGAGCAACGACAAGGGGGGTCGTGCAAACAATGCACGTCAACACCGTTGGCGGGGTTGTTTCTCCGGGCAGGGATGTTCTGGACATTATTCCGTTAAATGATCAGTTAATTATTGAGGCGAGAATAAGGCCTCAGGACATTGCATTCTTACGTCCAGGTCAAGAGGCTATGATAAAATTCACAGCCTATGATTTCATGATCTACGGAGGGTTTCCCGCAGAAGTTCGGCATATAAGTGCGGACACCATTACTGATGAGCGAGATAATACATTTTATATCGTAAGGCTAGCTACCATCGCGGATGAGCTACCAGAGCACATCAATATTATCCCTGGGATGACAACAGAAGTTGATATCATCACAGGTAAACGGACTATTATGCAATACCTATTGAAGCCAGTGCTAAGAGCTACTTCAATGGCACTCACGGAGCGATAGCTGAATGGATATATTCGTGTCTACCAAAGGTTTCCGAAACTCAGCCTGGGCAGAGTTTTCGAGTCGTAGCCTTGTGACAGAGGCCCCCAGTGACCTGAGTAAATTAAAACAAGGGGATACTCTATGGGTCTTAACTTTACAAAACACCTGGCGCGAAATGGTGTTGGAAGCGGTTAAAAAAGAGTGCCATGTTGTAGTAATGTCGACTTTGCCGAATGCCAGAGAAATGGAAACAGCAATCAATTCTGGCGCGTCGGGCTATTGTCCTGCGATTACCGATAAGGATACTTTGCACGCAATTAAGATGGCGGTGACGAAGGATTCAATATGGATTCCAGCCAAATTCCTAAGGCAGCTTACGGGGTCTGTTACAGAACTAATGAATGGAGAAAACCGCAATAGTGACTGTGCAGGGCTGGGACTAAGCGAGAGAGAGGCTGATGTTGTCCAGTTAATTTTGAAAGGCTACTCTAATGCTGAGATCGCTGCAGCGCTTTTCGTGGCTGAAAGAACGGTGAAAGACCACCTTACGAATATTTTTAAAAAGCTCAATGTCAAAGATCGACTTCAACTAGCGTTGCTAGTTTTAAAACGTTAATTTATAGAGTTTCTGAGGTACACATGCCTTATATTAAAAGAAGTAGCGATGGTCAAATTGAGTCCGTAAGCGCAAATGTCAGCGATGAAACCAACGAATTTATCGCCAGCGACAGCTCTGAGTTAACGAAATTTTGGAACTCTTTAGCCGGTAAGTCGCATGCAGAACTAACTCAATCAGATACTGATGTCGCTCGCATTTTTGAAGATTTAGTCGATATATTAATTAACAAAGGTGTTATCCAATTCACTGATCTTCCCAAACCTGCCCAAGCTAAGTTAATTAAGCGGCAGGATTTAAGAAAAAAAGTGGGCAACCTCGATTATAAAATCGACTATGATGATGATAATATTAACTTAGGTTAACCCCTGGGCCGGTAAGCCCGTCAACCCCCAGCTCCTCTAGCAGCCCTCTATCATGTTGGGGCTGAAAACCTTGCGCAATAACCACTGTTCCCAATGAGTGACCAACCCGACAGAATCCTTTAAGAATATTCTGACCATCGACCGACTCGTGAGCCCCCTGAGTTAGTGTTGCGTGTAGCTTAATAAAATCAAGACCTAACTGCTGTATATTACTAAGTTGATTAAAGCAGTTAAGCGCTGATTGCAAACCAATGGAAAAGCCTGCTTTTTGGAGTTCAACGCAATAGGACTCAATAGCATCAAAATGTTCAATAAGCGCAATTTCATGAATTTCGATAGACACGCGAGCATATGGATGAAGTTGTGCTAGCTTTTTCAATGCAGCGCGGTTGGCCTCCTTACTTAAAAACTCATAAGATAACTTGATAGATGTTTGCTTGTCATGAGCAACACTTCTCTCAAACAAGCGGTGTAGTGCTGAAAGCTCGATAACGTCTATAAGCCCTAAGCGTCGCGCCCAAGGAAGAAAGAACCCTGCGGAACGAATTTCATCTTTCAGTTGCGCTCTTATCATGCCTTCATAATGAATAACACGGTTTTCATTTACCATGATCACAGGATAGAGCTGGAAGAATACCTGCTGCGCTTTGACCGCTGATTCAAGAGCCACCCGCCAATCCTCGGTGGTTAAGTACGGGCTGACTCTAGCTTCGTCAGAATGCAAGTATGAACTATTCGATTCGTTCGACTCAATATCACTCAATACTGAGTCTATACGCATCAATGTCTGTGCTTTAGTATCATCGGAACTGAAGTTTGTTGATCCAACCAGAACTTGGTTTAAATTCAGACCTTGTTCATTACATAAAGATGCAACACTTTCATATATTTTTCGTGAAAAATCCGAGAAGTTAGTTGGGTGACTAACAAGTATAGAGAAATCAGACCCATTTAATCTCGCGACGGTATAGGATTCAAACTTTGAAACATTATGTTTGCAAAGGAGCTCTAGGGTTTGTGCCAACTTGATAATGAATGCATCAACATGGCGCCGTCCCAGCTCTTTATTCAGTTTATCTAGTTGTCTCAACCGAATAATAGCGACACCGTGGTCTTCCGATTTATCACTGCTTGCGAGCAATGCGCCTAGATTACTTAAATAGACGTTTCTGTTTGCTAACCCCGTTAGTTCGTCATGCTCAGTCTTGGCTCTCAAAGCGTTGAGTTTATCATTTTCCTTTTCAAGGATACTTTTTACCCGACGTGTCAAAAGGTTCATGGCTGACACAAGGCGTCGATATTCTATAGTCTTGGGTAGCGGCAGTGAAATAAAACGTTTCTCTCCCAGCGCCTCAGCCTGATTAATTACTTTATCCAGGGGCCGGGTCACGATGCGTTGCAGCACCATACTTAAAGAGCCTATCACTATGCCAATCAGAGCTGACCAGATTGCGAAGCGTATAGTAGCCGCCCAGATTTCGCTGACAAAAAAGCCTGAATGGCTTTTTATCTCAATAGTGCCAAATTGACTCCAGCCGTCACTAATATGAGCAACGCCAGCAGGTGCGTCTATATTGATAGCAGAAGAGAACCACAAGGGCGCGTTGGCTTGGGCCGTTCCTTCAAATTCAAGGGTGATATCAAAGTCGCTATTAATTCCCCTTAGCTTGATATACTCATAATGCCCAGTGTCAAACTGAGCTGAAATAAGCAACTCCAATAAAACAGGGTCTTTGTCGATTTCAGTCAGCATCTGTGCGAGAAGATTTGCGCTATCATTATTTTTAATAGCGAGTTGCTGATTAATTTGGTGTATGTTTGACGCAGTTGAGACCAACACTCCACACAAAAACATGAAAACAACGACAGTAGTTATAATTGCCCAAAGTTGTTTATTTAAAGTCATCATTGATGCTCCAGGTAAATGCCTTGCTGTTCCATGCGTTCAATCACGTTGCGCCAACGTGATAATCTTGATGTGGGGCTGGAAGCCGCTCTACTTCCTGTTGAACCAGCCCAAAGTCCATCACTATTAAAACTGAAAACGGGTGTTAAATCATCACGTTCCGAAGCTGGTAAAATATTGCGTACTAAACTGTCAAGAATCAAAGGCTCTGAAGACGGAGTCTCAAAGTAGCCTAAAACCATATGCGCCTGGCTAAAGCTACTGCGAGGTCCGCCTATCTGTGCACGAACATATATTAAGCGTAATTTACTTGCTTCAACACCAGCTAGTCTTAGGCTAATATATTTGGCGATTGCGTAATCTTCACAATCACCAACACCTTGCCCTATAGTTTCCAGAGGCGTTGTCCAGTAGTCTTCTATTCCATGTACACGCATGTCGGTTTGGTAGGTTAGATTTCTATGGAAGAAATCATTTACGGTACGAATTTTGGTACTATCGGGTTGATTCTGAATATTCCTTATCATCGAACGCCATTGATTGGTAACGGCTGCTTTTTCATTTCCGTAGGATTGCCGAACAAAACGCTCTGAAACTTCAAAGTTGACAACCCAGCATGCATTCGATTGCTCTGCTTCAGCATATAAATGCGCAGATACTAAGGTACCGGCTATTAAAATAGAGATCCCAGTAACTCGAAATTTTGATACTCTGCTGAGGAAATTTTGTTCGTATGCCACTAGATTAATTTTCACGTATGCGTGATGATTAGCATTATATTTTTACTCGCAAAATATGTTCAGGAATGTTTAACGCTGAACACTATAGCATTAAAGCTAGTTAACACAAAATAACATGGAGAACACCAAATGAATACTCTGCTGCCGAAACTCGCGTGCGTAAGCGTCGGGGCTGTCTTACTCTCGGCAACGCCATCGGTTCTAGCCGATGACATCACTGGTTTTGCAGGCGCAAGGGGTGGCTGGATGCATTTGGATAGTCAGCGAACAGAAACAATTGATGAGAGCGAATTTAACATTCGAGATGGACTGCGCACATTTGCGCCAGGTATTGAACTAGGTTTTGTGGTAGCCGAGGAGCTCGCTTTCAGAGCTTATTATGACCATTTAAGTGCAGAGTATCGAAACACTAACCGGACGGCCAGGGGATACAGCTCCGGCGTAGACATGCTTTTTGGGTTCTCAGAAGGTTTTTATGGTGGTGTGGGTGTTAATCATACGGATCTGGGTGACCAAAGAGGTTTCGGCCTTCGTTTAACTGGTGGGCACCGATATAACTTCACTGATCGTATCAGCTCGAGAATTGAGCTCGCCTACCAAGCGACAACGCAACGTGGGTTTGATGATATTCATGTAACTGCCATCTTGCAATATACCTTTGGTCAGAAAAGAGCCTTACAAGCTATTCCAGAACCTTATGCTACACAGGCTGCTTCTGTCGAAATTCCTGACGCAGACGGTGACGGCGTCCCTGACTATCTCGATCTGTGCCCAGGCACGCCCGCTGAGCATGCTGTTAACGAATATGGTTGCTCTCAATATCAAGCCAGAGATCGTAGGTTTGAAATTAATGTAACTTTTGCACTTAACTCTGCTGATATTCAGGACGAGTTTCTGCAGGAAATTTCCGTGTTCGCAGAGCACCTGCGTCAGAACCCAGACCAAATGCTACGAATTGAAGGTCACACCGACTCAAGTGGTCGTGGTTGGCGCAATCGTCAGCTTTCTCAGGAAAGAGCTGATGCAGTGAAGTCTGTTCTCGTGGATGTTTTCGGCATTGATGCTTCGAGAATTGAAACGCAAGGTTATGCAGATACAAGACCATTGAATTACGGCGACAAAGAAAACCCCGCGAATCGTCGGGTTGAAGCTATTTTCGAAGTTGAACAGAACGAAGCCGTTCGTCGTTGAATTTGGGCCTACAGTGTTTTCTGACAATTGAAAGCGTAATAAAGCATTGTTGGCTTTTTAGCACGGGGATTGTGTTAAGTCAGTCGAAGCTCATACTCCATTTTTCATGACACAAGGGTTCGTCTAAGCCCATTACGATTGTCACGGTGCTTGTAGTATGGGCTTGGTCGAGCTAGAAGTATGAAAATCACGTCAGTAAAGTTGAAGTGAATTCATGTTATGTGGAACTCTGTTACAGGCTAATGCGTAATCGGTTAGCGCTGCCTTTTCCGGGTCTCTTGCTATAGAACAAGGACGTCCCAGTTGAATAATATGAAGGAAATTAATGCCCATGTAGCCGGGCTGTTAAATGAAACGCTACTTTCTAGCCCTGCGGTTATCTATCGGGTAGTTGCCAGTTCACCATATCAGATGGAATATTTGTCAGCGAACGTCGAATCATTACTGGATGTAGATGGAGACACTCTTAAAAAGGAAAGTGGTTGGGATGAGCTCGTGCATCCTGACGATTTTGAGGCCTCATTTATCAAATTCGTCGAGCTTCTCAAGAACCCAACCCAGGTTGAGCTGCACCGCAACTACCGTTTAAAAACACGAGCGGGACGGTATATTTGGGTATCTGACCGGAGTAAGAAAGCCTTTCGAAATAATCAGTTGATTAGCATTGTTGGCTCCGTTGTGAGCGTCGATTTGCAGTATCGCCAGCAAAAAATGATTGACTCTCTTATGCAGGCCGTCCCGGGCATGTTATATCAGTTTATGATAGACACTGAGGGTAAAGCTTCGTTCCCTTTTGTCAGTCCAAACATTATAGCAATTTACAATGTTGGCGCCGAAGCGGCTTGAACTGGTCTAATGGATCCGGACACATTAATTAGCGACAATGCGGATGTAATATTTGATGTGATCCATCCAAAAGATAAGCAGCGGCTTTTAGAGAGTATAGAGAAATCAAAGCAAGAGATGTCAATTTGGAAATGTGATTATCGAGTCAGTCTTGAGGGGTGCATAGAATGGCTGCGTGGTCAGGCAATGCCCACGAGGCTCGAAAACGGAAGTACGCTTTGGCATGGGCAAATTATGGTCATAACCAGGGAAAAAGAAACCGAGAAGGCGCTGGCAAAACTCAGTCTCAGCTTAGAGAGGCTCAGCGTATAGCGAAGCTTGGGCATTGGGTCGCATACCCTTATCAAAATCGTTTAGAGTGGTCCGATAACGTTTATGATGTGTTAGGCATAGAACGTGGAACATTTGAGCCGTCAATTAAAAACTTTCTTTCAGTTATCCATCCAGATGACGTTGGGATAGAGCAGGCAGCAATGGAAAAGGCCTGGGAGACAGGTAAATATGAAGTATCTCATCGGGTATGCACCCCTTCAGGCGATGTGGTTTGGGTACATGAGCTAGGCGAATTGACGACCTTGCCCTGCGGGGATGTTCAATTACTAGGAACTGTCCGAAATATTACTGCCGAAAAACATAATGAAGAAAACCTGCGTATTTTGGCCTCAACAGATGCGCTGACTGGCATAGCAAATCGCAGACATTTCAACCAATCCTTAAAGCATGCATTTTCTAACTATCACAAAAATCGATCGGCATTTAGCATTATTATCTTCGACTACGACTTTTTCAAATCGATCAATGATACATATGGTCACTCCGTAGGCGATGCAGTTTTAATCGAGGGAGCGCGAGTGATTCAACAGGCGGTGCGCGGTAATGACCTGTTTGCTCGTCTCGGAGGCGAAGAGTTTGCGGTTATTCTATACGGTGCTGATATTGAGTCAGCGATCAAAATTGCTAGAAAGTTACAGGACAAGCTGAAAAAAGCTTGTGTGAGCATTCAGGGGCAGGATTTATTACTTAATGTCACCGCCAGTTTTGGTGTTGCCGAAATGAGTCATCGTTATCAGTACCCAGACAATTTATTAAATGCTGTCGACAAAGCCCTATACCAGGCCAAAGACAGAGGCCGGAATCGAATTGTTAGAGTATCACCGGATTAATTCTCAAAATTTTTCTCTTTTGACAGGCTCCGCGTTGTGATAAACCTAGATAGGAGGAACATATGGAGTTTTGTAGATGCAGCGACCGGCCACCCCCGAGGACGAAAAACAACGTCAGGCTGCGCTTGATGCAACCGGGCTTTTACATTCAGGCTCAGATCCGCGCTTCGACCGAATCACCCGCATGGCGAGTGAGTTATTTTCGGTACCTGTGTGCCTTGTCTCTTTGATTGACCGTGAAAGGCAATGGTTTAAATCCTGTTATGGACTGAATGAGCAAGAAACTGCGCGAGATATCTCATTTTGTGGTCATACCATTTTAGAAGAAAGGCCACTGATTGTAGAGGATACCTGGGGTGACCGTCGGTTCGCCGATAATCTTCTCGTTATCAGTGGGCCTAAGATTCGCTTCTACGCAGGTGTTCCCCTAAAAGCACTGGGGCGATTTCACATTGGCACCTTATGTATTATCGATACCGAACCAAGGTCTTTATCAGCACAGCAAGTTGAGCTTCTTGTAGATCTTGCTGCTATGGTTGAAACTCTGGTTGAAGCTGACGTTGACGCAAAACAAGTTCGGGCAGTGCTTGAAGCGACAATGCAAGAAAAAGAGCACCGTGCACAATTAGTGATTGAGGGTACGAGAGTCGGTACCTGGCAATGGAACGTGCAGAGCGGTGAGACCGTATTCAATGAGCGATGGGCTGAAATTGTTGGTTATTCCCTAGCCGAGCTGGAACCGATCAGTATTACTACCTGGATGGATTTGGTCCACCCGGACGATCTCGCAGAGTCAGAAGCAAGACTCAACGCACACTTCTCCGGTGAGCGGGACATGTACGATTGCAAATGCAGAATGCGCCATAAGCTCGGGCATTGGGTGTGGGTCCACGATCGCGGCAGAGTCGTTCAGTGGACCGCGACGGGCGAGCCATTGCTCATGTATGGAACCCATGCGGATATTAGCGAGGAAGTTGCGAGTCAGCAGGCTTTGCAGAGTAGCCGCAACGAACTGGCTTCACTAATTGAAAACATGCCAGGAGTTACCTACTGTAAATACCCCATTTATAACACAGTCATCTCGTAGAGAATTTATGCCGCATTTCGGTACTCTAACGGCGTCATGTCATTCAGTGAGTCGTGTGGTCGTTCAGTGTTATATAGCTCAATCCAGTCTTCGGTTATTTGCTTTACCTCATTCAGGTTGTTGAAAATATATAAATCCAGTACATCATCACGATACGTTCGGTTAAATCGCTCAATGTATGCGTTTTGGTAAGGGCAACCAGGTTTGATGTAATCAATCATAATGCCATGCACTTTTGCCCAGCTGGTGAAGACTTCTGAGGTAAATTCACTGCCGTTATCAACGCGAATTTTCTCAGGGTAACCGTGCCATTCAGCNGGCCTAGCTTTCGAAGGCGTTTAAAGCGTTTAGGAAAACCCCAGCGATGATGTTTTTCAATCAACGCATTGAGTGCATCAATGATTGCAGTGTCATCGGTTAACTTAGGTTCGTAATAATAAGCGGTACGGCTGATGCCAACCGCATTACAGCACGTTACAACGCTCGCGTTATACCGCACATCGGACGCTTCCATACCGCCATATTTTTCGCGCCACTTATAAAATGTTGAATTGCCGATGCCATACTTACGGCAGAGGTTTTTGATCGGCATGCCGACTTCAGCTTCTTTCAAAATCGCCACAATTTGGCTTTCAGTCTTTCGTTTGCTCATCGTAAAACTCCTTTGCTTTAGCTTAAAAGAAATTCTACGAGTAATCTGTATTATTTTACGGGGTAGTTACAGGTGCGTGTGTGCGCAGCCGTGCACTCCATTCAAACTAGAAAGCGAATAATAACAACTATTTAAAGCAAAGCCCCACGTTGCATTGAGTGGGGCTTTTTGTGTTTGTAAAATTCCTTTGCAAAAGCGAAGTCTCAGGCATAAGATAGTAACTAGTTACTATCTTTAAGGGCCGGTTATGACCAAGTTTCCAAAACATCTTCCTGCCGACGAGCGGCGTTCTGCCACTGTGGCTACCGTTATTGATTTAGCCGCGGAACAAAACCCCAGCGACATAACTACCGCGGCCATTGCTAAGCGCATGGGCTTAACCCAGGGCGCTATATTTCGCCACTTTGCTAATAAAGACGCCATTTTAGAAGCGGTTATGGCTTGGGTTTCGAAACGCTTATTAGCCCGAATAGACAAAGCCATAAAAAATGCCGCGTCGCCCTTAGATGGGTTAGAGGCAGCTTTTTTAACCCATGTCGACTTTGTGGCTAAACATCCTGGCATACCACGCATGCTGTTTGGCGAATTGCAGCGCACGGGTGAAACCTTACCTAAAAAAATGGTGCAAACATTATTGCAGCACTACAGCGAGCGTATTAGCCAGCAACTTGCTCAGGGTAAAGAGCAAGGCCAGCTATACGCCGATTTAGACATAAGTGCCGCCACTTTATTGTATGTGGGAACTATTCAAGGCTTGGTAATGCAGTCGGTGCTGGTTGGGCATACCAAAACAATTAAAGACGACGCGGCACGTGTGTTTGCTATTTACAGCCGGGGTATTCAAGCCTAAACAAGCCAATAGCAGTTAAGTGCAAGCGGTAGCAATACGCTTGCGGAGGTATAAAACATGATAAAAACATTCTTTTCTAAGCCTATTAAATGGTTGGTTGTGGTGGCTGTTATTGCGCTGGTCGGTTGGTTTTGGCAGCAAAGTAAAACTGTTGAAAACCCCAACCTACTGCTGTACGGCAACGTAGACATTCGTGAAGTGCAGCTGGCTTTTAGGCAGCCAGGCCGTATAGAAACCATGTTGTTCGACGAAGGCGACAGCGTGCAGGCGGGCGATAGAATGGCAACACTCGACGCCCAGCCCTACCAAGAAGCCTTGCGCGTAGCCGAGGCAACCGTAGCGTTGGCCGAAGCCGAACTGGCAAAAATGAAACGTGGTTTACGGCCGCAAGAAATTTCTCAGGCCGAACAAAATGTGAATCAGGCGCTGGCCATTGAGCGCGACACAGAAAGTAATTACCGCCGCCAACACGACTTGTATGAAACAGGCCTAAGTAGCCAGCGTGCATTAGACGCTGCGCGGGCTGCTTACGAACAAGCAGTGGCGCAAGTGAAGTCGGCCCGAGCGGCATTGTCGCAGGCAGTAGAAGGGTTTCGCGGCGAAGACATTGCGGCCGCTGAGGCGCGCTTAGCTTCGGCCCAGGCGCACCAGGCCCAAGTTGCCACGGCCTTAGCCGACACGGAATTAGTGGCGCCCAGTGAAGGCACGGTTATTACCCGAACCCGCGAGCCGGGCAGCATGGTTACCAGCCAGCAAACCGTGTATAGCTTAAGTTTAAATTCGCCGGTGTATGTTCGTGCCTATATTGGCGAGCAACAGCTAGGCCGTATTGCACCAGGCACGCAAGTAAAGGTGTATTCCGACTCGTCGAGCAAAACTTATGTGGGGCAGGTGGGTTTTATTTCACCCCGTGCTGAATTTACCCCGAAAACAGTTGAAACCACAGACTTACGTACCGACTTGGTGTACCGCTTACGCATTGTAGTAACCAACGCCGACAAAGCCCTACGCCAGGGCATGCCGGTTACCATAGAGGTAGAAAACGACTGGTCGCTGGCGCCTAAAACCGTGCCGGAGCATTAATAATATGCTGGCCAATAATACAGCGGTGGTAATTGAAGGCGTAAACAAGCACTTTGCCAATACCAAAGCATTGCGCAACTTGAGCGCCACCATTCAATACGGCCAACTTACTGGCATTGCCGGCCCCGACGGGGCTGGTAAAACCACCCTTATGCGTATTCTTACTGGGTTATTAGAGCCCAACGCAGGCCATGCTACGGTGGCGGGTTTTGATGTGGTGAACAACAACGAAGCCATTCATGTGGTTACGGGCTATATGCCACAACGATTTGGCTTATACGAAGACCTAACGGTAATGGAAAATATGCGTTTGTACGCGCGCTTGCGCGGAATGAACGTTGCTGAGCATACGGAATTATTTGCCGAGCTGTTGGAATTTACTCGCCTTGGCCCTTTTACCGAGCGCCTGGCGGGTAAATTGTCCGGTGGTATGAAACAAAAGCTAGGCCTTGCCTGTGCGTTAATGGCCAGGCCAAAAGTGTTGTTGTTAGACGAGCCCGCCGTAGGCGTAGACCCCGTTAGCCGGCAAGACTTATGGCGCATGGTGCAAGCCTTAACCGACGAAGGTATGGCGGTGGTGTGGTCGACGGCGTATTTAGACGAAGCCGAGCGGTGCGATACGGTGTTGTTGTTGAACGAAGGCCAGCTAGTATTTCAAGGGCCACCGGAAGAATTAACCAACCGCTTGGTAGGGCGCAGTTTTCGGCTTGAAAACGTGGGCGCCGAGCGCCGCGCGGTGTTGGCAGAAGTGTTAAACTTGCCCAGTGTAAGCGACGGTGTTATTCAAGGGGCTGCGGTTCGCGCGGTACTTCGAAAAGACGCCCAGGTAAATGAATTACAGCAGTTAGCCAACCGCGTGCAAGCAACCATACAGGAAGTGCCGCCGCGCTTTGAAGACGCCTTTATCGACTTGTTGGGTGGTGGCCCAGGTGGTACTTCGGCCTTGGCGGAGCGCTTGCCGAAGGTGGAGTTAGCTTCTAATATTGCCGTGTCGTGTAAGCATTTAACTAAGCGTTTCGGTGACTTTACCGCCACCAATAACGTGAGTTTTGAGGTGCAAAAAGGCGAAATATTTGGTTTGCTTGGCCCCAATGGTGCAGGTAAGTCGACCACCTTTAAAATGTTATGTGGGTTAATGAAGCCAACCGCGGGGGAAGCCCACGTGGTGGGGTTAGACTTGCGTAAAGCCACTGGGGCGGCGAAAGGCCAGTTGGGTTATATGGCTCAAAAGTTTTCCTTGTATGGTTTGTTGTCGGTTAAGCAAAACTTAGAATTTTCTGCCGGTGTATATGGTTTAAGTGGTGCCAAGCAACGGCAGCGTATTGCCGAAATGATCAAGGGTTTTGCCCTAGAGCCATGGCTAAATAGCTCGCCCGACTCGTTACCCTTAGGTTTTAAGCAGCGCTTGGCGCTGGCTTGTGCGGTTATGCACCAACCGCCGGTGTTATTTTTAGACGAGCCCACTTCGGGGGTCGACCCCATTACCCGCAGAGAATTTTGGACCCATATTAATGGTTTGGCCCGCAAAGGCGTAACCATTATGGTAACCACTCACTTTATGGACGAGGCAGAATATTGTGATCGGGTGGCGTTGCTGCACCGTTCCGAGCTTATTGCCTTAGACACGCCCGACGCACTAAAACGAAGCGCTATTACCGAACAATGCCCAGACCCCACCATGGAAGACGCCTTTATATATTTAGTGGAAGCGGCCGACTTAGCCGACGATCTTAAAAAGCAGGGGGGCGTATGAAGGTGAAAAAGTTCGACTTAAAACGGCTAGGCGCCTTGGTGTACAAAGAAAGCCTGCAGGCTATACGCGACCCTTCTACGCTGTTAATTGCCTTTGTGTTGCCGGTGGTGCTGTTGTTTTTATTTGCCTATGCGGTGTCGCTTGATGTACGCGACGTGCGCATTGGTGTGGTGCAAGAGTCTAATTCGGCGCCGGCCCAGCAGTTGGCGGCGGCTTTTGCTAGTACCCGTTATTTAAATGTAACCATGGCGCAAGACCGGCGCGAAGTGGCGGAACAAGTGGTGTCGGGTAAATTGCGTGGCTTTGTGGTTATTCCTCAAGACTTTGAACAACGCTTACACAGCCAAAATGGCCTACCACTAATTCAAATTATTACCGACGGCTCGCAGCCGAACACCGCCAACTATGTGGCAAATTATACCCAAGGGGTAATTCAAAACTGGGGCGCTGGCGCAGGCATGAAGGTGGCGCCGGCCGCCATAGAGCTAGAGCCCCGTTATTGGTTTAATGCCGAATTGGAAAGCCGCCGCTCGCTAGTGCCGGGTGCTATTGCCATTGTTATGACCATTATTGGCACCATGCTAACGGCGTTAGTGGTGGCGCGCGAATGGGAGCGCGGCACCATGGAAGCGGTTATGTCGACGCCGGCTTCGGTGGTGGAAATTCTGATTGGTAAGCTGTTGCCTTATTTCGTGCTGGGTATGTTAGCCACCTTAGGGGCTGCGGCCTTGGCTATTTTCGTGTTCAATGTGCCGTTGCGCGGCTCGCTGGCGGCGCTGTTGTTTTTGTCGGCGGTGTTTATGATTCCAGCGTTAGGGCAAGGGTTACTTATTTCGTCGGTTACTCGTAATCAGTTTTTAGCTGCACAAATAGCGCTGTTCTCTGGGTTTTTACCGGCCTTTATGCTGTCTGGCTTCTTGTATGAAATAGACGGTATGCCCGCTCCCATTCAGTTTATTACTTGGTTTGTGCCGGCCCGATATTTTGTTTCGTCGTTAAAAACGGTGTTTTTAGTGGGCGACATTTGGGCTGTGTTTTGGCCAAACCTACTTGCCATGGCCGCCATTGGTACATTTTTCTTTGTGCTGGCTAAACGTGCCACCCGCAAGAACTTGGAGGGCTAATAATGACAAAGCAGTCGAGTTCGTTTTCTATAGTACGGCTACGGGCGCAATTTATAAAAGAAGTGTTCAGCGTGCTAAGAGACCCACGCAGCCGCATGGTTATTTTTGCGCCGCCCTTATTGCAGTTATTAATATTTGCCTTTGCCGCTACCTTAGAAGTAAGCAATGTAGAACTTGCCGTATACAACCAAGACTCGGGGCGCTGGTCGCAAGAGCTTGTTATGCGTTTAGACCACGCCGACTTTGTTAGCAACATTCACTATGTGGGCAAAAGTAGCGATTTACAGCGCTTAATTAATGAAGGCAAAGTTATTGCTGGTATTCAGGTGCCTATTGATTTTTCTCGGCAAATTACCGCTGGCGCAAGTGGCCAACTGCAAGTTCTTATAGACGGCCGGCGAAGTAATTCGGGGCAAATTACCTTTGGTTATTTGTCGGCTATTGTGGCCGACATAAGTGCCGAAGTGCAGGCGGAGCAAAGCCAAATTACCCCAGTGGTGGTGCGCCATTGGTTTAACCCGAACTTAAATTATCGTTGGTTTATTGTACCGGGGTTAAGCGGCATTTTAGCGTTTTTTAGCGCCTTAATGATTACGTCGTTGTCGATTGCCCGTGAACGTGAATTAGGCACCTTTGATCAGCTATTAGTGTCGCCCACCTCAACGGCTGAAATTATTATTTCAAAGTCGTTGCCGGCCTTGGCTATTGGTACGTTATTAGGGCTATTAATGATTGCCGCGGCGGTGTTCTTATTCCAAATTCCTTTTAGTGGCTCTTTTTGGTTGCTGTTAATTAGCATTGTTTTGTTTATTTTGTCGGTGGTAGGTATTGGCTTAATGATTTCAGCCATAAGTAGCACCCAGCAGCAAGCTATATTGGGGGCTTTTGCTATTGGCGTGCCGGCGGTATTAATGTCGGGCTTTGCCACCCCCGTTGAAAATATGCCTATGATATTACAAGCCTTAGCTCAAGCTATTCCGCTTACGCACTTTTTAGTAATTGTGCAGGGCAGTTTTTTAAAAGCACTTACTCCAAGCGACATTTTAGCCAACGTGTGGCCGTTGTTGGTTATTGCTGTGGTGTCGTTAACCCTAGCCACTTTATTTGTAAGAAGGCGGCTAGAGTAACTGGGTTTATTCAAACACGAGGGCAAATACATGCAAACCACAGACATGACATGGCGGTTGTTATCTATTCTCGAGTCGCCTACGTATCGTTTGGCTGAAGCCGATATGGAATTGCTTAACCATGCAGACTTAAGACCAATACGGCTGCAGCTAGAACTACTCAAGCCAGAATTGGTGTTACGCCAAGAGCATATACATTCTACGGTGGTGGTGTTTGGCAGTGCCCGCGTGCTTGATACTGATTCGGCTGACAAAGAATACGCTAACAAGGCCACACAAAGCCGAGCCAAGCCAAACAATACAGGCCTTAAGCAAGAACTAAGCCTGGCTACTAAGCGGGTAGAACAAGCGCGGTACTACGAGCAAGCCCGCCAGTTTGCCAAGTTAATTTCAGCCCGCTTTCAACAAGAAAAACGCAATGACTTTGTTGTGGTTACAGGCGGTGGCCCGGGCATTATGGAAGCGGCTAATCGTGGTGCCTATGAAGCTGGTGCCCGTTCAATTGGCTTAACCATTACTTTGCCGAACGAAGAAAACCCTAACCCCTATATTAGCCCTGAATTAGCCTTTCGTTTTCATTACTTTGCCTTGCGCAAAATGCACTTTTTAATAAAGGCCAAAGGGCTGGTTACTTTTCCTGGCGGCTTTGGCACCCTCGACGAACTATTTGAAGTGCTTACCCTAATTCAAACCGGCAAAATGCCGCGCATTCCTATTGTGCTGGTTGGCCAAGCTTTTTGGCAGCGAGCGATAGACTTCGACTACTTGGTGGCCGAAGGCTACATAAGCGCTAGCGATTTGAACTTATTTAGCTACGTAGACGACGCAGCAAGCGCCATGGCGGAATTAGAGCGGTTTTACCAAAACAATAAAAAAGGTGACCTATGAAACTGGCAAAATATACCTACACAACCATGTTGCTGGCCCTAATGTTGTGGGCGAGTTCAAATTCGCTATTGCATGCGCAAGCAAATAATGAAGTGCCGAATATGGTGTTGCAGCAAGTTATGCAAAAACTTGGCCGCGATATGGAAGCTGTAACCGCCGCTATAGCAGTTGAAAACTGGGCCCTTGTGGCCGAGCTGGCACCGCAAATTGGCAGCGTTGTTAATTTGCTAGGGTATAAATATTGGCAACGGCGCTGCTGATCCTTACACTGTTGTTTGAAACCGTATGGAGATAACAACGTGGGCGAAACAGTAAACCGAATTTTAATAGTAGACGATGACGTGCGCTTACGTGCGTTGCTAGAACGATATTTAACCGACCAAGGCTTTCAAGTACGGGCTGTGGCCGACAGTGGGCAAATGGACCGGTTATTATTACGTGAAACCTTTCATTTAATTGTGCTCGACTTAATGCTGCCGGGCGAAAACGGCATAGCTATTTGTCAGCGGCTACGAAGCAAAAATAATTCTATTCCTATAATTATGCTAACGGCGAAGGGCGACGAAGCAGACCGTATTTTGGGCTTAGAAGTAGGCGCCGACGACTATATGCCTAAGCCTTTTAACCCCCGCGAATTGCTAGCGCGCATTAGGGCGGTGCTGCGGCGTCAAGTACGAGAAACGCCCGGGGCGCCCAGTTCTGATGGCCAAGAAGTGGAGTTTGGCGGCTTTTGCTTTAATTTAGCTACCCGCGAGCTGCACCGTGGCATTGAAGTTATTAACCTAACCAGTGGCGAATTCGCGGTATTAAAAGCCTTGGTAAACCATGCGCGCGAACCCCTTTCACGCGACAAATTAATGCACTTGGCCCGTGGCCGCGACTATAGCGCCATGGAACGTAGTATTGACGTGCAAGTGTCGCGCTTGCGGCGCATTATTGAAGCCGACCCGAGTAACCCGCGCTATTTGCAAACCGTTTGGGGCTTGGGTTATGTGTTTGTTCCCGACGGCGTTGCCCAAACCTAATATGAAATACTTACCCCGCACAGCGTTTGCTCGTACCTTGGTGTTGCTGGCTGGAATTTTAATTATTAACCAAGTGGTGTCGTACCTAATGATTACTATGTACGTGGTTAAGCCCAGTGTTCAGCAGCTTAGTTATTTGGTTGGCAAACAAATTCAAGCACACCAACTTATTGCCGAGCAACGTTTGTTGCCCCGCTTACGCGAACGCTATAGCGAAATTTCTGGGGTTGAAGTATTCACGGCTAATGAAGCCATTCAAGCTGGGGTCGACTTAGCTGTTCCTTATTCTTTTATTTCTAATGAACTAAGCAGCTTACTTGAACAGCCCGTAACGGTACGTTTTAGCCAAACAGGACTTATTCATATTTGGGTGCAATTCGACGGTGATTCAACCTGGTATCGGGTGGTATTAAGTAGTTTAGACGACCGCCAGTTTTCACCATTATTATTTTATTTATTACTTATTGGCAGCTTAAGTGTGGCGGGTGGGGCGTGGTTTGCCCGATGGTTAAACCGGCCTTTGCGGCGCTTGCAGCGGGCGGCATTAGACATGAGCCGAGGAATTTACAGCGACCCATTGCCAGAAGCAGGGGTTTCAGAAGTGGCTAACGTAACCCAAGCCTTTAATAAAATGTCGCGCAGTATGCAAAAGTTAGACGCTGACCGCTCATTGTTATTGGCGGGTATTTCTCACGACTTACGCACCCCATTAACACGCATTCGGCTGGCTGCCGAAATAATGTCAGTAAGCGACAGCCATTCAAATGAAGATGCCAGTCAGTCAAATGAAGATGTATTTAGCGAGACCATGTATGAAGGTATCGTGCGCGATATTGACGATATGAATTCGATTATTGATCAATTTGTCGACTTTGTTCGCTCGCCCGACATGAGCGACGTGGCTAAAGTGAGCTTAAATGAACTTATTCATGACGTGGTGTTAACCAACGATTACACCGAACTAGAGCCGATAGAATTAGCGCTCGATAATAATTTGCCATTACTTTTAGTGAACCCTACGGCTATTAAGCGTTTGCTAACGAATTTAGTGGTGAATGCGCGGCGTTATGGTGTTCCGCCAATTATCATTCGCAGTGGCTGGAATAAGCGCAAAGCCCGGGTGTGGTTTTCGGTGAGCGACGCAGGTAAAGGTATACCGGCCGAAGACTTTGAAGAAATGTGTGCGCCCTTCAGGCAAGGCGACACAGCCCGCGGCGGGGAAGGCTCAGGGTTAGGTTTGGCTATAGTGCGGCGTATTGTCGACGTGCATGAAGGCGAACTACGGGTTAATAATAAACCGAGTGGGGGCTTCAGTATTAGCGTAGAGCTGCCACTGAAGCGCCACCATAAATAAACAACTGAATAACAGTTAGCTTTCTGGTGCTAAGCGGTTCATGCCGTTTAAAGCTGCAACACGATAGGCCTCGGCCATAGTTGGGTAATTAAAGGTGGTATTAATAAAGTAATTAATATTATTACCGCCGTTTTTCTGTTCCATAATAGCCTGGCCAATGTGAATAATTTCCGAGGCACGTTCACCAAAGCAGTGAATGCCTAAAATTTCTAATGTTTCACGGTGAAAAATAAGTTTTAGGCTGCCCACATCGCTGTCGGCTATTTGTGCTCGAGCTAAATGCTTAAACTGCGCACGCCCCACTTCATAGGGCACTTTGTGGGTGGTTAATTGCTCTTCTGTTGCGCCCACTGAACTAATTTCAGGAATGGTATAAATGCCGGTGGGAATGTCGGAAATAAGCTTGGTGTCGCACGTGCCGTCGAGCATGGCAGTGGCAGCAATACGGCCTTGGTCGTAAGCGGCACTAGCAAGGCTGGGGTAGCCAATTATGTCGCCCACGGCGTACACATTATCTACCGATGTACAGTAATTTTGGTCTACTTCTAGTTGGCCACGGTGGTTAGCTTGCAAACCAATAGCTTCGATATTTAAGCCTTCAATATTACCAGAGCGGCCGTTGGCGTATAACAGGCAGTCGGCAAACATACGCTTGCCCGACATGGTAGTTAAAATAACGTTGTCGGCACCGCCTTCAATGGTTTTGAATTCTTCACCATGGCGAATAATAACGCCGTTGTTGCGTAAGTGATAACTGAGTGCGTCGGAAAACTCAGAATCAAGGAATGACAACAAACGGTCGCGGTTATTCACTAAGTCAACCTTTACACCTAAACCGCGGAAAATACTGGCGTATTCACAACCAATAACTCCGGCGCCAACAATAATAATAGAGCGTGGGTCATGGTCTAGGGTTAATACCGTGTCGGAGTCGTAAATACGAGGATGCTTAAAGTCGACATTGTCAGGCCGGTAAGGGCGCGAACCGGTGGCAATTACTACTTTACCAACATTAAGCCGATCTACCGAACCGTCGGGTTTTTTTACTTCCAAGTGGTGCTTGTCAATAAACGACGCATAACCATGAATAACAGTTACGTGGTTACGCACATAAAACGAGCTGCGTAAGGCCACTTGTTTGCGGATAACGGTTTCAGAGTGGCGCAAAATTTCTTTAAAAGACAACCGGCGTGGCATTTGGTCTTGCTTAAACAGTGGGCTAGAATTGTATTCAATTAAGCGGTTTACCGAGTGGCGTAAGGCTTTAGAAGGAATAGTGCCGCGGTGGGTGCAGCTGCCGCCAAGCCTTGGGTAGGCTTCGACAATAGCTACTTTTTGGCCACGCTTGGCTAGCATCATGGCGGCGCCTTCGCCGGCCGGGCCCGAGCCAATAACGACGAAGTCGTAGTCTGCGGTTGTTGTTCGTTTGTTGTGCTTAGCCATAGGCTCCTCGTGTTTACTACTGGGCAACGTAAAACCCGCGCTTTACGCTGCTAATTGTAACTTAAATCAGCTGCTTGTAGGTATTACTCTATTGCAGGTAATTGCGCAAATGAAGCCACCGACATGTGCCGACTAAAACGAGTAGCGGGCTGTTGGCTGTCGGGGGTTTCAATGCCAAGGGTATAACGAATACCAAAGGTGCGGGCACTGTCTAAAATATGTTCGCTGTCGTCGGCAAACAAAGTACGTTCGGGGTTAAATTGCAACTGTTGCTGCAGCCCTAGCCAAAGCTCTTGAAATTCTTTGCAGTAGCCAAAGTCGTGGGTGGAATATTGTATGGCGCACCGTTGTTGTAAGTCGGTGTATTTGTTTTTTAGTGCCAGCGCGTCGGGGTGGGCGTTGGTTACAATAACCACTTCTTTACCGGCCTGCTTTAAAGCGTCGAGAAAAGCGGGTGCGTCGGGCCGATATTTAATTTTGTCGGCGAAGTGTTCTTTTAGTTCTCGAATGGGTAGCTTTAAGGTACGTTCCCAGTAGTCGATACAATACCAATTAAGGGTACCTGCCACCTGGCTGAAGGCATTACGAAAGAATGACTGGGTTTGCTGCACCGAAAGTTGATGCTGTTTTGCATAGCACTGCAGTAAATAATCGTTCCAAAAATGGTTGTCGTAATGTAAGTCGAGTAGGGTGCCGTCCATGTCGAGCAGAACGGTGTCTATTTCAGACCAATTTAACATGCAGTTTCCCCGTAGTTTCGTTATGGTATATGTTCAACACGCTGATGGAGCTGTGAGCAAACGTATTGTGCCTAGTAAGCAAGTTCCCACCATATTGTCGCGTCAGATTGTAGCGGAAAGTCGCTTGCTACGCATTGAAGCAATAAACCTAAAATTTAGTAATGGCGCCCTACGCCAATACGAACGTATGCAAGGTAGTGGCCGTGGTGCGGTATTAGTGGTGCCCATGCAAGATGAACACACCATGTTACTTATTCGTGAGTATGCCGCCGGCTTGCATAATTACCAGCTTGGCTTCCCTAAAGGGTTAATCGACCCGGGTGAAACGCCAGCACAAGCCGCCGACCGCGAACTTAAAGAAGAAATTGGCTTTGGTGTGCGCGAACTTAAAGAGCTTAAAACCGTAACTGTGGCGTCGTCTTTTATGGCTGCCCACATGACCTTATTTGTTGGCCGCAACTTATACCCAGAATGGCTGCCTGGTGACGAGCCCGAGCCATTGGAAATAGTACCATGGAAGCTGTCGGAACTCGATAACTTGCTAAACCAACCCGACTTTACCGAAGCACGAAGCATTGCTGCGTTATTACTTTTACGCCGTTGGCTCGACCAGGGAGGGTGGAACACATGAGTTTCATGCCTAGTACCGAGCTAGCGGCATTGCTAGAGCCAACCTGCGATGTTGCCAGCGAAACGGGCAAGCTGTTGCTTGAATTACAACGCAGCGGTGGGTTTGCGGTAGAAAGCAAAAGTGACAGTTCACCGGTTACTTCGGCCGACTTTGCCGCCAGCGACTTAATTGTACGGCGCTTAACCACACTAACCCCACATTTGCCGGTGCTAACGGAAGAAGCCTTAAGGCCTTGGCGCGAGCGCCGTGATTGGGGTTCGTATTGGTTAGTAGACCCCCTCGACGGCACCCAAGAATTTATTTACGGCAGCGACGACTTCGCCGTAAGTATTGCCTTAGTAGAACAAGACCAACCCGTGTTAGGGGTTATTTATTGGCCGGCTAAAAATGCCGTGTACTTTGCTGGCCGTGGCCAAGGAGCGTGGCGTAAAGTTGGCAGTAAATTAGCAAACATTCGGGTGCGGCAACTGCTTAACCCGGCTACTGATCCAATTACTATTGCCCTTAGCCGTCGCCAGCCCGCCGAACGTATATTGTCGCGTATGCACAATGGTAACCGCACAGTGGAACGGGTGCTTACGGGTAGTTGTGCGTTAAAGTCGTGTTTGGTGGCAGAAGGCACCGCCGACTGCTTTTATCGGGTGGGTGAAACCGGCGAGTGGGACACCGCCGCGGCACAAATTTTAGTACAAGAAGCGGGGGGTAGTTTAGTTGACGAGCACTTTAATGCCTTGTTATATAACCACCAGAAAAACCCTGTGAACCCGAACTTCTTAGTATTGGGCGACCCACGTATTGCTTGGCCGCTAATATTTAACGGGCAGAGGCCGGCTTAGCTACTGGTAGGCTATTCTTCCGGTACATAACCCGACTTTGGCACAATATGCGCACTTTCGTGTAATTCAGACCAAACAATAATAGCGTCGCCGGCTTTTAGTTGGCGACGCACTTGGTTTACTTTGGTGGCTAGTGAAACGTCGAATTCGCCATATTCGGTACCTTCCATTAACACAAACTGTTCTATTAGCTTGGTAAGTGTTTCTGCTTCAAGCTTTTGCCATGGAATGAGCATAAAACTCCTGTTCAGTAAAAAAATTAAATAAACGTGGTGGTAGCCAAGGTAAGGCATTGCCGTTACGTTTTTCAATAAAACCCACGTGACCACCCCGTTGGTGTAGTTCGTAGTGTACCTGCGGGCTTAGCGCATTGCGATCCGGGATCGACGCCTTGCAGGTAAAGGGGTCGTCTTTAGCATGCACAATAAGCAGCGGAGTTTGAATAGCACCTAAAAATTGTAACCCACTACACTGGCGGTAATAGTCGCTGGCGCTGCTAAAGCCGTGCAAAGGTGCTGTAACAAGGTTGTCGAAATTAGGAAAGTCGCGAATAGACAGCAAGCAACGCTCGGTTATGTTTAGGTGGTTGGCAAGCACGCCATTTTCTAGTTTAGCTAAGGTTTTTTGTTTTAGGCTATTTAGTAAATGGTTACGGTACATGCGCGACCAGCCCCGGTTAATGCGTTGCGAACTGGGCGCTAAAGCGAGCGGTGCCGACACCGCCGCTGCCGCCACAATAGGTAGTTCGGGCGACTCGGCCAGTAATTTCACCAACATATTACCGCCTAAACTATAACCCGCTGCATAAAGTGGCTTGGCAGTAAACTCGTGGGCTAAGTACTGCACAAAAAAACGAGCGTCGGCGGTGTCGCCGGAATGATAAGCACGGGCAGTACGGTTGGGCCGGCCAGAGCAGCTTCGAAAGTGCATAACCACGGCGTGCCAGCCTTGCTGCTTAGCTTCGAGCATAAGTTGGTCGGCATAAGACGACTTAGCACTGCCTTCTAAACCATGAAATATAACCAGCAGGGGTGCGTGGCTTGCGGCTATTGTTGCCCGTGGTGCGGTCCAAGCTAAGTCAACAAAGTCGCCGTCGGGTAGGGTTAGTTCTTGCCAAAACAATTCTACACGGGGCTGATACTTGGCTAACCGCGACCAAAGGGTTTGTAAATGAGCGTTTTTAAACCATGGGTGAGGGTTAAAAACCTGGGGCTTGAAATGGTTAGAAACAATTGTTTCATTGAACGGTGCCGGTTGGGCTTGCATAATCTAACCTTCATTCTGTTGATGGACCATATACATGAAGCTTTCTAATTATAAATTACTTTTCGTAACTGTTTTGCTACTTAGCTTGGCGTTAACGGGCTGTTCGGCACCCGAGGTTCAAGTAGCCAGTAGCGATCAAGTTTACACTAGTCCGTACGATACCCGCGAATACCGCGCCTTAACCTTAGAAAATGGTATTCAAGTAATGCTGGTAAGCGACCCTGAAACAGAAAAGTCGGCGGCGGCATTGGCAGTGGGTGCCGGTAGTATGCAAAACCCCGACGACCAACTGGGTTTAGCGCACTTTTTAGAACACATGCTGTTTCTTGGCACTGAAAAATACCCAAACCCAGATGAATACAGCGAATTTATGGCGCGCCATAACGGTATGCATAATGCCTACACCGCCGACGACCATACTAACTATATGTTTGAAATAAATAACAATGCTTTGCCAGAAGCCTTAGACCGTTTTGCCGACTTCTTTAAAGCCCCGCTGTTTACGCCTGAATATGTAGAAAAAGAAGTAAACGCAGTGAATTCAGAATGGTCGATGCAACGTGCCAACGACGGTTTTGTAATGTTTGCGCTGAATAATATTACCTTAAACCCAGCCCACCCTATAGCCCGCTTTCGTATTGGTAATAACGAGTCGTTAAGCGACAAGGAAAACAGCAAACTGCTACCAACCATGGTGGAGTTTTATCAGCGTTATTATTCCGCCAATTTAATGACCGTAGCGTTAGCAGGTAACCGTAGCCTAGACGAGCTAGAGCAATTGGCCCGCGACGCTTTTAGCGACATCCCTAACTTTAACGCCAAGGTAGACGACATTACCGTACCGCCGGCAACCGCCAACGAACTGCAACAGGTTATTTATTACAAGCCACAGGTTGAAACCCGTGAGCTGTTGTTCGACTTTCTTATACCCGACATGAGCGCCGCGTTTCTAAGTAAGCCGGCGGGTATTGTGTCGTATATTATTGCTTCGGAAATGCCAGGTACCCCGGCGGCCTTATTACGTGAAGCTGGCTTTATCGAGTCGATGAGTTCGTGGGGCGAAGCGAATAACTACGGCAACGCTGGGCGCTTACGGGTTCACATTAGCCTAACTGAACAAGGGTACGCACAAAAAGAATTGGTAATGGGGCTGTTGTTCCGCTACCTCGATGAAATTCGCCACGAAGGTGTTGATTTAGCCTATGTAGACGAAGTGCGTACAGTATTGAACAATGACTTTCAATTTTTGCGTCGCCAAGGGGCGTTCCAATATGTGTCGAATTTAGCCGCGGTAATGCAAACGGTGCCGATGCAGCATGCGGTTGACGGCGATTATCGCTTAGACCATTTCGACGCTGCGGCCACCCAACAGGTGCTCGACAGTTTAACCCCTGCCAATGTGCGCATTTTTGTTATTGCCGCCGATGTAGAAACAGACCGAGAAATGCACTTTTTCGACGGCCACTACCGCATTGAAAAACTAACGGAACAAACCATTGCTGACTGGAAAAATATGGCGGGGCCAGTGCCTATTAATTTGCCTGCCGTAAACCGTTTATTACCAGAAAACCTAAGTTTGGTATTAGGCGCAATAAGCAAAGAGCCCAAAACATTATTAAATAACCAAGGTGTGTCGTTGTTGTACCAGCGTAGTGAACGTTTTGCCGAGCCCCGCGCTGCGGTAACGGTGAACTACCATAAGCTGCTAAGTGAATTAACTTGGGAACAGCGTACAGCCGCCCGCATGCTGCTAGACACCTTTAACTTGAGCGAACAAGGTTTTGCCCGTGAAGCGTCGATTGCTGGGGTAAGTTTTAGCCTAAGCTTAGGTACCGGGCTAGAATTATTTATGTCGGGTTTTAACGACAAGCAAGAGCAATTAGCTAGCATGGTTATGGACCGCTTTTTAGCTTTTACACCTTCGCCAGAACAGCTAGAGCAGTCGCGCGACCGGTTCCGCCGGCAAATTGAAAATATGCGCCGAGAACGGCCACTACAGCGTTTATTTCCTACTTATACGCAACTGACAGCAGCTGAATATAAGTTAGAAAGTGAACGCCTAGCGGGTATTCAAGCCATTACCATGGAGCAAGTGCTGGCCAGTCGTGAGGCACTATTAAGCGATGTAAGCGTACGAAGCTTTGTGTATGGCAATCATGCGGAAGCCACCGCGTTGGCCTTAACCCGTAAGCTTGCAAGCTATGCCCAGGTGAATGCCGACCGTACTTTCCAAGAGTTTGAACCAACGCGAGAGCTAAACGACTTTCCGTTGAACTTCCAAAGCGACACCCAGTTAAGCGACAGCGCCGTGCTGGACGTTTACCTGTTAAATGAAACGTCGATGCAAGCCCGTTTAGCCGTAAGCATGCTGCGCGACCTCATGCACACTCGCTTTTTTAACCAATTGCGTACGGAAGAACAGTTAGGTTATGCGGTGGGTGTGGCGGGAGTAAACTTACAAGATCGCCCCGGCTTTGGCTTTTATATTCAAAGCCCAGTGCGTGGGCCAAGCGACTTAATTGCTCGTTTTGACACCTTTAAAGACAACTTTTTGCCATACTTAACTGAACTAAGCGACGAGCGTTTTGCTGAAGTGCAGGCGTCTATTCGCAGTAACCTAGTGCAACCACCACAAAATTTAAGTGAAGAAGCAAGCTTGGTGCGCAGAGAATGGCGTAAAGCACAGCCTATGTTTGATCGGCGCGAGCAACAGTTGGCCTTAGTCGACAGCATGACCAAGGCTGACTTAGTGCATTTTTATAACCGCTTAGTAAGCAATGAGGCGTTACGTACCCGGGTACAATTCCGTGGCAGTGACTTTACCGACACGGAATTTGTTACACAGGAAGGTTGGAAGGTGTTTAGCGAATAGTTTTTTGCTAAGCAAATGAATATGAGCTACTGATTCAGTAGCTCATATTGCGCCTCAAGCTCTAGCCATTCAGCTTCTAATTGCTCAAGTTCATTTTGCTGCTGACCTTGCTGCTGAAATAAAGCCTTTAACTGCTCGGCCGATTTGCTTTGGTAAATATCAGGGTTTGCCAAGGTTTCATTTATCAGTGCTAAGCTTTGTTCTACTTTCTGCATGGCCATTTCGGCTTTCTTTATTTTGTTTCGTAGAGGCTTTAATTGTTCGCGCTGGGCTGCTGCGGCTCGGCGCTGTTGTTTCTTTTGATCTTTAGCTTCGGCATTATCTGCTTGACTGTTCACTACACAAGAATCTTCAATTGAAGAGGTTTGCTCGTTCAGCCATTGGCTATAGTCGTCAAGGTCGCCCTTAAAGTGCTCTACGGCACTATTGGCAACTAAATAGTAGTCGTCAACGGTAGCGCGTAAAAAATGTCGATCGTGCGACACTACTACCATGGCCCCAGAAAATTCTTGTAGCGCCATAACCAGAGCTTCGCGCATATCTAAGTCGAGGTGGTTGGTGGGCTCGTCGAGTAATAGTAAGTTTGGCCGCTGGTATATAAGCATGGCTAACACTAAGCGGGCTTTTTCACCGCCAGAAAAAGGTGCAACAGGCTCGAAGGCACGGTCGCCTTTAAAGCCAAAGCGGCCTAAGTAGTCGCGCATTTTTTGTTCCGCCGCGCTTGGGTCTAGCCGCAACAGGTGCGCCATAGCGGTTTCTTCGGGGTGCAAAGTGTCGAGCTGGTGCTGGGCAAAATAACCAATAGCTAAGCCTGCGCTTACTTCTCGGTCTCCTGTTAGGGGTTGTATTTCCCCGGCCAGCAGCTTGGTTAAAGTTGACTTACCCGCACCGTTACGCCCTAACAAACCAATACGGCTGCCAGGCACTAAGTTAAAGTGAATGGCTTTTAAAACAACCGTGCTGCCATAACCGGCTTGTACGTTGTCGAGTTTAATCAGTGGGTTAGGCAGTTTGTCTGGTTTTGGAAAGGTAAGGTCGTAGCTTACGCTTTCGTCGAGCGGCGCGGTGGCGGTTAATTTTTCTAAGGCTTTTAAGCGGCTTTGGGCCTGCTTTGCTTTACTGGCTTTAGCGCGAAAACGGTCGACAAAACTTTGTAAATGAGCCCGTTGGTCTTGCTCTTTAGCAAATTTTTGCTGTGCTTGGGCACGGCGCTCGGCACGCTGGCGCTGAAAGCTGGAATAGTTACCTTGATAGCTATTGGTGGTGCCTTGTTCAATATGTATGGTGTGGGTAATTACGCCGTCGAGGAAGTCGCGGTCGTGAGAAATAATCATAACCGTGCCGGGAAAGCGTACTAGCCAACTTTCTAACCAAATAATAGTGTCTAAGTCGAGGTGGTTGGTGGGCTCGTCGAGTAATAATAAGTCGGCCCGTGCAATTAATGCCTGAGCTAAGTTTAAGCGCATACGCCAACCACCCGAGAATGACTGCACCGGGTGGTTAAGTTGTTCGGTGGTAAAACCAAGGCCCGCCAATAGCGCCGAAGCGCGGGCTTCTATTTGGTAACCGCCAATAGTGTCGAGCTGGCCATGCAGTAGCGCAATGGCATTGCCGTCGTTGTTTAATTCTGCTTGTGTTAGGGCGGTTTGAATAGCCATGTATTCGCTGTCGCCAGCAATAACATAGTCGCGGGCAGGGGTGTCGAGGGCCGGTGTTTCTTGCGCTACACTAGCTATACGCCATGCTTTAGGAATACTAAGTTCGCCGTGATCTTGCTTTAGTTCGCCACGTATTAAGGCAAAAAGCGATGACTTACCAGTACCGTTAGCGCCCACTAAGCCGACACGTTGCCCGGGAAAGATGGTAAACTGTGCAGCGGTAAGCAATAGTTTGCTACCACGCATAAAACTAAGATTTTCGGCCTTGATCATATAATTTAAGAACATCGCTTGGTTAAATGAGAAGCGGGCATGATACTGGTTTTAGCTAAACATTGTTAGATAGGTAGTGCCAGATACTTTTTGCCTGCTAGATTCTATTCGCTATATTCTTTAGGCAGGCTTTGTGAAACAAGAGAGGAAAAAATGACCCGCACCCGAAAGCGTTTTATTGCCGGCGCAATATGCCCAGAATGTAAAGACGAAGACAGCCTAATGCTTTACGAAGAAGGTGGGCAAGAGCACGTAGAATGTGTGTCGTGTCATTACAAAATGAGCGAGCGCGACGCCAAGGCAAACACTAAAACGCCACCAACACCACAGCAAGAACAGCTTATTGGGTACTTTAAACCTTAAGGAATTAAAAACTGATTATGAAAAACACTAGGTTAACATGCACGACCTTTAAGAGCATTTCGCAGCCATTATATACGCCAGCACAAGTGCGTGAATATGAAGGCGTGGCAGCTGAAAATGCGGGTATTACCATGTGGCAGCTAATGGAGCGTGCTGGCCAAGCGGTAATAAATTGTTTGCGGCATCGTTTTCCTATTCCGGTAACTGTTGGTGTGCTTTGTGGCAGTGGTAATAATGGCGGCGACGGTTATGTGGCGGCTACTCTTGCTCGCCAAATGGGCTACAACGTACGTGTGTTTGCCAACCAAGAATTAAATAGTAAACAAAGTTTAGAAGCCGCATTAGCGCTAAATCTTTGGCTTGAAACTGGTAACCAAGTAGAAAGTTTTGACGACTGGTTAGCCAGTAGCACCGACGTGGTAATAGATGCCTTGCTAGGTACTGGCTTACAAGAAAACGTGCGCGACGACTTAGTGCCAATTATTGAAGAATTAAATAGCCGCAATATTCCGGTTATAGCTATAGATGTGCCTAGCGGTTTAAATGCCGACACCGGTCAAATACAAGGCTGTGCAGTAAAGGCGGCCCATACAATTAGTTTTGTGGGTATGAAGCGCGGCTTATATACGGGCGCGGCCCGCGACCATTGCGGCCAGCTTTGGTTTGCCGATTTAGGCTTAAAAGAAGCTTTTCGTGAACTAACTGAAGTGTCGGCTTGGCGCTTAGAAGCGCGCCAACTTAGCTACTGGCTGGCGGCACGAAAACAGCAAAGTAATAAAGGCGACTTTGGCCACTTACTTATTATTGGTGGCCAACAAGGTATGACCGGCGCCTTGCAACTGGCGGGTGAAGCTGCGTTGCGCAGCGGTGCTGGTAAAGTAACCATAGTGTGCCAGCCGGGGCAGGAAGGTTTTGTAGCCGAAGTGCCAGAATTAATGGTGCTGGGCCTTGATCCAAACAACATTGCCGACGCCACCCGGTTAGACATTCTTATTGCCCACGCTACCCATATCGCTATTGGGCCGGGCTTGGGGCAGTCTGAATGGGGTCAGAACCACTGGTTGCGGGTGCTGGAGTCGGCTAAGCCCATTATTGTCGATGCCGATGCATTGAACCTTTTAGCTGCAACGCCGCTCAAACGAGACAATTGGATACTTACGCCGCACCCAGGTGAAGCAGCACGGTTGTTAGGCACCGACACCGCCAGCATACAATTAAATCGCTGGCGAAGTGTGAAGGCCTTGCAAGAAAAATACGGTGGTTGTGTAGTATTAAAAGGTTCGGGCTCATTGGTGCAAGACGCCACCGACGTAGGCGTATGTGCTGCCGGAACCCCAGCCTTAGCTACCGCAGGTACAGGCGACGTATTAACTGGCGTGATTGGTGGTTTAATGGCACAGTCGGAAGCATTAGCCTTAACACCGTGGGAAGCCGTAAGTGCAGGGGTGTTAGTGCATGCCCTAGCCGGCGAAACGGCGGCCCATGAATTGTCGTTAGCTAGCCGCAAAAAAGGTGCCGCGCCAACGCCAGTAAGCCGTGGTATGACCGCTTCGAACCTATTGCCACATATTGTAAAATGGGTGAACCCAAATGAACGTGACTAAAGCCGCCTCAGTGGAAAAGTTGCTATTAGCCGATGAAGCAGCAACACTAGCTTTAGGTGCAAGCTTGGCAAAGGCGTGCACGCAGGCCACCGTTATTAGCTTGCAGGGCGACTTAGGGATGGGGAAAACAACCTTTTCGCGCGGTTTTATTCAGGCTTTAGGGCATAAGGGGGCAGTGAAAAGCCCCACCTATACACTGGTAGAGCCCTATGAATTAGCCAGTTGGCGGGTGTACCACTTCGACCTGTATCGCCTAGCCGACCCTGAAGAACTTGAATTTATGGGTATTCGAGATTACTTTTCAGCAGACAGCTTGTGTTTAATTGAATGGCCAGAACGTGGCATGGGTGTTTTACCAAGCCCCGACATTGCAGTGCGTTTTACTGCAGCACGTTCGGCTACAGGAGCGCCCACACGGGAAGTGGTGCTAGAAGCACTAACAACAATAGGGCAGCAAATATTGAATAGTCGCCTATGAAAAACCTTCATCAACAGCTCAGTTGTTTATTGCTTGCGGTGTTAATGTTTTCCGCAGCGAGCGCCCATGCGTCGGCTATCGACAGCGTTCGGGTGTGGCCTACGCCCGAACAAACGCGCATTGTTTTTGATGTGGCCGCCGAGCCCAGCTACACCTATTTTACGCTTTATGAAAACGGCCCCAAGCGTATTGTTATCGACTTTAAAAACAGTAAAAACAATGCCGACTTAAAGGCGGTAGAAATAGAGTCGTTATTGCTTAACCGTATTCGGCTAAGTACCCCACCTAACGCAAGCACGGTACGTATAGTGCTTGAAGTGAACGACGCGGTAGACCCAAAAATATATAAATTACCACCAACCGGCCCTTATGGGCATAGGCTAGTTGTTGACTTGGCGGGTATTTCAATGGTTGTTCCTCCTGCACCTGTGCGCGAGTCGCGCGTGGTGCGAACTGCAGAATGGAGCGAGCATAGGCCCGTTGTGGTTGCCATTGACGCCGGCCATGGTGGGCAAGATCCTGGTTCAATAGGGCCTACGGGCACCTATGAAAAAATGATAACGCTAGCTGTAGCCCAACGGTTGGCGGCAAAAATTAACGCTGATCCGGCTATGGAAGCCGTGTTAACACGTAACGGCGACTATGGTATGTCGTTGGCGCAACGGGCGTCGCAAGTGCGTCAGGCCCGGGCCGACTTCTTTATTTCAATTCATGCGGACGCTTTTACTACGCCCCAACCGCGGGGCGCTTCGGTATGGGTGCTGTCGCGTAGCCGCTCGGAAACAGAATACGGTCGTGCCTTAGAAAACAAAGAGCGTTTAAGTGAAGAGCTATATGAATTAGATTCACGCCTACAAGAAAATGGTAACGACCCATTTTTAGCGCGGGCATTGCTAGACATGCGGCGCGACGATTCCATGCAAGACGGTTCGTTAGCGGCTGAAATATTACTTGACCAATTGGGGCGAGTAACTACGTTGCATCGGCCCAAGCCACAAGGGGCAAGCTTTGCGGTACTCAGCAATATTGGTACTCCTTCGGTGTTGGTAGAACTTGGCTTTATTTCTAACCCGCATAAAGAACGCCTATTAAAAAGTGCTGCGCACCAAGAAAAACTGGCTGCAGCATTGTACGCAGGGTTACGCACCCATTTTACGCGCTATCCGGTTGATGGCACTATTTTAGCCCACCAGCAACTACACAAACATGTGGTTGCGCGGGGTGAGTCGCTGTCGATTCTGGCTCAGCGCTACAACACCACGGTCGACGCCATTGTTCAATTTAACGATTTGGGCAGCACCACTATTCGTGTGGGCCAAGAACTGCATATTCCAACATCGTAACTAGTATAGTTAAAACCATGCCTATTCAATTATTACCCACTCAGCTTGCCAACCAAATTGCGGCGGGCGAAGTGGTTGAACGTCCTGCTTCGGTGGTAAAAGAGCTGGTTGAAAACAGTTTAGACGCCGGTGCCAACGAAATTACTATAGAGGTAGAAAAGGGGGGGAGTCGCCGTATTCTTATTCGCGACAATGGCAAAGGTATTCCCGAGCAAGAGCTTACCTTAGCTTTAAGCCGCCATGCCACTAGTAAAATTTCTACTCTAGACGACCTTGAAGCAATTATAAGCTTGGGTTTTCGGGGTGAAGCCTTAGCCAGTATAAGCTCGGTGTCGCGCTTGCGCTTGGTGTCGCGTACCGCGGAACAAGATTCGGCCTTTAGTGCCTTTTGTGAAGGCCGCGATATGGCCGTTACTGTAGAGCCCGCAGCACACCCTATTGGCACCTCGATAGATGTGGAAGACTTGTTTTTTAACACCCCTGCGCGACGTAAGTTTTTACGCACCGAAAAAACCGAGTTTGGCCACATTGAAGAAGTAGTGCGGCGTATTGCTTTAGCTTACCCACAAGTTAGCTTTCGCTTACACCATAATGGCCAGCTGGTACGTCATTACCCAGCATTACGGGGCAATGCCGAACCGTTAACCCGTATTGGCCGCATTGTGGGCAAACGCTTTGCCGACGAAGCTATTTATTTAGAGCATGAATATGGAGAATTAAAGTTAAGTGGTTGGTTGTCGCCGCCCGAAGTTTGCCGCCACCAAAACGACGTACAATACTTTTATGTGAACAACCGCATGATGCGTGACCGACTACTAAACCATGCGGTGCGGCAAGCATACGGCGACTTGCTCGCCGACGACCGCCAGCCTTCCTTTGTGTTGTATTTGTCGTTGCCAGCCCGCGACGTAGACGTAAACGTGCACCCAGCTAAACATGAAGTACGCTTTCATCAGTCGCGCCAGGTACACGACTTTGTACTTACTACCCTACGCGACGCACTAGCCCAAGCGGCAGGTGTTGACCCAAGCATGGCCCACGAGCCTGTGCCGCATCAGTATACTGCGCCAAACCCAAACCGCTACGTAATGAGCCCAGGCACAACAAGCCCAAGCGGTAGTAAGCCAAGCCAAAGCCGTGCTGCAGGCTCTGGTTATGGAGCCGGTGCAGTTGCCCGTACTGCAGCAGCTAGCTGGCAGCAAATGTTAGCAACACCATTGCTTGAAGGCACCAGCGCCGACGCGCAAAAAACTGACTGGCAACCGCTGTACCAGTTGAACCCCACTTGGTTGCTGATGGCGAAAGGCGAACAACTAGGGTTAATCAAGCTGGCTGAGCTACAAGCGGCTTTGACTCGGCGCAAACTTGATCAAGCTATTGCCGTTGGGCTTAGCGGCCAGCCGTTGTTATTACCAACGCAGGTGGAAGTTACTGGCGTAGCCAGCTGTTTGGCCCAATACCAAACGCATTTAAGCCGGCTAGGTGTACAGCTAAAGTTAGTGAATGCTAACCAATGTGCAATTTTGCAAGTGCCGGCTATGTTACGGCGCACCGCAGTGGCAGAAACCGTGCCAGCGCTATTAGCATGTTTGCAACAGCAACCCGCCAGTGTTGCTATAGACGAGCGCAGCGATGTGCTGCAATGGTTAGCTGAACAAGCCAACGAAACTATTGCCGCTGCTAGCATGCAACAAAATTGGCAGCAATTAAGCGCTACACAACGGCCCACCTTACACCCACTAAACTGGCAGCGAGCTATTTTATGATACAAGCAGGCGATGGGGTAATTTGTATTTCAGGGCCTACGGCGGCGGGTAAAACAGCATTAGCAATGGCCTTATACGACAGGTTTCCCTGTGAAATAATAAGTGTCGATTCGGCGCTTATTTACCAAGGCATGAATATTGGCACAGCAAAACCAAGTGCCGCCGAACTGGCCCAGTACCCACACCATTTAATTGATATTTGTGATCCGGCTGAGTCGTATTCAGCGGCTGACTTTGCCAGCGACGCTAAAGCACTAATTACCGACATTATCCGCCGTGGTAAAACACCACTGCTGGTTGGCGGCACCATGTTGTACTATAAAGCCCTGCTTGCGGGGCTGTCGGAACTACCAGCGGCAAACCCACAAATACGCGCCGACATACAAGCACAAGCCGATGCTTTAGGCTGGGACTTGTTGCATGCACGCCTTGAACATATAGACCCAGTGAGTGCAGCGCGTATTCACCCGAATGATCCGCAGCGGTTAATGCGCGCCCTAGAAGTGTTCGCAGTAAGTGGGCAAACACTAACGGAACTAACCCAAGAGCAAAAGCCAGGCTTGGAACTGCCCAGTTGGCAAATAGCTGTAGCCCCAAGTGATCGAAAAGTACTACATCAACGTGTTGAACTACGCTTTGATCAAATGCTAGCGCAAGGGTTTCGTACAGAAGTTGAACAATTGTATGCGCGGGAAGACTTACATATAAATTTACCCGCCATACGCTGCGTGGGTTATAGGCAAATGTGGCAATTTCTGAACGGCGAGCTCACTTTCGAAGCTATGCGTGAACGTGGCATTATAGCAACCCGGCAGTTAGCAAAGCGCCAAATTACTTGGTTGCGATCTTGGCCAAGTTTAACCTGGCTAGATCCAACTGAAGGTCAGTTAGTTACGCGGGCCATGGCGGCTTTACAACAACCGCCGACAGCCCCTGAAGTTTGGCTGCCCTAAGTAGCTACAATTAAAGCGGAAGTATGTTTAGGCAATATTTATCTTGTGTTTTGATAGGCTTTAGCAACAAAATCTATATATTATAGCTAAACTAAAAAAGCACTGATGTTGAAAAATTATAAGTCGACCCAATAATACTAATAATGAGTAATAGGATACATAATCATGGCAAAGGGACAAATATTACAAGACCCATTTTTAAATGCGTTACGACGTGAGCGTATCCCTGTTTCAATTTATCTTGTGAATGGCATAAAGCTGCAAGGTCAAATCGAATCCTTTGATCAGTTTGTAGTATTGCTAAAGAACACAGTGAGCCAAATGGTATATAAACATGCCATTTCAACGGTTGTACCGTCGCGCATTCCAACCCAATATCCACCACAAGCAGGGCAAGAGTACGACGACAACCATTAGTTTTTACATAATCACCTTTACGAGGTGCAGGAGTGTGCTTGTTTGTTAGAAAGATATGAAGGTGGTGAGCAAGCAGTGCTGGTTCATGTAACTTTTGTTGCTGAGTCGGCAAGAGAAGATCTTGAAGAGCTAAAGTTATTAGTGTCTTCAGCGGGGGTAAATGCAGCTACTGTAGTAACTGGGTCACGCAGTACCCCCGATTCCCGTTTGTTTGTGGGTAGCGGCAAGGCAGAAGAAATAGCTAGTGCCGTAAAAGCAACAAACGCCGATGTTGTTATATTTAACCATGCGCTTAGTCCCTCGCAAGAGCGAAACTTAGAGCGTGTATGTGAATGTCGAGTCATTGATCGGACCGACCTTATTTTAGATATATTCGCCCAACGAGCGCGTACCCATGAAGGTAAGCTACAAGTTGAGCTAGCCCAGTTGCGCCATAAATCGACCCGCCTGGTGCATGGTCGAGACTACCTGCAAAGCCAAAAAGGTGGTGTAGGTATGCGTGGTCCGGGTGAAATGCAGTTAGAAACCGACCGGCGTTTAATTCGCGAGCGCATTAAAAAAATTACGGAACGTTTAAACAAAGTAGAAAAGCAGCGCGAGCAAGGCCGGCGTTCACGCAAGCGGGCCGACATTCCAACCTTAGCACTGGTGGGTTACACCAACGCGGGTAAGTCTACTTTATTTAACTTTTTAACCGAGTCGGACGTATATGCGGCAGACCAGTTATTTGCCACCCTCGACCCAACGTTACGGAAATTAGATTTAGGCGATATTGGCCCAGTTGTGTTTGCCGACACGGTTGGTTTTATTCGCCATTTGCCCCATGACTTAGTGGCGGCCTTTAAAGCAACGTTAACGGAAACTCGCGACGCCGACTTATTGCTGCATGTTATTGACGCTGCCGACGAGCGTTTGGCAGAAAACCAATACGAAGTTGACCAAGTGCTAGAAGAAATTGGTGCTGCCGAGGTACCTCAGTTATTGGTGTTTAATAAAATAGATGTATTAGCAGAAGTAGAGCCGCGCATTGATTACGACGACGAAGGCGTGGCGCGGGCTGTGTGGATGTCGGCAGAAACCGGTGCTGGCGCCGATTTATTACAACAAGCGCTGTACCAACGGCTGATGCCAAAAATGGTGGAAAAAGCAATATATTTGCCGCCGGCGGAAGGTAAATTACGCAGTGAGTTTTATAATTTGCAATGTGTACAAGCAGAAACCGTGCAGGACAACGGAGATATGTTAATATCTGTGCGGCTGCCGACAATTGAATGGCACAAGCTTATTAAAGAGTACGGCGAAAAATTAAACGAGTACAGCCACAAAGTAGGCTGAACATGCAAGAACCATTAAAACTAGTGAAAATTGGAGTAGTCAATGGCCTGGAATGAACCGGGAAAAGGCGGCAAAGACCGCGACCCTTGGAACACCAATAAGGGTGGGAATAATCAGGGGCCACCTGATTTAGACGAAGCTTTAAAGAGCCTTATGGGCAAATTAGGTATCGGTGGTGGCAAGGGCGGTAGCGGCTCGAAAGGCAGTGGCAACATACCTGCTAAAGGGGTTGGCCTAGCTGCGGCGCTGGTTATCGTGGTTTGGTTTATTGCCGGTTTTTATACCGTTAATGAAGCCGAGCGTGGTGTAGTGCAACGTTTTGGTGCTTACCATTCAGAAGTAACCTCGGGCTTACACTGGCGCCCTGTGTTTATTGATACAGTAACAAATATCGACGTAAATACAGTGCGTTCGTTACAAGCTTCGGGCTTTATGTTAACTGAAGACGAAAACGTTGTGCGGGTTGAAATGGCGGTGCAGTTCCGAGTGGTTGATCCGCGCGGTTACTTGTTCAATGTGGAACACCCTGAAGCTAGTTTAGCCCAGGTTACCGACAGCGCTTTGCGTTACGTGGTTGGCCATAACACCATGGACAACGTGTTAACGGTTGGTCGTGAAGAAGTTCGCCAGCAAACCTGGGAAATTATTGATCGCTTAATTACCCGTTATGGGCTTGGTTTAAACGTTATCGACATTAACTTCCAAGGTGCTCGTCCGCCAGAGCAAGTACGTAATGCATTTGACGACGCTATTCGTGCTCAGGAAGACGAAGAACGCTTTATTCGTGAAGCTGAAGCTTACGCGCGTGAAATAGAACCGACAGCACGTGGTCGAGTACGCCGTATGCAACAAGAAGCGCAAGCCTATAAAGAGCAAATAGTGCTTCGTGCCCAGGGTGAAGTGGCTCGTTTTGATCTGTTATTACCACAGTACAAAGCAGCACCAGAGGTAACGCGTCAGCGTATTTTCTTGGAAACCCTCGAGCGCATTTATGCCAACAACACCAAAGTATTTCTTGACGCCGGTGACAGCAATAACCTGATGTTACTGCCGCTTGATAAATTGCTTGAAAAAGCCGAGCAGCAGCAAGTAACTCAGCCAGCACAGCAAGGTCAGAATAGTGCGACGCCGCCACAACGGACGCCAGTTCAGTCGAGCAGCAACCGTGAAACGACACGAACCAGCAACCGAGGAGTTAACTAATTATGAAAAACTTTGTGTTTGTCATTATTGTTTTGTTAGCCATACTTGGCTTTTCTTCACTGTTTTATATTGCCGAAGGTGAGCGCGGTATTGTGCTGCGCTTTGGTAAAGTGGCACAAGAAAACGGCACTGCCTTGGTGTATCAGCCAGGCCTGCATTTCAAAATGCCATTTATTGAGCGTATCGTTAAGTTAGATGCCCGCTTAAAAACCCTAGACGGCCAAGCCGACCGCTATATAACCAGTGAAAAGAAAGACTTAATTGTTGACGCTTTTGTTAAATGGCGAATTCAAGACTTTGAAAAATACTACCTGTCCACCGGTGGTGGTAATCAACGTCAAGCGGAAGACCTATTAACACGTCGAATTAACTCGGGCTTAAGAGCCGAATTTGGTACTCGTACCATTCGCGACATTGTTTCAGGGCGTCGTGACGAGCTAATGGAGCAAGCGTTAATTCAAGCGTCGGAAAGTTCAAACGACTTAGGTATTCAAGTAATCGACGTACGGGTGAAGCAAATTAACTTACCCGACGAAGTAAGTTCGGCTATTTTCGACCGTATGGTTGCTGAACGCCAAGCCGTAGCGCGTGAACACCGTTCGCAAGGTCGCGAGCAGGCTGAAATTATTCGCGCCGACATTGACGCTCGAGTAACCGTAATGCTAGCCGATGCTGAACGTGAAGCACGCCAAGTGCGTGGTGAAGGTGACGCCGAAGCAGCTGAAATTTATGCCAATACCTATGGCCGCGACCCTGAGTTCTTCTCATTCATTCGTAGCTTAGAAGCCTACACCAGAAGCTTTGGCCAAGGTGATACGGTTATGGTGATTAGCCCAGACAGCGAATTTTTCAAATATTTCAATTCGTTACAGGCAGCTCAATAAGGTTGCTGAAGACAGGCTAAGCATTTGTTAACTTTTGCTGTATAAAGAAAGGGGGCTTAGCCCCCTTTTTTGTGTTTGTTAGAAAAGGACTTAGTTCATGTACAAGAAACACTATTCACGGTTTTTAGCCGCGCGGCCTGATCTGTTACATTGTGCGCCTCATAGCCATTACTACTGGCCCGATATTACGCGGGAAGCCCAGTTGCGCTACTGGGACGATTCAGCTCTGTATGCCGACGAGAAGTGGGGCTATTTGTTTAGTGAAAAAGTACCTGCGGTACAACAAGGTATTGCTCGCATATTAAATGTAAGTAACCACGAGCAAATTGTTTTTGCGCCAAACACCCACGAATTGTTGTACCGAGCTATATCAACTTTTGACTATGGGCGACCCTTAGCTATTTTAACCACCGATGCGGAATTCCATAGCTTTAATCGCCAAAGCCGGCGTTTAAAAGAGCGCGGTAATGTAAAGCTGGTGCGCATTGCTACCGAGCCGTTCGCAACCTTTGCCGAGCGTTGGCGCGACGCCGTTGCTTCCCACAGCTGGGACATGATATTTATAAGCCAGGTGTTTTATAATTCTGGCGTAGCAGCACCCTTACCAAATGAATGGTTGGCTGGGGTACAAAATGACGACTGTTTAATTATGGTCGACGGCTACCATGGCTTTGCTGCGGTTCCTACCGACTGGTCGGCCTATACCGACAGAGTGTTCTACTTGGCAGGGGCTTATAAGTATGGCCAAGCGGGCGAGGGCTGTTGCTTTGCGGTGGTGCCGTTAAAGCATGCCTATCGGCCAGAATACACGGGCTGGTTTGCTGACTTTGCCAGTTTAGCCAAAAGCCAAGCTGGGCCAGTAGAATATACGGCTAATGGCATGGCCATGGCTGGTGCCACTATAGACTTAAGTGCCTTGTATCGGTTCGAGTCGGTACTGAACTGGTGGCAGCAAGAACAGCTAACGCCGCAGCGAATACACGATTACATACGAAACTTGCAAGTTGCTTTTTTAGGCCGCCTAGACGAATTAAATGATCAACGAGTAAACCGCCACACGCTATTGGAAAATGGTTTAAACCGGCACGGTCATTTTTTTACCTTTCGATGGGGCTCGGCAGAAGCCGTTGCTGAATTGGCGCAACAGCTAAGAAGTGGTGGAATAGCAACAGATTACCGCAATGATCGGTTACGATTTGGCTTCGCTTTGTACCATAACGCCGAAGATTATCAGCGAATTAGCTTCGACTGAACAAAATTACTGCAAAACGCGCGGTGAATTCTGGTAGAATTACCGCCTAAAATTCCTCCTCAACGTTGAAAGAGTATCATGGGCAAGAATGTAGTGATTCTCGGCACCCAATGGGGTGACGAAGGTAAAGGTAAAATAGTCGACTTACTTACTGATCAAGCCACTTATGTGGTGCGTTATCAGGGTGGTCATAATGCTGGGCATACACTGGTTATAGACGGTGAAAAAACTGTTCTGCATTTAGTTCCTTCGGGCATATTGCGCGACAATGTTACCTGTATTATTGGTAATGGTGTGGTGCTTTCACCAGAAGCGCTAATGAAAGAAGTCGTTATGTTGGAAAGCCGCGGTATTCCAGTGCGTGAGCGTTTACTAATTAGTGAAGCTTGCCCATTAATACTGCCGTACCACATTGCCGTAGACCAAGCGCGCGAAGTGGCTCTTGGCGAACGTGCTATAGGTACAACTGGCCGTGGCATTGGCCCAGCCTATGAAGACAAGGTTGCCCGCCGTGCCATTCGTTTAGGTGACTTATTTCACCCAGAGCGGCTAGAAGAAAAGCTACGTGAAGTAATGGCGTACCACAATTTTATTCTGCGTGAATACCACCAGCAAGACGAAATTAGTGTTGACGAAGTGCTAGCTCATTGCTTGGAATATGCAGCAATATTCCAGCCTATGATTACCGACGTACCAGGCTTATTAGACGAAGCACGCTTAGCGGGCAAGCCGATTATGTTCGAAGGTGCACAAGGTACGTTGCTCGACATCGACCATGGTACTTACCCCTTTGTTACTTCGTCGAACACTACCGCCGGTGGGGTTGCTACAGGCGCTGGCTTTGGTCCACGCTATCTAGACTATGTGTTAGGTATTGTAAAAGCTTATACTACTCGGGTTGGCTCTGGGCCATTCCCCACCGAACTTGATTGTGAAGTAGGGCAGTACCTTGGCGTGAAAGGCCATGAGTTTGGCGCCACTACAGGCCGTAAACGCCGTACCGGGTGGTTCGACGTAGTTGCCCTACGCCGAGCAGTACAGGTGAATTCAATCAGTGGTTTATGCTTAACCAAACTAGATGTACTCGACGGCCTCGACGAAATTAAAATTTGTACTGGTTATAAAATGCCCGACGGTAGCATTAAAAGCTTGCCGCCAATGGCCGCAGAAGACTACGACCATGTGGTTCCTGTGTATGAAACTATGCCTGGTTGGGCAGAACGTACTGAAAGTGTCACGGAGTATTCACAGTTGCCTGCAAATGCGGTAGCATACATAAAGCGCTTAGAAGAGCTCTTAGGTGTGCCAATGGACATTATTTCGACAGGTCCCGACCGTGTTGAGACAATTGTTTTACGACACCCGTTTAGCCCAAACTAAAAGTGCCTAAAAATAAAAGGTGTGATTTCGCACCTTTTTTGTTCGAATTAACTATTTTTTGAGCGGTTGGCACAAAAAGAGTAAAAAAAGTGGCTTTCGGTGTTGCAAGACGTCAAATGATGCCCTACTATGCGCTCCACCTAACCGGTGGTGCCGACATAGCTCAGTTGGTAGAGCAACTGACTTGTAATCAGTAGGTCCCGAGTTCGACTCTTGGTGTCGGCACCAGTTAGAAAAATATGTGGAGGGGTTCCCGAGTGGTTAAAGGGATCAGACTGTAAATCTGACGGCTCCGCCTTCGCAGGTTCAAATCCTGCCCCCTCCACCATTTTTTGCAGGTCCGAGGTAGCCCAGTTCTGATTGCGGGTGTCGTATAATGGCTATTACCTCAGCCTTCCAAGCTGATGACGCGGGTTCGATTCCCGCCACCCGCTCCAACGAAATTTTATGTTGCTGATATAGCTCAGTCGGTAGAGCGCACCCTTGGTAAGGGTGAGGTCCCCAGTTCAAATCCGGGTATCAGCACCAGTTTCTTAAATCAGTTCTAAACTCCTTCCCTGCTGTACACTAATTATAAACCCCCATTGAAGCACTGGTGCTAACAAGCCACCGCGCATTCGAGAGAGAGGCTGTCATGGCAAAAGCAAAGTTCGAACGTACAAAGCCACACGTTAACGTAGGTACTATTGGCCACGTTGACCACGGTAAAACCACATTGACTGCGGCAATCGCAACCGTATTGGCAAAAACCTATGGTG
>NZ_JAMFTN010000028.1 GCF_023922585.1 Aliidiomarina quisquiliarum
CAGCCGATGTAGCTGCTTATATGAAGTATTACAACCTAAAAAGACTGCATACGTCTAATGGTGATATGACTCCGGTTGAGTATGAAAATCATCAATTAAACGTGTCCACTTGGGCTTGACCAGTACATTAAGCTAAGGTGGCTTCGCGCTAGACGGTAAACTGCTAGCTGAAGGTAGTAACGGACAACGCTAAACAGCTGAGAAATGTGAACTTGCTGTTGTTACAAAGGAATCCATTTTGTTGTGGCTTGGCTTATATTTCCGTTATTGCCCACTTTCTTTACTATCGACTTTACCTCTACACTTAGTGCCATAAAAATATAAGCATACGCAAGGAGGCGTTATGGGCTTTGCTGTGGTGATATGCCGCGCGCAAGTTGGCATGGATGCACCGGAAGTAAAGGTAGAAGTAAACCTGGGCCGAGGGCTGCCGGCCTTTCAAATTATAGGCATGCCGGAAACCACGGTACGAGAAGCCAAAGACAGGGTTCGCACGGCCATTATAAATAGCGGGCTAGAGTTTCCGGTGGCGCGCATTACGGTGAACCTTTCGCCTGCGGAGCTTCCCAAACACGGCGCGCGGTTTGACTTGGCCATTGCGCTCGGTATTCTTGCTGCCAACGATGCCATACCCGGCTCGGCCCTGGAGCAAATAGAATGTTATGGCGAACTAGCGCTCGACGGTGCGTTGCGTACGGTGCCGGGTATGCTGCCCGCATTACTTGCCACCCAACAGGCTAAGCGCACAGCCTTGATCCCGCCGGCGAACCAAGCTGAAGCAGCATTGCTGCGTAAATCCATGGCCTTTATTGTGTCAGACTTAGAAACGGCAGTATTGCACCTTACCCAGCGTGCAAAATTGACGCTGGTTGAGCCCGCCGAGCTTGATACGCAAATACAACAAGGGCCTGATATGGCCGATGTACAAGGTCAGCCTTTGGCCAAGCGTGCATTATTGTTAGCGGCTGCAGGTGGCCACCACGTTTTATTTGTTGGGCCTCCGGGAACCGGCAAAACCATGTTGGCAAAGCGTATGAACGGGCTAATGCCGCCATTAAATGAAGCCCACGCACTTGAAGTGGCAGCAATACAATCGCTCAGCAACCAACCCTTTGAATTAAGTAGTTGGCGCCAACGGCCTTTTCGTAGCCCCCATCATTCGTGTTCGGCTACCGCTTTAGTGGGGGGTGGATCTATTCCTCGCCCTGGTGAAATAACTTTAGCCCACCGTGGCATTTTATTTTTAGATGAGCTGACAGAAATGCCCCGCCATGTGCTGGACTCGTTGCGTGAACCGCTTGAGTCGGGCCGAGTTCATATAAGCCGCGCGAAACAACAAACAGAATATCCGGCTCGGTTTCAGTTGGTGTGTGCGCTGAATCCTTCGCCGTGTGGTCAGTTCGATGGTGACATTGCTTCAGCGCGAGCCACGCCAGATCAAATATTAAAATACTTAGGTCGGCTTTCAGGGCCATTTTTAGACCGAATAGACTTACAAGTTGAAGTGCCCCGGCAACCGGAGGTGCTGCGCCATAGGCAAACAAAAAGCTTAACGCCGAATACTGAAACAACGGCGGAGCTTGCTCAGCAAGTAGCAGCCGCTCGTGATATTCAGTACCAACGCCAAGGGGGGCTAAATACGGAGCTAGATGTGAAGCAGTTACACAATATATGTGTATTAGAAGCGGAAGATCATGACTTTCTTGTTAACGCGATTGAAAAGTTGCAGTTGTCGCACCGGGCCTATCATCGCACCTTACGTTTAGCGCGCACCATTGCCGACTTAGCTGGGTTGGAGCATATTGCTCGGCCGCACTTAGCCGAAGCGATGAGTTATCGTGCTTTAGACACGTTGCTAGCAAGGCTAAAGGAATTGTAATGTTCACCTACCGAACCTTTGTTGTATTTGTGTATCTACTGTAAAGTTAAAAGAATGAAAAACATGCGCAACGACAGTCGCTTTACAGTGAAAGCGACAAGAGCAGCGAGCAACTTCTAAGGTGGGTTCATGAAATTAATCAAAGTTTTTTTGTTCGCTGTTGTTATTTCTCTTTGCATTGGAATAACAAGCCAGCCAGCGGTAGCTGCTAGTGTTCAACTTCAAATAGACACATTACCCGACGAGCTGCGGCAGGTGATGGCAATGGCTTCCGAGGGGCGGCTAAAGGAAGCAGAAGACGAGCTGAAGTCGCTGCGCTCAACATTTGGTCACACGGCCGACTATTATTTTATAAAGGGCAGCTTAGCGCCTTTTAAGCTGGCAGAAGCTTCCGTGGTACGGGCGCCATTTATTGCTAGGGGCATGCGTAAAGACTGGGAAAAAGCAGTGGAAATAGACCCTAACCACGAACTTGCTAGCTTTTCTTTGGCGCTATTTTACGGTGCTGCACCAGGGTTGATTGGCGGTGACAAAGATAAAGCAGCGGCAATTTTGGCGCATTTACAAGCACTCGATTCGCCTTGGCAGTACCCTCTAAAAGCAAATTTAGCATTTGCACAAGAAGCAAGTTTGGACGTAGTAAAGGCAGCCCATTTTGAGTGGATTGAATTTGCTCCGAAAGAAATTCCCCCGCGCTTTAACTTAGCTACTTACCTTATTAATCATGAAGATTATGAAGCAGGGGCTGTGCAATTAACTCAGTTAGACGAGTTATTACAGACGCTAGGCGTTAGCTTAGAACGAGATGCTGAAGAGCAAGAGACAGCCCGAAATACGAGCGAAGAAATTGCAGCGTACCAGCTGAAGGTAGACTACCAATGGGGCAAACTTGCAGCTGAATCGGGCACTCATTTAGCAACGGGCCGAGAGCGTTTAATGGCATTAATTACCACCGAGCAGTTACCTGAAGGTATTGGCATGGGCTTTGTGCATGCGCGGTTGGCGCAAGTGTTTCAACATTTAGGCGAACCCGCCTTAGTGGCTGAACACCGCACAGCAGCAGAGCTGCTGGCAAGCGGTGATACTAATTTAACCGGCTTAATTAAAAAGTTAGACGGCTAACTACCAGCTGTATTCTTCATTGTCGAGCCAACCCCAAGGTGCTGGGGGAGTTGCTATGGGCTTGCTCAAGTCAACTTCAACTTGAAAGTCGCGTTCGTCTCGAAGTAACTGGTAACGCAACGTAGAAGCATTCGGGAAAGACACCACCCAAGTATTGCCTACAGATGCCGGCATATCATGCTCAGAAAACAGCACTTTGCTGTAATCGTCGGCTGGGAACACTTGGTTGTTGGCAGTGCCAATAGTAAAGGTACTGCCGCCATAACCAGTGACAGGGTCATGGCTGCCGTCGGCTAAACGGTGGTCGTGTTTAAGCTCCAAAGCATCTACGCTACGGCTAAATACCCAAGTGCGTGAATGGTCGTTGTCGACGTGTAAAGGCACACGAATACGATTTGTGCTGCATTCTTTCACTTCAATTACAATGCGAGCGGCCATCCAGTCGGCGTCAAGTTCGGGGTCACCAACACTGACCCGACCTTCGTATGAATTACCACAATGGGCTGCCAAGGAAGCAAAAAACTCATCTTGTGGGCTTTCTGCAGCAGGGCTACAAGCTGCTAATAATGGTAGGGCAACCGCTAGTGATAAAAAACCAGACCTTGTGTTCATATATTTACCTTTTAGGAAAAATTCGAATTCAGCACTACACCTATAGTACCTATTATTATACGTATTCTACAGGCGAGTTATTTGGGTTGAATAAGTAGCTGGCAAAGTTGATATAACGTAGCGTTGATTCGAATGGTAGGGCAGGGTTAGGTCTTGTACTATAAATGACAAAGCATTCCTATAAATAATATGTGCTGAAGAGAGTGATATGAAAGTATTTGGTAATGCGTTAGAAATGATTGGCAACACGCCTATGGTGCGTGTGAATTATCTCGACACTGGGTTATGCCAGTTATACTTAAAGTTAGAAACACATAACCCTAGTATGTCGATTAAAGATCGTATCGCTGTTTATATGATAGAAGCTGCTGAAAAAGCTGGCGAGATATCTCCTAGCGACACCTTAATAGAAGCAACCGCAGGTAACACGGGCTTGGGCTTAGCCATAGTAGCAGCACAAAAAGGCTATGCGCTTATTATTGTGATGCCCGACAAAATGAGCCGCGAAAAGCTATATAATTTAAAAGCACTGGGTGCAGAAGTAATTGAAACCCGCTCCGATGTGCAAAAAGGCCACCCTGAGTATTATCAAGACGTTGCGGAACGCATAAGCAAAGAGCGTGGCGCTTTTTATATCAACCAATTTGAAAATCCTGCCAACGTGCAAGCTCACTATGAAACCACTGGCCCAGAAATTTGGCAGCAAATGGACGCCAAACTCGACGCTTTTGTGTGTGGTGTTGGCTCGGGCGGAACCCTAACGGGCATTGGCCGTTATTTGCGGGAACAAAAAAGTGATGTGGAATTAGTGCTTGCCGATCCAGAAGGCTCTATTTTAGCGCCGCTCCTTAACGAAGGGAAAACGCCTAAGGCTGGCAGCTGGCGCGTCGAAGGTATTGGCGAAGATTTTGTGCCTAATATTTGTGAGCTTGAATTGGCGAGCACGGCTTATGCAATTTCGGACCAAGAAAGCTTCCAAGTTGCACGAGACGTATCACTAAAAGAAGGCCTGTTGGTTGGGTCGTCGTCGGGCACGCTGATTGCCGCTGCGTTGCAATACTGCCAAGCCCAAACCGAACCGAAGCGCGTAGTGACCTTAGTGTGCGACACGGGTGCGCGCTATTTATCTAAACTATTTAATGACGAGTGGCTTGCCGCTCAGAATTTTGAAAACGAATAGGTGCTCTATGCGCGACAATAAAAACTTAGCTTTTGCCACCCGAACCATTCATGGTGGCCAAGAGCCTGAGCCAGTAACAGGTGCGGTGATGCCGCCAATAGTGACCAGTTCTACGTATGTGCAAAAAAGCCCTGGTGTGCATTCAGGTTTTGAGTACTCACGCTCCCACAACCCCACTCGGTTTGCTTGGGAACGCTCGGTGGCAAATTTAGAAGGCGGGCAACAAGGCTATGCCTTTGCTTCGGGTATGGCAGCTACTTCGACTATGTTGGAAGTGCTCGATTCCGGCGACCATGTGATTGCCATGGACGACTTATACGGCGGTAGTTTCCGTTTGTTTGATAAGGTACGCGAGCGCTCTGCTGGGTTGCAGTTTAGCTATGTGGATTTAGCCAACTTAGACGCCATTAAAGCAGCATTAAAGCCTGAAACCCGCATGATTTGGATTGAAACGCCGAGTAACCCTATGCTGAAACTGGTCGACATTGCAGCCATAGCAGCGATTGGCCATGCCCACCGCGAAGACATGGTGGTAGTGGTGGATAATACCTTCGCCACGCCCTATAACCAACGCCCGTTAGAACTAGGTGCCGATATGGTGATGCATTCAGCAACCAAATATTTAAATGGCCATTCCGACATGGTAGGCGGCATTGCGGTGGTAGGTGAGCGTAACGATTTAATTGAAAAAATGACCTTTTTACAAAACGCCGTTGGTGCTGTTGCTGGCCCTTTCGACAGTTACCTTGCATTGCGTGGAGTGAAAACCTTAGCCTTGCGTATGCGCCAACATAATGAAGCGGCACTAGAAATTGCCCAGTGGCTAGAGCAGCACCCACGGGTGCGGAAAGTAATACATCCTGGTTTAACAAGCCACCCGCAGCACGAACTCGCTAAAAAACAAATGCACGGCTTTGGCGGGATGATTTCTATTTTCTTAGACGGTGATTTGAGCCATGCCCGCACTTTTTTAGAGCAGGTGAAAATATTTGCCTTAGCAGAAAGCCTAGGTGGGGTAGAAAGCTTAATTGAACATCCAGCCATTATGACCCATGCGTCGATACCAAAAGAAACTCGCGAAAAACTAGGTATTCACGACAACTTTGTCCGTATTTCAGTGGGTATTGAAGACACCGCCGACTTAATTGCCGACCTAGAGCAAGCATTGGCGGCCATGTGAATAAGGAACATAAAGCATGAGTAACAAGCAACAAAGCGTACAGCCATTTCACTTGGCTATTCCAGTGGATAACCTTGAACACGCTCGATCATTTTATGCGAATGTGCTTGGTTGCGCGCAAGGGCGTAGCTCGGAGCAATGGATTGACTGGAACTTTTTTGGCCACCAATTGGTAACTCACGTGGCGCCGGAGCGAATTTTGCCACCGGCACACAATGCCGTGGATGGGCATAATGTGCCGGTGCCTCATTTTGGCGTGGTACTGGGCATGGAGCAGTGGCAAGCTTTGGCGGATCGCGTACGTGCCGCTGGTATTGAATTTGTTATAGAGCCTTACCTTCGCTTTGAAGGCCAACCAGGCGAACAAGCCACCATGTTTTTCTATGACTACTCAGGCAATGCCCTTGAATTCAAAGCATTTGTCGACCTAAACCAGTTGTTTGCCAGTTAAGGTAAATTAGTCGTCAAAACAAATAAAGTGTTCCGTGGCTACCGCCGCATTCATCGTTAAGCACGAATGTGGCGGCACTATAATAACTAAGTCACCAAGCTTAAGTTCACGCACCATAGCGGCGGGCAAACGTAATTTTCCATGCTCTTGGGAAAGGCTAATCACCACGGCATCGGTAATAGGCGCCCCCCAGCCGTTGGCGGTATTGTGCATAACCTGTCCGAAAATACGTTCGCTGCTGCCATTAGGCTGGGTGGTATCTACCCAGTCTTTTCCAAAGTGCACGGCACCACCATGAACCACCACTTCATTGCGCTCTGGGTAGCGAGCAATAACAGGGCAGGCCATGGCTAAGGCAATATTTTGCCAGTTGCAGGCGCCAATGGTTTTTTGCTGCAAGTCGTAAAACACATAATTGCCTGGGCGAATTTCATTGGCCATAGGAAAACTGTCCATACGGCTACAAGTGGGCGTGTCGCCAGTCGACACCCAAAGCGGGCTGCCGTGCCACGCCATCATATCTATCAACTCTTTTAAACGCGCTGAACTTTCTTGATGCACCGCTTGAATAGCCGCGTCGCCCGTGGCGTTATAGCTGTGGCCACTATGCACCATTAAGCCAATGCGCTGCACCTTGGGCTGTGCTTGTAAGGCATCGAGCAACGACCGAATACGGTTGTGTTGTTGCCAATGCATACCGGTACGGCCGTATCCGGTGTCTATTTCAACCATCACCTTAAGCGCATGGGTAATATTATTTATGACGGCTAAAGCGTCTTCGTGCTCAATGGTTAAGGTTAAACTTACTCGGCTGGCTAAACTATTTAGGGCAGGCAATTCGCGTGGGTTAAGCGGAATAGCAATATGAATGTCGGTCCAGCCGGCGTCGGCAAATTGCTGCGCCATAGTCAGTGACGACACGGCAATAGGGGTGCTTTCGGGTGGCCCAAACCATTTGCCAATAAAGTTTGATTGGTGGGTTTTGAAGTGCGGCCGTAGGGCAACCCCAGCTGCATTGGCTTTTTCTTGCATGGTACGAATATTGTGCTGGGCACGGCGGCGGTTTATTAATACCGTGGGGCCGGCAATTGTGTCCCAATTAATTTTCATGACGTCATCTCCAATGGGGTAACAGGCCAAGGCAAACAGGTAACGTCGAGGTTACCGCCACTTAAAATAAGCCCGGTGGTTTTGTTGGCAAAAAAATCAGGGTAAGCCAGTACAGCAGCTAACACCGTGGCCGACGAAGGCTCAATAATAATTTTAAGCTCTTGCCAAACAAGCTTCATGGCCTGTACTACGTCGAGGTCGCTTACTTTTAATATTGCCGCTACGTCACTTTGAATAATTGGAAAAGTAAGTTCACCTAATTGGGTAAGTAAACCGTCACATATACTCACTAAACCACGTGAAGGTTCAATTTTACCACTTTGTAGCGACGCCCAAGCATCGTCGGCCCGTTCTGGCTCAGCGGCGTACACGGTCATATTCTGGCTGTGACCCACCATGCAGGTGCCAGCCAATAAACCACCGCCACCCACAGGAGTAATTAAATTGTCTATGCCAGGCACTTGTTTAATCAGCTCAAGAGCCGCGGTACCTTGGCCCACAATAATGTCGGCGTGGTTATAAGGAGGAATAAAAAGCGCGTTTGGGGCTGCTTGCTGTTGTTGGTCAATAAACGCTTGGCGAGCGGGCATGCCTGCACTTATTTCCGTTATTTTTGCGCCATAACGGGCAATGTTGGCCTTCTTAAAAGCTGGCGCAGTTACTGGAACAGCCACATGAACTGGAATATTAAGCATTTGACCCGCACAAGCGAGCGCGGCGCCATGGTTTCCAGAAGACACGGTGTAAACGCCACCAGCACGTTGTTCGGCGGTAAGTTTTAGTAGTGAGTAACAGGCGCCACGAAACTTAAAAGCCCCCGTACGCTGAAGGTTTTCGCACTTGAAAAACAACGTGCCGTTCACTAACTCATTTAATGCAAAGCTTTGTAACACTGGGGTTTTTACAATATAGGGTGCGATTAACTGTTCGGCTTGGTGCACGGCGGCAAGGTTAATTGCGCCGAAACCTGCCGCAGACTGCCATGCTGCCACTTTTTGCCTCTTTCTATGTTAGGAGTTACTGGTGATGAACTGACCAAAAGAGTACACTATGCTGGCCTCAACAGGCTAGCCCAATTAGCGCACTAAGAACCGCACTTCAGGAGATAAGAATGGATATTTGGACGGCTTCGATTACGTTATTACTGATTATGAACCCACTAGGCAACTTGCCTATTTTTCTTTCAGTACTGCGTCATATTGAACCTAAGCGTCGTCGTGTGGTGTTGGCGCGTGAGCTTATTTTCGCCTTAATTATTATGCTTATTTTCTTATATGCGGGCACGGGCCTATTAGAAAGCTTAGGGTTACGCCAAGAAGCGGTAGGTATTGCCGGCGGTATTATTCTTTTTATTATTGCTTTGCGAATGATTTTCCCGCAACCAGGTGGAGTACTTGGCTTACCCGCGGGTGAAGAGCCATTTTTAGTACCCTTAGCCACGCCATTAATTTCAGGGCCGTCGTTACTGGCGTCGCTGATACTGTTAGCGAACCAGTCGCCCGATCGTATGCTCGACTGGACCATAGCTGCTGTTGGCGCCTGGTTAGTGTCGGCAACCGTACTTATGTTTAGTAATGTGTTTTTACGTGCTTTAGGTCAGCGAGGCTTAAACGCTATCGAACGCTTAATGGGTATGATCTTGATTATGATTGCGGTGCAAATGTTCCTCGACGGCATTATGCAATATGTTGAACAAGGTGCGCTGGCATGAGCCGGCGTACCTTATTCCAACGTATTCGGGCCCTTGAACCCGATAGCCAAGGCGTGTTAGCAGCTTACTTATGTGAGCGCCTACTCCCAAACTACGACTTGTTTGCTGAGCAAATGCAGGCAGGCGACAGCAAAATATTGCGTGGCATGCTGAATGCTATATGGGACAAGTTTGCCACCGGTAAAGGGGCAGACTGGGAGCGCTGGCAAGAAAAAATAGAAACCGTAACGCCCAGCGAAATAGAGCACGATGTACTGGGTGTTTATCCGGCTATTGCAGCCTGTACAGCGCTAAGTAGTTTAGCCCAAGGGTTAGCTGATCGGGAAGCGGGCCCCTTTTTAGACGTGGCTAAAATTTCGCAAGGTAGTGTGGCGCATTATTTAGAGTTAGGCGAATGTGCCGATATAAACGATGCCGCCGCACGCGCTGAAGCAATTGAAAACCATGAACTTATGCTTTACGAAGAAGCCACCCAAGAGGCCATGGTAGAATACCTTGAGCGAGTGGGAGTCGTAACGAAAGGGTTAGTTCGCGACGTTCGCCAAATTGCTCGCGAAGAAGGCCATTCTAACTTAGGCTTGTAAGTTGCTAGGTTGGTTAGCTGGTAAGATAAAGACGAGCACTTGATTGACCCATTATTTTTTCTTTCTGTAAATTCCAATGGCTTGGTAACTGTATTGCAGCATTAACTTCTGTTTCAAGGTAAACCAAGGCGTTTTCAGCCAGCCAATTGTGTTTAGCCAGTAACTCTATGGCTTGGTTGGCAAGGTTTTTATGGAACGGTGGGTCAATAAACACCAGGTTACAGGCTTGCTGTACGGAAGCCTGTGCTAATAACGTTAAGGCGTTGCCAGGGTGCACCTGGCTTATGTTTTCTGCTTGAAGTGTGGCAAGGTTGGTTGTTAATTGTTGGGCTGATGCGGGCTCCTGCTCAAAAAATATAACATGGGCGGCACCGCGAGAAAGGGCTTCAATACCTAGGCTGCCGGTGCCGGCAAATATATCGAGTACCTGTACGTCGGCGAGTTTAAACTGCAGCCAGTTAAACACGGTTTCTTTTAATCTGTCGGTAGTTGGACGCAGTCCGTCAGCGTCTAATACTGGTAGCTTGCGACCACGCCAACGGCCACCAATGATTCTGATTTGGCCCATCGCTGCAGTTGTTTTTTTTCGCGCCATTGGTATGTCCTAATTTAAAACAAAATGTTTACCCGCTCATAGGTGAAATGATACATGAATTGCCCGTATGATGGAGGCAATAAGATAAGCCACCTATGTTATGATTTATTTTTCTCGGAGAAGTATGTGATATGAGTGAGAAAGGCTCTCTTTTTTCATCGTGGTTCAGGCGTAAAAAGACCGTTGACACCGACTCGGTAGACCCTCAGGTGCCCGAGCAAGAAGTGCCGGTAGAAAACGCAGAAGAGCCAGCGCCCGTCGAGCCCGTTACAATTGAACCAGAACCAAAACCCGAATCTGAATCTAAACCTGCGGTTGAAGCTGAATCTGCCCCAGCAGAGCCAGAAACTGTAACGGCCACTCGGCCGAAGAAGAAAAGCTGGTTGCAACGACTACGGGAAGGCTTACAGAAAACTTCAGGTAGTTTAGGCAGTGGTTTAAGTAATTTATTCCGCGGCAAAAAAATTGATGACGAGCTGTTTGAAGAGCTAGAAACCCATTTGTTAATGGCCGACGTTGGCATTGAAACCACCTCACGTATTATCGAGCTATTAACCGAGCACGCGTCGCGCCATGAGTTACAAAACGCGGAAGCTTTATACGACCGTTTAAAAGAAGAAATGGCGCGCTTACTTGAGCCAGTGAACCAGCCCCTTATTATTCCAGAAAACCACGAAGGTCCTTTTGTTATTTTAATGGTGGGTGTAAACGGGGTGGGTAAAACCACTACGATTGGTAAGTTAGCTCGCCAATTTAAAGCTGAAGGAAAGTCGGTTATGTTGGCAGCAGGCGACACTTTCCGTGCTGCTGCGGTAGAACAACTGCAAGTATGGGGTGAACGGAACGATATAGCGGTTATTACCCAGCATACGGGCGCCGATAGTGCGTCGGTATTGTACGATGCGGTAGAAGCTGCAAAAGCTCGGGGTATTGATGTATTGTTAGCTGACACGGCAGGGCGTTTGCAAAATAAGTCTAACCTAATGGAAGAATTACGGAAAATTGTTCGGGTTATGCAAAAAATAGACCCGAATATGCCCCACGAGGTTATGCTAACTCTCGACGCTGGTACCGGCCAAAACGCAATTAGCCAAACGAATTTATTTAACGAAACCGTTCCGTTAACGGGTTTAGTAATGACTAAATTAGACGGCACAGCCAAAGGTGGAGTTATTTTTGCGTTGGCAGATCAATTTAAAATACCTATACGTTATATTGGCGTAGGCGAACAACTGGAAGACTTGCGGCCCTTTAATGCCAACGAATTTGTGGCCGCCTTGTTTGCTAACAACGAGGCAAAGGATACCTAACACGCTATGATCCACTTTGAACAAGTAAGTAAAACTTACCCAGGCGGCTTTCAGGCACTTAAACAAGTGAGTTTCAGGCTTGAACAAAGCGAAATGGCGTTTCTTACGGGTCATAGTGGAGCAGGCAAAACCACGCTTCTAAGGTTAATTTCATTAATGGAGCGGGCGTCTATTGGCCGCGTAGCTATTAATGGCCACGACTTACGCAAAGTAGGGCGCAAACAAGTACCTTACTTACGCCGCGACATAGGCATGATTTTTCAAGACCACCGCTTACTTATCGATAAAACTATTTTCGATAACGTGGCCTTGCCGCTTTATATAGAAGGCTACACGCAAGGCGAAGCCCGCAAACGAGTACAAGCTGCGCTTGATAAGGTGGGTTTAGCAGGCAAAGAGCGTCATTACCCAATGATGCTTTCAGGCGGCGAACAACAGCGAGTAGGCATTGCTCGAGCTATTGTAAACAAGCCGCCTTTATTGCTCGCCGACGAGCCAACAGGAAACCTAGACCCAAAATTGTCAATGGAAATTATGCGCTTATTTGAAAGCTTTAACGACGTGGGGGTAGCCGTGTTAATTGCAACCCACGACTTAGGGCTGATTGCACGTATGAAATACCGCACCTTAACGTTAAAAAATGGCCAAATGATTAATGACGGTCTTGCGCATCATTCGGAGCAGCTAGACGGAGCTGTTTTATGAATAGCGGTAAAGTGAAAATATCGGCTTGGCGTCGTTTTGTCATGTTCTGGGTGCATAATCTTCAGCAAGCGTTAGGAAGTTTGGGTGAGCTAACGCGTAATCCGTGGGCGTCCATGATGACTATTGCGGTATTAGGGCTAAGCTTAACCTTACCAAGCACGTTATATGTAGTGGTTAAAAATAGCCAAGCAGCTACGGTGGGTTTAAGCGACGCGGCCGAAATAAGTTTGTATTTGCGTAAAGATTTGAAACAGCACGACGTGGAAACCTTTGCTAAGCGTATCGAATTAAGAAATGACGTAGAGCAAGTGCAAATTATAATGCGCGATGCCGGCCTGCGCGATTTTCGTGAAAGCTCGGGTTTTGGGAGTGCGCTCGACTATTTAGACGAAAACCCATTGCCCGACGTGCTGGTGGTGTTGCCCCAGGCAGATTTTAAGTCGGTTGAGCGGGCGCAAGGTTTGTTAGCGCAATTACAACAAGAGCGCGAAGTAAGCTCAGCAAGTTTAGACTTGCAGTGGCTAGAACGACTGCAAGCTTTGGTTCGTTTTGTTGAAGATGTACTAGGTGCACTTGCGGTGTTATTGTGTGCGGCGGTTGTACTTATTGTAGGTAATACCATACGGCTGATGATTTTAAATCGGCGCGACGAAATTATTGTTATGAAGCTGGTTGGCGCTACTGATGCTTATATCCAGCGACCATTTCTATATACGGGCTTTTGGTATGGTATAATAGGTGGTGTAGTGGCGTGGATAGCCACTGCAATACTTGTTTTTTGGATAGCTCGAGCAGTGTCGGGAGTAACGGTTCTTTACGACAGCTCGTTTCAGTTGTCAGGTTTGAACTTTACCGAACTGATGATTTTATGGCTGGTTGCAGTGGTGTTAGGGCTAATAGGTTCTTTTATTGCTGTGCGCCGGCATGTGGCGGCTATTGAGCCGCGGTAAAACATAGGTTTGTTCCTACTTGCGCGACGCTCTAGCTCTGCTAGAATGCAAGTTTCCGGGAACTTTTAACCGGTTTATGGCTCTAATGTTTTGAGCGTTTAAAGTGGGTTATTTTAGGCTGATGTTGAGCTAAAATAACCGCTGGAAAACAATGCATTTTAAGTCATACATTCGCTTGAAGAGAGGTTTGTCGATGACTAATCAAATTAATTCAATGGCTATAACAGTCCCACAAACGGGCAGTCTAGAGGCCTATATAACTTCGGTGAATCGCATTCCTATGCTAACACCCGAAGAAGAAATAGAACTAGGTGAACGCCTACAAGAATCAGGCGACCTAAGCGCAGCAAAACGACTAATCATGTCGCACTTACGCTTTGTGGTACATGTAGCGCGTGGTTATTCGGGTTATGGCTTACCCCAAGCTGACCTTATCCAAGAGGGTAACGTTGGCTTAATGAAAGCGGTAAAGCGCTTTGATCCTACTTTCGGGGTACGTCTGGTTTCTTTCGCGGTGCACTGGATAAAAGCAGAAATTCATGAGTACGTGCTACGTAACTGGCGCATTGTTAAGGTAGCTACTACTAAAGCACAGCGTAAGTTGTTCTTTAACCTGCGCCGTTCGAAAAAGCGTTTAGGTTGGTTTACGGGTGAAGAAGTAGAAACGGTTGCCCGTGAATTAGGGGTAACGCCGAGCGACGTAATGGAAATGGAAACGCGCATGAGCGCCCATGATCCTGCCTTTGAACTAAGCTCCGACGATAGCGATGCGCGGGAAGGTGCTAACTTTTCGCCAGCCCAGTACTTACAAGATCATGCTTCTAACCTTGCTGAAGAAGTTGAACAAGAAGACTGGGAAGAGCATAACAACAAGCGCTTAAGTTATGCTATGTCGAGCTTAGACGAACGGAGCCAGCACATTGTACGTGCTCGTTGGCTGGAAGAAGATAAAACCACACTGCAAGACTTGGCTAATTATTACTCTGTTTCTGCAGAGCGTATTCGCCAACTTGAAGTGAATGCAATGAAGAAATTGCGCTCTGCCATGCAGTGATAGCAATACCATCGATGAAATGTCGAATAGGGTGCGGTGCGTGTTGTATCGCGCCCTCTATTTCTAGCCCCATTCCTGGTATGCCTAACGGTAAACCCGCCAATACCCCTTGCATACAGCTTACCAAAGACTTTACCTGCGCCATTTTTGGCCAGCCCGAGCGGCCGCAAGTGTGTCGAGACTTTACTGCCGAAATAACAACCTGCGGCAACACGCGCGAGGAAGCGCTTATTTACATATCGCGGTTAGAAGCAGAAACCAGTAGTTAAAGTATTACTTTGTTAGGTAGGTGCTTGGGTTGACGGGATCACCACGGTGGCGAATTTCAAAGTACAGCCCTGGCTCACTTTGGCCGCCACTTTGGCCCACTAAAGAAATAATCTGCCCTTGCCGCACGGCCTCGCCCACGTCGAACATTAATGCTTGGTTATAACCATACAAACTCATAAAGCCTTCACCGTGGTCTAGCACTATCACTAAACCAAAGCCCCGCAACCAATCAGCAAATAGCACCCTGCCGTCGGCAATACTACGCACGGGTACTTCAGCGGTGCCGTTTATAACAATACCGCGCCAATTAACCTGGCTACTTCGCTGTTCACCAAAACGATGGCGCAACTGACCGCTTAATGGCCAAGGTAGCTTGCCGCGTAAATTAGCTAAACCAGATAAATTGATATCGCTGGCACGCAATACGTCGGCAAGGGCGGCAAGTAATTCAGTCATTTCTTGTTCATTTTGCAGCATGGCCTGAAGCTCGCTAGAGGTAGAGCTTTGTGCTGCTTGAAGTGCTGCCACGCGCTGTTCTTGCTCATTCTGCTGGGTTTGCAAGCGGCTGCGTTGGCGCTCTTGTTCGGTGCGCCGTTGGGCTAAGCGGGTATGCTGTGCTGCCAAGTTGGTTTGAACTTCAACCAATTCCAGCTCGGTGGCGTGTAGGTTGCGTAGCTGGCTTAAGCGTGCTTCATTTAAATGGCGATAATATTCTAGTAAGCGTTCGAAGCGACCAGGATGGTCTTGATTCAGCAGTAATTTCAGGAAGTTATAATCACCAGAGCGATAAGCCGCTTCAATTTGATCGGCCAGCACACCAGCTTGTTGCTGCAAGCTTAATTGAAGTAAGTTTTGTTCCTCTTCTAACTCACGAATACGTGCCTCAATACCGCCCATTTCCTGCTCTGTACGGCGCAGGGCTTGGGTGCTGGTGGCAATGTTTTGTTCAATGTCCCGCAGTGCTTTCTCGGTACTGGTAAGTTGTTGCTGGCGCCGTTCAAACTGGCGCCGTTGTTGGGCTATATTCTTTTGTAAGTCACGTAGCTGTTGCTCTGTACGGGCAAGCTCTTGGCGCGCGTCGCTTTGTTGGGCGCCCACGGCAGTAAAGGCCAAACTAAGGCACAAAAAAAACACACAGGCAAGAGCATAGTTACGCGCAGTCATTGTTACCTACTTCAGCTGCATAAGAGTCTTGCCAGTCATTTCTGCTGGCTGCTCCATACCCATTAGGTGCAGCATGGTGGGGGCCACGTCAGACAAGCGCCCGCCACTGGTTACTGGGGTAGCGTCGCGGCCCACATAAATAAAGGGTACTAAGTTGCTGGTATGAGCGGTATGCGACTGGCCGGTGGCGTGGTCTGCCATTTGTTCAGCATTACCATGGTCGGCGGTAATTAAAGCTTCGCCACCATAGGTTTTTAACGCTTCGACAATGCGGCCGACACAAGCGTCTAGGGCTTCGCAGGCTTTTACCGTGGCATCAAAGTTACCGGTATGGCCTACCATGTCGCCATTGGGGTAGTTACAAATAATAGCGTCGAATTCACCCGACTTTATAGCTGTAACTAAGGCGTCGGTCAAAGCTTCAGAGCTCATTTCAGGCTGTAAATCATAGGTGGCAACTTGGGGCGAAGGAATAAGAATACGCTGTTCACCTTTAAATTGCTGCTCGCGGCCACCACTAAAAAAGAACGTTACATGGGCGTACTTTTCAGTTTCAGAAATTCGCAATTGAGTTTTATTATGTTTTTCTAGCCATTCACCAAATACATTGGTTAGTGTTTCAGGCGGGAAAGCTGCCGGGGCGTCAATGTCGGCGGCGTATTCCGTAAGCATTATAAAATCGCTTAGCGCTGGGGCTTGGCGTGCAAAATGGTTAAATTCCTTATCAACAAAACAATGGGTTAATTCACGGGCCCGATCAGCACGGAAGTTCATAAAAAACACCGCGTCGTTGTCGCCAATAGGTGTTGCGCCGTTAATCCAAGTGGGCTTCACAAACTCGTCGCTTTCACCACGGTCGTAGGCTGCAGCTAAACCCGCTGCTGCTGTTGCCGCAGGATAATCAGTTTGTGCCGCTGTAAGTAGCAGCCAAGCCTGTTCTATTCGGTCCCAACGATTGTCGCGGTCCATGGCATAATAACGGCCACATAAACTAGCAAAGCGTGCGCCGGGAATATCAACAAAAGCTTGTTCTAGCTTTTCAATGCTGGCTGCTGCAGAGCGTGGCGGCGTGTCTCGGCCGTCTAGAAATGCATGCACTAAAATAGATTCAGCACCGCGTTGGTGAGCCATTTGCGCCATGGCAAGTAAGTGGTCTTCGTGGCTGTGTACGCCGCCTGGGGAAAGCAGGCCGATAATATGTACGGTGCCATTTTTTGCCGCGCAGCGTTCCAAGCCTTTAACTAATACTGGGTTGTCAAAAAAGTCGCCGTCGGTAATGGCCTTAGAAACTCGCGTGAAGTCTTGATACACAATGCGGCCGGCACCTAAATTCATGTGGCCTACTTCAGAATTACCCATTTGGCCTTCGGGTAAGCCAACAGCTAAGCCTGAACCGTCTACTAATGTATGTGGTGCAGTGGTATATAATGAGTCTAAAACCGGTGTGCGGGCATGAGCAATGGCATTATCAGGCGCCATTTCACGGTCTCCCCAGCCGTCGAGTATAACAAGCACAAGTGGGTTTTTACGGACAGCAGCAGATGTCATTGTTACTCCTAGCGGAACATTTGTTTTTGAAAGCGTCGGAAACGATGATAATAGTGCCAAGAGTTTACTTTATTTAACAACCCGAAGCACCCCAAGCAAAGATTATTTACTGATCCTAAGCGTTATAGTGGTTATACTCTGCAGCTATATTTTTGTGCGGGCAATGTTAGGAGAGGTCATGGACCAAATTATTGAGTTTGCTACTGAACATTATATTATGAGCGCCCTATGGTTAGGTGTGCTGGTTATGTTAGTGGCAGATATCGTTAAAAATCGCTTTTCAACGGTCACAAGCTTAAGTCCACAGCAAGCGACACTGGTGGTAAACCGTGGCGGAGTATTTGTAGATATTCGCAGCGAGGAAGAGTACAGCCAAGGGCATATTCATAATTCTCGGCTCATTAGTTTGCAAAATATTCGCCAAGGAAACATGAAAGAGCTTGAGAAATACAAAAATGCCCCCATTGTTACTATATGCAATTATGGAAATACAGCACGAACGGCAGCAGCGCTGCTAGCGAAGGCTGGTTATAGTCAAGTGTCTGTGTTGCAAGGTGGTATGCGGTCCTGGAAAGGAGCGGGTATGCCTGTAAGTAAACGCGCATCGAGTGCACCAAAGCAAAAGAAAACTAAGAAATAATCCAATTCATCATGAACTTTTAAGGTAAAAACAATGGCTGACGAACAACAAAATGCAGGCGCACAAGACGTGCAACAACAAGAACCACAATTCGCTATTCAGCGTATTTATGTAAAAGACGTGTCGTTTGAAACGCCTAACTCGCCGGCAATTTTCCGCAAAGAGTGGGCACCAACAGTAAGCGTCGACATGAACGTGAACAACACCAAGTTAGAAGACAACCTACACGAAGTAGTGTTAACCCTTACGGTTAAAAACACCATTGGTGAAGAAACTGCGTTTTTATGTGAAGTGGCTCAAGCAGGTATTTTCTCTATTGGTAGTGAAGTACCAGAAGAGCAATTACCACAACTTTTAGCAGCATTCTGCCCAAATATTTTGTTCCCTTATGCGCGCGAATCAATTGCTAACTTAGTAAACCGTGGTACTTTCCCACAGTTAAACTTAGCACCGGTAAACTTCGACGCAGTATTTGCTCAGCACATTCAGCAGCAACAAGCGGCTGAAGGTCAGAAGCTAGACGCGTAATGAACACTACCTGCGACCCAAATGTGGTAACAGTATTAGGGGCGGGGTCTTATGGCACCGCCCTTGCTATTTGTATTGCTCGTAAAGGTATTCGAACCCTACTTTGGGGGCGAGACCCAGCCGCAATGCAAGCCATGGCCGACAGTCGCAGTAACGAACGTTATTTGCCAGGAATTCAATTTCCGGCCAGCCTCGAACCGGTTTCGAACTTAACTGAGGCAGTAGCTGCTTCTGCCATTATTTTAGTAGTGGTGCCAAGTTACGGGTTTTCCGAGGTATTGAAGCAAATTAAACCTGCGTTGTGCCAAACAGCCCGTGTGGCTTGGGCAACAAAGGGGCTAGAGCCTGAAACAGGGCGTTTATTGTCGGAAGTAGCAGGCGACATTCTAGGCCCAGAACGACCCTTAGCGGTACTTTCCGGGCCAACTTTCGCACGCGAAATGGCGCTTGGTATGCCAACGGCTATTTCTGTGGCAGCGACCGAACCTAAATTTATCACCATGCTTTCAAACGCCTTACATTGCGACAAGTCGTTTCGAGTTTATTCCAACGACGACTTTATTGGCATGCAAGTGGGTGGCGCGGTTAAAAACGTGATCGCAATTGGTGCTGGCATGGCCGACGGCCTTGGTTTTGGCGCCAATACCCGTACCGCGCTAATTACTCGCGGCTTAGCCGAACTCACGCGGTTGGGTTTAGCCTTAGGCGGCCAGCCAGAAACCTTTACCGGTATGGCGGGCTTAGGCGACCTTATTCTTACCTGCACCGACAACCAGTCGCGTAACCGGCGCTTTGGCTTAGCTATTGGCCAAGGCAAAACCGTTGAGCAAGCCATGGCTTCGATTGGCCAAGCAGTAGAAGGCTACCGCAATACCCGCGAAGCTTTTGCTTTAGCCAAGCGTTACAATGTTGAAATGCCCATTGTAGAACAGCTTTATTACGTGTTGTACGAAGGCAAAGAGCCAGTACAGGCAGCGCATACTTTGTTAGGCCGGGCGCAAAAAAACGAAAGCGAAACAGGCAATAATTAAATATTACAGCAAGCCTCGTTCAGCAAACGACACGGTTTCCCCAGCGCCAATTACAAAATGGTCTAGTACCGCCACATCTATGGTCTTTAAAGCCTCCTGAATGCGCTCTGTTACGCGCCTGTCGGCTTGGCTAGGCTCGGCCACGCCACTAGGATGATTATGCGCCAGAATGATGGCAGCGGCGTTTTTGTCGAGCACTAATTTAACAATTTCCCGAGGGTATACGGGTGCCGCGTTAATAGTGCCGTAAAAAAGCTCTTCGTAATGCAGCAAACGATGTTGGTTGTCGAGCAGCAAAAGGGCAAACACCTCGCGGGTTTGGTGCCGTAGTTTGGTAGCCAAATAATCGCGTACTAGCTGTGGGTTGGTAAAACCCGCACCAAGTTTTAAAGTGCTAGCCAGATAGCGCTGCGACAGTTCTAGAATAACTTGTAACTGCATACAGCGCGCAACGCCTACCCCATGCAGTTTTTGTAATTGGGTTGACGGCATGGCCAACAGCTCGGCTAAACCGCCAGCCTGTTGCAGAAGGCTTCGCGCCCAAGTCATGACGTCTTGGCCGGCAGTGCCAGTACCAAATAAAACTGCTAGTAATTCAGCGTCGCTTAACGACGCTGAGCCATGAGCAGCAAGCTTTTCACGTGGTCTTTCGGCCACCGGCCATTCACGAATGTGCATGATNAGTTTAGTTCGTCCGTGTTAATCTAACGTAAGGGTTCACCTCGTAAAGAACAACTATGCTAGCGCTTAAAAACCGTAATCTATTGCTGATTGTTACCGGCGGTATCGCCGCGTACAAAACACCAGAACTGGTTCGCCGCTTGAGCGAACATCAAGTAACCGTGCGTGTGGTTATGACCAAAGGCGCTAAAGCCTTTATTACGCCACTTACGTTACAAGCTGTGTCGGGCCACCCAGTGCACGACGACTTACTTGATCCCGTAGCTGAAGCAGCCATGGGGCATATTGAATTAGCCCGCTGGGCCGATTTAATTGTTGTGGCTCCAGCCACCGCCAGTGCTATTGCACGCTTAGCCCATGGTTTTGCCGACGATTTATTTTCTACCTTATGCCTTGCCACCGACGCGTCCATTGCCGTAGTGCCGGCTATGAACCGACTGATGTGGGCAGCCCCAGCAGTGCAACGTAATGTGGAACTGCTAAAAGGCGACGGTAAATTAATCTGGGGGCCTGGTGAAGGCTCGCAAGCTTGTGGCGAAGTAGGGGCAGGGCGCATGTTAGAGCCGGCGGAAATTTTGCAACACATAGAAGGCTTCTTTAGCACCACCACAGCTATTTCCACAGTACCAGCAGAGGCAACAAAGCAAACCGTGGGCGCGACTATGCATGGTGAGCATGTGGTAATTACGGCTGGCCCAACTCGAGAAGCCTTAGACCCGGTTCGTTATATTACCAACCATAGTAGCGGCAAAATGGGCTTTGCGCTTGCCGCAGCGGCTGTTTTAGCCGGCGCAAAGGTTACCCTTATTGCTGGACCCGTTTCGTTACCTACGCCAGCAGGGGTAGAACGTATAGACGTGGAAAGTGCGCTTGATATGCAAGCGGCAGTAGCCAGTACCTTAAGCGCTTGCACGCTATTTATCGCCTGTGCTGCGGTTGCAGACTTTCGTGCTGCCGATGTGGAGACGCAAAAAATAAAGAAAACCACCGACGCCGACACAGTAACGCTTACGTTAATGAAAAACCCAGATATTTTAGCTTGGGTGGCAGAGCAAGAAAATGCACCTTTTACCGTTGGCTTTGCTGCTGAAACCCAGCACGTTGCAGACTATGCAATAGCGAAACTAAACCGCAAAGGCATTGATATGATTGTAGCCAACGACGTGAGCCAAGCCGGTTTAGGCTTTAATAGCGACGACAACGCCGTAGAGGTATTTTGGCGCGCAACAGGCAAGGTAAATGAATCTGGTGAAGCAGAGGTTGGCCGCAAAGCGTTCTCGCAACGTAGTAAGGCGTCTTTAGCCAACGATTTAATTCAACTCATTAGAGAACAAAAAAATTATGAGTAAAAGTATTGATGTAAAAATATTAGATCCGCGAGTAGGTAAAGACTTCCCCTTACCAGCCTATGCCACCGAAGGCTCGGCAGGAATGGACTTACGCGCTTGTTTGTCGCAAACCGTTACCCTAGAGCCAGGCCAAACTGAGTTGATTGGTACTGGTATCGCCATTCATATTGGTGATGCAAACTTAGCCGCTACTATTTTGCCGCGTTCCGGCTTAGGCCATAAACATGGTATTGTGCTTGGTAACTTAGTGGGTTTAATTGATTCCGATTACCAAGGTGAACTCATGGTTTCGGTGTGGAACCGTGGCAACACTACCTTTAGCATTGAGCCAGGCGAGCGCATTGCGCAAATGGTTATTTTACCCGTGGTGCGGGTCGACTTTAATATTGTTAGCGACTTTACCGCAAGCGACCGTGGCGAAGGTGGCTTTGGTCACTCGGGCCGGCATTAAGCAAGCCAGCCCGCAGGTTATGTTTATTGATTAGATTGATTACAGGAACCATACACTTATGACTACGGCACGGAAAACAAATCGCAAGGAAGAAATTCTTGGCACGCTTGCGCACATGCTTGAAACAAGTATTGGCAAGCCTATTACCACAGCTAAGTTAGCAGCAGAAGTGGGCGTTTCAGAAGCAGCGTTGTACAGACACTTCCCGTCGAAGGCTAAAATGTTTGATGACCTGATTAATTTAATCGAAGACATATTGTTAGGCTCGATTAACCGTATGCTAGAGCAAGAAAAAAACACCATGAGCCGCGTACGAGAAATGATTTTAATTTTATTTCGCTTGGTTGAGCAAAGCCCAGGTATGAGCCGAGTTCTAACCGGTGACGCTTTAATGGGCGAACATGATCGTTTAAGGCTGCGCATTGTGATGTTATTTGATAAACTTGACAGTCAGATGAAGCAAGTGCTGCGCGAACGCCGTTTACGTGAAGGCGCAGAATTTGCGACAGATGAAGGTGTTTTAACAAATGTTGTTATGGCATATGCAGAAGGAAAGCTGCTACAATTCGTTCGATCTGGTTTTAAAACCAAGCCCAGCGCCCAGTTTGAAACACAATGGGCGTTGATAGAACGGCAGCTTTTAGGATCATAATTTGGCGAAAGCTCGACATGAGCCAAGCGAAAGATCAGCTAAATTTCAGAAATCGCTTGCTTTTGCAGCGATATTTTTGTATAAATTGCGCCCTCGAATTTAGGGCAAAGCCATAAAGGCTATCAGGCGAGCTGCAAGCAATTTCGGAGTAAAAGATAATGTCTCGAGTATGTGAAGTAACAGGAAAGCGGCCAATGGTTGGTAACAACCGTTCACACGCAAGAAATGCGACCCGCCGTCGGTTCCTGCCAAATCTGCAATCACACCGTTTCTGGGTAGAAAGCGAGAAGCGTTGGGTGAAATTGCGTATTTCAACCAAAGGTATGCGTATTATCGACAAAAACGGTATTGATACTGTTCTTGCCGACTTGCGTGCCAAAGGTATCCGGGTTTAATCCGGCTATAAAAAAGGAGAACAACGATGCGCGATAAAATTCGTCTGATTTCTTCTGCTGGTACAGGATATTTCTACACCACAGATAAAAACAAACGTAACATGCCTGAAAAGTTTGAGATCAAGAAATATGATCCAGTCGTTCGTAAGCATGTGCTTTTCACAGAAGCAAGAATGAAGTAATAAAAACCCGGCTGCGGCCGGGTTTTTTATCCCTGTGCATACCATGTATTCACTCTTTCTACCCCACCAACGCCTACGCGCCTTCTATATTTTAGTAATGCTTTCGTACCTACCGCCTTTTTTCTGGCAGCTAGTTAGTGGCAACGGTATTTATCAGCATGGCTACCATATTTTACTGGTGCTGCTTGCTTCAGGCGTAGCCACGGGTGCTGCCGTACGTTCACCAAGGCTCAGCCTGTTTTTATTTGCTTCAATGCTGCTGAATGTAATTATTTTATTGCTAGACGCTGTTGGCATACGTTTATCTATGGGCGCTTCCTTGGCCGCTTTAACCCTGTTGGTGCTATGTTTAATGTTTTATTATGGGGTTTGGGCTGTTGTTTTAGTTAACCGTTTACGAGCTAAAAAATAACTCGCTGGCAGGCATGCTTTAAGCCGAAGGGTCTACGCGGCCTGCGTCGCTACCATTATGGCGAAACCAACCAGTAATACTGTAACGGGTGCGGTGAGCTTCTTTTACTTCATGCACAAACACATCACTTAAAAATACTACCAAAGTTGATTGCTTAGGTAATATGCATTCCAACACTTGTTGCTGGTCGCCATAAATAATTAACTCACCACCATGCGCGTTGGTCCAGTCAGGGTTAAGGTAACAAACGGTAGACAACACGCGATTGCCGCGGCCTTTAAAGGCGTCTAAATGCTTCTGGTAGCGACTTCCCGGTTCATAGCGGGCTAGGTGGCACTCGTAGTCGAATAAGCCCAGGAACAAGCGGCGGTTAAGTGCCACGCGAAGTTGTTCCATGTGTTCAAGCCACATGGCTTCAAGGGGTTGTTGCGTGCTTAACCAATGAATTTTGTCGCTCCGCACAAGAGTATTAACCGTATGCTTTTGCTCACGGCCGATTCCGGCTAAGTGCCATTGGCTAGATGGCAAACTTTGCGCATAGTTATAAAGTAGGCTAGCTTCTGCTTGTTCAAGAAAGTCGGGTATGATGGCATATCCTTGTTGAGCAAGTGCGTCGCACATGAAATCAATTGAATCATTCAAACATGAGCGGAACACAAGTATGTTAACTCCTTAGGCAATGTAACGAACTCTTACTATAAGCATTAAATGTAGTGCTGAGTATCATTTTAAACGGTTGTAGACCATATATATATGAAAAATAAGCGTAGACAAGAAAGTGATTACCGAACGGTGCTGGGCTTTACCTTAAGTAAACGGGGCTGGAACAACGTACTTATTTACGTGGTACTGATTGTTATGTTTGTGTTCTATTTTCTTGGCCATGATAGCGGCAAAGTTGCTTCGGCAAGTCGTTGGCAGCCTTTTGCAGAGCGCACCTTGGTAGCTATTTCCGACCATAAAGTAAGCTTAGTGCGCGTGGCGAATAATTGGGAGCAGCGGGCAGGCAACACACTTGCGGCTAACGCCCAAGCGCGCTGGCTACAGGCGTGGCAGGAACTTAGCCTAGAGCCATCAGAGCAATTGTTAGCTGGGCGAGAATATCAGGTTGAGCTTACTTTTGCCGACGAAGCAGAAAGTTGGAAGGTAGGAGTGTTTTTTTATAACGGTGAAGCATTTGTGGCTTTGCCTGGCGCCGACCAAGTATTTCGTGTGGTGGGCGACCATGCTGCGCTAGAAGCGCAGAGCTTTTAACGTAGTTGGTGGAGTATAACGGTGCCAGAATTACCCGAAGTAGAAGTTAGTCGGTTAGGTATTCAACCCTATTTAGAAAACCAGCAGGTGGCTGAATTAAAGGTTTATCAGCCTAAACTTCGCTGGATGGTGCCAACGGAAGCACAGGATATTGTCGGACAAACGGTTCGCGCAGTGAAACGTCGTGCTAAGTACCTGCTGATAGAAAGTGACCCAGGCACGCTAGTAGTTCATTTAGGTATGTCGGGTAATTTACGCGTATTGCCCGCAGGCAGTCCATTAGCAAAGCATGATCATGTGGAATTAATAACCAGCGCCGGGCAAAGTTTACGGCTAAATGACCCGCGCCGGTTTGGCTGCGTGCTTTGGCAAACGCCAGACAAGCCGTTGAGCCAGTTGGCGCGCCTTGGGCCAGAGCCGCTTTCAGCAGACTTCAACGACGATCATTTGTTTGCTCAATCACGAGGAAAAAAAGCAGCCGTAAAAACCTTTATTATGGACAATTATATTGTGGTTGGTGTTGGCAATATTTACGCCAATGAAGCGCTGTTTATGAGCGGTATCGATCCTCGCCGTGCTGCAGGGCGTATTAGCAAGGCGCGCTATCGTGTGCTTACCGAAGCAATTCGTACGGTTCTTGCCCAAGCTATTAAACAGGGCGGTACTACGTTAAAAGACTTCAGCCGCGCTGATGGCCAGCCCGGTTATTTTGCCCAAGAGCTGGCGGTTTATGGCCAGGGTGGTAAAGCGTGCCCACGCTGTCAGCGGGTGCTTAGCGAAATACGGCTAGGCCAGCGCAGCACGGTGTTTTGTAAAGCATGCCAAACCTAAACCGAACGTTCGCTAAACTGAATTAAGGTTTGGCAAAAGCGCTCTGGCTCATTTAAAAATGGCGTATGGGCGCTGTCTTCAAATATTTCCACATGGTCGATGGTTTTATTCAATAGGCTGGCCTGCTTCATTGGCACTAAGCTGTCGCGACGACCATAAAGGCGCAGCGTAGGGCATGTTAAAGCTTCAAACTGTGTACGCAAGTCGAGCTCTTGCAGCCAATTTAGCCCCGTTACCAGTGCTTCAGGGTGAGGCTCGGCACCCTGTGCTAGTAATTCTTGCATAAGACGAATATCGCGGATGATATGAGGACTACCCATGGCTTGCACTGCTAAGAAGCGCTCAATGGTGGCAGCAAAGTCGCGTCGTAGCTGTTTTTGAAACATGGCTAATACCGACTCTTGAATACCTGGCCAATGCGGTGCCTGAGCAAATTTAGGCGTGCTAGCAATAAGGGCCACACGTTGAATGTTCAAGTTACCTCGTGCCGCTAAGGCAATGGCATACAACCCGCCCATCGACCAGCCTAATAGGTTTATGGGGCCAGGCTCGTGAGCCAACAAATGGTCTTCTAAGGCGCTTACGGCCGTTTCAAAATCAACATAGTCGGGGTGCCAACTACTGTCACCAAAACCGGGTAAGTCGACGGCCCGAATACGTATTGACGGACTTAATGTTTTTAGCAGTGGCTGCCAAATAGCGCGATGCATGCTCCAACCGTGTAGAAACACCCAAGACGCACCCTTGCCATGTACGCTATCGATTATATGCATTGTTATGTTGCTCCCGGCTAACTATAACTACTGAAACACCTTTAGAATGCATGGTAACCATGTTCAGTAGCTTGGGCAAAAACATTTCTACTTTAACTCGAATGTGTCCCTTGTGTCATTATGGCCAAGCAAGCGCACTGGGTTTATGCCGCGTATGTTTTAACGACTTACCTCGCTGCCCACCCGTTGATCTAACTGTACACATGGCTCAAGCGCCAAAAGGCGTTCGACTTATTCTAGCGTCACTGTGGTATATGGCTGAAGTGCGCTACTGGCTGGCGGCATTTAAGTTTCGTGGTCGCTCGGGTGAAGCCAATGCCATGGCCACCTTAATATGCGCCCAAGCGGTACAGCACTACCGTCAACAACAATTAAAGCTACCGAATTATTTACTACCTGTACCTATGACTAAAAAGGCATGGGCCGCACGGGGCTATAACCAAGCGCAATTGCTAGCTGAAGCCGTGTCTGAATTATTGGGAATTCCAGTTTGGTATGGGGTGGTGCGAACAAAGCAAAATATAAAAGCGCACAAGCTCGGGGCAAAGGCGCGGCGGCAAGTACTGAATGAAAGCTTTAGGCAGGTAGGCAAGTTACCGCGCGGAACACGCATTGCCTTAATTGATGATGTTTTAACCACAGGGGCCACACTCGGGGCTATTGCGTCGATATTGCCCCGAGCGGGCATTATTGTAGATGCATGGACTTTAGCTTACACGCCGCCGCCCATGCTCAACAAAGAGCGCTATTAATGGCTGTGCGCAGCTTCGTCTTCTTCTTCAACTGCTTCGTCGGCAGCTGTGCCAGCGGTATACTGCGACCAGTAAATAGCATTACTTAATAACTTCGAGGTGCCCCAGAAAAAAGCACGGAAGTTTAAGTTATCGGCAAAGCCAACTACTCGGCCAGCACCTAGGCGGTGCGCCACAATAGCAGTTTTGCCACCAAGTACAGTACGGTTTCCTGCTGAAGTAAAGCCCGCGAGTACCGGCTGCTCGGCATAGCGGGCAACGTCGACAAAAGGTGCTTCGTTAACGTCGAAAGCAATGGTGCTATTTTTGAACACGGGCAATTCATTGCGCGGAAAGCCAACCGTAAGTGGGTGACTTAAATCAAGCTGCGCGTTAAAAATTGCTCCAGCAATACGTTTTTGGGCAAAATGATCACTACGATCACCATAGCTAAGCGTGTTAGTAGGGAACTGCTCGTCGAATACACTCTGCTCAACAGCTTTAGCACTAAGGAGTTTATTTTTGCTCATCCATACCGCACCACCTTTTTGACCAATAAGTGTGCCACCCTTACGTACCCAAGCTTCAAGCTTGGCACGATTGGCTTCAGTCATGGTGCTATAGCTACCGTTAACTAAAATAATGTGGGTATAACGGGTTAGGTCGGCGCGGCCTAAACGGTCAATTTCCACTTTACTTACCGGTAGGTTTACATGGCGATCAAGGTAGTACCAGGCTTCACCAGCTTCTTGGGTGTTAACCCCATGACCCACGAGCATCATTACGCTTGGGGTAGGTGCTGGGTCAATACTGCGGCTACCAATGTCCATGCCTGTAGTAGGGGTTAATCCACCCGCTAAAGTGGCAACCTTAATTTCATTGCTATCGGCTAGCTGTTGTAAAGCTACTTTCACTTCGGCCCACGGCTTGCTTTGGTAGGCACGACTAACAATAACGGCACCTCGCTCGTAAGCAACAGTACCTGTTGGGGTATTAATGGTTACTGGCTCAACCGCTAAGCGGGTGTGAATACCTTGTTGCTGTAACTGGGTTAGCAAGCGTGGAGCAAAGTACGACTCCCAGCTAAACATATAGCCAACGCGAGTGTCGGCTAATTCGTTGGCAGCAAATGCAGGGGCGCCTGCCCAAGCGGTGTCGCTAAATTTAAAGCGGCGGCTGGTACGTACTTCTTCAAACTCCACGTTAAATGCCATGGGCAAGGTCCAGGCCGACACGTCGTAAAAGGTATTGTCGGGGAAGTCTTGGCGAGTACTAAAAGCACCTTTGAGCAAGCGGTAGTTACGTTGCACCACAGGCACGTAATATGCTTCGCCTGCTTCATAGGTAATGCCGTCGTGCTTAAAGGTTTCGGTTACCGGGTAGGCGTTTATGCGGTGCTGACGCAAAATGTTCAGTAATTCCACCATGCGCGCATTGTCGTTATCGGTACGTAACATAAAGCCGTCGTGGCGCTCAGCTTTTGCTAACTTTAAGTTTTCTTTAAAGAAGCGTTGCTGAAAGTCGAGCAGGCCCTCGCGCAGCTCATAGGCACCACGAACCGTTGAAAGCGAGGTTACGAATTGATTCCGAATAGTAAATGGAAACGTAATAACACCATTTACGGTGTCTTGCACATGGCCACGGCTCGACGCTTGCTCGAACAAAATGCCTATAGTGCCTTGGGCGTCTGGATAACTTGAGCCTTTACCGTAGTAGAAGTCGTCGAACGACTCTTCGGTGTAGTACAAGCTATTAATGTCGTCGAGGGCATCAGCGTGGTATTCAGCCAATTTGGCAGTAAAGGTTACGTTTTCTTCTGGCGTGTCGGGGTTTTTTCGCGAAGGAATTCCCGGCTGGAAGAAATAGGTGGAGTCGCTACCCATTTCATGGTGGTCAGTTAATACGTTCGGTAACCAGTCTTGGTACACCGCAATACGTGCGCGCGACTCTGGGTGCTGTAATAGCAACCAGTCGCGATTTAAGTCGAACCAATAATGGTTTTGGCGGCCACGTAACCAAGACTGGTTGTGCTCTTGATCTTGGGTGTCAGTGCCTTGCGTAATACTACGGAACTGGTTGGCCCACTGAGAAAAACGACCTAGGCCGTCGGGGTTAAACGAAGGGTCGAGAATAATCACGCTGTTGTCGAGCCAAGCGTCAATTTCGTCGCCCTGGGCAGCCGCTAAATAATAGGCTGTTAATAGCGCGGCGTTGGAACCAGATGATTCGTCGCCATGTACACTAAAACCAGCATAAACAACCAAAGGTGCGGCCTTGGCATTTACGTTTTGGCTTGGGTCGGACACGGCCATGTGGGCTTCACGCATGTCTTCTAGGCGGTCTTTGTTTTTCGCCGCGCTAATTTTTGCAATTATTAACGGGCGCTGCTCGTGAGTATGCCCAATTACTTCTAAGGTAACACGGTCGGAAAGTTCGGCCAGCACTTCAAAGTAACGCACTAGCTGGTCGGGGCGAACGTGCCATTGACCAACTTCATAACCAAGTATGTCGGCTGGCTTTGGTACGCTAGGGTTGTAGGTAACATTCTTCGGTAAATAATAGTCGAGCGTTACATTGTCAATGTCTGTACCACCGTCATAGGCGTGAGCAGTCAAAGCAAACGTAAGCATAACGACAGAGGCGCCGATGCGCTTGAACCATTTTTGCATGTGAAACTTCCTCTAATGTAAGTGAAAACAAGTTAACAAATACGATTGCGCTGAGCTACTGAATCACTATGCAACGCCCATAGTTTGCGATAGAATAAACCATAGTGATTTAGTCGGGTATTGCCGACGTCTTTTTTAGTAGAAAGTTAACCAAGAAGGTGGTTGCACGATGATTCGTATTTCAGACAGTGCTCAAAAGCATTTTAGCGAGCTCCTGAAGCAGCAGGAAGAAGGCACAAAAATTCGTGTCTTCGTAGTTAACCCTGGACAAGCGAACGCCGAGTGCGGGGTTTCTTACTGCCCGCCGTCGTCGATGGAAAGCGACGACATTATTTTACCTTTTACGGGCTTCGACGCTGTGGTTGACGAACATAGCGCGCCTTTTTTAGAAGAGGCAGAAATTGACTATGTAGAGCAAGACTTAGGTTCGCAGCTTACATTAAAAGCGCCCAATGCAAAAGCGCCAAAAGTAGCCGACGACGCACCATTAATTGAGCGTGTCGACTATCTTATTCAAGGCCAAATTAACCCAATGCTTGCTAGCCATGGAGGCCAAGTAGTTGTCACCGAAATTACCCCAGACGGTATTGCTGTTTTACAGTTTGGTGGTGGTTGTAACGGCTGCGCTATGGTTGACGTAACCTTGCAAGAAGGAATTGAAAAGCAGTTAATTGCTGCTTTCCCTGGCGAACTACACGGTGTGCGCGATGCTACCGAACATGCGCCAGGCGAACACTCGTACTATTAATTCTGCACCTGCATAGCCCCAAGGCTACAGCATTATTCAACTATGGCCCGGCAATTAGTCGGGCCAGTTTCCTTGTTCATCTTGGCGAATCCATTGCATTGAAAACCAATAAAAGCGACCTCGTTTCGCTTTACTGGGTGCGGTACAGTTGTAGCGCGAGCGCCCTATAGGTAAGTCGTGTTCAGCTACAACACGAAAGCGATTGTTTGCCACCCACACCGGGCTATGTAATTTACCACTAATAAAGCACTGCAGCTGGCTGGTGTAAAAGTCGCTGGTGTCGAGCTCTACTTCAAGGCTAGGGCGTGTAGTGGTGTGCGCTAATAGGGTGTCTTGGTAATGAACCTCGTGAGTGGTAAAGCTAAGCGCCGCCATTTTCGTGCCCAGCGTGCGCAAGTTTGCGTATATACCAGCTGCGGCAAAACGGGGTATGGCTTGAAAGTCGGTAGTAGGGCCAACGCCGCCAGAGTGTTGACCAAAAGCGGTAAAGCCAAGTTCAGCCACAAGGTTCTTTAAGGCATTGTTGTATTCGCCATAAGGATAAGCAAATAACTTATTGGTAATGCCTATGCGGCTTTCCAGCTGCTGCTGAGCATTTAAAATGTTTTCTCGTATACGCTTAAGCCACTGCTGCTCGCTTTCGCCTTCAAGGCGGCGGGGCATGTGGGCATGGTCGGAAGAATGGTTGGCAATTACTACACCTTCATTATGTAAAGTTTGCAGCTGCTCCCAGCTCATATATTGGCCGGGCGTGTCGCCAATGGGGTCGGTGGTTACAAACAAAGCCCAAGGCATATTAAATTCTTTTAATATGGGCCGCCCAGCGGTAAAAATATTTTGATAAGCGTCATCAAAGCTAATAACAATGGCTTTGTCGGGTAGCTCAGTTTCGCCCCGAACACCAGCTAAGGCTTGCTGAATGCCAATAACATTAAAATTATTGTCGCGTAGGTAAGTTAAATGTTCGCGCAATACGTCGGGCGACACACTAGTAACAGGCGGTGTAGTTTCGCTAACGTGGTGGTACATTAAAAAAGTAACAGAAGGTGGTGTTGCTTCTGCCGCTGTAGACAATGCTAGCAGCATAAAACTAGCGACCAATGACAACCACAAGGCTTTTACTAAACGCATGAATACCTCTCAACAGGCAACCTTTGGCACGAAAGCGCAGCACAAAACTATGTTTGCTATTGCGTTGCCTATGGTTATTTCGAACATTGCAGCCCCGTTATTAGGGCTCGTCGATACCGCCATCATAGGGCATTTACCCGAAGCTATCTACTTAAGTGCTGTTGCTCTAGGAGCAATGGCGGTTAGCTTTGTGTATTTATTAGCAGTTTTTTTACGCATGTCAACAACCGGGCTAATAGCGCAAGCCTTTGGTGCCAATGACAAGGCCGCCCAGCGGCAAATATTTTTCGATGCCACCTTGTTTGCGTTGCTGCTTGGCGTGTTGGTGCTGATATTTAGCCCCCTGCTGTTGCAGCTTGTTTGGCAGCTTGTAGATGCCAAGGGCGAGTTGCGGCATTTAACCGAGCGTTATATTCAAATTCGGTTTTTTGGTGCCCCCGCCGCCATGCTCACCTTAGTGATGCTGGGTGTTCTACTAGGCATACAAAAAGCAAAGCACGCCATGGTCTTGGTTATTACCACCAACGCCGTGAATGTGGTTGGCGATATTATTTTAATTATTGGCCTTGATATGAATGTAACCGGTGCCGCAATTGCCACTGTTGTAGCGGAATGGGTGTCGGCGTTGTTGGGTTTATACTTCGTTAGTAAGCACTTGCAATTGCGCTGGCGCATGTTACCAAAGGCAAGTGCTGCACGGTTACAAGCCATGTTTAGTTTGAATCGTGACATTTTCGTGCGCTCAGTTTTGCTCCATGCATGTATGGCCATGATGACCGCTTGGGCAAGCTATCAAGGGCAAATATTTGTTGCAGCTAATGCGGTGTTACTGCAGTTTTTAACCCTTATTTCGTTAGGCCTCGACGGCGTAGCCTATTCCGCCGAGGCGTTAATTGGCGAAGCCAAAGGGCAGGGCAACGAACAGTCGGCGCGGGTATGGTTGCGAGTGTGTTTATTCTGGTCGGGGCTATTTGCTATGGCTTACGCGACAGTTTTCGCTTTGTTTGGCGTGCATATTATACACCTAATTACCGATATTCCCGACGTGGTGGCCACCGCCGTGGAATTTTTACCTTGGGTTATTGTGCTGCCATTGCTAGCCCACTGGAGTTATTTATTCGACGGGGTATTTATTGGTTTGTCTGCCCGTAGGGCCATGCGTAATACCATGGCAATAGCCGCTTTCGGAGTGTATTTACCAGTGTGGTGGCTAACCAAAGACTGGGGTAACCATGGTCTTTGGTTAGCATTATCGTGTTTTATGGTTGGCCGCGGTGTGGCCCAGGCGTGGGTGTTGAAACGCTATCGCTTACTTAGTTTCAACACAGCTGACAGTTAAGCTTAGCGGTACGCTTGTACTATTTTCTTAAAGTCGCTAACCATAAATTTGGGGTTAATAGTAGTGTATTGGCCAGGCCGGCTAATAGGCTGAAAAATAGCGTGCTGGCGGCCTTCAGGGTTTACTAACACAATGGCCGCACTATGGGCTACTTCGTAATTGGTTTCATGCTCTTCAGGCACTGAATACATCATGCCAATGCTAGTCACAAAAGGGTAAAGCTGTGGGTGTTCGCCACGAATGCCGATAAAGTCTTCGCCAAAAAACCCAACGTAGGGTGCAAGCTGAGCTAGCGAATCGCGCTTTGGATCAACAGAAATCATCCACACTTTAATTGGTAAGTCACTTACCGAGGTTAATTCGTCCCAATGGCCTTTTAAGGCCGCCATGGTGGTTGGGCAAATGTCAGGGCAGTAGGTATAGCCGGTAAACAAAAAGGTCCATTGGCCTTTTAATGAAGCGGGCGTAGCCATTTCACCAGTGGTACTTTCTAAACTAAATTCAGCTAATGGTCTGGGTGTATCGTAAATACGTGCGGCTTCTAAACTAGGTGGGCTTTGGCGAGTAAAGCTAAAAAATGTCGCGCCGAGTACAGCAACAGCAATTAATCCCAACACATACACAATTCTCATAGTTAAAACCTATAGTGATCAACAAGTAGAAGAATAAACAACAGCATTAAGTGCCAAATAGAGTACTTAAACATATTGTAGGCGGTGAATTTATTGGGCCGGTACTTTAGTTTCAATGCATAGTAAAGAAACCCACCGTTTAATGCCGTTACGCCAAGTAAATAAAGTATACCACTCATGCCTACTAAATAAGGCAGCATGCAAATAGCAGAAAGCAGCACGGTATAAAGCAAAATGCAGGTTTTAGTAAATTCAACCCCGTGGGTTACAGGCAGCATAGGAATTTCAGCCCGCTCGTAGTCTTTAGCGCGATGTACCGCCAAAGCCCAAAAATGCGGTGGGGTCCAAGCAAACACAATCATAACTAGTAACAGTGGGTACGAATGTAATTCGCCGGTAACCGCTGTCCAGCCTAGTAACGGTGGTGCTGCACCGGCTAAACCACCAATAACAATATTTTGCGGCGTGGCGCGTTTTAAATACATAGTATAAATAAAGGCATAGCCCACTAGGCTAGCCAAGGTAAGTAGGGCCGTTAGCCGATTTACAAACACGTCTAAAATAATGAAGCCCAGCACACCAATTAGCACAGTAAAGGTAAGCACTTTTTGTGGTGTTAACGTGCCACTAGGCAAAGGGCGGCGTAGGGTGCGTGCCATGCGGGCGTCAATATGGCGGTCGACTAAATGATTAATAGCTGCTGCCGAGCCCGACATTAATCCAATACCAACTAGGGCAGGAATGAAAATGTCCCATGGCACCCAGGTTGGTGTGGCTAAGCACATGCCAACCACGGCGGTAAGTAAAAGTAATGCCACTACCCGGGGTTTGGTTAGCTCTAGGTAATCGCGCCAGGTTGCGCGGTGGGTGAGTGCTATTGATTTAGCCATTATGCAACTCCTTGGTGTCTTTATCAGCAACAGTGCTGCTTAAACCGTTTTGTATTGCGCCAAAATTTCTAAAGTAGTGTGTTAAAGCATAGGTAAGGGCCACCATGGTTGCCAGCAGTAGGGCACCAATGGTGTTGTGGGCAACAGCCACGGGTAAAGGCAAACTAAGTAGTACGTTCAGAATGCCAAGGGTAATTTGTACCACCAGTAATAGGCTGAGTAGCGCAGTAATAGTTTTAAACCAGTGGCTTGTAGCCTGCCGCCAAAGCCTTGTAATAAGTACTGACATGGCGATTAATAAAGCGATAGCCCCAAAGCGATGGAACACATGAATAGTTAGTCGTTCGTTATAGGAATGAGTACCAAATTCATACGTGGCTGCGTCGCTTAAGCTAAAGGCTCCGGCTAATTCAATACGCTCAAGCCAGTTACCTTGGCAAATGGGTAAGTCGGTGCAAGCTAAAGCGGCATAGTTAGCAGCTACCCAACCACCTAAAGCAATTTGTAGCACCAGTAAAGCCAGTACCAAAACCGCTAGCGGCAATAGCTTAGCAAGGTTAGCGTCGGCCTGCGGTGGTAACCAGTGTGCTTCTTTTAAGTACAGCAACAACAGCAGCGCAAAAGTAGCAAAACCGCCGAGTAAATGGCCCATAACAATAGCTGGCTGCAGCATCATGGTTACGGTCCACATGCCAAGTGCCGCCTGTAAAATAATAAGTGCCCCTAATACTAAGGGCAACTTAAACGCAGCGGGTGCAGTGTTTATAGGAGCAGTTAACCGCCGCCGAATAGCGATAGTAACAATGGCAAACACCAGTAGGCCCAGGGTGCCAGCCGCATAGCGGTGAATCATCTCGTTCCAAGCCTTGCCATGGTCAATAGTGGCATGAGGAAATGCTTGCGAAGCGCTAGCCATGCTTTGTTCGGAAAGAGGCGGTTTAATAAAGCCATAACAGCCAGGCCAGTCGGGGCAACCAAGCCCTGCGTCGGTTAACCGAGTATATGCGCCAAGCATAATCACAATCAAAACCAGCACTATGGCAACACGAAGTAATTTCACCATGTAATATTTACCTCCGTTAGCCTTAACCCACGCGCGACAATTTAAGCATTTTTTTCAAATCAGCCAACAAGTCGCGTGCTTGCATAATCATTTGTTCGCGCTCATCGCTACCTTCGTACCAAAGCATGACATTACCTACCGGGTCCATAATGAAAATACTACCGGCAGGAAGTTCGGCTAGGTGCTGATAGGCATTAGGTAAAAATATCAGGTGCAGGGTTGATTGAGCCGGCAGGTGGGCATTGGCTACAGGTTCCGTGTTTGCTTGAATGCCAATAGCACTTACGCGCTCTTGCAAACGGCCAAGCGCGTGGTACGACTGATTTATTACATATAAGCCATGCTCGCAGGCGGCAGCGCAAAACTCAGGCACAAGTATGCCAATTCGCCAGGTGTCGGGTAATTGGGCGTTATCAATAGCAGAAATACTAATGGGAGGGTCGAGCAAATGGCCTTTGTTGGTTACTCCAGCGTCGTACCAGTGCAGCGTAAGAACTAACTTTGCAGCAATTAATGGCAGAACAAAAACACCGGCGACAATAAGAAGCGTACGCCGACTGCGGCTTTTTGGTTTGGTTGACGACATAAATATACTTCCTTTAATTTTTATTGTTTTGCAAAGTTTTTCAAACGAGGTCGTTTACAACTAGCGAACAAAAATACTACCAAGGCAGCAAAAGCCAGCCCAAACCACTGTAAGGCATAGGCATAATGCTTTTCAGGCTTCATTACCACTATGGGCCAGTCGCGAATATAGCCAAATTCGGCATTATCGTTTAGGCGCACAATAAAAGGTGTAAGTGCGTAGCCGCTTAACTCGGTTAGTAGTCTTAGCTCGGGGTATAACAAGCGCACCGGCCAAACCAACTCGGGCTGTTGGGCGCTTAATAGAAAGGGTTGCTCGGGAATGTAAACATGCCCAGCCAGCTGCAGTGGCTGCTCAGGCAAGGTTACCTTGGGTAAAGTAGTGCGCTCTGCGGCTGCCGGTACCCAACCTAAATTTACCGGCACATATTTATGGCTAGCAGGTAGGGTGGCAAGGGCAATAACCTCATAGCCAACTTGGCCTTCATGAATTTTATTTTCAATTAAAAAATAATGGCGCGGATGTAGCTGGCCCTGCCAAGTTACGGTTTGCTGCGGGCTTTTAACCAATTCCAGCAGTTGCTCGTCTTGTAAGGGTAAGGTTCCTACACTGGTAGCGCTTATATGTTGATCCATAATTGCTTGTTTTTCAGCGCCACGACTTAGTTGCCAAAATCCAAGCTTGATCATCAGCGCAATCGCGAGCAAAGTAACTAACAAGGCAAACGGGTTAAGCCTAAATTTATTTGAACCGACGCTAAATGTTGTCATAACTACCTTTAAGGACGAGCCGTGCTAACTATTATTTTAAAAGTGCTACTTGTTGCACTCTTGCTGTATGTCATTGTGAATCTATTTCGAGCTTTATTTGCAGGCTTACGAAATGATCCAAATGCCCCTTCCATGACCCACTATATTGGTCGCCGAGTATTGTTTTCGGCGGTGGTGTTAATACTTGTTATTGTGGCCTTAAGCTCGGGGGTGATAGAGCCAAACCCACGTCCTTATTAGTTAATACAACGGCCAGTGGGCCTAAAGCCGCCGTGTTAAAACGGCGGCTTTTCGCTATAAAACATACACAAATACAAACAGGCACACCCAAACCACGTCAACAAAGTGCCAATACCAAACCGATCCCATAAAGGCGAATTGATTGTCTTTGTCGAAATGCCCGGCAAACACCCGTAAGGTCATAATAAATAGCATTAGTGCGCCTAACGTAACGTGCACACCATGAAAACCGGTAAGTAAAAAGAAGGTGTTGCCATACACACCCGAAGCTAAGGTTAAGCCCAGGTCGCGATATGCGTGCACATATTCGTAACCTTGAAAAAATAAAAACGTAACCCCTAAGGCCACAGTTAGCACTAACCATAGTTTAAGTTTACTGCGGTTGCCCGCTTCTAAGGCAATATGGGCAAAGTGTAAAGTAATAGACGAAGTAACTAGCAGCATGGTGTTCAACAGTGGCAAACCAAACCAGCCCATTGCTTGGGTTTCAGTGCCACCGGGGGTTAGGGTAAGTGGCCAAATTGCTTCAAAGTGTGGCCACAATAATTGTGCTGTCATGGCGTTATTGCTGGCGCCACCTAACCAAGGCACTGCAATCATGCGGGCATAAAATAAAGCACCAAAAAAAGCACCAAAGAACATTACTTCAGAAAAAATAAACCACAACATGCCGTACTTGTAAGACCGGTTTAATTGCAAGTTATGCATGCCAGCGCGCGACTCGCGAATTTGGTCACGAAACCAGCCTACCAGCATAATAAACAAAACGAAAATGCCTGCTCCAAGCACATAATGGCCAAAACCAGCTTCTTGCTTCGACGCTTCAATAGTAAAGTGGGCTGCACCAAAGGCCATCAAGCCTAAGGCAAGGGCGCCGACAATAGGCCAAACGCTCTGATCTGGCACATAATATTTGGTAGGTTCAGTACTCATTGTATTCCCCTCATGCTAACGGGCCGCGGTGGTTGCCACGTCCTTTACCTGATTAGTAATGTCGAACATGACATACGACAAAGTCAGCCGATGAATGCTTGTTGGTAAGTCTGGATCTAAATAAAAGCGCATGGGCATAACGGCTGTTTCTTTGGCGGCCAAGGGTTGTTGTTCAAAACAAAAGCACTCGGTTTTGTTTAAATACAACGACGCCTCGCCTGGCGAAACCGACGGTAAAGCCTGCGCCATACGATTTTGATTAGTATGGTTTTCAACAATAAAGTTAACCTGCTTTAACTCACCGGGATGCATGGTTATTGACCGCGTTTCAGGCCGAAACGACCAAGGTGCTCCGCGGTCGGTGCGGGTGGTAAATTCAACCGTAACGGTGCGCGAAGTGTCAACCACCATGCCATCAATGGTCATGGCGGCTATATTTTCTGTACGGCCGTTAAAGCCGGTAAGTTCGCAGAACTTTTCATATAAAGGCACTAACGCAAAGCCAAAGGCAAACATAATAACCACTGCCGCCAGAAGCTTTGTGATAACGCCCGCATTGTCTTGGTTTTGCTGTTGCCGGTTGGTCATTTATTTCACCTCAGGTGGTGTGTCAAAGGTGTGGTATGGGGCTGGTGAAGGTACTGTCCACTCTAAACCTTCGGCGCCTTCCCAGGGTTTCGCCGGTGCCGGCTCGCCTTTCTTCATAGCGCACTTCACCATAACCACTAAGAAAATAAGTTGTGAGAAACCGAATAAAAAGCCACCTACACTAATAATGGCGTTTAAATCGGCAAATTGCAGGGCATAGTCGGGGTAGCGCCGTGGCATACCGGCTAAGCCAACAAAGTGCATAGGAAAGAACAAAATATTGACCGATACCAGCGAACACCAGAAGTGCAATTTGCCAAGCTTTTCGTCGTACATTACGCCCGACCATTTAGGTATCCAATAGTAGGCCGCGGCCATAATTGAAAATACTGCGCCGGTTACCAATACGTAATGAAAGTGAGCAATAACGAAGTAAGTGTCATGGTATTGATAGTCAACGGGGGTTACGCCCAACATAATTCCCGACAGGCCACCAATGGTAAACAGCACCACGAAAGCAATGGCGAATAACATAGGAGTTTCAAAGGTCATCGAGCCTCGCCACATGGTGGTAACCCAGTTAAATATTTTCACCCCAGTGGGAACTGCAATAAGCATGGTCATGTACATAAAGAACAGCAGGGCAAAGGTTGGCATGCCGGTGGTGAACATGTGGTGGGCCCATACTAAGAACGACAAGCCTGCAATCGAAGCGGTGGCGTACACCATCGATGAGTAACCAAACAAAGGTTTACGCGCAAAAGCTGGAATAATTGCAGAGATAATACCGAAGGAAGGTAAAATCATAATGTAAACTTCAGGGTGGCCAAAGAACCAAAATAAGTGTTGAAACAACACGGGGTCGCCGCCGCCAGCAGCGCTAAAGAAACTCGTGCCGAAGAATTTATCGGTTAGCACCATAGTGACAACGCCTGCCAGTACCGGCATAACCGCAATCAGTAGAAATGCAGTAATTAACCAAGTCCAAGCGAACATGGGCATTTTCATAAAACCCATACCTGGCGCCCGCATATTGACCACGGTGACAATAACGTTAATGGCACCCATAATCGACGACATACCCATAATATGCATAGAAAACACGAATAACGCAGTTGAGTCGGTGCTATAGCTAGTTGAAAGTGGTGCGTAGAAGGTCCAACCGAAGGCAGGCCCACCGCCGGGCATAAACATCGACGACAACATGATTAAAAATGCAAAGGGTAGAATCCAAAAGCTCCAGTTGTTCATACGTGGTAAGGCCATGTCAGGAGCGCCAATCATCATTGGTAACATCCAGTTGGCTAGCCCAACAAAGGCCGGCATTACCGCACCAAACACCATAATAACCCCGTGCATAGTGGTCATTTGGTTGAAAAAGTGCGGCTCTATAATTTGCATGCCGGGCTGAAACAGCTCCATGCGTATAACAAGGGCAAAACTGCCACCCAACATAAACATGAAAAAGCTAAACCATAAATATAATGTGCCTATGTCTTTATGGTTGGTGGTGAATAGCCAGCGTTTAATGCCCGTTGGCTTGCTATGGTGATGCCCTGCGTGGGCGTCATTATTTTCGGCAACTACAGTACTCATAAACCAGTCCCCTTATTCTTCGCCCTGAATGAAATTGAAAATGTCTGCCGCTTGCACTAAGTCGCCAGTGTTATTGCCCCAGGCATTACGCTCGTAGGTAATTACCGCGGCCAATTCACTCATGCTTAGAGAGCTTCTGAATGCTTGCATAGCCGTTCCAGACGAACCATTCACGACAATATTTATATGTGCTGTTTTATCGCCAACGGCCATACCTTCGCCGGCTAATTTTGGGAATACACCAGGTATGCCCTGCCCGTTTGGTTGATGGCAAGCAGCACACTGAGAAAGATAAATGTTACGGCCGAGGTCCATTAGCTCGTCTTTCGACATTTCCATAGCCAATAACTTTTGTTCTTGTTCGGCTTCGGCGGCTAGGCGTTGCTCTTCCGAGTGCACCCAGGCTTCAAAGTCGGCAGGCTCTTTGGCTATTACCACAATGGGCATAAACGCGTGGCCTTGGCCACATAACTCGGCACAAAAACCGCGGTAAATACCGGGCTCTTTTATATTGGTCCACGACTCATTGATATAGCCGGGGTTGGCGTCCCGCTTAATGGCAAATTCAGGCACCCACCAAGAATGAATCACGTCTTCCGAGGTAATTAAAAAACGTACTTTGGTGTTAGTGGGTAATACCAAAGGGCGATCTACCTCATGTAGGTAGTTTTCGCTTTTTGGTAAGCGGCCGTATATCTGTTCATTTGGCGTAGCTAAAATACTTTGAAACTGCACGTCGTAATCAAGGTAGTTATAGTGCCAGCGCCATTGCGACCCTGTTACTACAATACTGAGTTCGGAATCGTCGGTATTATCAAGCTCTAGCAGTGTAATAGTGGCAGGCACTGCCATAGCTATTAAAATAATGAAGGGAATAATGGTCCAAATAATTTCTATTTTTATATTTTCATGGAAGGTAGCTGGTTTACGGCCATTCGACTTGCGGTGCCGAATAATCGACACCAGCATGACGCTAAATACGCCCACCGCTATAACCACGCATATATAAAACACCAGCATGTGTAAGTCATAAACCTTTTGGCTCATGTCGCTTATGCCTGGCGGCATATTTAGGCGTAGTTCATTACTTGCTAATACATTGGGTGCATTTAAAGCAGCAGCCAAAGCCCATAATAGGCTTTTTGTTTTTATTTTCACTCGACTTCTCCTCTTATTCTTGCCATCTAAATACGCCACGGGGATGGCATACATGATGAAAAGAACAAAGAGGCCAGTAAGAACAGGAACGGCTTTCCCCTGAAATCGAAGCTCTTACTTAACCCTTTGTGGTAACTTGTAACTGTTTAGTAAAAATAGCCATGTTTTTAGATTTAGCAAATTGCTTTCTCAATTTAGGTAACCACAAAAAGCACTTGCTTAATTAAAGCTCAGCTCAACGTAGCACCAAAAATATAAATAAAAAAGGGGCTGTTGAATAACAGCCCCGAAAAGCACCCTACAAAGGGTTAGTGGAGTGGGGGGTTCTGTAGTGGACTAGTGAAGAGAAAGTTAACGCTCTTACTGTTGCGCGACACCAGCTGCAGGCGCTTTTCTTCACGCGGGCTGCAGTGGCCTAGCCAAGCAATAACCAGCTGACTGTTATTTAACAGTAATGCTTGTTCAGTTGCCCAAACGGCTGTTTCAGTTGAACTTGGCGTAATGCAGCGAATGCGTTCTTTATTTATGCCTGCACTAGCCAGCTGGGTTAGAAAGTCGGCAGAAGGTCGGCCTATCAAAGTAACCCACTGGTTATCTTGGTGGCGCATACTACTAACGGTGGCCCAAAGTTGGTCGGTATTTAACTCAGGTATGGTAGCTTTTTTGGCTTCAACAGACTCATGGCCCCATAGCCCTGGGTGGCCTAAACGCTTATTTAACACGGAATGTTTCATTGTAAACCTCCATTACGGATAACGCCTACAGCTAAGCCTTCAATACTGAGCGGTTGATGTGCTAAGTCGACCCGAATAATTGCAAACTCTTCATTTTCTGGGTGTAGCAGAACCACACTGCCTTTGCGCTCAAAACGCTTTACTGTTACTTCGTCTTCAACGCGCGCAACAACAACTTGGCCATTGCGCACCTCTTGTGTTTTATGTACGGCTAAAAGGTCACCGTCGAGAATGCCTATGTCTTTCATGCTCATGCCCGACACCCGCAGTAAAAAGTCGGCATGGGGGCTAAACATGTTTTGGTCAACCTGGTAATGGGCTTCCACATGCTCTTGCGCAAGAATGGGTTCGCCGGCGGCTACTCGGCCAATAAGAGGCAGCCCTTCAAACTCCAGCAGGCTTTCTTCATGGAGTATACGAATTCCGCGAGACGTGCCAGGTGCCATTTCGATAGCACCTTTTTTGGCTAGGGCTTTTAAATGCTCTTCAGCGGCATTCGGTGAGCGGAAGCCTAGCTGATGAGCAATTTCAGCACGAGTTGGTGGCATGCCGGTAGCTTCAATATGGGCCCGAACAAGTTCTAAAACTTCACTTTGTCTTGGTGTTAATGGTCGCATAGGTCACCTGTTTATCTGTACAGTATGCTGTCAGTATATACAGTAATTAGCACTGTGCAAGGAACTGTTTAATAAAAACACAAAATAGTGTTGCTTATGGCCATAACACAAGGAACCAATGAAGTGGTATCATCGTCTACAATATACCTGTACCTGCTAGGCGTATTTTACCACCACGGCTGCAACAACAACTTGGACTATGCATGAATAATACATCTTGGATTTATTACTTATTACGTTGGCCATTACGTTGGGTTACGCGCTTTAAGGCGATAGCTGATGAGCATGACACTCAAGCGTCGGCACCTGATCATGTGGTGTACGTTATGCGTAGTCCTTCAGCCACCGACTTATTAATAACTCAGCGGGCTGCAGGGCAGCTTAATTTACCCGACCCAACCTCAACCTTTTTTGTGAATGGTAAAGAGTTTCCTCGTGTGTTGTATGTGGAAGACGTACGCAAGCGTTTGGAATATGACCCTATAGAACCATTTACCGAATTATTAAACTTGCACCAAGTCGACAATTCTTTGAATGTGGTTATGCACCCAGTAGCCTTGTTCTGGGGCCGTGAGCCCGGCAAAGATCACCGCGACGGTCGCACTATGGTGGCCGACATTGAAGTACCTGGAAAGTGGAAAAAGTTTTTACTTGTACTGTTTTCAGGGCGCGACATTTTAGTACGAATTTCACAACCCGTTAGTTTGCGCACCATGGCCGACAGCGAACGCACTGGCAGCGACTTGGCCTATAAACTGCGCCGTGTGGCTCGCACCCACTTTGCCCGTTTACGTTATGCTGTAGCGGGGCCTAAATTAAGTGGCCGGCAAGAAATTATTACTGAGTTATTACGTTTGCCAGCGGTACGCAAAGCCATTGCCGAAGAAGCTAAGTCGAAGCGTATTAGCGAAGCCAAAGCTGAACAAGTGGCGCGCGACTATTTACAAGAAATTGCCGCCGACTACCGCGACAGTTTAATCCGCTTGGGCGATCGCTTTTTAAGCTGGCTATGGACCAAAATTTACCGAGGCATTTCAGTTAAAAATAGCGAAGAAGTGCGTAAGCTTGCTCAACAAGGGCATGAAATAATTTATGTGCCATGTCATCGCAGCCATATGGACTATATTTTGTTGAGCTACGTTATTTATAAAGAAGGCTTGGTACCTCCACATATTGCAGCGGGTGTTAACCTAAACTTCTTCCCCATGGGGCCTATTTTCCGCCGTGGTGGTGCGTTTTTTATTCGCCGTAGTTTCCGCGGCAATAAATTATATGGCGTGGTATTTCGTGAATATTTAGGCCGCTTATTTCAAAAAGGCTACGCCATAGAATACTTTATGGAAGGTGGCCGAAGCCGAACCGGGCGTTTGCTACCGCCTAAAACCGGTATGCTAGCCATGACCTTGCAAGGGCAGCTACGGGGCATAAATCGGCCTATTAGTTTAGTGCCAGTTTATGTGGGCTACGAGCACGTAATGGAAGTAAACACGTACCACAGTGAACTGCGCGGTAAAAACAAAGAAAAAGAGTCCTTGTTCCAAGTGTTCGGCATACTACGTAAGTTACGTAATTTTGGTACAGGCTTTGTTACTTTTGGCCAGCCAGTACGTTTATCAGACTACCTTGATAATTCTGCCCCGAACTGGCGCGAGTCGGTAACTTCCGGTACAGAAGAACCCGCTCGGCCACGTTGGTTAACCCCAGCAGTAAACCAATTAGCAGAGTTATTAATGCGCCGAATTAACGACGGTGCAGCGGTGAATAGTATTAACCTAACGGCCCTGTGCTTGTTAAGTGCGGAACGAGAAACGCTTACCAAAGACGAATTGGTTGCTCAGGTGGGAGCTTACATGCAGCTGCAAAAAGAGGTGCCCTTTAGCCGCAATTTACACTTACCAGAAGGCAGCTTTAGCGCAGAAGCCTATTGGCAGCATGCGGTTTCAATGGGCAAGTTTAAAGTGCAAGAAGACAGCACTGGCGCAGTGGTTAGCCTAGAGCACACGCAAGCTTTAAGCATGACCTATTACCGCAATAATATTTTGCACGCCTTTATTATTCCAGCTTTAGTGGCCCGTTATGGTCGCGGCCATAGAAACTTTACCAGCTCTGAAGTGATCGCGTTTGTAGAGCAAATGTACCCAGTTATTCAAGCCGAAATGTTTTTAGGCCACGAGCTAGAAGACATTGGTGTATATGTTGCTGCCTTGTGTGAAGAGTTTGTGCGTTTAGGTTGGTTTGTAACGAGCGACAATGGTTTTGGCATAGCGCCGCGCGACAGCAAAGCCTATGTACAGCTGGTGTTGTTAGCTAATGCCGCCGGTGAAACCTTAGCTCGCTACGGGGTGGTGCTAGAGTTATTAGAGCAGTCGGCCAGCTTGTCGCGCAATGAACTCGAGCGCTATAGTGAACTGGTAGCAATTCGCTTAGGTGCGCGCCATGGTATCGACGCGCCCGAATTCTACGATAAAAAAATATTCAGCGTGTTGGTGGGGGTGCTTAAACACGAAGGTTATATTTCGGTTACCGAGCAAGGTGCTTTTGTTACCGACGAGCGCACCGACCGTTTTAGCAGCGAAGTAGACATATTACTTGGAAGCGCTATTCAAATGACCATTCGCGACTCAGTACAGCGCCTGTTAAAGGAGCAAACACAACCCTAGGATATAAGGCCTATACCGAGGCACCAAACGGCATAGGCAGCCAGTAATGTAACGCGAGCCCAATGGCAAAGACCATGCCGGCGTAATGGTTTTGTTGAAAAGCAATAAAACATTGTTTGGGGTCGCGTTTACGAATAAGCAGCCACTGCCAAATAAACATAACAGCCATGGCAGCTAAGCCAACCCAGTAAAAAATGGTAGCGTTAATAAAGTGCCCTACCCAAGCCAATAGCGCCACAGCAATAAGCTGAAAACCCGCAATAAATAACACATCAAAACGGCCCGTAATAACCGCTGTCGACTTTATGCCGGCAGCAAGGTCATCGGCTCGATCCACCATGGCGTATTCCGTATCATAGGCAACGGTCCAAGCTATATTGGCAGCAAAAAGCACCCAGCAAATAAATGGCAGGCTATTGGTTGCGGCAGCAAAAGCCATGGGAATTGCCATACTAAAAGCAACGCCTAAAACAAATTGCGGGCCATGGGTCCAGCGCTTGGTGAATGGATAAAGTACGGCTACGCCTAGGGCAACAAAGGAAAGAATAAGGGTAAGCCGATTGAGTGTTAACACCAGTAAAAACGCTAGTGTTACTAAAACAAAAAATAATAGAATAGCTTCCGTTGCGGTTACTTTACCGGTGGCTAGAGGCCTATTTTTAGTACGGCTAACATGACCGTCAATATGGCGGTCGGCAAAGTCATTAATAACACAGCCGGCCGAGCGCATTAAAAATACCCCTGCGGCAAAAATAACCACCAATCGAATTGAAGGGTCGCCATTGGCAGCAATAAGTAATGCCCAAAAAGTAGGCCAGGCCAATAACCAAGTACCAATAGGGTTGTCGGTACGCATAAGCGCCCGGTAGGCTTCAAATCGTGTCATGTTTTGGTGTCCTTATTTGATAACCAACGAATACATTATTTAGCATAGCAAGGGGTGGGAGAAAGGAATACTTCTGCCACCGAAATTGCGCCATGCTGTAAATGAAACATACGCCGACGGCCCCATAATGTGGTTTGTGTGTTGTAATACTGGCTATTTAATTGGCCGGGCTTGGTGTCTGCCGAAAAACTAGCAATTTGAATACGCCCAGGTGTAATGTCAGGCCGCGAAAACAATTGTTCGCCCAGCGGGTTGGTGCCCATTTTTGCTAAAGCTTGATCTGTGTTACTTAAAGCCGCCAATGGTAGAATAGACCGCGCATAAACCCACGGCCTATTGTTGCAGTGTAGCAATACTTCGCGCACCAAGGTGTCGGCGCTTGGACTAATGCCTAAAAATTCAGCTTCGTGCGGTTGGCACGGCAGCTGGTGCTGAAACAGTACTTCTACACGAAAATCTGGGCTAATTGCTTTAAGCTTAGCAGTAAGCGAGCCAGGGTCTAATAGCCAGTCGGTGAGTACAGAAGGGTTAGCTAACTTCGGCTCTTGCCAATTTGGTGTCATAATATGTCTATTCAAGTGTTTATTTTGCTGTATGTTACCGTAGTTCGTTGCAAGCTTCAGTAGTGTTGTTGTTTGCCGATAACTTAAGCGTAGCTATAAAGAAGGCTTTAAGCTTAAGCTTTTATTGACTCAATTCGGAAATTATTATGCGCGTTTTTATGTTTGTTTTATTTGCTGCAGTGGCCTTAATGGGAAGTTCGGCAGTTCACGCTCAAGGGCAGGCCTACTATGGTTTCGAGCCAGACATTACCACCAACTATATTCGTAGCGGCGACCAGCGCAGCCTTGGCTATATTCGAGTAGCCATTGAAGTAATGGTGCCAACCACAGCCGACTTGAAAATAATTGAATACCATCAAGCACTCTTACGCGACGCTTTCATTCGCATTTTAAGCACCGAAACAGAAGGGCGAATACGGTCGTTAAATGGGCGTGAGGAAATTCGTGTGGCTTGTTTAGAAGCAGCCCGAGAATTAATCCGCAAAGAAACAGGGGTAGACCTGGTGCGCGATCTTATTTTTACTAAGTATCTCTATCAGTAATTTATTACTTAACGAGTTATTATTTTTGTAGCCCGAAACGAACAAAGGCCCCAGCAATTATGCCGCTGATTAAGCCGGCTAAATGGGCGTCGTTGGCCATATTTACCGGTAACGCATTGGTATAACCAAGTAGCAACCAGCCCACCATAAAAACCAATAGCATAGGCGGTAACCACAACGGCCCCCCGCGTTTAGCGCTCATAACCATGGCAAAACCAAGCAGGCCATAAACCACGCCCGACAGCCCACCAAATAACGGGCCCTGCCAATAAAACTGAGTAATATTGGCCGCAATGCCGGTTACAAAAAACAGCCCAATAAGCATTTTCGAGCCAAGGTACAATTCAATACGACCGCCTAAATACCACCACCAAAACAAATTAAACACTAAATGAGTGGCAGAAAAGTGCAAGAAGGCTGGGGTAATAATGCGCCAAGGCTCCGACATATTAAGGTGCTGAAAATTTGGGTGGGCTATTAACAAGTACTTTAGAGTGGCTTCAGAACTTAATTGCTGCAACAGCCCCACGGCCAGAACAATAAAAGCAATTATAAAAGTAACCGGACCCGCTTGCTTAGCTAGCGTGCGCCACAAGGGCGCTAACACCGAAGTTTCTATCTCGTTAGCGGTATTGAAGCGCTCCGGGTGCTCAGCAAATTGTTGCATAAGCTCCCGGGCATGAGCTTCAAACGCAGGCTGCAGTAACCATAAGTGAAAGCGCTCACCTTCGCGGGTAACAGAAACAGGCACGCCATAACTATGCAACATAATGTAGATAGGCTTTATTTTGTCTTCCGATACCGCGCTAGCAAGCTTTTTCATATTGCTAATTAAGCCTTGTTACTGCCGGTGTTGGTGCCGACAATAAGTTTGTCACCATGGGCTTCAGACCAAGCAGTCATGCCGCCACTAAGGCTAAAAGCTTCCCCAACACCTTGTTCCAGCATGTATTGGGCAGCACGTTGGCTACTTACACCGTGGTAACACACCACTAATACGCTTTTGTCTGTGTTTGCATTAATAAAGTCAGCTAAGTTGTCATTATTAATATTTACCGCCCCAGCAATATGGCCTTGCTGATAAGACTGTGCATCGCGTATATCGGCCACCGCACAGTTACCGGCGTTAAGGCGGGCATGGGCGTCGTGTACGTTCATTTCTTGGCATTTGCTCATAACTTATACATCCCAGTCGAGAATAACTTTACCTGATTGACCCGACAGCATGGTTTGAAAGCCTATTTCAAATTGGTCAACAGGAAAATGGTGGGTAATCATTGGTGAAAGGTCTAAACCACTTTGAATTAACGAGCTCATTTTATACCAGGTTTCAAACATTTCACGACCATAAACCCCTTTAATAACAAGGCCTTTGAAAATAACTTGGTTCCAGTCAACAGCCATGTTTTCAGGTGGAATACCCAACATAGCAATTTTACCACCATGGTTCATGGTATCGAGCATTTGGTTGAATGCAACCGGTACCCCCGACATTTCCATGCCCACGTCGAAGCCTTCTTTCATGCCCAGCTCGTGCATTACGTTTTTAAGGCTAGTGGTACTGGTGTTCACCGCTCGGGTGGCGCCCATTTTTTCAGCTAACTCAAGGCGATAGTCGTTAATGTCGGTAATAACTACATGGCGCGCACCACAATGGCGAGCCACAGCAGCTGCCATAATGCCAATTGGGCCCGCACCGGTAATAAGTACGTCTTCACCCACTAAGTCAAAACTAAGTGCGGTATGCACTGCATTACCAAAGGGATCGAAAATGGCCGCTAAGTCGTCGGAAATTTCGTCAGGCAATTTAAATGCGTTGTCGGCAGGAATAACTAAGTATTCAGCAAAGGCACCAGCGCGATTTACGCCAACACCAACGGTATTGCGGCACAAATGACGACGGCCAGCACGACAGTTGCGGCAATGGCCACAGGTAATATGGCCTTCGCCGGACACCCGGTCATTAATAGCAAAGCCGCGTACGCCTTCGCCCATAGCTTCAATAACGCCTACATATTCATGGCCTACGGTCATGCCCAGTGGAATGGTTTTTTGCGACCAGTCGTCCCACTTATAGATATGCACGTCGGTGCCACATATTGCCGTTTTCTTAATTTTTATAAGCAGGTCGTTATAGCCGTATTCGGGCTTTTCTGCTTCAGACATCCAAAGGCCAGGTTCGGCTTTTAATTTGGCTAAAACTTTCATGGCAGACCTCAGTTTAATTAATAACAGGCGGCGTTATGCAATAACGCCGAGTTCACGACCAACGCGAATAAAGGCGTCAATGGCTTGGTCCAGTTGCTCGCGAGTATGTGCAGCCGACATTTGCGTACGAATACGGGCTTGGCCTTTAGGCACCACTGGGAAAGAAAAGCCAACCACATAAATGCCTTCTTCTAACAACCGTTCAGACATGTCTGCTGCCAGTTGTGCGTCGCCTAACATTACCGGAATAATGGCATGGTCGGCACCTGCTAAGGTAAAGCCAGCGGCGGTCATACGCTCACGAAAATAAATACTGTTGGCCGTTAGTTTTTCACGTAAATCGTCACCGTTGCTTAGCTTTTCTAACACACTAATGCTAGTGGCCACGATGGTTGGAGCCAGCGAGTTAGAGAACAAATAAGGGCGTGAACGTTGGCGTAACCATTCCACTAATTCTTTACGCCCGGAAGTAAAACCACCCGAAGCACCGCCAAGGGCTTTACCTAAAGTACCGGTAATAATATCAATGCGGTCCATTACATTATGAAATTCATGGGTGCCGCGGCCTTTTTTACCAACAAAACCAACGGCGTGGGAATCGTCAATCATTACTAGGGCATTGTACTTATCGGCTAGGTCACAAATGCCGGGTAAGTCGGCAATAATACCGTCCATGGAAAACACGCCATCGGTTACGATAAGTTTGTGGCGCACACCATCGGCGTCGGCCTGAATAAGCTGCTTTTCAAGGTCGGCAGTGTTGTTGTTTTTATAACGATAACGTTTGGCTTTACACAGGCGCACACCGTCAATAATACTGGCGTGGTTTAGCTCGTCACTAATCACGGCGTCTTCTGGGCCAAGTAAGGTTTCAAACAAACCTACGTTAGCGTCGAAGCACGAGGAATATAAAATAGTGTCTTCGGTACCTAAAAACTCTGTAAGCTTAGTTTCTAAGGTTTTGTGAATGTCTTGGGTGCCGCAAATAAAACGCACTGAAGCCACCCCAAAGCCGTGGCTGTCTAAGCCGGCTTTTGCTGCGGCAATAAGGTCGGGGTGGTTGGCTAAGCCAAGGTAGTTATTGGCACAAAAGTTCAGTACGTTCTCACCGTTTACGTCTATTTCAGCGCTTTGCGACGAAGTAATGTAACGTTCGTTTTTGTATAGCCCTTCGGCCTTCACGTCTTCAATTTGGTCACGTAGTTGCTGATAGAAAGCGTTTTTCATTGCAAACTCCTTGGCACATAAAACTCATGTTGTTAGCGCATCATTTTACGCAGGTAAGCGACGTATAGCACCAGAAAACTGGTCTGCTTCGTCGTAATATAGGCTATTCTCGCACACACGGGCACCATGTTGCTAATTGAGCGTAATGCGAGCGAATCAGTTAAGCTTGCTATACATAGCACAAGAATGGCAACTGCAATGGCTTAAAACACTGCTAGAATCAATGTTGCTTACATTCAACAGGTGCACAGCTAACCAAGCGCACAGAGGACAACCATGTATACACGAGCAATATACCCAGGCACCTTCGATCCAATTACTAATGGCCACGAAGACTTAATTGAACGCGCGGCAAAACTTTTTAATGAAGTTATTGTTGCCATTGCGGAAAACACCAGTAAACAGCCGCTGTTTTCCTTAGCAGAGCGGGTAGCCTTGGTAGAACAGGTGGTAGCGCATTTAGGCAATGTTCGGGTGGTTGGTTTTAGTGGCTTGCTTGCCGACTTAGCCCGCGAACACGAAGCAAGAATACTTATTCGTGGCTTACGGGCAGTGGCTGACTTTGAATATGAATTTCAATTGGCGAATATGAATCGACGTTTAAATAAAGAGTTAGAAAGTGTATTTTTAACACCGTCTGAAGAAAACTCGTTTATATCTTCAACCATAGTAAAAGAAGTCGCCTTACATAAGGGCGACGTGTCGCAATTTACCGCACCTATTGTTGCAAAAGCATTACAACAAGCCAGTGATAGGCGTCGGGCAGGCAAGTAAGCAGCGGCAGGAAAAGAGCCTGCCCAATTTTCATCCTATCTTTTTTGTTGCTGAAAAGGTATGATGCGGCCCTAATTCTGATGAGATTTTGCTAATTTAATTCTAAATTAGAAGTAAATTAGCGATGTCTCTTTTCTTCGACGATAAACCCGACCCGCAGGAGTCTTAGTATGGCTGACCTGGATCTGAGCCAGTATGGCATTACAGACGTCACCGAAATTTATTACAATCCGTCTTACGATTTCCTTTTTGAACAAGAAACTCGTGATGATCTTACCGGCTTCGACAAGGGCCAGGTAACTAGCAGTGGTGCAGTGGCAGTAGACACTGGTATTTTCACTGGCCGCTCGCCAAAAGATAAGTACATTGTACGCGACGATGTTACTCGCGATACTATTTGGTGGTCTGATCAAGGTCAGAACGACAACAAGCCAATTGATGGCGAAGTGTGGGCTCATTTAAAAGGCCTGGTAACCGAGCAGTTGTCAAACAAACCTTTATACGTAGTTGACGCTTTTTGTGGCGCGAACGAAAACACCCGTTTAGCTGTTCGCTTCATTACGGAAGTAGCTTGGCAGGCACATTTCGTGAAGAACATGTTTATTCGTCCTTCCGACGCCGAACTAGAAAACTTCGAGCCCGACTTTATTGTTATGAATGGTGCTAAGTGCACCAACCCAGACTTTGCAAAGCAGGGCTTAAATTCTGAGAACTTTGTAGCGTTCAACTTAACTGAGCGTATTCAACTTATTGGCGGTACTTGGTACGGCGGTGAGATGAAAAAAGGCTTGTTCTCAATGATGAACTACTACCTACCGCTACAAGGCATTGCTTCCATGCACTGTTCAGCAAACGTAGGTGAAAAAGGCGACGTGGCCGTATTCTTTGGTTTATCGGGCACTGGTAAAACCACGTTGTCGACAGACCCTAAGCGTCAGCTTATTGGTGACGACGAGCATGGTTGGGACGACGATGGCGTATTTAACTTCGAAGGCGGTTGTTACGCGAAAACCATTAACCTTTCTGAAGAAGCCGAGCCAGACATTTACCGTGCAATTCGTCGCGACGCACTGTTAGAAAACGTTACTGTGAGAGCCGATGGTACCGTTGACTATGACGATAACTCGAAAACCGAAAACACCCGTGTTTCCTACCCTATCTACCATATCGACAATATTGTTAAGCCCGTGTCGAAAGCAGGCCATGCGAAAAAAGTTATTTTCTTAACGGCAGATGCGTTTGGTGTATTACCACCGGTTTCAAAATTAACCAAAGACCAAGCGGAATACCATTTCCTTTCGGGCTTTACGGCTAAATTAGCGGGTACCGAGCGTGGTATAACTGAACCTACGCCTACTTTCTCGGCTTGTTTTGGTGCGGCTTTCTTAAGCTTACATCCAACACAGTATGCAGAAGTGCTAGCCAAGCGTATGACTGATTCAGGCGCCGAAGCTTACCTAGTGAACACCGGCTGGAACGGCACTGGTAAACGTATTTCAATTCAAGCCACCCGCGCTATTATCGACTCGATTTTAGACGGCAGCATTGAAAACGCAGAATTCGTTGAATTACCTTACTTCAACGTAGCCATGCCAACGGAATTACCAGGTGTAGAAGACAGCAGCATTCTCGACCCGCGCAAAACTTATGCAGACGTGAATGAGTGGGACAGCAAAGCGCAGAACTTAGCTGAGCTATTCATTAACAACTTTGAGAAGTTTACCGACAACGAAGAAGGCAAACGCCTAGTGTCAGCAGGCCCAACGCTGTAGGTACGGCACTGCCGTACGCTCTTAATGCCGTACGTATTGTCTGGAAGTAATTTAAAAACGCCGCCTTAAAGCGCGGCGTTTTTTATTGGTCGTAAAAGCTTAGCTTTTATGGCGATAAAACCACAACCCAAGGGCCATTAAAGTGAAGGTAAGGGCAAGTTTCGCGTTCAATTCAGGGCTAGCTAACTCGAATAGCAATTGCCCCGCTTGCACTTTATCGCCTTCCTGAACGTAAAGAGCGCTCACACGGCCGGCTACCTTACTGGCTAGACGAATTTCACGCACTTCCACCTCGCCATGTAAAAGCTCCGCATGGGGTTGCGGCCAAAGCCACCAAACAATGGCTATAAAAATGGCAAGTACACATATAAAGGCAGCCGTTAACGCTATTTTTTTGTTCGTTAGCATGATCAATCCTTAAAGAAAACCACATTGCTGCTCGTGCAACAATGAAGGTAGCCACTGAGAAAGTAGCTCGGGTTGGCCGGTATATTGGGCAAGTTGGGCCAAAGCACTAATATATTGAAATGCCGCTTGTAATGATTCAATTTCAGCCGCCGTTAGTTTTAGCCTAGCGTCGGTTACATCTAGCGACGTTGCCATACCTTCTTCAAAGCCATGACGCTGCATGCGCGCATGCTCGCGGGCAAGCTCTAAGTCTTGCTCGAGTAATTCAAACTGTTCTAAATATTGCATTACCGCTCGATAACTACTTTGCACGGCTAACTCAATATCGGCCTGCGCTTGTGCTTGGTGAAACGCTAGTTGTTGCTGCCTGCTGCGAACTACATCCATGCTTGAGCTGCGATTAACTGCCGTAGTGAAGTGATAACGAATACCCAAGCCAATACTCCAGTCGGGCTCGGTTAAGGGGGTGGCCGACCGGTTCAAGTCATAGCTACCCACCATAAACACCTCAGGCAGCCGCTTGCCTTGTTCAATACGCAGTTGTTGTTTTATTTGCTGGTCTTTTGCCAAAAGCTGTAAAAACACTGGGTTGTTTGCTTTGGCTTGGGCAACGAACCACGCCGAGTTTTGTTGCAAGGGCACAGGCCGAGGTAATGGCGTGCTTAAACACGCAGGGCCGGGTAATTGTAAAAAGCTTTGCAAGGCAGACTGAATATCTGTGAGTTGGCGGCTAGCCTGAATGGCTTCACGGTGGGCTGGGGTAAAATAGGCGGTTCAAAGGCTACATGCTTATGATAAGCAAGGCCTGCAACCGTAAGGCTAAGTTAAGGAATATTAAGGCTTTGCAATGCTTGTTGTTGTGCGCTCCAAGCGTCTATGTCGGCTTGTTGTGCTTGCACCGATCTGATCGAGCCTAGGTAGTGCTCGGCTTTACTAAAGCTTAATTCTTCTGCGCTGGCGCAAGTTGCGGTATAGCTAAGCGCTAAAAAAGTAAAAACATACGTACGCAGCATAACCAATAACAGTCTTATTTTAAGCAACCTTGAGTTTAACTCTATGTGAGAAAGGTAGTAGAATGCAACTATACAGAACAGCTGGCTACCTATAGTGGGGTAGGTGCTACCCCCATTCATGGCAATAAACAAATGTCCGTGAAGCACGTAGTCTACAGACATCCGCCGAGCGGCTGCGCCTAACCCTTAGTACTAATATTTTGCACAAACATTAAGGCACGGACAGACCGCCGTGGCAATTCCGCCACCAAGGTGCGTTTGGAAACGAGCCCACCTCCCGACAATGGAAAGGTGTGTTTATGCTTATCGACAAGTATTCTCGTCGTTTCAACTATTTACGATTGTCTATTACTGAAAGTTGTAACTTCCGTTGTAACTATTGCCTACCTAACGGCCCCGACTGTACCACCCGCAAACATGAGCTTACACTGCCGGAAATTCGCCGCGTGGTTACTGCTTTTGCCATGGCGGGCACTAAAAAAGTACGCATTACCGGTGGCGAGCCTTCACTACGTAAAGACCTAACGGAAATTATTCGTACCTGTAAATCGGTGCCGGGTATTGAACAAGTGGCTTTAACTACCAATGGGTATCGTTTAGAACGCGACCTCGACGAATGGATGGAAGCAGGGCTCGATGCCGTTAACGTGAGTGCCGATAGTTTAAATGAAGGCACGTTTCAAATGATTACTGGCGACAGCCGCTTACCGAGTATTTTACGGGGTATCGACAAAGCTGTTGAACGGGGCCTAAAAAGTGTAAAAATTAATGCGGTGCTGTTACGCGACTATAATGCCAGCGAACTGCCTGAGTTTTTGGAATACCTTCGCGACCGTAATGTGGCGTTGCGCTTTATTGAACTAATGCAAACCGGCGACAACCGTGCCTATTACAAACGCAACCATGTCAGTGGCCAGTCGGTAAAAGAACACCTACTTGATAATGGCTGGCAACAAACCATTCGGCCAATTACGGCTGGCCCAGCGCAAGAATTTAGCCACCCCGACTACGCCGGCCGCATGGGGCTAATTATGCCTTATAGCAAAGACTTCTGCGACGACTGTAACCGCCTGCGGGTTTCCAGCCGTGGGCAGTTATTTATGTGTTTATTCGCCGAGCAGCACAACGATTTTCGTAGTTACCTACAAGCCGACAACCCAGAAGCTTTAATTGAACACTTACAACAAGTGTTGCAAGGTAAGGCTGAAAGCCATTACTTACACGAAGAATTTACTGGTTCTACCCGCCATTTGGCCATGATAGGAGGCTAAGCCTATGAGGCCTTTTAGCTGCATTATCTTGGCCGGTGGGCAGTCGTCGCGCATGGGTACCGATAAGGCTCAATTAATAGCACCTACGCAGGTCGACTTGCTAACCTATATGGTGCATCAGGCGGAATTAGCTGGCGCCAATGAAATTATTATTAGCCGTTCGCCTGCAGCGGTACCCGAGCATTTGCGCCGTTACCAAATCATTCCAGATCGCACCCCAAATCAGGGTCCTTTAGCGGGTTTGTTAAGCTGTTTAAGCGCTTGTCGTTATCAGCAAGCGCTTATTATGCCGGTGGATATGCCCGCGCTAGCTCCCCATTATTTAACCACATTAATAGCCTCGGTAGGGGTGGGCCAAGCTGTGTATTATCAAAACTATGAATTACCCTGCGTGTTACCAGTGAATGAGGCTATTACCGACTACCTCGAGCAGCAACTAAACGACGCCAACGCCCGCCGCTCTATTCGTGGCTTACTGGCGCACCTACAGGCACAAGAAATTGCTTTGCCACAGTCGTCGGCCCGCTACTTTATGAACACCAATACGCCCGCCGACTGGCAACAGTTTATACAAGGATATGGACAATGAGTAACCAACTAACCCACTTAGACAGCCGCGGTGCGGCGCATATGGTCGATATTAGTAATAAGTCTGTTACTACCAGAGAAGCAGTGGCCGGAGCGCGGGTGTCGATGCAAATAAAAGTGCTCGACTTACTTGAACAAGCAAGTGCCAAAAAAGGTGATGTGCTAGCAACCGCACGTATAGCGGGCATTATGGCAGCTAAAAAAACCAGTGAATTAATACCCTTATGCCACCCGTTGGCGTTAAGCAAAGTAGCCGTTGAGTTTGAACTTGATCATGAACAGGGGGTTATTTTTATTCAAGCCCGCTGCGTGGTAGAAGGAAAAACTGGCGTAGAAATGGAAGCCTTAACGGCAGCAAGCGTGGCCGCACTTACTATTTACGACATGTGTAAGGCTGTTGATCCAACTATGGTTATTGATGATATTAAATTGTTAGAAAAAATTGGTGGTAAAAGTGGTCACTGGCTACGCCTAGATGTAGCACAATTAAAGGAGAGTTAACGATGAAAGTGTTATTTTTTGCCTTGTTACGGGAACGCCTTGGCTGTGCTGAATTGGTGCTCGAACAAAACGAGCCAACCACAGTAGCTAAGGTGCTAGAACAGTTAAAGTCGCGCTCGCAAGAATGGCGCAACACTTTAGATAACCAAGAATTACTAGCAGCGGTGAACCAAAGCTTTGTTGATTTCGACGCGACAGTACAAAAGGGCGACGAACTTGCTTTTTTCCCGCCTGTAACAGGTGGTTAACGTGATTCGTGTAGCGGTACAAGAGCATAACTTCAATATGGCCGAGCTGTATCACGAGCTTAGCCAAAGCCCTGCCAATGGGGCAGTGGTTACCTTTACAGGGCTTGTGCGCGAGGTGGTCGACACCGAATTAACGCACCTTACCCTAGAGCATTACCCAGGCATGACCGAACGAGCCTTAAACGATATTGGCCAGCAAGCAATGGCCCGCTGGCCGTTGGGTAAAATTATTATCATTCACCGCATTGGTATTCTAGGCTTGAATGAAAATATAGTGTTTGTTGGCGTGGCTAGCGGGCATCGAAAGCAGGCTTTCGCCGCCGCTGAGTTTTTAATGGATTACTTAAAAACCCGGGCGCCATTTTGGAAAAAAGAGCATACCAGCGCAGGTACCAGCTGGGTGGCAGCAAAAGACAGCGATCAAACTGCAGCGTCGCGTTGGCAGTCCAGTAAGGAATAACCCATGGTACGAATGTTTCACGCCTTGTTGTTCGGGGCCTTAGTGTTAATGGCTAGCCCAGCACGTGCTGAATCGCTCAATATTGCCGCCGCATCGAGCATGCGCTTTGTGTTGCCTTTGGTAATTGAACACTATCAAAGCCAGCACCCAACAGCAGACATACGGGTGGTGTATGGGTCGTCGGGCCGCTTATACGGGCAACTGAGCCATGGCGCGCCATTTCATATATTCATGTCGGCCAACATGAAATATGCCGAGCAGCTATTGGCTAATAACAATGCCGTTGGCAATGTTCAAGCCTATGCCGACGGCCGGTTAGCGTTTTGGTGGCAGGGCGCACAAAGCCACGTCAGCACCGCAGATATTTTGGTCGCTATATTAGCGCAGCCCCGCGGCCGCATTGCAATTGCCAGCCCGCAGCACGCACCTTATGGAGTACAAAGCCTAGCGTGGCTACAGCAACATGAACAGTGGGCGGTTATTGAACCGCGCTTAGTATATACGGAAAGCGTTGCTCAGGTGGCACACTTCGTGCGTAGTGGGGCTGCAAGCGTAGGTATTTTAGCCTTAGCTTTAGCAGTAACCGACGAGCTTGCCAGCGAAGGGCAGTACCTATTAATTCCACCCCATGAATATCAACCGCTGCGTAAAGGCATGGTTATTACCCAAGCCGGGAGCAAACATCCTTACGCTGCAGAGTTTTTTGCCTATATGCAAACACCAGCAGTGCGCCGCATACTCGAACAAGGTGGTTTCGCTAGTGTTACCGGCCTTGAAGCGGCTTCGCCAAATCAGCAGCAGGCATTAACGCAGTGAGTCCGGCCGACTTAGACGCCATTTTTATTACTTTAAAGCTAGCCTTAATTTCAACGGCTATTTTAATGTTGATCGCCATGCCGCTAGCCTGGTGGTTAAGCCAAATGCAAAGTCGCTGGCGCCCATTTCTTGAAGCTACGGTTGCTTTACCCCTAGTGTTACCCCCCACAGTACTGGGCTTTTATATGCTGGTAAGTTTGGGGCCGCAGGGTGTTGTTGGCAGTACTCTAGAAGCACTCGGCATGCAGCACTTGGCATTCAGTTTTGCCGGGCTAGTTATTGGCTCGGTGGTGTATTCGTTGCCCTTTGCGGTACAGCCATTACAAAATGCCTTTAGCCAAGTACCCCGCGACTTGCTCGACGCCGCATCAACCATGCGGGCGAAACCTCTCGATAGGTTTTTTAACTTAGTTGTACCCTTAACCAAACACGGTTTTATTACCGCCTGTGTATTGTCGTTCGCTCATACTATTGGCGAATTCGGGGTGGTGCTGATGATAGGCGGTAATATTCCTGGCGAAACCCAAGTTATATCCACCGCCATTTACGACCATGTGGAAAGTTTAAACTATAGCGGGGCGAATAAGTTGTCCTTAGGTTTGCTGGTGTTTTCGCTCGTGGTACTGGCCATGGTGTATAGCTTAAATCGTGGTGCTGGCAATATGTTTGCTAGCCAAGGTCGGTCTGCTAAGGGGCAGCAAGAATGACCACCGCGGCGCTGCACAGGCTGACTTTGAACGTTCATCTTGAACGCCGTGGTTTTACTTGCAGCGTAAATACTGAGCTGCCATTGCAAGGTATTACGTCATTATTTGGCCCTTCTGGCTGTGGCAAAACCACGCTGCTACGAACCATAGCAGGGCTTAATGAAGCGCCGAAACCCAGTGCTAAAAATAAAATTGAAATTACCGATACGGCAGGTAAAACACACACATGGCTAAGCGAGCAGGGTGCGTTTACACCTAGCTGGCAGCGACAAGTGGGCTTAGTGTTCCAAAAGCCAGCATTATTTCCGCATTTAACGGTAATGCAAAATCTTCACTATGCCTGGTCGCGGGTGCCTAAAGCGCAGCGCATGACACAATTAGAGCCTAACCAGCTGCTGCAGCGTATGGGTATTGCCGACTTTGCCGAGCGATTACCTAACGAATTAAGCGGTGGTCAACAACAGCGAGTGGCACTAGCCCGTACATTGGCCAGTTGTCCGCAATTAATGCTACTAGACGAACCTTTAGCTAACCTCGACGGCACGGCCAAACGCTATTTTATCCAGCTATTAAAACGCCTGCAGCAAGACACTCAAATACCAATGATCTATGTGTCGCACCAACTCGACGAAGTGGTGCAATTGTCCGATCGGTTAATATTAATGGACAGTGGCAAGCTCGTTAACCAAGGTGTAATAGCTGACGTGCTGCAAAGTAACGAAGGCTATGCGCGTTGCCAGGGCGAAAATATACTCTTTGGCGAGGTGGTACAGCATAACCATGAAGCCGGGTTGTTGGCGGTTAAGGTTGCGGACACCGTGCTTTGGTTTCCTCAGCCATTGCAAACATTTGTGGTGGGCGCGTTATGCCGTATTCACTTCCAAGCAAAAGACATTAGCTTAGCAACAGAGCTTAATACCCATAGCAGCATAAGCAATAGTATTGCAGCGGTTATAGAAGAATTTAGCGACAGTGGGCATAAGGCTGAAGTGCGAGTAAAGCTACGCATCGCCCTACCAAGTTTAGATAATATAAGTGCTACTCAGGAAAGTAATAGCACGCAAGCGCAATATGTGTCGGCAACCATTACTAAAGTGTCGAAGCAACGCTTAGCGCTAACAGTTGGCGCCACGGTGTTTATGCAAATTAACGCCGTGGCGCTCAGTGTTTAGTGTGCAAAAGGGTAAAAGCTACTTAATAGGATTTTGTAATAGTTCTACTTCAACGCTATCGCCTATGGCAACGTTGCCTTGCTCTACGCTTAAGCGAATTAGGCAGTTACCTTGCACCATAGAACTCAGCATACCGGAACCTTGCGGGCCTGCGCTATACACTCGGTTTTCACCATCTTCAAAGCGCAAAATGCCCCGTTGAAAGTCGGCTCGGCCAGGGCGTTTCCTTAATGGTTCGCCCGCTACAGCTGCAATAGTAAGTGGCGCGTTATAGCCTTCACCACTAAGCTTGCGCAGTGCGGGCGTTGCTAATTGTAGAAGGGTTACCGTGGCCGAAACAGGGTTACCGGGCAAGCCAAAAAACCACGTATTATCAATCTGGCCAAACGCAAAAGGTTTGCCTGGCTTCATGGCAACTTGCCAAAAACCAACCTGGCCTACTTTCTCAATAACAGCTTTGGTGTAATCCGCATCGCCAACAGAAACCCCACCAGAACATACTATAGCGTCGGCTTTACTGGCAGCATCACGGAACGTTGCTTCAATTAAGGCAGGGTCGTCGGCCACTAAACCAAGGTTAAGCACATCAAAGCCCATGCGCTCTAGCATGGCATGTAAAGCAAAGCGGTTGCTGTCGTAAAGCTGAAACGCCTGTTTGTTTTCACCCGGCAAAACAAGTTCGTCGCCGGTAGAAAACACCGCCACTTTAAGTGGTCGGTACACGGCCACCTCGGCAATACCAAGCGAAGCGAGCATACCAATGTCAACCGGAGTTAACCTGTGGCCAGCTTCATAAACCACGGCACCTATTTGTAACTCTTCACCCAATAACCGCACGTTAGCCCCAACTGCTGTTGGGCTATTTATTTGTATTAGGTCGGCTTCAATTTCGCTGGTGTTTTCCTGTGGGGCAACAGTGTCGACACTTTCAGGCACTTGGGCGCCGGTCATAATACGTATGCATTCGCCCGCCCCAACCACGCCGGTAAAAGGGTGCCCAGCTAGCGACTTGCCTATACAACGTAGCTGCTTGCTGGTGGCTAAATCTTTCCCGCGAAAGGCAAAGCCGTCCATTGCCGAGTTGTTATAGCTTGGCACGTCTACTGCCGACTGTACGGGCGCAGATAAAACAAAATCAACGGCCTGTGCAATGGAAATGGGGTTACTTTCAGTAATTGGCTTAATGGTTGTTAGCATGTGCTCAACAGCTTGGTGCACACTTAACATTACTTTGCTCCTTGCTGGCTTACTATCCAAACGGCGGCTTCTACCCGCGAACGTAAACCAAGTTTTTTCAATAAATGTTTCACATGAACTTTTACCGTGCCGTCTGAAATACCTAGCTCGCGGGCTATTACTTTGTTGCTCATACCTTTGGCAATTAAAGTAAGTATTTCATACTCACGATTGGTTAGATTATTTAAATCGGCTTGCTGGCGCGAAGCTGGCTTACGAATAGCTGTAGCCAACACTTCGGTAAGTGTTTCACTTAATACCATTTTGCCGTGAATGGCGCGGCGCAGTTGGTCTAGCAGTTCTTCGGGGTCCATGTCTTTCAGTAAATAACCATCGGCACCGGCACTAATTGCTTCAACTACGTCTTCGTCGGCATCTGACACCGTTAACATTACAATGCGCGAAGTTACGCCTTCTTTGCGCATCGACTTTAAGGTTTGAATACCGTCCATACCCTGCATATTCAGGTCAAGAACAATAAGATCTGGATCATGTTCTACGGCTTCTTTAACCGCACTAGCACCGTTATTTGCCTCGGCAACTACTTCAATATCGTCTTCAAATTCAAGCAGTTGTTTAAGACCCTTTAACAGCAAGGGGTGGTCATCCACCAGCATTACAGTGTGTTTATCCACCATTAAATTATCCTCATTCTTTATCGCGCAGTTATATATCAACTACCCTTGTGAAAGGCCATTAGCTCGCACCATGAGAACTAAAACATTGACCTATATCATGCTTTAAGTCGATTACCTTGCCAGCAGTGGGGGTATTTGCAATAACCACTTTGCCACTAGCATAACCTAAAACGTTGAATCATAAAGTGTAATTTACCGGGCAAAACAACAACTAAGCCATAAGGGGTACTCAATCAGAGGTGGTGATCCCCCCCGTTCGATACCTTGTTACCCTTAGCCTGACACCGCACACTTTGTGTACCAAACATCATGCTCATCATACATAAAGGAAGGTTTATGCGGGACTTAAAAAAGTGGGACCCGGAAAACGAACAATTCTGGGAAAAAGAAGGCAAGCGAATTGCAAACCGTAACCTGTGGATATCTATTCCAAGTTTACTTTGCGGTTTTGCAGTGTGGATGTACTGGAGTATTATCACCGTACAAATGCTCAACCTAGGCTTTTCTTATACACCAGCTGAACTATTTACCTTAACTGCTATTGCCGGCTTAACTGGGGCAACCTTACGGATTCCGGCTAGTTTTTTTGTGCGAATTTGCGGTGGCAAATATACCATATTTCTCACCACCAGCTTACTTATAATACCAGCACTTGGTACCGGTTTAGCATTACAAAGTGTCGACACACCACTTTGGGTGTTTCAGTTAATGGCGTTATTGTCGGGTATTGGTGGTGGTAACTTCGCTGCGTCCATGTCTAACATTAGCTTTTTCTTTCCACGTAAGCAGCAAGGCCTTGCTTTAGGCTTAAATGCCGGTTTAGGTAACTTTGGTGTTACCAGTATGCAGGTGTTGGTACCCTTGTTTATGACTTTCGGTGCCTTTACTTGGATTGGCGGCGGCGAGTCTATGATTCTGCAAAAAGCCAGCGGTACTTTAATAGGCACTATTCCAGCAGGTAGCGAAACTTGGATTCAAAACGCAGGTTTTGTATGGCTGTTGTTGCTGGTTCCTTTAGCTTTTGCAACTTGGTTTGGTATGAACAACATTAATACCCCCGAGGTTACGCCTAAGCAACCACACGCCCTTATCGCCTTTGCCATTATTATTGGCATGTTAGGTGTTGGCTTTGTTACCTCTGCAGGTGGTTTGTGGCTAATGCTACCAACAGAAGCAAATGGTTCGGGTTTTGGTGTGCCCAAAGAACTGGTTATTGTAGCGGTGCTTGCGGTTACTGTATTTGTGTTAAAGGTAATACCTGGCGGCGTTGGTGAAAACCTTTCGCAGCAGTATAAAATCTTCGACAATAAGCACACTTGGGTAATGAGTATTTTATACGTAATGACCTTTGGTTCTTTCATTGGTTTTGCTGCGGCATTCCCGTTGTCAATTAAAATTATTTTTGGTAACAGCCATATTATTGTCGACGGGGTAATGACCCACGACACAATAAATCCGAATGCACCAAGCGCACTCACCTATGCCTGGATCGCCCCATTTATTGGCGCTCTTATTCGCCCAGTAGGTGGCTGGTTGGCCGACAAGTTTGGTGGCGCTGCAGTTACCCACGTGTGTGCAATTTTTATGGTGATATTTGCCGTTGGCGCAGGGCATTACATGAAGGTGGCCTATCACTCGCCAATGCCAGAAGAATCATTCATGCCATTCTTTTTACTGTTCCTAGGCTTGTTTGCCGCTAGCGGTATTGGTAACGGTTCTACTTTCCGTAGTATTGCGGTTATATTCCCGCGTGAACAAGCAGGTCCGGTACTCGGTTGGACATCGGCCGTTGCTGCTTATGGTGCCTTCTACATACCTCAAGTATTTGGTGAGCGCATTGCAGCTGGTGAACCAGGTAAAGCCATGGTTGGGTTCGCCTTGTTCTATGCCGTATGTATTGGCATTAACTGGTTCTACTACTTACGTAAGTCAGGTGAGTTTTATAACCCGTAGTGCGTATTAAGTAGGTTGTAGTGGCCCGTTCATGTGCAAGCATGAGCGGGCTTTTTTGTAGCGCTAGCCCGCATGTAAGTCTTCGCTTATTTCAGGGTTTTGCCGCTGCATCGACTTCGGTACAAAAGTAAAGCTAACCCGGGTACCACCTCCACTACGGCGACTAATATCAGCAGTGCCACCTAAATGGCGGGCGCGCTCTTTAATAATGGCCAACCCGTAGTGATTCAACCGTTCTGGGTGCTCTGCTATACCCATGCCGTCGTCGTCTACATATAAGGTTATAAAGCCTTCTGGTGCATGCTCAATCAGAATGCTCACGTTAGTGCCTTTACTATGATTAATAGCATTTTGGCTGGCTTCTCGAATTATTTGTAATAAATGAATTTCTTCGTGGGGCTCAAGGGGTACGTCGGCAATACGGTAATCTAACAGTATGGCCATTTCCGATTGTGCGTGCAGTTGCTTCATAGTGGTTTCTAATGCGTTTAATAAGCCACCCCCGTCTATTTTTAAACGGAAGGTGGTTAGTAGCTCTCTAAGCTGGCGGTAAGCCGAGTCTAGGCCGTGTTTAAGCTCTGCCGATACGTCTTTAATTACCTCTTCGTTTTTATTGGCAATCCCTTTGTTTAAACGCACCACTTGAATTTTCAAATACGACAGCGCTTGCGCTAATGAGTCGTGCAATTCACGGGCAATCACAGTGCGCTCATTCACCATGGCTAAACGGCGTACTTGGTCTTCTTCAAATTTTAAGCTAAGTGCCAAGGCCAGTTGATCCGATACTAATTTTAATAGCCGCTTTTGCCAGTCGTGCATTACTTCATGCTCTTTACAGCGCGCCACTAATACCCCAAAGCGCTTTTCGTCACGCCGAAGTGGGTAGAAGTATGAGCGAACCCCTCCTTCAACGGTAATAGTGTCGTCACGGCGAAGACATTCAGCACAATTAATAGCTGCGCATGGTAACTGCTCAGGCAGGTTAGAATGAAACTGCATGTAGGGCGAATCGCCGGTTTCAGTTACTAAGCACAGCTCAAGTTCACCTAGTTTAAGCACGTCGCGCAGTTTCATAGTGGTGTCACGGAAGTCGTTATAATTAAGCGAGTGGTCGTTAATACGGGTTGATATGTCATACAACAACTGCAGGGTAGTATGGCTACGTTGCAAATGCTTTGTTTGCTCGTCTACCCGGTGCTCTAAATGTCCGTACATATAGCCAATAGTATCGGTCATTTTATTAATGGTGGTACCTAGCTCGCTCAACTCATCGTGTTGTTTGGCTACCTTTACTCGGGCGGTAAAATCGCCATGGCCAATTTGCTGGGCTACATGTTGTAAATTAGACAAAGGTATTTGAAAACGTACACGTAACCAGTACAGCACCACCACAGCAAGTACGACACTAGTGAAAAAAGCAAAAATAAATAGCAAGCGTAACGAGCGCACGGTGTGTTCGGCGTCTTGTTGAATAAGGCTTACCATGGTGTCGATACGTGCCACCTGATGGTTTAACTGTGCAAATAATTCATCGCTATTTAATTGCTGCTGCCTTATTTGCTGTTCCAGTAGCAGCCAACTTTGCTTGGTAGTTTCATAGTATTCAAACACACTAGGTTCAGCATGCTCAAAACGTTGAAAAGTACGGTGCTGCCAAGACGCATTAATGGCATCGAGGGCCTCTGTTAAAAGAGCTGGGTTTTCGCGGCTTGCAGCTAAGGCTACATAATAAGTTTGATAGCGTAGTGCGCCTGCAACGTTTAATGCTTCGGGGTCGCGGTTCACTTGTTCAGACAGCCAATAACTAGTAAGTAAGGTAACTAGCGACAGCCCAACAATGGCAAATAAAGCCAAGCTAATGTTGCCTGCAAGCGAAGATTGGTATTGTTTCAAGGCATCTACCCCTTTTTATCTGATTTCGCTTTAAGCGTAAAATGAAAGCTACAAAAAGCCACTTTGAAGTCTTGTATATCAATAGCTTGCGTTACTTATGCACATACCACCAGCGGGGTATTCACCCTCGGGTTAGTTAGGAACTTGCGCTAGCCCCCTTGATGCAGATCAAGCACAATAAACTCACTTTACCATAGTGTTTGCTTTGTAACATGAATGCAGTAGCTAGACTGGAGTCTGAACAATGAGTCATTTACTCGACAAACTGCGCTTCTTCAAACAGAAGAAAGAATCCTTTTCCGATGGGCATGGGGTTCTGACCGATGAAGATCGCACCTGGGAACACGGTTATCGTCAACGCTGGCAGCACGACAAGGTAGTACGTTCAACGCATGGCGTGAACTGTACTGGCTCGTGTAGCTGGAAAATATACGTCAAAGACGGTTTGGTTACGTGGGAAACACAGCAAACCGACTACCCACGAACACGTCCTGATCTACCCAACCATGAACCGCGTGGCTGCCCACGTGGGGCTAGCTATTCTTGGTATATTTATAGCGCCAACAGGTTGAAGTATCCACAAATGCGCCAACAGCTCATGAAGCTATGGCGTGAAGCTAAAGCTGTGCACAGCGACCCAGTAGACGCTTGGGCTTCGATTGTGAACGATCCAGTGAAAGCGAAAAGCTACAAAGAACGCCGTGGTTTAGGTGGTTTTGTACGCGCTTCATGGGACGAAGTGAACGAGCTAATTGCTGCCTCTAACGTGTACACCACCAAGGAATTTGGTCCTGACCGAGTGAGCGGCTTCTCGCCAATTCCGGCTATGTCCATGGTGTCTTACGCTGCTGGGTCACGTTACTTGTCTCTTATTGGCGGTAACTGCTTAAGCTTTTACGACTGGTACTGTGACTTACCACCGGCCTCACCACAAGTATGGGGCGAGCAAACCGACGTTCCTGAGTCGGCCGACTGGTATAACTCGAACTACATTATTGTGTGGGGCTCGAACGTACCTCAAACCCGTACCCCCGACGCTCACTTCCTTACGGAAGTGCGTTATAAAGGCACTAAAACCTGCGTTATTACCTCAGACTACTCTGAGGCGTCGAAGTTTGGTGACACCTGGTTAGCACCACGCCAAGGTACCGACGCGGCGTTAGCAATGGCCTTTGGCCACGTTATTTTAAAAGAATTCTACGTTAATAATCCAAGCGACTACTTCCAAGACTACGTGCGTCGTTATACCGACATGCCCATGTTAGTAATGTTGGAAGAAGCGAACGGAAAACTAACACAAGGTCGTTTCTTACGTGCTGCCGACTTAGTCGACAACTTAGGTGAAGAAAACAACCCAGACTGGAAAACCATTGCCGTAGACCGCAATGGCGACCGTTTGGTGAGCCCGAATGGAGCAATAGGCTACCGTTGGGGGCAAAAAGGTAAATGGAACCTAGAGCAAAAAGACAAAGACGGCGAAGTCGACCTACACTTGTCGCTTAAAGACCATGCCGATGAAATTGTCGATGTAGCTTTCCCATACTTTGGCGGTAAGCCGCACGAGTATGAGTACTTCCAACATACGGCCCACGACGAATTACAAATGCGTCGTATGCCAGCTAAGCGCGTGCAGCTAGCAAATGGTGAAACCGCGCTTGTTGCAACCGTATTCGACTTGTTACTAGCGAACTACGGTGTCGATAACGGTATAAACGACCCGAATCGTGCGCAAAGCTACGAAGACAGCGTTCCTTACACACCAGAATGGCAACAAGCGATTACCGGCGTACAACCAGCCGACGTTATTCGTGTTGCTACCGAATTTGGTCGTAACGCACATAAAACACAAGGTCGTTCCATGATCATCGTGGGGGCAGCACTAAACCACTGGTACCACATGGACATGAACTACCGCGGTTTAATTAACATGCTAATGATGTGTGGTTGTATCGGTAAAAGTGGTGGTGGTTGGGCGCACTATGTGGGCCAAGAAAAACTGCGCCCACAAACCGGTTGGCAGCCATTAGCGTTTGCGCTTGACTGGCAGCGCCCGCCACGTCACATGAACGGTACCTCGTTCTTCTATAACCACTCTAGCCAATGGCGCTACGAGAAGTTAGAAATGACCGAGCTTATTTCACCCTTAGCAAACCCAGACAAATGGAAGTCAAGCATTCTTGATTTCAACATTCGGGCAGAGCGTATGGGCTGGTTACCGTCGGCGCCACAGTTAAACGTAAACCCGCTTGGTCTTACTGCCGCGGCAGAAAAAGCAGGTATGACAGCGAAAGACTATGTGGTTGACCAACTGAAAAGTGGCAGTTTGAAATTTGCTGCTGAACAACCAGACAACCCGCAAAACTTCCCGCGTAACTTGTTTATCTGGCGCTCGAACTTATTAGGTTCATCGGGCAAAGGCCACGAATACATGCTTAAGCATTTATTGGGTACTAAACATGGCTTGCTCGGTAAAGACTTAGGCCAGTTCGGCGGACAAAAACCAGACGAAGCTGAATGGGTAGAAGAAGGTGCTGAAGGCAAGGTAGACCTATGGGTAACCCTAGACTTCCGCATGTCAACCACCTGTTTATATTCAGACGTAGTATTACCAACGGCTACCTGGTACGAAAAAGACGACATGAATACCTCGGACATGCATCCGTTTATTCACCCGTTAACTGCTGCCATCGACCCAGTTTGGGAAGCACGTAGCGACTGGGAAATCTTTAAGGGCATTGCCAAAGAATTCTCACGCGTATGTGTAGGCCACTTAGGGGTACAAACCGACGTGGTAACAGTGCCAATGCAGCACGACACGCCAAACGAATTAGCTCAACCTTATGGGGTTAAAGCTTGGTGGAAAGGCGAATGTGAAGCTATTCCTGGTGTTACCATGCCCAACATTGTAGAAGTTGAGCGTGACTACCCGAATACCTACCAGCGCTTTACTTCGCTTGGCCCACTTATGGACCAGCTGGGTAATGGCGGTAAAGGTATCAACTGGAACACGCAAGCTGAAGTAGACTTCCTTGGTGAACTAAACCGTAAGCACGTGGAAGAAGGTGTTAACAAAGGCCGTCCAATTATCGACTCGGCTATTGATGCATGTGAAGTTATTTTGTCACTTGCTCCAGAAACCAACGGCCACGTAGCAGTTAAAGCATGGGCTGCACTCGGTGAATTTACTGGCCGCGACCATACCCACTTAGCGAAGCCGAAAGAAGACGAAACCATTCGTTTCCGCGACATAGTGGCACAACCACGAAAAATCATTTCGTCGCCCACTTGGTCTGGTTTGGAAGACGAGCATGTGTCATATAACGCAGGTTATACCAACGTGCACGAATACATACCATGGCGCACCATAACCGGCCGCCAACAGTTCTACCAAGACCACGAGTGGATGCGCGACTTTGGTGAAAACCTGTGTGTGTACAAGCCACCAATTAACTTGAAAACCGTTGCGCCAGTGTTGAACAAAAAGCCAAACGGTAACAAGGAAATTGTACTGAACTGGATTACACCGCACCAGAAGTGGGGTATTCACAGTACTTATTCAGACAACTTACTCATGCTGACCCTGTCACGCGGTGGTCCAATTGTGTGGTTGTCGGAAATTGACGCTAAAGCAGCAGGCTTGGTCGACAACGACTGGATAGAAATATTCAACGTGAATGGTTCTATAGCTGCCAGAGCTGTGGTATCGCAACGTGTACCAGAAGGTATGAGCATGATGTATCACGCCCAAGAGCGGATCGTGAATGTGCCAGGTTCAGAAATGACCGGTACGCGCGGTGGTATTCATAACTCGGTAACACGAGCAGTCATGAAACCCACCCACATGATTGGTGGCTATGCTCAACAAAGTTACGGCTTCAACTACTACGGTACGGTGGGCTGTAACCGCGACGAGTTTGTCATAATACGCAAGATGGACAAAGTTGATTGGCTCGATACTGAGTAATGTTACCGGCGCTTACGGCTATTTAAGTAGCTGTAAGCGCCACGCTAACATTGATTTTACTCACGGGTTCACCAAATTTTAGGAAGACGATTATGAAAGTTAGAGCTCAGATTGGCATGGTGTTAAATCTGGACAAGTGTATCGGCTGCCATACTTGCTCCATCACCTGCAAAAACGTATGGACCTCGCGCGAAGGGGTTGAGTATGCATGGTTTAACAACGTTGAAACCAAGCCGGGTGTTGGCTTTCCCAAAGAATGGGAAAACCAAGAGAAGTGGAATGGTGGTTGGGAACGCACCAAAAAAGGCAAGTTGCGCCTTAAAATGGGCGGCAAGTTGCGTATTTTAGCCAATATTTTTGCCAACCCTGATTTACCTGAAATTGACGACTATTACGAGCCGTTCGATTTTGATTATCAGCATTTACATACGGCTGGCGACTCACAGCACCAGCCTGTAGCACGCCCGCGCTCGCTTATTAGCGGCAAGCGCATGGAAAAAATCGAGTGGGGCCCAAACTGGGAAGAAATTCTTGGTACCGAATTCGAAAAGCGGAAAAAAGACGTTAACTTCAATGAAGTAATACAAAAAGACATTTACGGTCAGTTTGAAAAAACCTTCATGATGTACCTACCACGCTTATGTGAGCACTGCTTAAACCCAGCGTGTGTAGCGGCGTGCCCTTCGGGCGCTATTTATAAGCGGGAAGAAGACGGTATCGTGCTTATCGACCAAGACAAATGTCGTGGTTGGCGCATGTGCGTGTCGGGCTGTCCGTATAAGAAAATTTACTACAACTGGAAAACGGGTAAATCAGAAAAATGTACCTTCTGTTATCCGCGTATTGAAGCGGGCTTACCAACGACCTGTTCAGAAACCTGCGTAGGCCGTATTCGTTACCTAGGTGTTTTATTGTACGACGCTGACAAAATTCAAGCGGCGGCTAATACTCCGAACGAAAAAGACTTATACCAAGCGCAAATCGACTTATTCCTCGACCCATTCGATCCAGAAGTGATCGCAGCGGCGAAGAAGGAAGGCATTGCCGACAACTGGTTAAAAGCAGCACAGCGCTCGCCGGTATACATGATGGCAATGGAATGGAAAGTAGCTTTACCATTACACCCAGAATACAGAACCTTACCAATGGTTTGGTATGTGCCGCCACTATCACCGATTCAATCGGCAGTAGAAGCAGGCCACGTGGGTATGAATGGTGAAATACCAGACCTGAAGTCGTTACGTATTCCATTACGTTATTTAGCAAACTTGCTGACAGCTGGTGACGAAGCACCGGTAGAACGCGCACTTGAACGTATGATTGCAATGCGTGCATACAAACGTGCACAGCAGGTAGACGGCGTGGAAGACTTTGAAGTGCTCAAACAAGTGGGCTTAACACCAAACCAGGTTGAAGAAATGTATCGCTATATGGCGTTAGCAGACTTCGAAGACCGCTTTGTTATCCCAACCAGCGCACAAGCGTATGCACAAAACGCATACGACCTGAAAGGCGAATGTGGTTTCACCTTCGGTAGCGGGTGTGGTGGTGGCGACAGCGACTTAAACTTGTTCGGTGGCGACAAAAAAGGCGTACGTAAAGTCATTCCAGTAGTAATGAAGGACTAATACAATGCAAATTGCTCAAGTTATATCTTTGCTACTGGACTACCCAACAGAAGAGTTGGCCGAAGCAAAGCAAGCCTTTTTAGACGTTATCGCAACGTCTAAACTGGCTCCAGAACGAAAGCAAAACATGGTCGACTTTGTTGAGCAACGTTTTAGTGGCGACCTAATGGACTGGCAGTCTGAATATAACAGCCTGTTTGAACGCGGTCGTTCGCTTTCGTTACTATTATTCGAACATATCCATGGCGAGTCGCGTGCTCGTGGCCAAGCAATGGTCGATTTATTAAACCAATATAAAGAAGCTGGTTTGGAAATTGGTGTGCGGGAATTACCCGACTATATTCCACTTTACCTTGAGTTTTTATCAACCCAAGGCGAAGAAAACTTGGTGCTTGGCTTACAAGAAATTGCGCATATTCTAGCTACGCTCACTGCCCGCTTAGAGCAGCGCGAAAGTAACTATGCTGCGTTAACCAATAGCTTACTGAATTTGTCGGGCGTACAAGTAGACATGGCCGACATTCACAGCCAAATAGCTACTGAAGAGCGCGACGACACCAGGGAAGCACTTGACAAGGTGTGGGAAGAGGAAATGGTTACATTTGGCCCCGATTCCAACGCCGAAGGCTGCAGTACTGGCACTAGCCGCCCATCTGAAGGGCAGCGCAAAGACCAATTTGTACCTATTCAGTGGGCTGAGGAGCTGTTAAAAAACAGCGAGCCAGCAGCGAAGCAAGGAGAATAACCATGAACTTAGATCTGTTGATGTTTGGGATCTACCCCTATATTGCATCAGTCATTTTCTTTTTGGGCAGCGCGCTCCGCTATGATCGCGAGCAATATACTTGGAAGGCGCAGTCAAGCCAAATGCTTAGTAATAAGTATTTTCGTTTTGCCAGCGTGTTTTTCCACGTGGGTATTATTATGATCTTTGCCGGACACTTTGCCGGCTTGGTTATGCCCTACGAGTTATGGGAATTACTTGGCATTTCGCTAGCGCAAAAACAAATGATTGCATTAGGTGTGGGTGGTTTCTTCGGTGTCATTTGCTTCATTGGTTTAACCATGTTGGTATGGCGTCGGTTGTTTAACCCACGGGTACGCGCCAGTAGTTCACTGATGGACACCTTAATTTTACTGTTAATTTATTGGCAGCTAATTCTAGGTATTATTACTATCTTTGTATCTACTGGGCACATGGACGGTCATGTAATGAAAGACCTAATGAGCTGGTCGCGTTACTTGCTAACCTTCCACCCAGACAAAGCTGTTGCGTATATGTCTGATATCCACTGGATTTATAAAGCGCATGTATTCTGGGGTGTTACTTTGTTTGTATTATTCCCGTTCAGCCGTTTAGTACACATTTGGAGTGTGCCGGTAAAATATATTGGGCGTAAGCAGCAAATAGTACGTAGTCGTCATCCTAGCAAGAGGTAGTTATGATCCACGTAAACGAAGCGGTTATTGAAGAAAAAGCAGTACTAGAGGAAATGCAGTATCACCCTGCAACATCGCAGCGTGATGCCATGTTTCAAGCCGCCGAAGCACTTATTATTGGTGAGTTGTTAAAGCAGCGGGCTGCCGAACTTGGTTTAGACGTGCAAGATGCGAATGCTCCTGCGAACGAAGAAGACTTCCTCGATCAGCTGATCGAAAAAGAAGTTAACGTTCCTGAAGCAAGTGAGGAAGAGTGCCGTACTTATTTCGAGCAAAACCGCGATAAGTTCACGACGTCACCTCTGATGGAAGCAAAGCATATTTTATTGGCTGCGCCTCCAGGTGAAGACAAGCCAAGAATGGAAGCCCTTACTATTGCCGAAGAGCTTATTAAACAACTGAAAGCAGGCGGCGACTTTGCTCGCTTAGCTAAGGCTCACTCCGCTTGTCCGTCGAAAGAAACCGGCGGCAGTTTGGGGCAAATAAGCAAAGGCCAAACAGTGCCAGAGTTTGAGCGTGTGGTGTTTTCACTTGAACCTGGCTTGTACGACGCACCTATTGAAAGCCGTTATGGCTTCCATATTGTGTGGGTTGAGCGAAAGGTAGCTGGTTTGCCACTTGAGTTTATGGATGTGCGCGAAAAAATTCGCGACTACTTAAACGAAAAAGTGCGCCATAAAGCCATCGCCCAATATATTCACACCCTTATTGCCGGTGCGAAAATTGAAGGGTATGACTTCTCGGTGTCCACCTCGCCGTTAATGCAGTAAAAAATGCAATAAAAGTGCAATAGAACCGCTCAGCAAAAAGCCTGATTTGGGTATAAACCAAGTCAGGCTTTTTTTTTGTATTCAATGTGTTATATATTTTAATGAAAATTTACTGGCTTTGTGGAGAGAAGGAATAGTGAAGTATATTTATATTGTTGCTGTTTTTTTTGTTTGGGCTTTTACACCAAATAAGTTGGCCGCAGAAGAAAACAATAACAACCTAGAAACACGCCTTATTTTTTTGGATGTGTCGAAAGGCTGGGATACAAAATATTCAGGAGACTTCCCTCAAATAAACCCTATACCCCTGCCTGGCATTGAGCAACAACTTAGCGCTAAGTGGTCTGTAAGCCTGCGGGCTGTAGGGAGTCTTTTTTATGATGAAGCGAAACTTGATAGCGTGCCATTGGAACTAAAGTATCGTTTTACAGAAGCGCCCAAGTCGTTTTATGTAAAAGGTGGGCTACACCACTATAAATATAAACTTGCAGAAAAAAATCTTCCTTTTCGTGAAACCAAGGGAACCGGGCCAAGCTTAGCTTTAGGCTGGCATAGCCATAACCCAGGTGGGTTTGGTTATAGCGTTGAAACTTGGTATCGGCCCTTAAAACACTCAGACGTTTATGGGGTTTCTGCTATGCTCAGTTATGGTTTTAACTGGTTTTAACTGGTTTTAGCTTGAAGCCAGCGCGAATGCTTTAATCATCCGAAGTGGTGGCTTACTCAGGTTATACATCACCAAAGGCCAGCGGCCAACGTTTGCTTTTATATACATTTAGTATATA
>NZ_JAMFTN010000029.1 GCF_023922585.1 Aliidiomarina quisquiliarum
TAAGATGTCTTCTGGGGAATCACAGCCGACAAGCAGCTGGTCGATGAGTTTGTCTGATATTGGCATTCTGATATCCTTCTTCGATATTGTTAAGAATGCCATTTACACAGATATTTTTACACTCTCGTTCAAGCTTTCCATGCTAGGTGTTACAAAACGACGGTCACTAATATCTGTGGAGTATATTGCCCTTTTGGTTGGCTGTATTTCTTGGCTGTTACCTGTAACTAAAGCGCCTAATATGTTTGCTACACCTGCGTTGTTTTTATGTGCCTATTTAATTAGTAAGCTTATAACCAAGGCCGACAAAGAAAAGCTGTGGTGATACTCCTTACTAACAATAATTGTGCCCTTATGCGGGCACAATGCTTTAGTTACTGTTTGTTTCAAACCATTCTATAGCTTTATCTACTAAAACATCACGGCCGCTTTGAATGTCTTTCATAGTTGGCAGCACATAAATGTCGGGCACAATCCCTACCTGCTGTACGTCGTTACCTTCAGTATCCAACACTCTTAAGCCGGTAAAAAACACTGACGTTCCGTCTGGTAAAAGCAAACTTCTTATATTGCCAATGGCACCTGCCGTGGTACTACCAAGCACCAGGGTACGTGGTAGCTCTCGCCAAGCCATCACACTAAACTCAGCCTGACTCATGGTTGCTTCATCAACTAATATTATTATAGCTTCAACTTCTGCTAAATAATCTGAATCGGCGGGTTCTAACGTTGGTTGAAAATCAATGAGCTGCACCTGCCCTGGCGTTGATGGGTCCACTTGCGCTAGTTGTGCAAACTCCAGCGGTTTATGTGTTAGACGCCCGCCCACGTCATACAATACAAAGTCGTGCGGGTATCCGCGTGCATCAATAATCATTTTGCCAGTACTACGAACCTGCTCAAAAGCCTCATCGACGCCGTCCCAATTTAAACCCGCTAGCTTTATATAAGTAATATCACCCTTTAGTAGCTGTACTGAATCACCCAGCAGCCCGTGGTCGCCTGCTACTAGCCTAGCCTCCACATAATTGCCTACTTCAACCTCTATTTCTTCTCCGTCTCTACCAACAAGTAGTCTGCTAGGTAGTGATTCACACTCTCTACTCAATAATTTATTCGATAAATAATAGTGGCCAGACATGGCATTACTCGCAGGGAAAGCAGGCAGTAGTTGTTGTAATTTGTTTTCCAAATTTACCCCATCGATAGCAAGCAGCAAGTCTCCTAGCTTGAGTTTGTCCGCTGCTAACATGTCACCATGCAACTGGGTAATCACAAGCTGGGAGTCTAAGTAACGAACCGTTACAGGTTGTTGGCATCTTCCTGCAGTGAAAACGCTTGGGCGCAGTTCGGCGTGACCATCGTTAAGCTGTGAAGTGAGTGATTGCATTACAAAGTGAAAGTCTGCCTGAGTATTGGCTTGGGAAATTTTTTCTATATACGTGGGTAAATGGGCATGCCAACTTCCCTCTAACTGTTGCTGATACGGAAACCAATATTCAATAACATTCCACAACCGTGCTAAAGCAAGCAGCCGTAGTTCGTGCTCAAAGCCTGCCGCATCTATCTTGTTTTCTGCTGCATAAGTTGTTAATCCCATACTGTCCGCAAATGCGTAACGGCTCTCGCCAAACTTATAACGGTTCATAGCCAATTGCTGTAAAGCTTCTGCTATAACGTCACCATAGGTTTCCTGTGCGGCATGCCAGTCACTAGCGTTCAATTCGAGTATTTGATGAGTTGGCGTATGGAGTTCTTCAGTGGGGTAGCTTGGCGTTCCTGCCGTTTCTAACAGTGTTGTTAACGCCTGAGATAGGTCGTTTTTCTCGAGCAAAAGGTGTAATGACTCTATAAAGGATAAATCCCAATCATATTGGCCACCGGCTACATTCGGGTGGAAGTATTTTATAAACCCCCATACTTTGATTAGTTCAGCTAGCTGTTCTGCGCTCTGCCTACTCAGTTCAGACCAAGCTATATCAACAGGATCTAAGCTTGCCAGTTTCTTACTAGTAGATGAGGCAACCAAGTCGGGCGTGTCCGGTAAATAAACGACCTTCTCTCCATCAGCCCAAAGCTCAATGTCACTTAACCAAGCTTGGCCTGGGCCATACAGATCTGCACCAAACAAGATAGAGTCCGCATGTGGCGACACCTTTTGAATGATTCGCACCTGCTGCCATTCTGCACCCTCGTCTACAACAAAATCACTATTACTAAACTCCAGTCTTTGTCTGTTTATGTCTTGAAAGAGGCTGAGTTGAAGCCCTATTCCTCCTTCTGCACGCTTAACTTTCACCCTTGCCCTAAGCTCAATTTGTTCTGCTTTAAAGTGAAAAGGGATGCGTTGAAATACCCAGCTTTCGCCATTAGGAGCATGCTCAGGTATAACTAATCGAACACTGTTTTTACCCTGATAGAGTTCATCACTATCAATAAATACATGGTCTGGCGAAGAGAACGTCCAGCCTACGGGCTTACCATCCTCGCCTTTTTTAAAGTCATACATTACCTCGTTTGCATGTGCACCCATGCAAAAGATAAGGAGTAATAACAGCATCCAATGTTTCATTATTACGCACCTCAAGATTTACTTAGCTTTATTGTTAGTAAAATGTTGCTAACTAATCTGCCATAAGGTTTTTTGGGCTGAGTGCTATTTACACGAACTTTACCCATTAGGAAATTTGATTTAACTGGAGAATAATTGCTACGAAGATGGCACTAACTTATAACCCATGCCATAAACCGACTGAATCAGCTCTCGCTTGGGAGCTGCTTCAGCCATTTTTGCCCGTAGGTTTTTAATATGGCTGTCGACGGTGCGGTCACTCACAATGCGGTGGTCGTCGTAGGCCGCGTTTATTAATTCGTTCCGCTTAAACACTCGGCCTGGTTTCTCATTTAATGTTGCCAGCAAACGAAATTCCACCACGGTTAAGGTTAGCAACACCCCGTCAATTCGCACTTCGAGTGCATTATGGTCAAGCTGTAAGGGGCTGCTTACTTTTTCCTGTTTTTTTCCTTGCCATTGAATTCGTCGCAACATAGCTTCCACCCTTGCTACTACTTCGCGAGGGCTAATAGGCTTTACTAAGTAATCGTCGGCGCCAAGCTTTAAACCAAGAATACGATCAAATTCGTCGTGTCGCGCGGTCAAAAAAAGCACCGGAACTTTACTGCGCTCGCGCAGCGTGCGGCATACTTCTAAGCCATCCATGCCGGGCATCATAATGTCGAGTAATATAAGTGCCGGCTCTGCTGCCTGCCCACCTTCTGCCAGCGCTGCTAGCATGGCTTCACCATGTTCAAACTCTCGGCATATATAACCTGCGTGAACTAGGTAGTCGCGTAAAATAGAGCGGATTTCTGGCTCGTCGTCCACCAGCCATATTTCAGCAGGGTGTGCGTTGGTTAAGCTCATACTTTACCCCGTGGTATTCTAAGCTCTACACTCAGCCCACCTAAAGGGCTAGGGGCAAAGCTAATACTGCCTTGGTGTGACTTCACAATACTGCGCACAATAGCTAAACCTAGCCCACTGCCGCCAGAGCTTCTGCTGCGGGCGCTATCGGGTCGGTACAAACGCTCGCCCAGCCTGGTGCACTGCTCAGCACTTAGCCCGGGGCTTGAATCTTCAAGGCGCCAGCTTACCTGCTCTGCGTTGGTAAAGTCTAAGGTGCAGTTAATGGTGCCAGGGCCGGCGGTATAACGCAGGCTGTTTTCTAATAGGTTGGTGAGTGCTTGTTGCAAACGTACTGGGTCTACGAACAGCTCATAAGGTGTACCCACTACATTGTAAGTGAGTACTAAACCGCTCTGTGCCGCTCGGTTTTTGTAGCCGTCAACTAGTTGCTTGGTTAAGGCAGACACGTCACAGAGTTCGTTTTGATACGCCAAGGCACCTGAGTCGGCCTGAGCTAATTGGTGCAAGTCTTCCGTTAAGCGCGCCAAATGGAGCACCTGTTGGTGTAGCCGTGCCTGATGCTTACTGTCGGCTTGGCGTATACCGTCTTGTACTGCTTCAATATCACCTTGCAGCACGGTTAATGGTGTACGCAGTTCATGGGCAACATCGGCTAGTAACTGGCGCCGCTGCTCTCTGCTAATAGCTAGAGTATTGGCTAAAGCATTCATATCGCCTGCAAGCACGCTAATATCGTCATTGCCACTGGCATCGGCTGTTGCCGCATATTCACCCTTGGCTAAGGCCCGACTTACTTTTGCCAGGGCTAAAAGCCGTTTACGCAATACAAAGCTAACCCCAATGGCCGCCAGTGCGGCTAATAACACTGCCAGTAGCCCTGCAAAAACAAAGGCGCTTGCTTGCTGCGCTTGGAATACCTCATCAATAGGGGCATTCGCCCCTTCTGGGCGCGGCGCATATAAGTGCCCAACCACTTTTGGTTCGCCTTGCGATGACCCAACCTGAGATAACCTAACAATAACGGCTACAGACACGGCGTTTTCTATAGGCTGGCCAAACACCGTGTCGCCACTTGGGGTTATTAAATGCAATTGGGTAAACGCCAGTTGAGTGTCTAGGTTTAGTTTATCAGGGTTAAAAAACACATCGCGTTGAATAGCTCGAAGGGTTTGCTGCCATTGGTTTAGATTATTGTTTTCTACTGCCGGCTGGCTGTGTTGCCGAGTGTTCTGTTGGCCATAGTAGTCGCCTAGCACCAGCGCCACTTGGCTTAATCGCTCGCGCTCTTGGGCAGCCAAATATTCAGTGAAGTTGTAAGAAAAATAACTGCGCACCCCGGTTAGCACAATGGCGACTAACAACAAGCTAGTGCCTGCTATAGCAATAAAAAACTGCCAGCGGGTACTTAAATAGCGCCAGCCAAGCTTCATACCGGCTCCGGTTTTAATTCGTTTAGCGGCACTGCGGCAAAATAAATGGCGGGTTTGGCTTTACCATAAGGGCTATTGGCGTGCGACGAATAATAACTCACATAAGCCGTGTTATTACGAACGATTAAACCTGCGTAGCTGGTGTCGCCTGCCGAAGGTAAGGTACCGCATTCAGTCAGTTCTCCCGTGTCGCGATTCACCCAAGCAAAACTGGTACGTGCCGAAGTAAGTTCGCCATCGGTATAACCATACAAGCGGACCACACTAAGCAAGCGGCCGTCGGTTAAACACACCATGACTGGCCCACCAATACGTTGGTTGCATTCACGCCACTGCCACTGGGTATAAGGCGGGGCTGCAGAGCCTAACAAGGCATGCTGGGGATCGCGCCGCAGTAAACACCATGCGGTACCGCTTTGATCAAAACACAAGCCGCTTTCATTGCTGTATTCATCGCGAATATGCTCGCCACGGAAGCGCTCAAGAATTTGCTGGTATTGTACGCCGTCTTGGGTGCTATAAAGCCGGGTGTGGTAGTCGCCGCCCACTTTATAAGCCACACCTAGGCCTGTGTTTCCTTGAAAAGCAACGCGCCACAGCCATAGGTCTTTTTCACCCACGGCGCTAGGCGCTTGCCACTGGCGGCCAGTGTTCGACTGCCAAGCGTACACTTGGTGCGAATAGCCATGGGTTTTGCGATCAACTTTAAATGCTGCTAGTAGCGTTAACTTCCCTTCCGGAGTAACAATTAAACTTGGATCTCTTAAATCTCCCTCAAGAGAAAACACTTGTATAGTACGCCAATGCTTACCCTCAACTGAGCGAATAAGGCGAATACGACCGTCGCCCGACACATGGTTACTGGCTTCTCGAAACACGCACCACCAAGCATTTTTAAACCAAGCTAAGTCGGTAAATGCATTGTGGGCTGCTTTTTGCCAAATGCGGCGAGCGGGAAACGCTGGCAACAAATTGTTGGTCATTATTCACCTTTTTGTTTCTGCTATTGGTAGCTTGCTGCTTGCACCTGCTCAGCCATGGTTACTAACACTTGGTGCCAAGTCGAACTTAAATCAGCCACCGCAGTTGCATAGCCTTCGCCATTTAACGGGGTTTTCAGATCAACAATACCCGTTATTAACTGGTCGTTTGCCATGGTGCGTAAAAACCACTGCACCCGCACTCGGCCAGCGTTGCTGTTGCTTACTTGGAAAGCGTCTACATACAAATCTAGCCGATAATTCATGTTATTTACATTGCCTGCGCTAGCTACCGGCACCCATTGGGCGTTCGGGTAAAGCTGGCTCATGGCTTGTCGTAGCTGGCGTTCCAGCTGGCGGTCTAAACGTTCGGCCCAGCGGTGTTGGCGGGTAATGGTCACTTCTGCATTACCTGTTTCTACCACCAACCCTGTGCCCGATATAAATTCAGCTAAGCGCACCGAGCCCAAGGCTACTTGAACACTAAGATTGCTACTTACTGGGCTGAAGTTCGGCTCTGCCAACAAATAATGCTTTAATTCTGGCGGTTTACTGGCACAGGCGGTTAAAAATAAAGCTATGAATACAACCAATAATCGCTGCATTAGTTACTCCCTACTTTTGGATCTTGCGGAATGCGCACGTCGAAAAACAATGCCCGTGGGCTGTCTCGCAAGGTTTCACTTAACGGCTCTAATTCACGCAAAATACTATTTAACTTTTCAATCGATTGGGTTAGCTCATTATATGCAGGCGCGTTGGTAGAGTAACCGGCAAACGTTTGCTCTAGCTCGTTTAAGGCGCTCACTAACACAGTAGGTAATTCTTGCATCGCATCTTGTTCAAGTAGCTTGTGTAGTTGCTCGCTAGTTTTATTAATAGTACGTAACGTTTGTTCAGAGTAGGCAAGTGTAGAAGTGGCCGTGTCAATAAACTCAGAAAACTTAATATTGTTTAAGCTATCCAACAGTGCGGTAAACTTTTGGTCTAGCTGCGTAAAACTATTAGTAACCGAGGGGAAATAGGCATAGTCGGTGACTAAGTTGGGTACCGTATAAACTTCATCAGGATAAAAATTAAGGTCGACGAATAACGCCCCAGTTAGTAAGTTACCTGCCCGCAAACTAGCCCGTAAGCCATTACGAAACATATCGTCCATGTCTTTTTTCCAATCTTCTAAAGTGGTTGCATTAATACTGCGATTAATACGCTCTGGTTCAAACCGAATAAGTATGGGAATTTTCATTTCTAGAATTGAATCGGTGTCGCCGTGAAGGCCCTGAAATGGCACTTCTTCCACTGTGCCTACCCGCACTCCTCGATATTCCACCGGAGAACCTTTATTTAAGCCACGAACACTGTCTTCCAACAAAATTACATAGTGAATAACTTCTGTGAAACGCGCCTGCCGTGCTTCTTCTTCATTTTGATACAGCTGAAATGAGGCATTGTTTGTTACCATTCCCGCTTGCGTATTTTCTTCAAACGCAGCAAAGCTTACTCCACCGCTTAGCAGCGACTCCAAAGAGCCAATGTCTACCCGAACACCTCTTGAACTTAGGTCTAACTGCGCGCCTGAATGCAGCCAAAAACGTACATCTGACGTTACCAAACTGTCGTAAGGTGCCTGTACAAAAAGCTGATAAGTCATTTGCTTGCTGGTGGGCTCAAATTCTACCTGCTCTATGCGCCCCACCGTATAGCCCCGATATAAAATCGGATCGCCAACGCCCAAATTGCTGGCATCGTCAGACTGTAAAACAATGCGAACACCTTCCATATCGGCGGGGGTAATAGGGGGTGCCGTTAAGGCCACAAAGTGATTTTTAGTATCGGCCGCACCACCCGGCTGCAACTGAATAAAGGTACCCGACAACAAGGTACTTAAACCACTAATGCCTTCGCGCCCTACGCGCGGTTTTTCAACCCAAAATTCCGTAGCACTATTCAGCATCCGGTCGGTGTCGCGGTACATACGAATATCGATCAGGGCAAAGTCGAAGGTGTCGGCCAAGCGCACTCCCTCTACTCGGCCTACTGCTACGTCTTGCGCTTTCACTAAGGTTTTACCTGCTTCGATACCTTCTGCGCGATCGACCTCTAGAGTAATCATCTGCCCTCGGCTAGTTACAGTGTCGTAGGCCATCCACACGCCAATGGCTAGCGCAACAATAGGTACCAGCCATACGGAGCTAATTTTACGACCAACCCGGCGTTCGGCACGCTCTATTTTTTGACGCGTTTCAATTTCCATAACCTTCCTGCTTTTGTTTGCTTAGTTCTTCCGAGCTTTGCTGCATGTTTGAGTCAACTGCGGCCCACAATAATCGCGGGTCAAAGGTCATAGCGGCAATCATTGTTATTATAACAACGGCGGCAAAAGCTGCCGCTGCCGCACCCGGGTAAATACTTAAAATAAGACCTGCTTGCATAAGTGCCACCGTAATTGCGACCACAAATACGTCGATCATTGACCAGCGGCCAATAATTTCTGTTATACGGTACAGCCGCATACGCCGTTTTGTTGCCATCGGCTGAGGGTGTGCCGCCAACCAGCACAAATAACTTAGCGCTATAATTTTAGCTATCGGCACAATAAAACTAGCGGTGAATATTATGGTGGCGATAACGTAACTTTCTGTTTCAATTAATTGCATAACACCACCCAGTATCGTCGAATATATTGTGCCGCCAATGGTTACGGTAGTCATCATTGGATAAAGATTGGCTGGTATATACAAAATGGTGGCGGCAACAATAAGCGCCCAGGTAGCCTGTAAGCGAAAGCGTGAAGGCGAAACTATTGACGCATGGCAGCGCCGGCACGCTGTTTCAGCCTCAGAATTTAATAACCCACAAGTTGGGCAACCCACTATGCCCTGGCTTGCAGCCGTTGCGCCCGTATAGGCCCCTGGCGGTGGTGCGGGCTCGTGTAACAATGCAAACCAAAGCCAGTCGGCGTCAACTAAACTAACGGTTCTAACCAAAAAAAACACATAAAAACAAAAGGCGACAAACGACCAACCAAGCTCTACATGGGCCATGCCCATTAGTTTGCCTATGCTTATAAGTACACCCAGCAAAAACACATCGGTCATTAACCATGGCTTTAACCCACTTAGCATACGGGCTAAAAAATGTGTGCCCGGTAGTTTGGTGCGCATAGCAATAGAGGCATATAGGTACACAATGGCGGCCAAAAAAAGCCCTGGTAAAATAACTATGGTTAGTGCAATAAGTAGGGCAAGAATGGGCCAGTCGTTAGTAAACATGGCTTGGGCGGCGTCGAACAAAACTATCTCTTGCTGTATACCCGCCATGGAAAAGGCTAAAAAAGAAAAGGGTAGGGTAAGCAACAACATTACCAATGCGCTGGCTGCATAGGCTAGAATACGCTGGGCGGGAGCGTCGTGACGATACACCAGTTCTCGCTCACAGCGTGGGCAATGGGCCGACTCGCCTGCCTTAAGTACTGGCAGTGCCATTACCCAATCACATTCAGGGCAAGCCCGCCAGCGTCGGCTACTCATGACGTTTGCGGCGACTCCGGTGTTTCAAGTGCTGTCAATCGTTGCTCGAGGGTATCGATACGCTGGCGTAGGTGCAGCACCATTTGTTTTTGCACTTCCAGTTCGTCTTGGGTAACAACGTCTAACCGCCCTAGCTGCTGTTGTAGTGTTTGCTTCACCTTGCTTTCAATATTATCCGCAGCACCTCGAACGCTAGCAGGAATACTGTCGGTTATTTGCTTTGCAAGCTGCTCTATTTTTTTACTATCGAACATAAGGTCTCCTAGCGACTACAAAATATAATAAATTAGGCTGTACTATATCACGCGCAATGACTGTCATTCAGCTTAGTATAAAATTCAGGTACAATTCCGTTCCTCATTCAAGCGAGTAAAGAGCATGCAATTAAACCCCCAACAACAAGCTGCGGTAGAATTCACCACGGGCCCTATGCTTGTGCTTGCGGGTGCTGGCAGTGGTAAAACCAGAGTAATTACAGAAAAAATAGCACATTTAATTACTCATTGTGACTACAATCCACGCAACATAGCGGCGGTTACTTTCACCAACAAAGCAGCGCGTGAAATGCGGGAGCGAATTGGCCAGCGCTTAGGTCGCGACAAAACCCGCGGCTTACGAGTGTCTACCTTTCATACTTTAGGGCTCGACATGATTCGGCGTGAAAGTATGCAGTTAGGCTATAAACCGGGCTTCTCTCTTTTTGACGACCAAGACACCTACGCTTTACTTAACGCCTTAAGTGAAGAAACCTTACAAGGCGACAAAGCCTTAATTCAGAAATTGCAGCAGCAAATAGGCAACTGGAAAAACTCCATGTTACTACCCGACACGCTGCACGTAGGTAACGACGCCGAAGAGCAGCTTTTTGCTCAGCTCTATGCCGACTACCAACACCACTTAAAAGCTTACAACGCGGTGGATTTCGACGACCTTATTTTATTACCAACCCTGCTGTTGTCTCAAAGCGAAAGCGTTCGTTTACGCTGGCAACAACGTATTCAGTATTTGTTAGTCGACGAGTACCAAGACACCAACACTAGCCAATATCAGCTAGTGAAATTACTGGTGGGCGAGCGCGGACGTTTTACCGCCGTAGGCGACGACGACCAAAGCATTTATTCTTGGCGCGGAGCGCAGCCAGAAAACTTAGCTTTACTGCAAAAAGACTTTCCAACCCTACGCGTAACCAAGCTAGAGCAGAATTATCGCTCCGTTGGGCGAGTGTTGAAAGCCGCTAACATTCTTATTGAAAATAACCCCCATGTGTTTGAAAAGCGTTTGTTTTCAGAAATGGAGTATGGCGAGCCCCTGCGGGTTATTTACGGTCGCAATGAAGATAATGAAGCTGAACGGGTGGTGGCAGAAATTGTTCGTGAGCGCTTTTTACACCAAACGCGCTATGGTGAATATGCGGTGCTGTACCGTGGCAACCATCAATCTCGCCCCTTAGAAAAAGCATTAATGGCGAACCGCATCCCTTATAAAATTACCGGTGGCCAGTCATTTTTTGCTCGCGCCGAAGTAAAAGACATTATGGCTTACCTACGGTTAGCCGTGAACCAAGACGACGACAATGCCTTGCTGCGTGTTATTAATGTGCCGCGCCGTGGCATTGGCCCGCAAACCCTTGAGCGAATTGGTCAGTTGGCGCATCAAGAAAAATGTAGCTTATTTGCTGCTTGTGAACATTTCGGGTTAAAAACCATGTTGGGCACGGCCGCTTATAATGACGTGCAAGAATTCACCCACATTATTGACACCGCTAGGCGAGCCGCTACCGGCGACACCATAGATGTGATAGAAGCGGTTAAAAACTTAATTCAAGCCACGGGTTACGAAGACTATTTGTTTGAAACTAGCCCCAGCCCAACAGCCGCTGAAATGCGGGTTAAAAACATTAATGAATTATATCGGTGGGTGGTAGGCATGCTCGAAGGTGACGCCGAGCACCCCGCCATGAGCTTAGAGCAAGTTGTCGCGCGGTTGGCGCTGCGCGATATGTTGTCGCGCCAAGACAATGAAGACGACGGCGACCAAGTTCAGTTAATGACCCTGCATGCCTCTAAAGGTTTAGAGTTTCCTTATGTATTTATGATGGGTATGGAAGAAGGCTTGCTACCACACCAGGCCAGTATTGATAACGACGACATTGAAGAAGAGCGCCGTTTAGCTTATGTGGGAATTACTCGAGCACAGCAACGGCTTACCTTTACTATTGCCCGCGAACGTAGGCAATACGGTGAGGTTATTCGCCCCGAACCAAGCCGTTTTTTAATGGAATTACCACAAGACGATTTAGAATGGGAAGACAATAAAAAAGAGCCACTAACCGGTGAAGCAAAACAAGAGCGCAATGCTGCTCATGTGGCACGAATTCGGGCAATGCTTGGCGAATAAGCTTAGCGGCCAATAATAAATAGGCTAGGTGCCGGTACGTTTTACCTCAGCTTCAAGTACCGTTTCCCCTTCAACCCATTGTGCTGGCGAAACAAGTAATTGTCCCTGACCAAAATACACACCAAGGCCTTTTAACGCAGTAAGCTGGGCTTCATTTTCTATACCTTCTGCCGTTAGGCGAATGCCTAATTCTTGGCACAAGGTAACAATATTCCGCACCATTGCTTGCGCTCGCGGGTTTTTAGTAATTTGCGCCACAAAGCGATGATCAAGCTTAACCATGTGGAAAGGAAAGTTGTACAGGAAGTGGAGTGGCCCTGAGTTTCGGCCAAAGTCGTCTAATGCTAATTTAAAACCTAGTTCATTGAGCCGACGTAAGCTTGCCAAAATTCGGCGTGGTGTTTCGCCTAACAATGAACCTTCATCAAATTCAAACACTATAAAGGCAGGGTTCACACCACTACCTTGAACCAAGTCAGCCAGCCGCTGCACGTGGCGTGCCCGCAACAAGTGCTGAATCGACAAGTTAATATGTATGGGTATAATACTGTCTTCAGCACTGCCGCGGCCTTTTATGAGCTCGCATGCTTGCTGCACTACCCAAATATCTAATTCAAGGATTGCACCAGAGCGCTCCGCCAGGTCTAAAAAGTCGGCGGGGCTAACAATTTGCTTGCCTTTTTTCCAGCGCAACAACAACTCATAGCCAGCTACTGCTGTTCCCGTTAGATCGAGTAAAGGTTGGTACCACAGTACAAAGTCTTTATTTGCTTGCGCATGGCGTAATGCCGTTTCCTGATTAACTGCAGCAACAAGGCCACTACGTATGGTTTCGTCGAACACTACATAACGGCCACGACCAAAGCTTTTGGCTTGGTACATAGCAGCGTCGGCGTCGCGCAACAAGCGTTCAACCGTGTCACTTTTATCACGCCACGTGGCAATGCCTATGCTTGCACCAGAGAAGAGTTCTTTTCGATTTAATTTAAATGGCTTTTGCATTTCATTCACAATACGGGTGGCCACATCTTTGGCGTCATCTAAATGCGTAATGCAATCCAGTAAAATAACAAATTCGTCGCCGCCTATACGGGCTAGTAAGTCGTGCTCACGAATGGTACTGGCTAAGCGTTGGCTTACTTCAAGTAAAAACTTATCACCAGCCGAATGGCCTAAGGTGTCGTTAATGTTTTTAAAGCGATCTAGGTCAACAAACAATACGGCAAAGTATTCTTTGGTACGGCGCTTCTGTGAAATAAGTGTTTGTTTTACACGCTCAACAAACATAGCTCGGTTTGGTAAGCCCGTTAGGTTGTCGTGGTGAGCGTCGTGGTACAACTGCGCTTCAATAGTTTTACGCCGTTCAATTTCTTCTACTAATTCCTCGGTTCGTTCTGCAATACGTTTTTCAAGAAACACGTTCGCCCGCGCTAACCGCTCGGCCGAACGTCGACGCTCAATTGCAACCGCCACATGTTGCGAAACAAAGTTTAATAATTCGAGGTCTTCTGGGGCATAACTTTGCTCTTCACTATAGGTTTGTACTGCTAACATACCAAACACTTCGCCTTCCATAATAAGCGGTGAACCTAGCCATTCACGAGCAGGCTTACCATAGTTTTCACCAAGTACCACTTCACCCTGTAAAATAAGCTCGTCGCGCACTGCGGCATTAATAAAGGCAGGCCGACCATGACGCAATACATATTCTGTTAAACCTTTTTGCAGTCGGCGCTGGCGTCCTTCGTAACCACTTTCGTCGACATAATATGGGAAATATACTTGCTTACCATTTTCCGTTAACAGCGCCACATAAAAGTTATCGGCATTAAGAAGTTTATCTATTTGAATGTGTAAGTCGCGGTAAAACGCCCGCATATCTTCTGCGGTATTGGTTAATTCTGAAATGGCATACAGCACACTGGTTTGCTGCTCAGCTTTTTCCCGCTCGCTAATTTCTTTCAGCAAATGCTCATTTGCAAAACGCAGCTCCGAGGTTTGGTGTTTTATTTCTGTTTCCATCCACTCTCGATGTTTAAAGCGCTCAAGCGCATTAACCACATGTTGCGACACAAACATTAGGAGCTCTAAGTCTTCGTCTTGGTAGCGCACTTCCTGCACATAGCTTTGCACTACCATGGCACCAATAACTTCGTCGCCTAAGGTTAACGGCACACCTAACCAGTCAACCGGCAATGAGCCTACGGTAATCACTTGGCCTTGTTCAATTAAGTCTTCAATAGTTTCTTTGGTGGCAAGCATAGGTTCGCCGGTGCGCAATATATAACCTGTTAGGCCACGCATAAGTACTTCAACTGGAATTTCGGCTACATAATCGGCCGAATCATATTCGTCGGAAAAATAAGGAAAGCTAAACGACGTACGATTTTCGTTGTACAAGCAAATATAGAAGTTACGGGCCGCCATAAGTTGCCCAACAATACGGTGCACCGACGCATAGAGCTGATCCATGCTTTGTGCTGAAGAAGCGAGTTCTGAAATACGAAAAAGGGCCTGCTGAACTACTTCAGCCTGCCTGTATTTTTGGGTGAGTGCTTTTAACCTTTCAATTACTTTTTCTAACCGGCGTACTTTTTCTTCGGAACTAACAGCCACCCCATGTGATTTCTTAGTAAAAGACGAATTCACGCTGCTCTCTCGCTCTTGAATGTGGCATTCATCGTTGACGGTGTTGTATTTTTGTTCTTTAAATTACCACGAACTGAGTATAACTTGAGCAAGGAAAGATGAAAAGGATTCTAGTGAATTTGCGCAAAAAAAACCGTCTTTTGACGGTTTTTTTGTTAACTACTTGATTATTTTGAGGTTATACACCTTCGATCATGTACTCAATTGCGGCCAAAATCTCTTCATCTGAGCACTTTGTACACGTTCCGCGGGGTGGCATAGCGTTTAAACCGTTAATAGAATGTTCTAACACAACGTCCATACCTTGCGCCAAACGTGGTGCCCAGTCTTCTGCATTGCCTAACCGCGGCGCTCCTAATACACCGGTGGTATGACATGCCACACAAGCTTGGTTGTACACTTGTTCGCCTGAACGCACACCAGAGGCCTGTGCCTGCTGCCCAGCTGCTTGCTCGGCGCCAGCAATACGCACTTGTGCTGCAGGTTTAATTCTCTCTGCAATAGCTTCGCGAGACATATCTTGGCTAAAAGCCATAACGCTACCCGCTGTCGCGACACCAACGATAATAGCTAGCATATGTTTCCACTTAAATGCCGTTGAAATTTTCACAATGAGCTCCTGAGCTTTCGATACAGCTAAGACTAATAATAAGAATAGTTCGTATTATACGATTTTCAACCTCTAAGGTAAATAAGTTGATACAACTTATAGCAGCACTTTCTTTTTTGCCTATATGGTAAGATTTAAGTTGTTTAAAATGTAAGGGAGGCCATTTGTGGTCCACACCACCGAGCGTAAAATTGCCTTGCTTGATCTCGACGCATTCTTTGCCGCTGTTGAGGTGAAAAAAGACCCTGCCTTAAAAAATGTGCCCTTTGCTGTTGGCGGTGGCGGCGAACGCGGTGTGGTTGCAACCTGTAACTATATTGCCCGTCAATTTGGTGTGCGCAGTGCTATGTCGGGCTATCAAGCAAAACGGCTATGCCCCAATTTAATTTTTGTTAAGCCCGACATGCCCAGCTATAAAACCATGTCTAAGCAAGTACTAAACATTATTTCTCGTTACACCCCTATTATAGAGCCTGCGTCTATCGACGAATTTTATTTAGACTTATCTAATGTTCGCTTACATCACGGTAGTGCTACCCTCATTATGGAAGCTATTCGGGCTGAATTACGTGCGTTAGGCATTAGTGGCTCTGCGGGTATATCGAACCAGAAAATGGTAGCCAAAATTGCCTCCGATGAAAACAAACCCGACGGCCAATGTGTAATTCCGCCACACCAAGTATTGTCTTTTATCGCCCGTTTGCCCTTAGGCCGTATACCTGGCATTGGCCCAAAAAGTAAAGAACGTTTAGCCCACGCAGGCTTTTATACCGGAGCTGACATTCAGGGCATTGACGTTACAAAGCTACAGCAAGTGATTGGCGAAAGTAGCGGCTTTGTTCTTCACCAACGCTGCCATGGCATTGATTTACGCCCAGTTAACACCAACCGCATTAGAAAACAAATTAGTGTTGAAGACACCTTCCCACGCGACATTAACCAGCGCCGCGAAGGCGAACACATTCTCACCAATCAGCTACTGCCCGCCTTGCGTAAACGGTTACCCAGCACTCATTGGCAAGACACACGTATACGCACCCAAACTGTAAAACTACGGTTTTCCGACTTTCAGCAAACCACCGTTTCACGGGCAGCGAATAAAGTGTCACCTTCATTGTTTTATCAACTGCTCGAAGAAGCATGGCTGCGCAAAGGCGAACGTAGCGTAAGACTTATTGGGGTGGGGGTAACACTGCCCGATCCGAACGAAAACAGGCAGCTAGAATTAGATTTAGATTAAGGCGTTAATAAAGGTTTTACTCGGCAACTAACCGCTTGCTGCGGTTTACTATCAGTAAAACCTAACTCAGCTAATAACTCCGTTGCACCTTCGTAATAACCTAGAATCCATAATAAATATCGAATATCTACGTGTACTAAACGATGACGATTACGCGCATAAATCCAATCACTCATGGTTGATTCTGCCATCAGGTCAAACACCAAGCCCACTAAATGCCCTTGTGAATCAAAGGTTGGAGCCCCAGAACTTCCTAAGGCGCCGTCGGCGGTGGAAATGAAGTTCACCGTAACCGAACCACGGGCTTGGTTTATAAAACATTTTTTGCCATGGCGTGTTAAAGCACGCCGAAACGAACTAGGCAGGTTGCTATCTTTTTCCGCCTGTAGGTGATCTCGAAACACATCTAAATAGGTGAGAGCCAAACGAAAGTTGTTTGGATCAGGGTCTGGCCGGTAGCCCAGCACCTGCCCTTCGCTAATTCGTAAGGTGCGATTGGCATTAGCAGGTAACACTCTGCCTTGGGCTTGGTCGTACTCTCGCTGTGCAGCCATCATTCTGGGCCGGGCAAAAGCAATACGGCCACGGCTTTCAATTTCGCGAGCATCAATGGCCAACCGTTCTGTAGCTGTTGCTGTTGCAAATTGTAGCCATGGGTCGTACGAATTTTCTACAGCTACTAGCGACTTGCTAAACCAACCTTGTCGCACCTCATCGTCTAATAATTTAGGCGCTTTATAAAGTTCAGCTACGCGAGAACGAATACTACTTTCGGTGCTTTCACTGCTGAGGGAAAAAAATGCCATAACTGTTTGCGACTGCAGCGGCTCTGGTAGCGCCAAGTAACGCATAAGTAAATGCACCAGCATATTTTGCTCTAAGGTTAAATCGATACGGTTAGCGTAATTGTCTAACTGGGCGCGCAAACTGTATATGTCGCGCTGTTGAAAACCGCGGGCACGAATGTCTTCCGGAATACTTTGTTCATAGGCATAACGATGCACCAATAGCGCTGCGCCCGGCAGGCTTAATTCTTGCAAAAAATGCCACCACAATTGTTGCGGTAACCATTGCCTATTTTCTTGTAATTGTTGCTGAATAATCCACCAAGCCCCACCATATTGCTCTTGCCGTTCGGGCAACGCTAACCAAGTTAAAAGTTGTTCTTGGCTTTTTTCACTTTCTTGCTGTAATCCATGTTGCTGATATTCATTTAGCTGCGCTTCTATGTTCGTTATTTGATTACGCAAACGAAATAATGTGGGTTGAAAGCGCACTTTCAGCTGGCTGTCGTCGCCAACATAAGTCGCAATAATTTGTTCGAAGTCTTGCAAGTAAGTAAGCATTGCTGGGTACTGCTCGCTAAACGCCCATTGCATTTCTGCTGCGGTTCTAAAGCGTTGCGTGGTCCCCGGATAACCCGCTACCCGAACAGCATCAAAAAAAGTTAAATGTGAGTCGGCAACTTGGGCTACCTCGACAGGTTGGTAAGGTACATTGGAGGCAGCAAAATCGGCGGCATTACCATTCGGCGCCACATACACGCGCATTACGGCAATGTCGGCAGCAAAGCGGGGCCACTGCCAATTTGCAGCATCGCCGCCATACATAGCAACCGCTGCAGGGGCCACATAAACCAAGCGCACGTCTCGTAATTGGCGTTCGCGCACCAATAAATAATGTAATCCGTCTTGGTGCTCTTGTACCTGACAGTTCACATTCGGCTCGGCTTCGCACGCTCGCAACAAAGCATTTCGGTTGCGGGTTAAATGCAAGTGTCGGTCACGTGGTGCCATTGTGGGGTAGGTGTTTTTAAGCATTCTGGCTGTCACGTCTTGCTGGCTTAGGGTAATCGAAGCAAAAAAACCAGGCGCTGCTGGCAGCTCTTCCGCTAAAGTTCGCGCTAGAAAGCCTTGGTCACGAATTTTATGTTGTTCGTCGCTGCGTAACTGCATTGTTTCTTCAATACAATGGGCGTTTGTTAACAGTAGCCCTTGCTCAGAAACAAACACACCACTGCAAGCCCCCACTCGGGCAACCGCAGTTAAAGGTATATTTTGCGCCAATTCGGGCTGCTCCGAAGCTAACCACATACCTTCCGAAGCTGACACTATAGGCATTAAAGCAAGCGCCCCTGCAGCGATAAAAAGTCGTTGTATCAAAGGCGTCATAGGTTTACCTGAAACATCAAACCACCAGCCTGCATTATTAGCCTTAGTACTAGTGTGAGTTAATTGTTGTCGATACTATACCTTAATGACCTGATTTTTAAGTAGCCGACAATTAAAGTTAGTCAACTTACTTTTCATGCTTTCGGTTAAATTTCCTGCTATAATCCGCGCCTTTCATAGGGCACACAAGGGGCTTAACAATGGCTTCAGTACTTATTTTAATGGGTTCAAAGTCTGACTGGCCGGTCATGCAGCACGCTGCCGCCATGCTTAAAGACCTTGGCGTACAATGGGAAGCTCGCGTGGTTTCTGCACACCGCACCCCCGATTTATTGCAAACATCCATGGCTGAAGCCGAAGCCAGTGATGTGAAAGTAGTGATAGCCGGTGCAGGCGGTGCAGCTCATTTACCTGGCATGCTTGCAGCGTATACTTATTTGCCTGTTTTAGGTGTACCTGTACCGTCGAAGCAACTCAAGGGGCTTGACAGCTTACTATCAATTGTCCAAATGCCAAAGGGCGTGGCTGTTGGTACTATGGCTGTAGGCCAAGCTGGTGCAGCAAACGCAGGTTTATTGGCGGCACAAATTTTAGCCACCTTCGACAGCAAGGTGCAAGAAGCAGTTCGTAATTTCCGTATTACGCAGCGTTCAGCTGTTATTGAAAACAGTACCTTGGAACTCGATTCATGAAGGTGCTCATTCTCGGCAATGGTCAATTAGGCCAAATGCTCGGCCAAGCCAGTATTCAGTTAGGCGACGAGTGTTTACTAATCAATACTCGTACCAATGAAGTAATGCCCGTTGGTTCACACCAAGCTTTAAACTGGTCGGTGAACGACGCGATGGCATGGGCCGACGTGATTAGCTGGGAACATGAGCAAATTTCTGATCAACACGTGGCGCTAGCAAAAAACAAGCTGCTAACCGACCCAGCACAAATTAAGCCGCTTACTCACCGACAGCATGAAAAAGCAATGTTCGACCGTTTAGGCTTAGGCACTGCTCCTTGGCAAGCCTTTAACAACGCAGACGAACTGGCTGCTATTTTGAATAACTGGCAAGGTCGCGCTGTTATTAAAGCAGCTGAAGGTGGTTACGACGGCAAAGGCCAATGGCGCTGGCAGCCGGGCGACAGCGTTCAACCATTACTAGATACCGCAGGGCAACAACCCGGCATTGTTGAAGCCATGATTCCCTTTAGCTGTGAAGTGTCTATTGTTGGTGCTCGCACTAAAACGGGTGAAATCCATTGCTACCCGCTGGCTGAAAACATTCACCGCGACGGCATTTTAAGCCATACGCTAGCGGGTGTTAGTGTATTACCTCCCCACCTACAAAGTGTTGCTGAACAGTGGTTTGCTACCTTAACTGCCGACTTAGGCTATGTGGGTACCTTAGCCATTGAATTTTTCGTGGTTGGCGAAGGCAACACAGCTCAATTATTAATAAACGAAGTAGCTCCACGAGTGCATAACAGCGGCCACTGGACCTTAACCGGCTCAAATTGCAGCCAGTTTAGTTTGCACATGCGGGCAATTACCGGTGCCCCTATTCCACCGTTAACACTTCAGCCTACGCTTATGTTGAATGTCATCGGGGTAGCCAGTATTCCCGCTCATTTTTGGCAACATGCGCACGCGGCCCCATTTTGGTACGGCAAAGAACACCGCCCTGGCCGTAAAGTTGGCCATATTAATATTGCTCTGGGTGAACACGAACAAGCTCAAGCTTGGGTTGATCAATATGCGGCGCCTTTGCAAATACTAAGTAAATAAAATTTTAATAAAATGATCTAATAGCTGCGTACATACGTTTAATACGCTTAGACCGTAAATACATACTTATTAAGCGTAGCCATGAATTCTATTAGCTCATATCAAACCTCAGCAACTAATGCTGGCTCTTTTGGCCAACCCGAAAGCAATCAAGCACACTTACTGCGAGCTCTTCAATGGGTTGTTTTGCCCATTTTGCTGATTGCTATGGCCGAATGGAGTCGCAGTTTTAGTATTAATGGCACCGAAATGTCGGCCATTTGGCCCCCTGCCGGCATTTTTATAGGTGCTTGCCTAGCTTTAGGCTATCGCGCTTTATGGTCGCTGGTACCCGCACTACTGTTTTGGTCATTATTCACACAAGGCATGCCAATTAGCTTAGCCATAGCTGGAGTTGCCGGATTAACCATAGGCGCTAGCCTTGCTACTTGGCTTATTCGGCGTAGCCGTAAAGCGCTTCACCCACTGCAGCGTTTGAATCACTTGCCCAACTTGTATTTCAAAGGTGCCATTATTGGTGCTGGGGTGTCATCGCTAATCGGTGCTGCCGGTTATGCATTCAGCGTTCCGGAGTCTGCCGATTTCCAGATACAAGACTTGTGGTTAGTTTACTGGTTGTTTGAAGCACTAGGCGTTATTCTTTTTGCGCCTTTATTTGCACTGTTATTTTCTACGCCTAAACATGCCTTTATGGAAATTATTTCCGACTTCAAAGAGCGCCGTATTCAACTATGGTTGGTTCTTTCAGTAGCTGCCGTTGTTATAAGCATTATATTTAGTAAGTGGGGCGACCCGCGCTATGCGCCAGTTTTTTCGTTCGCACTGTTTCCGCTTATTTGTTGGTATGCCATTGTAGCTAAACCTACTAGCTTGCATCTTTGGATTCCGGTATTTGCTTCCGTTTTTGTTTATTTTTCAATTTATAATATTGGTGGTTTACCGCCAGTGCATGACTTTGAAGACTTATTGCGGGTTCTGCTGCAAGTAGGCATTTTATCAATAATGGCGCAACTGCTAGGTTCAATTAATCGCCATCGTAATCATTTACTAATGCGCTTTGAGAACCAAGCAAAAGAAGACTTCATGACCGGCCTTGCTAACGATAGGGGCATACATGAAGTACTACAGCGGCATATTACTGAAAGCGTCAATGGCCTCAATAACAAAGGCGTGTATTGGTTGGCCTATATAAAACTACCTGACTTTAATGTTGTTAACGAACTTTTTGGTGTAGCCGGCACAACAGCAATTGAGTTAGAACTAGCACAACAACTGCAACGTTTCTGCCCACATACAACAATTGCCCGGCTAAACCAAGGTAAGTTCGCCGTGCTGCAAACAGCCGACTCTTTTACTAGCATTGAAAGCCTAGCTATAGAATTGTATAAAAAAATAACTGCCAAAAAGAAACCTGGTAACTTGAGTGGCCAATTCCGTATCGCCATGGGCGTTATACCTATTAATGGCAGTTTAAATAGCCCTGAACAATATTTAAATTCAGCATCACATGCCGCTCGTATTGCGTTAACTAAAGTATTTAGTTTGCACTACTTACCGGCCCCAGAAAGTGTTGTCGATTCATATTATAAGTTGGCGGCTCGCTTTGAAGCTTTAAAGCTGGCAATTGAAAATGACACTCTGGTTCTTTATGGGCAAGAAATTCGCGCCCTACAACCTACTGATAAGCGCATATCGTTTGAAGTTTTAGTCCGCATGCAAGACACTGCTGGGCATATTCTCTCGCCCGCAGAATTTATTCCTGCGGCAGAAGCCTATGGCCTTATGCCAGCACTCGATCGTTGGGTAATAAAAAACAGTATTCACTATTTATCGCTCAACAAAACGAATTTAAGCAAAGTTGCAAAATGCGCCATTAATTTAAGTGGTGCTTCTTTATCTGATCCTGAATTAGCTTCGTTCATCGGTGCTTGTTTACAGCAATATAACGTTCCAGCTTGCTGTATAACCTTAGAGATTACTGAAACAGAAGCCATACGAAGCCCTACTCAAGCACTAAATTTTATTCACGACATGCACGACCTTGGCTGCAAAGTGGCCTTAGACGATTTCGGCACCGGCCTTGCTAGCTTCGACTATCTTCGTCAATACCCATTTGATGAGCTAAAAATTGATGGTGTTTTTATTCGCAACTTAGTAAATAACCCTGTTGATAAAAGCATAGTAAGTGCCATTTGCCATGTTGCTAAAACCATGAAATTACAAACTGTTGCTGAGTTCGTTGAAGACGTCGCTTTATCTAATTTATTAGCTGAACTTGGCGTTGATTTCGCACAAGGGTATGGTATTGGTAAACCACAGCCTTTAAGTGAGCTATTAAATGGACACGCACCAGCAGAAACTGATTTTAGCAATCGATCAGGGCACCACCTCAACGCGCGCCTTAGTTTTTAATGCACAATTAAAGGTAGTTGGCCGTGGTCAATACGAGTTTGCGCAACACTTCCCCCACGACGGTTGGGTGGAACATGATCCTGAAGACATTTGGCAAACTACTTTAAATGCCTGCCGCGATGCCATTAAAGCCAGTGGTGCTAGTGCTCAAAACATTGTTAGCATTGGCATTACTAACCAACGTGAAACCACCGTAGTGTGGGACCGCACTACCGGCAAAGCCATATACAATGCTATTGTTTGGCAAGACAGACGCACCGCCGACTACTGCCAGCAACTTAAAGACCAAGGACATGAAGAAGAAATTCAGCAACAAACAGGCTTGTTGCTTGACCCTTACTTTTCCGGCACGAAACTACGCTGGATTCTTGATAATGTACCGGGCGCCCGAAGCCGGGCCGAGCGGGGTGAACTTTGTTTTGGTACCATCGACAGTTACTTACTTTGGAAGCTGACCGGCGGTCAAGTACATAAAACGGACGCTAGTAATGCTTCACGCACCTTGCTTATGAACCTTACTAGCCGAACCTGGGAGCCGAATTTAATTGAATTATTTGCTATTCCTGCCAGTATGTTACCTAGCATTACCGACAACGCTGGCGATATCGGAATAACTGACCCAGTGTTATTTGGCGCCGAAATTCCTATTCACGCGCTTATTGGCGACCAACAAAGTGCACTGCTAGGGCAAGGCTGTATTAACACCGGGCAAGGCAAAAGCACCTATGGCACCGGTTGCTTTATGTTAGTAAACAGTGGTGCTGCCCCAGTTATTTCAAATAACCGTTTGTTATCAACGCTCGCTTGGCAATTAAACGGTAACGCCACCTACGCCCTTGAAGGTAGTATTTTTATGGCGGGCGCTATCGTGCAATGGCTGCGCGACAAGCTTGGCATTATTACCCAAGCCGCCGAAACGGAACAGCTCGCTGAACATGTGCCATGGCAACAAACTGAAATGCTTATACCTGCCTTTACCGGCCTAGGTGCGCCCTATTGGCAGCCGAATGCGCGCGCGGCTATTTTTGGTATGACACGCAATACTGGCAAAGAACAAATTGCCGCAGCTGCGTTGCGAAGTGTGGCTTATCAAAGCCAAGACTTACTACAAGCGATGATCGACGACGGGCAGCAAATTAAAGAGCTAAAGGTTGACGGTGGTATGACGGAAAACAAATGGTTTCTACAAGCCCTTGCCGACCTTACCCAATGCACTATTGTTCCTGCCGACAGCAGCGAAATTACCATTCGTGGGGCCGCTTTTTTGGCTGGGCTACAAGCAGGAATTTTCAATTCTATCAATAATATAAACGATTATACCGAGTCACATACCAGCTACTCTGGGCAATTAACCGAACAACAATGCCAGCAGTTATACCAACGCTGGTTGGCGGCTGTGGATAAAGTCCGCTAGAATAGCTTCCCATTAGCTTCAGAAGCACATGCTATGAACCAAGAACCGTTGTTTACCTTGGCTTACAAAGCCATGCAGCAGGCTTATTCGCCTTATTCTAACTTTCCTGTCGGTGCGGCCATTCAAACCGACCGTGGTAATTTTTATACTGGTTGCAATGTTGAAAATGCCGCTTATCCTGAAGGCACCTGCGCTGAAGCAGGCGCTATTGCGGCAATGGTTTTAGCCGGTGAACGCAATATAAAAGACATTTATGTAGTGGGTAAGGGCGAGCATTTGGTTTCTCCTTGTGGTGGTTGTCGTCAGCGCATTCGTGAATTTTCCTCCGCCGACACTCGCGTTCATATTTGTGGCCCTGAAGGCGTTCGTAAAATATTAACACTTCACGAATTGCTGCCTTTTTCTTTTGGTCCTGAGCATTTATAAAGGAATACACCATGACTCCACAACAAGTGAAAGCCGCCAAAGCTTTCTCGCTGCTCGATTTAACCAGTTTAACCGACACTGAAACGCCCGCCGACATTGAAGCTTTGGCCGAAAATGCGCGCTTAATTCTTGATAATGGCGATACGCTCCACGTGGCAGCACTCTGTGTGTTTCCGCGTTTTATTCCACTTGCTCGTCACTATTTAGACGCACGTAACTTATATGCCGTGCACATTGCTACCGTGGCTAATTTTCCTGGCGGTGGCGACAACATTGATATTGCCGTAGCAGAAACCCGTGCATGTGTCGCTTATGGTGCCGATGAAGTTGACGTCGTATTCCCCTATAAAGCATTTATGCACGGCGACGAAGGTTTAGCGCGTTTACTTATTGCCGCCTGCAAAGCCGAATGTGGCCATAAGGCTCGGCTGAAAGTTATTTTAGAAACTGGTGAACTACAAACAGCAGAACTAATTCGCCGTGCCAGTGAGCTGGCCATTGCTGCTGGGGCCGACTTTATTAAAACGTCTACCGGCAAAGTAGCTATCAACGCTACCCCTGAGGCGGCCCAAAGTATGCTACAAGTTATTGCCGCCAACGACGCAAAACATAGCTTTCAACACCCAGTTAAAGCCGTTGGCTTTAAGCCCGCAGGTGGTATTCGTACACTCGACGACGCCGTTATTTATATGAACGCCGTAGCCGAACATTTAGGTGAAGCAGCCGTACAACCTAGCCGCTTTCGTATTGGCGCAAGTTCTGTGCGAGCCGACTTAGCTACAGTCCTTACGGGCGTAGCCACAACTAACAATGGAGGGTATTAAATGTTGTTACCCCAAGAAATTATCCGCGCTAAGCGCAATGGTTTAGAACTTAATCGCGAGCAAATCGCATTTTTTATTAAAGGTGTTACTTCGGGCGCTGTCACCGACAGCCAAATTGCCGCTTTTGCTATGGCGGTGTATTTTCAAGGCATGGAAATGCATGAACGGGTTGCCTTAACTGAAGAAATGATGCATTCCGGCAATGTATTACAGTGGCACGACATGCCAGGCCCTATTGTAGACAAACATTCAACGGGCGGCGTAAGCGACTCGGTAAGCTTAATGCTGGGCCCGTTAGTAGCGGCTTGTGGTGGTTACGTACCCATGATCGCTGGCCGTGGCCTTGGCCACACAGGCGGAACCCTAGACAAGTTTGAAAGTATTCCAGGCTATAACATTATGCCTTCGGAAACTTCATTTAAGCAGATTGTAAAAGACATCGGCGTGGCTATTATTGGTCAAACCGACGAAATAGCACCTGCCGACAAACGCATTTATGGTATTCGCGACGTAACCGCTACCGTTGATTCAATTCCAATGATCACCGCTTCTATTTTATCGAAGAAGCTTTCTGCCGGCCTAGGCTCGTTAGCCATGGACGTAAAAACCGGTAACGGTGCCTTTATGTCTACCCTAGAAGACGCCCGCCTATTGGCTGAAAGCATTGTTGCAGTGGCCAACCAAGCTGGCGTACCAACTTCGGCTACCATTACCGATATGAGCCAACCCTTAGGTTCAACTGCCGGTAATGCCACGGAAATGTTGGAAGCCATTGACTACCTAACCGGTAAATATCGTAACCCGCGTTTACACGAAGTAACCATGGCACTTGCTGAGCAAATGCTATTATTAAGTGGTTTAGCCACCTCGAAGCAAGACGCCCTCAGCAAACTTAACCATGCTCTTGATTCAGGTGCAGCTACTGAAAAGTTTAGCGCCATGGTACATGCTTTAGGTGGCCCAGCCGACTTAGTTGAGAAAGCTGGCGACTACGTGCAACTAGCCCCTGTGTGTAAGCCAGTATTTGCTACCACAGCCGGCTATGTGCAACATATTGAAACCCGCAACGTGGGCTTAGCAGTGGTTAGCTTAGGTGGCGGCCGTACCGAGCCTTCGCAAAAAGTTGACCACGCCGTAGGCTTAACCGAGCTAGCAAGTTTAGGCCAGCAAATTAGCGCTGATCAGCCTATTGCAATGGTGTATGCGCGTACTGAAGCGGAAGCAGAAGCTGCTGCAGCCAGTGTGCAAGCCGCCTTTAGCATGAGCGACCAACCGGTAGAAGCACCGCCGATTATTCATGCTTTGCTTGAACCTACCAAGTAATAAATAAACTGGAGTAAATTATGGCCCGTGCAATTATATTAATGTTCGACTCTCTTGGCGTTGGCGCAGCTGCCGACGCCCATGTGTTTGGCGACGAAGGCTCAAACACCTTTGGCCATATTGCCCGCGCTTGTGCCGCAGGCGAAGCCGATGTGGGTCGCAGCGGGCCATTACACATTCCAAATATGGTGCGCTTAGGTTTTGCTCGGCTTGCTACAGAAGCGGCCGGCTTAAACCTAGCGACCACGCCAAGTTTTTATGGCTTAGACACCACCATTGAGCCACAAGCCTATTACGGTTTTGCGCAAGAAATAAGTAACGGCAAAGACACCCCCAGTGGGCATTGGGAAATGGCTGGTGTGCCAGTACTATTCGATTGGCATTACTTTCCACAACAAGTACCTACATTTCCGCAGCCATTTATTGATGCGCTGTTAAGCAAAGGCGAATTAGCTGGCGTGCTCGGTAACTGCCATGCTTCCGGTACCACTATTATTGCCGAGCTCGGTGAAGAGCACATGCGCACAGGCCAACCGATTATTTATACCTCGGCCGACTCCGTGGTACAAATTGCTGCCCATGAAGAAACCTTTGGCCTTGAGCGGTTGTTAACGCTTTGCCAAGACGCTCGAGCATTACTAGATGAACAAGGGTTAAATGTTGGCCGAGTAATTGCTCGGCCCTTTATTGGCACCAATGCCAACGACTTTAAACGCACCGGCAACCGCCGTGATTATTCAGTGTTACCCCCAGCGCCAACATTATTGGTGCGTAACCAAGAAGCCGGTAATGAAGTGATTAGCATTGGTAAAATTGCCGACATTTATGCCGACCAAGGCATTACCCAAAAAGTGAAAGCCACGGGCAATCAGGCCTTGTTCGACGCAACCCTAGAGGTAATGAGAACAGCGCCAGCCAAGAGCATTATTTTCCCAAACTTTGTCGATTTCGATATGGAATATGGCCATCGCCGCGACGTGCCAGGCTATGCCCGTGCGTTAGAAGAGCTCGATGCCCGTTTGCCTGAATTAGAAGCATTGTTACAACCTGGCGACCGCGTATTTATAACCGCCGACCATGGTTGCGATCCCACTTGGGAAGGTACCGATCACACCCGTGAATATGTGCCCGTGGTATGTTTTGGGACAGGCATAGCAAGCAAAAATATTGGCCGCCGTGAAACTTTTGCCGATATTGGCCAAAGCATTGCCAGCCAGCTTGGGCTGGCACCACTCAACTACGGTAAAAGCTTTCTTTAGTTGTTAGCCAAGTACTTACGCCAGCACTCGGCTTAACCACGCGCCAATATCTGCAATTTGTGGCCCGCTTACTTGGTGGGCCATAGGGTAGGTTTTATACGTTACGGAATAGTTGCGTTGCTCTAACCATGCTTTCGCTTGTTCACCCAGCATTACCGGCACCACAGGATCTTGGCTGCCATGCTGAACGAGCAACGGCGTGGTCGCTTGCACCGCATTCGGGCTGACACTGTCTTTACTGGCTAAATACGTCGACAGCGCCATAATGCCTGCTAACTTTTTATCGAAGGTTAGCCCTGCTTCATAAGCCACAGCCCCCCCTTGCGAAAACCCAGCCAAAACAATTTTATTGGCTGGCACCCCACGCTCTATTTCTCGTTCAATTAAGTTTTTCGCCCATTCGGCTGACTGTCGCAGTTGCGCTTCGTCGACACTACGCTCAATGGTCATTTCCAAAATGTCGTACCACGCCGGCATGCTCATGCCGCCATTAATGGTCACCGGCATTTTTGGTGCATGGGGAAATATAAAGCGTACGTTAGTGCCTGTAGGTAATTGAATATGTGGCACGATCGACTCAAAGTCATGGCCATCGGCACCTAAACCATGCAGCCAAATAACACTGGCATTGGCCGGACCATTTTTTGGTTCTACTTCTACACAAGGAAGATACTGCTTGCTCATTGGCGGTTCCTATATTAATCAATTAATTCTGTTGGAATGCTTAACTGTTCATTCATTAAGGTACGGTGCACTGGGCAGCGGTTTGCAATTTCTAATAGCCGCGCACGTTGTTCTGCCGACAAGTCGCCTTCTACTTTTACTTTGCGTACTAAACTTTCAACGCCGTTTTCGCCTCTAACATGGCGTAAATCTACCGTTACTTTTTCCAACGGCCATTCTTTGCGGTTCGCATACATGCGCAGGGTCATTGATGTACAGGCCCCTAGCCCAGCCAACACCATTTCCATTGGTGCAGGGCCGTCGTCGGCACCGCCCATCGACTCAGGCTCGTCGGCTATCCAACGATGCCTATGCGTAGTTACCTGCTGAGTATAGGGCGCCATTTTCTCTTCTACACGAACACAACCTTCATCGACAGCGTACTTCATTGCGCTTCTCCATTATTGGTATCTATGGTTTAAGTAAATCCTCTTACTTAAGTGCGCTCAAGCTACCTGATATTCAACCTGCAGGCAAAAATCTGTGCTTTTAGGCACTATTTTTATTTTACCCCTTGAAAAAGATTGACACGGCACGCATATATAAGGTGTAGCAGGCGGGTCTCTTAGAGAACGTTTGAGCTACCTAACCTAAATATCGCTCATTGGAGGATATACTTATGACAAGTATCGATTTAACACCATTATACCGTAACAGTGTTGGCTTTGACCGCATTGCGTCTATGCTAGATAACGCCCTACGTGGCGACACCAGCGCAGGTGGCGGGTACCCACCGTACAACATTGAAGCTACAGGCGACAACAAGTACGCTATTACCATTGCTGTAGCAGGCTTCGAAGAAGACGAACTTGAGCTACAAACCGAACGTGGTGTGCTTACTGTACGCGGCAAAAAAGCCAGCGACGACACCGAGCGCAATTATCTTTATCAAGGTATTGCTGCCCGCGCCTTTGAACGCAAATTTAACCTAGCTGAGCATGTTGAAGTAACCGACGCTGAATTGCGCAACGGCTTACTGAACATTCACCTAGTGAAAGAAGTACCAGAGGCCATGAAGCCCCGCTCGATTGCTATTAAAAATACCGAGCGCACGCTAGAAAACAAAAACGACTAATATAGTTGGTTGTATACTTAAATTCTGGTGATATAACTTAAAAAGCCACCCCAGTTAAACTGGGGTGGCTTTATTCATTTTGCTAGAGCAATTATATACTTACTCTGCAGGGTAAGTTTTAACCCACTCAGTTAGCATACGTACGCCGTAGCCAGTTGAACCACGTGGGTGAATACCCTTGTCGCTACTAACTAAGGCATTACCCGCCATATCAATATGAATCCACGGCGTGTCGCCAACGAAGCGTTGAAGCAACATAGCACCTGCGCTTGCACCTGGCGCGCCAGTGTTTTTCATATCAGCAATACGGCTTGAAATAGCTTCTGCATACACTGGGTCTAGCGGCAAACGCCATACTCGCTCATAGGTTGTTTCTGCCGCCTGGCGTAGGCTTTCATACACTTCTTCATGGTCTGAGAATACTGCAGAGAACTCCGTACCAATGGCACGCACTTTAGCACCGGTTAAGGTGGCAATGTCGGCCATTACCCGTGGTGCAAAGTGTTCACGTGCATACCAAAGACCATCGGCAAGAACTAAACGGCCTTCAGCGTCGGTATTGCCCACTTCAATGGTTAAACCTGAACCTGTGGTAACTACGTCACCTGGCAGCTGCGCTACGTCGCTCACCATGTTGTGCGCTAATGGCGCCACTGCAACAACGTTCACGTCGGCTTTTTGCCCTGCAAGTGCCACTACAGCACCCACCACGGCTGCTGCGCCGGCTTTGTCCGTATGCATAGTCACAATGCTGCTTGAAGTGGTTTTTAAGTTATAGCCACCCGTGTCGAAGGTAATACCTTTACCAACGAGTGCAATTGGCTGGTCATTATTACCACGGTAATGTGCAACCAGTAAGTGTGCTTTATGTTGGCTGCCTTGCGACACACCATATAAAGCCCCCATGCCAAGTGCTTTTACTTGCTCTGGGCCTAAAATAGTTACTTCAACACCTAGCGGCTCTAGCGCTTGGCGAGCATATTCAGCAAACGCAGCTGGGTAACCATTACTTCCTGGCAGGTTGGTTAATTCACGAGCTAAAAACACGCCTTCAGCTAGGGCACGCATGTCGGCAAACTCTTTGCTCGCTTGTGAGCGATCACTTACGCGATAAGTGAAGTGTTGTGCTGGGCGCTCCGCAGCTTCGCTTTTTAAACGATCAAAGCGATAATTCCGTAAATCAATACCATGGGCCAGCTGAGCTAGCACCTGGCTGTTTTGGCTTGCATTAGTAATTAACGAACCGTCTACAGACACTTTTTCAGCCGACAGGCTATTGAAAAGTGCCGCCAATGAAGCGCCTGCTTCTTCAACTTTATAGCGTGGTGTTTCTTCCGGATTACCCACCCCCACCAACACTAAACGTTCAACATTTAAGCCCGGTGGCGCAACAATAGTATGGGTTTGCCCAACAGAACCGTCGAACTTAGCAATGGCCATTACACGTTGTACGTGGCTAGCAGTTGCGTTCGACCAGTCGGCTAAACGTACAGTGGTATTTTCCGGCACCACCACTACTAGGGTGTCACCCTGCTCTCTAAACGAACTAACCAGCTGTGTTTGCGTAGACAAATACGATGTTACAAACGGTGTTTCAATAGGTACTACACTTGCATGCGCGCTCATAGAACTAAACACGCCAACCATAGTAGCAAAAGCTACCGTTTTTATTTTTTTTCCAAAATACATGCTGTTTTCCTGTTGGTTAATGTTCATCATTTACAACCGAATACCCCAATCACGTACGAAGTCTTTTTCTAGCTGCTCTCTGAATTGAGGTGCTGCTAAATCAATTAGCAACTTGGCCCGCTCACGCATGGAACGGCCGCGTAAGTTAGCAATACCATATTCAGTAACCACATGGTGCACATGAGCCCGTGTGGTAACAACACCTGCGCCGGGCGCAAGCATCGACGTTATTCTTGAAATAGTGCCACCTGCGGCTGTTGCAGGTAAAGCAATAACCGACCGACCGCCTTCAGAAAGCGATGCACCGCGGACAAAGTCCATTTGCCCACCTACCCCTGAATAAATACGTGTGCCTAGTGAGTCGGCACACACTTGGCCGCTTAAGTCTATTTGCAGCGCACTATTAATGGCCATTACCTGTTTGTTTTTACGAATAACCGCCGTGTCGTTGGTGTATTCCACGTCTAAAAATGCCACTTGGGCGTTGTCGTCAACAAAGTCGTAAAGCGCCTTGCTGCCCATGGCAAAGCTGGTAACAATACGCCCTGGATGCGTACGTTTACGCGAGTTATCTACCACGCCTGAAGCAATTAACGGTAGCAAACCGTCGGAAAACATTTCCGTGTGAACACCTAAGTGCTTATGGTTACCTAAACATGCCAGTGTGGCGTCTGGAATAGCACCAATACCCATTTGCAGGCAGTCGCCGTCGTTAATTAAGCTAGCTACATGGGCGCCAATAATGCGGTTGGTATCGTCTAGCTCAGGGGGTAAATGTTCATACATAGGCTCGTCGTGTTCAAACCATGCGTCTATTTTGCTTATGTGCACGGCCGAGTCGCCATGGGTACGGGGCATCGACGGGTTCACCCATGCAATTACTCGGCGGGCATTTTCAACCGCAGCTCGAGTGGCTTCAACGGAAACACCTAAGCTACAAAAGCCATGGGCGTCGGGGGGCGACACATGAATAAGAGCCGTGTCTACATGCTGCTCTTTAGAACGAAACAGCTTTGGAATTTCAGACAGTAAAATAGGCACATAGTCGGCCAAATCAGAATTCACCGCATGGCGTGTAGAAGCGCCAACGAAAAACGCCCGCTGCCGTAGGTGGCCCCGTAATTCTGGTGCCTGCAGCATTTCACTTCGTTCTGTATGCAATTGCATCAGCGTTAGGTTTTTACGGTGTGGCGCCAATTCGGCCAGCGCCTCTAATAATTTGTACGGCGTAGCGGCCATAGAATGGCACCATAGCCATTCATTATCTTGAATTCCTTGTACCGCGTCGAAGGCTGTTGCGAACTGCATGTTACTGTTCCTTTTGGTAGTGGGGTGTTGCCTATAAAACATTGCTACCAGTATACCAAAAACGCTGCCGTTACAGCTTGATCTAGCGTAATTATTTATATCCTTAAACATACAAGGGCTTGCATTTTAAGCCAAGAAAAGACAATTATAGGCCCATACAATTTTATGCTTTAGAGTGCCACGTGTTGTTATTTCAATTACAAAAACATACTTTTATTTTGTTTATGCTTTTAGCGTTTTACAGCCAAGCTACTAATGCCAACGATACTGCCCAAGAGTCTCGCTTCACAGCTTTTCAGTTTCAACAGAACCCCGCCACCTTGAGCCGAATTAAAACAGCCCAACAACAGGCGATTGAAAGTAGAAAAAAACTTTTGGTTGTTTTAGGTGCAGACTGGTGCTCAGATAGCACGGCGTTTGCTAAACAGCTTTCTCAACCCTCTTTTTATCAGCAATTGACCGAACAATATGTACTAGTTAGTGCTAATGCTGGTTTTTTTGAACATGGCTTTGATATCACCCAACACTTTAACTTGCCCACGTATTACGGAACTCCAACTGTCCTTATTATCGAGCCAAGTACTGGTGAAGTATTAAATCGGCATAGTTTCCACATTTGGGCAAACGCTGCAAATATGAAGCCTGAGCAATATTCAAATTATTTTTTTAACACCACACATCAGTCTAGTTCACAGCGAAGTGACACGGAATTAGCGGAAATAAGTGCTTTTGAAAAAGAATTAGCGAATCGGGTGCAAGCTGGTTATGGCGTTGTCAGCCCTATGTTAGCCGCTTATGTGGCATCAAATAAACCGCCGTCTGAAAGCTTTTTAAAGCACTGGGCCGAACTAGGTCAATTTCGTAGCCAAGTAGCTAAAGACCTAGCTCAATTGCGCACTAGTCACGACATCATACAGTGGCCCATTTACGAACCACTAAGCTGGGAATAGTAGGGGTTGCCGCTTGGGTTTAAATAGCTAGCTTGGCTTCCATAGGCAAGAGTGAAGCGGCAGCTTCGTCAATAAATATTTTTATTTGCCGATGCTCTTTTAAAATAGACGCTGGCATTTGTTCGTCGATACCAGTTGTATATAAATGCGCCATCACTTCGGCCTTATGACTACCTGTAGCCACTAGCACCACTTCTTTGGCGCTCATAATTTCTTTAATACCCATGGTAATAGCTTTGGTAGGTACTTGATTCTTGTCTTCAAAGAAACGGCCATTGTCGCGGCGGGTATTTTCTGAAAGCTCTACTACATGCGTAACGCTGCTAAATGGTGTGCCCGGCTCATTAAAGCCAATGTGACCATTCGTACCGATACCTAATAACTGTATATCAAGCCCACCCGCATTTTGTATTTTTTGCGAATATAGCAAACATTCTTCTTCAATGTTGTTACACATGCCACTTGGCAACGACACCTGGCTGGTGCAAATGCCGGCTGGCCTAAAGAAGTGAGTTTGCATAAAGTGATAATAGCTTTGTGGGTGCTCTGGCGCTAAACCAATATATTCATCTAAATTGAACGTGGTAATTTCTGACAGGTTTAAGCCTGATGATTTAGCTTGGTTAATAAAAGCTGCATAAATTGGCTCCATGGTGCTACCCGTTGCCAAACCTAATACAGATTTTGGGTTACTTTGAATTTTTTGCAGTAATACGCCACTTAAATGCTCGGCAATAGCCTGCGGGGTGGGAAAGATATAAAACATATATTTAGCTCATTCTAATTTTTAGGGGCAAGGTAGGTGCTAACCAAGCTAGGTATACCAAAACAGTATATCTTTTCTTTCTCTCACCGTCATTAATTAACCTTTCTATTACAAAAAAAGCACGTTAGTCAAAGTGACCAACGATAATATCCATTAATTCGGTGGTAATGGCCTCTTGCCGCACTGTTGTCATTTCACCTTGTACTTCACCTAAACGCTCGTCGACCGACTGCTCGGCTTGTTGCATTAACGCTAAACGCGCGGCATTTTCCGTTACCATGGCTTCCGCCGAAGCCCTAAACACACTCACAAATAAGTGGTTACGCACCAACGAAGAAAGTAACGATTCCAGCGGCATATTAAAATCGGGTAACGATGGCGATGACCAGTGTTTAATTGGCTGCAATAAATTTTTGGCTAAGGGTAGTAAAGGCTTTATAACTGCCATACGGGTGCCATGCTCGGCGCGCTCTGTAAAGGCTAAGGTTACGGCTAATTCCGACAGCATATCGCCACGGCTAAAGGCTTCTATTTCACCTACAATATCACCCGCTAATCGGCCAATACCTTCTGCCGAAGCCGGTGGCATCAGTAATTTATAAGGCGTTAGCCCTTGCTCTGAAAGCGCATGGTGCATTCGCGCGCCAATGCAAAGTACTGACATGGCCTGCTTGTTCTGCCCCCCTACTAATTCAGCAACCTGATCATTGTAATTACCGCACAAACCATGATCGGAACCAAACACAATTAGCAACCGCCGTTGAATTGGCGGTTGTGCTAAGGTCGCGGCCAATGCTGGGCCGGCCCGAAAAGCAAGTGCCGCAAAGCCCTGCAATATGGTTTCGTGGTAGGCCTCTATTGCTTCTGCCGCTTGCTCATAAGGTGCGGCATTAATTGCTGACAGTGTTTTCATGGTGCGCACAATACCCCTAATGCTGGTTAGGGTGTTGTTTTGCCGTGATAACTGTTCCAACGTTTGTGTCATGGCGCTTCCTGATTAGCGGCTTTGCTCTGCGCCAACAGTGCCATGTCATGCAAGGCTTGCCGGGCGCATTCAACCACTTGCTCACGCTCTTGCTCTGTTAGTTTTTGGTTTTCTTGAATACGCTGTTCAATGTGTTGTAAGTTTTTTTGCGCCGCCACGCGAATATGGTTCATGGCCTGGCTCATGCTTTGCTCGGTAAAGGAATCGAGCAAGCCTGCCATTCCAGCTAACAATACAGTTAGTTGCTCAAGAGCCGGCATAGGGTCGCGCTCGGCTTGCCGTAGCGACGTGCGCACTGCCGCACCACGGGCTAAACGGGCTCGAGTGGCGTCGTCTAAACGAGTACCAAAGCGAGCAAAGTCTTCTAATTCTTCAAACTGCGACAAGGTAACGCGCAAGTTACCCGACACGTCTCTTAATACTTTGTTTTGTGCTTTACCACCTACACGGGAAACCGATAAGCCCAAGTGCACCGCTGGAAATTGGTTTTTTTGTACCAAATTTGGCGACAAATATATTTGCCCGTCGGTAATTGAAATTAAGTTGGTCGGAATATAAGCCGACAGGTTTTCCGCTTGGGTTTCCACCACTGGCAAGGCGGTAATAGACCCGCCACCACGTACTTCAGTGAACTGCCCCGCACGCTCTAATAAGCGCGCATGCACGTAGAAAATGTCCCCGGGAAAGGCTTCTCGCCCTGGCGGTCGGCGTAATAACAACGACAGCTCACGATACGACTGCGCATGGTGAGTCATGTCGTCGAACACCACCAACACGTCGCGACCTTGGGCACAAAAATATTCTGCCATGGTCATAGCCGCATAAGGCGCAAGGTAAGAAAGCCCTGGCGACTCTTCGTCACCGGCATTCACAATAATACTGCGGTCGAGCATATTACCGTTGGTTAATGCGCGTATTACTCGGGCAACAGCGTCGCCGCGCTGGCCTATGGCGCAATATATACAAAGCACTTCGGTGCTCTGCTGGTTCAACATAGTGTCGATCGCTAATGAGGTTTTACCCGTTTGGCGATCACCAATAATTAATTGCCGCTGGCCTAAGCCCACCGGAATAGCCGCATCTACCGCTTTCAAACCCGTGGCTAAGGGCCGGTAAATAGGTGTACGTTCAAGAATACTTGGTGCCTCGGCTTCTACCGGCTTATGGTTCATAGTCACAATTGGGCCTTTAGCATCAAGCGGCCGGCCCATGGTGTCTACCACGCGCCCTAATAAGGCCGTACCAATAGGCACACTCACTACTTTTTGGGTACGAAACACTTCTTCGCCTAATTGCACCAATTCCGCTGGGCCAAGCAAAATAACCCCTAAACGGCCAGGCTCTAAGTCGAGCACCACACCTTGAATACCACAGGCAAATATAAGCAACTCGTCGGCTAACGCACGCTCTAGGCCAGTAACTATGGCCACGCCATCGGCCACTTCTGTCACAAAGCCCATTTCCGTTAAGCGCGGCTCAATTTCAGGGCTTTGCACCAACTGCTCAACCCATTGGTTGAAGGACTGTTCCGCGGCGTTTGCCGAAGGCTTAATGCTCATGCTCACTTCCTGGTTGCTTACGCGCGTGGCTTTGACCACTCACGCCTTGGTGGCCCAATTGAACCGCCGAGGTGTTCTCTGCTAGTAAGGCTTCGAACTCTTCCATGTAGCTATCAATGGTCCATTCCACTCGCACGCCACCCACTTGCACCACTAGGCCTGGGGCTTGCTCAGCATGAACAGTAAAGCTTAGTGCTACGTTTGGAATAAGCGTATTCAGCTCTTGTGTTAGCTGTGCTTGTACGCTTTCAGGCAGCGCATGGTGGGTGCTTACCGTTGCCGACGTATGCTCCCCGGCGGCCGCAACTAAGGTGTGTTCCAGCGGCGCAAGCTTTTTCCCCACATGACGAATAATCGTATGCTCTAAGGGCTCGTCGGCTAAGTCGTGTACGGCTTTACGGGTTAAAGCAAACAGCGTGGCTGCGCCAGCATTTTGTAAACGCTTAATAAAGTCTAGCCGCTCTTGCTCTAAGTATGTTTGCCAGTCTTTTTGTTCTTGTACAAGCTGAGCACGAGTTTCAGCAAGCAACTGGGCCCGCTGCGCTTCGGTTTTTTCCAGAGCTTGCTCAAGCAAGGTGTCTTGCTCGGCTAAATGCTTGGCCTGCAATTTCTTATAGTTATTTTCCGCCGCTTCAGCGATTATTCTAGCCTGCGTTGCGTCGGCCATACGCTTAGCAATTTCCGCTTCGCGAGCATCGATCCCGTCTAAAATAGGCCGGTATAAAAATCGTTTCAGCAAATAAATAAGCAGTAAAAAGTTTACTAGTTGTGCTGCTACGGTTATCCAATCAATCGACATGGGGGCTTAGCCTCCTGCAGCTACTTGTACAACGTTCCAAAAAGGGTTGGCAAAAATAAGAATTAACGCCACCACGAAACAATAAATACCCGACGACTCAATCATCGCCAAACTTACAAACAGAGTGCGCGACAATACCGGTGCTGCGTCTGGCTGTTGAGCTATCGCCGACATGGCTGAAGCAGCGGCGCGCCCTTCACCTAAGGCGGCACCGAACGAACCAATAGCAACCGTTAAGCCGGCCGTTAAAATGGAAATAATTGAAATAATTGCTAACTCACTCATGGCGTTTCCTTGTTTTAATTGCTTTTTGTTTATCGGACATAGCCGACGAAATATAAACCGCTGCTAGCACGGCAAAAATATACGCTTGAATCATGCCGGTTATTAACCCCAGCATTTCCATTACGACTGGAAAAAAGAACGGCGCCACACTCAGCAGAATGGCCACAATAACTGCACCGCTCATTACGTTGCCGTATAAACGAATGGACAAAGAAATAGCCTTTGAAAACTCGCTTAAAATATTAAATGGTAACAACCACGCCGTGGGTTCAATAAACTGGCGTAAGTAATGGCGCACACCCCCGTGGCTAATACTAAACAGCGGTACTGCCACCAAAACCGACAAGGTTAAGGCCACCGTAGTCGATAACGAGCCTGTTGGTGGGCGGAACCCCGGTACAATAAGCAACACGTTCGACACAGCAATAAACAAAAACAACGTGCCGGCAAAATAAGTAACCGGCCGCACCGCAAGGTGGCTTACTTCAGTCACCTGATCTTCAATTAGCTTCACTATAATTTCTAAGGTGCTGCGCCAACGGTTCGGTGGCACGTCGGGCCGCAAGTTGCGTGTTACCAGCATAGAAACACCTACCAATAACGCCATAACCACCCAAGTGTAAACAATGGTCGCGTTCAGCTTCAGCCAGCCCCATTCAAACGGGAGATCTGAACTATTACTTAAGGAAAGGTGAACTATTGTCATAGTGGTTAAACCTCAATCTCTTTTACTCATTGGTTCTTAGCAGACTTTCTTTAGTTCTTAAGGAGATCTGAACTATTGCTCATAGCGATACTTAAACACCAACGCAATGATTAGTAAACTCTTCATTGCGTTAATTTTGCATTGGTCCTTTTGCTTGATCTAAGAGCTTGAGTTCCTTTCAGCTATATACGATAGAGTGTTGTTGTATTCATTAAGCAGTCTATTAAATTCGTTATTTTTATAACGCTTTTGTCTGATGGCCGTTTTAAGCCTTTGTATCTCATCTGTTGGTATGGTGCTTTTCACTATACCTTCTATATCCACACATATACGATCTATTGCATCTATAAAGTCTTGATCCCTTTTCTCTATTAATGCTGTTTCTAAAAGGATGGCTGATTCATAAAGCTTTATCCTGTTACGACTCTTATAGAGTGGAATATCTAACTTAAATGCACGCTTGGACTGTGAAAGTAAGATCAAATACTGAATTACGAAGTCTAAGTCAGCAACGCTAATTTTAGTTGTAGCTGTTCTACTCATACACGCCCCTTTAAGCGTTATTTTTATAACGATAAAATTAGCGTATAAAATTTTATCACGCAAGGTTAAGTCAAATAATTTTTGATAAGAATACGTCCGTTTTATTTACGTTTGAAAATATTTCAAAAAACCATTAACTCAAGCTTGCTTTGCGTAAATTAATCACGATAATAAATCTATGACAACATAAGGTACGTTTATGATAGTTGGCTACGCTAGAGTAAGCACACAAGACCAATCACTGGAGTTACAACTGGATGCTTTAGAAAAAGCGGGTTGCGAACAAATTTTCAGTGAAAAGTTTACAGGTAAGTTAAGAGAACGACCTGAGCTAATTACCTGTCTTAAAGTTTTAAGGAAAGGTGATGTTCTCGTTGTTTGGAAGCTTGATCGTCTTGCCAGATCACTAAAAGATCTTGTTGAGTTGATTAATGAGCTAGAGATTAAGCATGTTGGTTTCCGCTCCATAACTGAATCAATAGACACAACAACAGCTGGCGGGAAACTGGTCTTTCATATTTTCGGAGCACTGGCAGAGTTTGAGCACAATCTGATCCGAGAAAGAACTATTGCTGGTCTGCAAGCGGCAAGAGCAAGAGGTCGCAAAGGTGGTCGTAAACCCGCTATGACTAAATCTGATATCAAGAAAGCCGCAGCAATGCTTAAGGACAGCACCATAACAAAAAAAGAGGTTGCGGCACATTTTGGCGTGAGTCGCCTTACACTGAACAAATCACTGAATAGAGAGGGCTTTGATGGCCTTCCTGATAGACAAGCAAGTCATAATACTGAGGATGATAAATGACTAACGAAGAATTCAAAAAAACACTTTGGGATGCCGCTAATAGCCTAAGAGGTTCAGTTTCAGCAGCAGCCTATAAATACCCTGTACTGGGCTTGGTATTTTTAAAGTTCGTCTCAGATATGTTCGAGGCTCAAGCCGAAATCATAAAAAAACGGTTAGCAGATCCTGATTCTGATATTTATATCGATGATGAAGATATCCGCAATGAAAGCGCTGAAGATTTCATTAAAGACAGAACTTTCTACGAAACAGACAACGTGTTTTGGGTTCCAAGTGAAGCGTTATTCTCAAACCTGCTAGAAAAAGCAACTGCTGCTGACATTGCACAAAAGCTTGATAAAGCGATGTTACTTGTTGAGCAAGAAAACCAAAAACTTTCAGGTGTGCTTTACCGTGAATTTTCTCGCTTAGCACTGGAGCCTGGTAAGTTAGGCGAGCTGATGAATATTGTTGCTAAACTGAAGTTTAATCCAGAAGATCATGGTAGTCGGGATGTGTTTGGCGAGGTCTATGAATACTTCCTCGGCATGTTTGCTATTAACGAAGGCCAGCGAGCTGGCGAGTTCTACACGCCAAAGTCGGTGGTCAACATGCTTGTGGAGACCCTAGCCCCTTTCAAAGGTACAATTTATGATCCAGCTTGTGGATCAGGCGGAATGTTTGTTCAATCCGTTAAGTTTAAAGATGCCCACCAGAAGCAGTTAGGCCGTAAAGGCGACTTAGCCATATACGGACAAGAATTGATGTCCGAGACTCGTAAGCTATGTCTGATGAACCTCGCTGTTCACGGCTTAGAAGGTGATTTAGGTGAATCGTATGGTTCAACTTTCACCAACGACCAGCATAAATCGCTTCGAGCAGATTATATTTTGGCTAACCCACCTTTCAATATTTCAAATTGGGGCGGCGATAAACTGGCAGATGATCCTCGATGGGCTTTTGGTACTCCTCCTGCGGGTAATGCCAACTATGCATGGCTTCAACACATGTGGAGTCGTTTATCGTCAAGAGGCCGTGCGGGTATTGTTCTGGCAAACGGCTCAATGTCGTCCACCTCATCCAATGAAGGCAATATCCGTCGTGATATGGTCAAGAAAGATGCAGTAGAATGCATGATAGCCCTACCTGGACAGCTATTTTCTAACACGCAAATCCCTGCATGCTTATGGTTTTTATCTAAAGATAAAACCAAAGGTGTTAATGGCCAGTTTGACCGCAAAGGCCAAGTCTTATTTATAGATGCACGTAAAAAAGCAACAAGTCGCATTTCAAGAACGCAAATCGAATTTACCGACCAAGAGCTTTTCGAGATTGCTCAAATTTATCACCGTTGGCGTGGAACGGAATTTTCGGATGGTAAACCATACGAGGATATTCCTGGATTATGCTTCTCGGCTGATTTATCCGTCTTAGAAAATCATGGTTTTGTTTTAACGCCAGGACGCTATGTAGGCGCGGAAGCAGTTGAAGATGACGATGAAGCTTTTGCTGAAAAAATGACTTCACTAACTCAAAAACTTGCAGAGCAAATGGCCAAAGGCGCAGAGCTAGACCAGTTAATCCGCCAGAAGTTAGGAGGGTTGGGTTATGAGTTCTGAGTGGATTGATACCACGCTCGGCGAGGTCTGTGCCGCTCAAAATGGTGCTATTCAAACGGGGCCTTTTGGTAGTCAGTTACACGCGTCTGATTATGTCGAAACAGGTATTCCTGTTGTTATGCCTTCAAATATTGGCCCTGATGGTGGCATTTCTGAGGACGGAATCGCTCGAATTAAACAGCAGGATGCTGATAGACTTTCACAACATAAATTGCAGATTGGGGATGTTGTATTCAGCAGGCGGGGCGATGTAACAAGAAATGCATTGATTGAACCTCATCAAGTTGGCTGGCTATGTGGAACTGGATGCTTAAAAGTACGCCTTGGTAATGAAACTAAGGCTGATGCTAAGTTCATATCTTATTGTTTAAGATTGCCTGAAACAAAAGAATGGCTTATTCGGCATGCGGTTGGTGCAACAATGCCGAATTTAAATACATCAATTTTGTCTGCAGTACCTATTCAGATTCCCCCTATTGCAGAGCAAAAGAAAATAACCGAACTGTTGAGAGCTCTGGATGATCGCATCAATCTACTCCGCGAAACCAACACCACCTTAGAAGCCATCGCGCAAACGCTGTTTAAATCCTGGTTTGTCGATTTTGACCCAGTGCATGCTAATGCTGGAAGCAAAGAGGCTACCCTTCCACCAGAAATTCAAGCGTTATTTCCATCACGTTTCGTCGAGTCTGAGCAAGGTTTGATACCGGAGGGGTGGGAGTGGGTTTATTTAGATGAGCTGGTAAACGTAACTAAAGGTAAGTCGTACTCAAGTGAAGATTTAGTACATTCTAATGGAACTGCGTTAGTAACTTTAAAGTCTTTTGAACGAGGCGGTGGTTTTAGAATGGATGGCTTTAAACCTTATGTGGGTAAGTACAAGGAAGAGCAAATTGTTCTGCCCGGTGATTTGATCGTAGCTTACACAGATGTCACTCAAGCAGCTGAATTAATTGGCAAACCTGCAATTGTTGTGGGTGTTGAAGAGTATGATACCTTGGTTGCATCTTTGGACGTGGGCATTGTTAGGCCAAAAGATTCTCGTGTAAGTAAATCATTTTTGTATGGTTTGTTTTGTACAGACGATTTCCAAATCCATACTTATGCTCATACGTCTGGAAGCACTGTGTTGCATCTTGCTAAAAATGCAATTGGCTCCTATCAAGCATTATTGCCTTGTCAGGCAATAATTGACGAGTTTACGAAATCAGTTTGCGTTTTAGAGCAATTTAAACAGCTCAATATTGATAAGTTACGTTTGCTTACTAATCTGCGCGATACCTTACTTCCCCGCCTAATCTCCGGCCAGTTGCGTTTACCAGAAGTTGAAAATGAACTTGAGGATGTAATTTAACGATAGTGAGCTTTTGTAATTTGATAGTGTGATTACCTAAAAAATGATTTTTTAGGTTTTCACCCTCTTGCAACTTGGAGTTTTGCATTTTAAATGTGGTACATTAACGTTTGTATTTATTTTGCGCTCTTAAGTTGCAAGTTATTTGAATAAAAGGGATTTAGATGAACGAAAACCATTTAGAATTGGCGTGTTTTGATTGGTTAAGCGAAGTTGGCTATGAAGTCATTACAGGTGATGAAGTCTCTCTCGGTGGCAAAAGTCAGGACAGAGAGCGTTTCTCACAGGTTGTATTATCAAGCCGTTTACGTTCAGCGTTGCAAAGATTAAATCCCTCATGCTCATCCTCAGAAATAGAAGATGCCTTTAATAAAATTGCTGGCTTCGCGTCTCAATCCGTTATTGACGGTAACAAAGCGCTTTATGAATGGTTAAGAAATGGCGTTGAGGTTGACCGTACTGACAAAGATGGCGTTCCTACAGTTATCCGCTTACAAGTATTTTCTAAAGATGGCGATAACGATTTTGTTGCTGTTCGTCAATTAACTATTTTTGGTAAAAAACAACGCAGGCCAGATATCATCCTAATGGTTAATGGCCTGCCTTTAGTTGTCATTGAGCTTAAAAACCCAGCAGAGTTAAGTGCTGATATCGAATCAGCTTATAACCAGATTGAAAACTACAAACACGACATTCCCCAGCTTTTCTTCTACAACCTTTTAAATGTTATCTCTGATGGCACTTTGGCTAGATACGGCTCTTTAAGCGCAGATTTTGGGCGCTATACGCCTTGGCGTTTGTTAAACGGCGAAAAAGTTCGCTTAAAAGGCGAAATGGAATTACAAATTCTGGTTAGAGGTTTACTGAATCCAGAGACTTTAATGGAGTTCTTCTTCCAGTTCGTTGCGTATGGCGGTGAAAGCGGCAAGAACACGTTTAAAATCGTGGCACAGTGGCACCAGTATCATGGCGTTAAAAAGGCGGTTCAACGAGCTGTAGAAGCGCTTACAGAGCGTAAAGACGGCAAAGGTGGCGTGTTGTGGTTTACACAGGGCTCAGGCAAGTCCTTGCTCGCCCTTTTCTATGTAATGAATTTACGTGAGCGGCCAGAATTTAAAAACCCAACCATTGTTCTAGTTACTGACAGGAACGATTTAGACGGCCAGTTGTTCGAAACATTTAGCTTAAGTTCATGGTCGCTAAGAGGCAGTCCTGTTCAAGCGGGTAGCCGAGCTGAACTAAAAGAAATCCTAAGCACCACAGAAGCGGGTGGTATCGTTTTTACCACCATCAATAAGTTTGCACCAGAGCAAGGTAAAAACACGCTAGAAACACTTTGTGACCGCTCTAATGTCATTGTCATAGCAGATGAAGCCCATCGTACTCAGTATGGCTTCCAAGCCACGCTAGATGAGAAAACGGGCGAGACTAAATACGGCCTTGCCAAATATATGCGTGATGCTCTACCTAAAGCGATTTATTTAGGTATGACAGGCACACCCATTAGCTCGGATGATAGAGATACAGAATCAGTGTTCGGCACCTATGTCGATATTTACGATATGATTGACGCTCAGGACGATGGCGCAGTTGTCCCTGTCAGTTATGAATCTCGGATCCTTGAATTATCGTTTAACGAAGCTGAAAAAGAGGCGTTACTTAAAGAGTTCTTAGAGAACACTGAAGGCGAAGATGAAACCCAGCAAGCCAAAACTTCAAGTCGTTTAACGCGAATGGAAGCCCTAGCAACGGCAGAGAATCGCTTAAAAACACTTGCAGAAGATTTGGTGCAACATTGGGAAATGCGAAAAGATTTAACGGGTGGAAAAGCCATGGTTGTTGCAATATCACGGCAAGCCTCAGTGAGTCTTTTTGATGAAATTATTGCTCTTCGACCCGACTGGAAAGGTGACGATATTAATTCTGGCCGCATTAAAGTCATCATGACTACTGCATCAGATGATCCAGCGTCATTTCAGCCTCATCGAACCGATAAGTTTGAACGCAAACAACTTGAAAAACGATTCAAAGATCCTGACGACGAACTTGAAATCGTTATCGTCCGCGATATGTGGTTAACGGGATTTGACGCCCCGCCAGTGAATACTTTGTATGTTGATAAGCCCATGCAAGGCCATGGTTTAATGCAGGCCATCGCCAGAACAAACCGAATATGGCGTGATAAGTCAGGTGGTTTAGTAGTCGATTATATTGGCATTGGCGAGGAGCTTAAAAAGGCGATTAAATCTTATACCCGTGATTCTAAATCGACTCGCTCCCCTGTCGATATCTCAGGCGAATCACTGAAGATCCTGCTTGATACAGTTGACGTAATCCGTAAGAATTTTTTCCACAAATTTAACTACGACAACATTGATAATCCGACTGTTGCATTATCACTTTTACAGCCAGCTATGGATCACATCATTGGCCTGACAACTGAAGTTGATGAGAAACAACGAAATAAAGGCGTCACTAACTACCTAGATACGGTAGCTAAGCTAAATCGTGCTCAATCGCTTGCTGGCACCCGTGAAGAGGCATTAGCACTCAGGGAGGAGATAGCCTTCTTCCAAGCGGTTAGGATTGGTTTAATTAAGCTTACACGCTCAGGGGTCGCCAGTGGAAAATCAAAGTTAGAACGGGAAGCGGCACTTAAGCAACTTGTTGCCAAGGGGGTACTGGTTGAAGGTGTTAATGATCTCTATGCCACGCTCGGTTTAGAAAAACCAAACTTATCATTATTGGATGAAAAGTTTTTAGAGCAAATCAGACAAATGAAAACTAAAAACCTTGCAGCTGAGCTTTTAGCTCGTCTTGTTGGTGACAAGATAAAAGACAGGAGCACGAAAAATGCTATGCAAGGCAAAGTTTTTACCAAAAAACTTGAAGAAGCCATCAATAAGTATCAAAACAGAGGGCTAACCACAGTCGAGGTGATGGAGCAATTAATAAAAATTGCGAAAGAGCTAAATGAAGCAAGTCCACCTGACGGTATGAGCGAAGAAGAGTTTGCGTTCTACCAGGCACTTATTGAAAACGGCTCGGCTTTAGAACAGCTTGGTCATCCAGTCTTACGCTCATTAGCCATGGAGCTAACCGACAAGTTAAGAAAATCTGCAACAATAAATTGGCAAAACAGAACATCTGCGCGAGCTAAAATGATGGCCATGGTAAAGGTGTTGCTAAAAACACATCGTTATCCGCCTGATAAAGAAAGTGCAGCGATTGAGCGTATCATAGAGCAGGCCGAACTTTTAGCTGAGCAATGGGCGTTTGAGGTCTGATAAATGACCATTCTCTTTTATCAGATCGCAGCTCAGCTTGAGCCAAATGTTAGAAGCACAACAGGCGCTCAAGAGGGGCATTTGGCTGTAGTTTTAAAGTCTGATCAGGAATTGAAGGCTCAGGTCTACTCAGAATTAGCTGCAAATAGGCTAGCAATGTTCCTTGGTATTCCAGTAGCGCTGGGCGTCCCTGCAAAGTCAACCGAAGATAACTCTGTTGTTCGCTTTGCTTCGCTAAGAGCTCATGAAGATGATCGTGATTTCTATGATTTTACTGATGACGATCCTAGAGCAGAGGAACCTCCAGACAATGCTCCAGAAGGAATTCACATCGAGCAAGGCCATATCAATGAATTACTCAGCCTTAGTAAGATTTACCCCAAGGAGCTGTCTTACATTGCTGTTTTTGACTTCTGGATTGGTAACGCAGATAGGCCATTCAATTTTAAAGCGGAGCTCTCAAAAAGCGAAAGGGGCATTCTATTTGCTGTGGACCATGGTTCATCATTACTTGCCTGCTCTAGGGATATTGAAAAGTCATTAGATTTACTTTCTGATAGCAACTATCCAAAATTTCATCCATTTCAGAAGCTAGTTAATCCTGTTTATGTCGGTCAGATGGTGGAGAGAATATGTAGTATGCCAGATTGGGCTATTGAATCTGCTACAGTTTTCAACGACATAATTGGTAACGTGACGCTCGCTGATCAATATGCAACATATAGCGCCTTAATTGAAAGAAAGAAGTTGCTTATTAATATAATCAAACCAGTGTTTTGAAAATTAAACAAAACTTAAGTAATGCAAGCTAAGATAAAAATCTGCAGCTTCACATGTTTGAATCGTTAGCTAAACACTAATGCCTAAGAGGACTGGATTTTGAATATTTATCAAATGTATGTAGAGCATTGGCGTAAACCAGGGTTTTGGGTTCAAAGGACAACCTGGGGTAACACCATAGCAAAAATTACATTTGTCGGTGAGCTAACAGGAAAACCACCTTATTACGGAAATCCCAAAGTTATAGCTACTGTCTATGACATACACACTGGTGAAGTTAAAGATCAAGACTTTGTTATAGATACTGCAGGAACTTATAAAACATGGCGATGGGTACAGCCACCTAAATGGAGCGGAGAAAGTGATTTTGATCCCAAAAAAGGCCGCATTCTATTGAATATTCCATTTAGCGAAAATAAGAAAGCATCGTCAATGGGTGCTAGATGGTCTGAAGCACTTGGCGCTTGGTGGATACCAGAAGATGATGCGAGTTTACTAGAAAAAGCAAATAAACGAGGATACCTTACACCGCCTGAAGCAAGGGTTCATTTCAATGTTGGATTTGAAAATAAAGAGATAGCGAAACAAGCTGGCGGCGTTTATCACACAGACACTAAAACTTGGTCATTTAGTGAAACTGACCTGAGGGATCCCCACAAATTGCTCCCCCATATTATCCACACTCTATCAGATCGTCCGGTGTCCAGCACCACTGAGCTATCCACTGCAAAATTTGCTTTAGCCCTTGCTGATAATATCGCCTACTTATATTAAGCTTTTGCTCTTTACAGAGCAGTATCCCAAGGGAACAAAGAGCGAGCACTCGTCTATGCTTAACGGTATTAGCCTGATAACGTCGTTGTAAGCCAGCCTTCTCACCCGCACTGCCAAGCAGGTAATGAAACCAGTTAGCTAGGGCTGCCAAGAGCAGTAAGATCTCCAAGCGTGATTTCTTGCGAGTACCATGTAGCTCGCTACCTAACCCGTAACGGTGACTTTTTTGATCCCGGAAGCTTTCTTCTATCTGCATTCGGCAGCTATAGCATTTGGCAATTTTCTCGGCATATTCATGACTTTCTGGTAAAGAGGAAACTAATAGCCAAGGCTCTTTGTATTGCCTGTTTTTATCTCTTTTCAATAACTTGTAACCTTTTCCAACCAAAACAGCTTGTGTTTCATAGCTCTGAGATTGGGTGAGTAAGATGTTGCCGACATGCTTGGGCTTGGCTTTGGCCTTACGATAAAATTGGTTAACAGAGATAAACTCTTCCTGCCCTGCCACTTTCAGCTTCACATTCCCTCTGACTCTGGCGACATAATGCCAGCCGAATTCGCGTACTTGTTTTAACCAAGGCACTTTAAATCCGGCGTCTGTCACGATAATTGGTTTGCAGCCTTCTGGTAACATGGCTTTAAGTTGCTCTAAGAATGCCTGATGCAAACGGGGGCTGGTGTACTCTTCTTCAGCAGCGATTTTTTGCAACAACGTTAATGCTCTGCCGTCCGCAGCAATACTCGCTCGTAAAATAAAGTGACGCTTGGCGGTATCCGCATTACTCCAATCGACTAAAATCGTTGGATGGGAATGGGGGGTTACAACAGAAGCAGTCAACGCGGCATAAATCAACGGTAGCTCTCGTTGCAGATTGGCATTATTGAGTAATCTGTCGGCTCGCTTGATGCTGATTTTGTCTGAGGGCCCTGGCATAGCGCGACCAATTGCTGTAACGGTGCAACGAGCGTCTTTAGCAAGAGCAGTAACCGCATCTAACAAGACAGAAAATCTGGCTTTATGCATGGTTTTTGGGGTGACAAATCGGAGGAAATCAGCGAGCATAGTTTTAACATTCATGGCGAGCATCCGCGGTGTGGGATTTTTGGCGAATGATCAGATCGGGAACCGCCATGAATGTTCCCTAATCTAATCACCTAAATTTTTATTTTAACTACAAAATTTCTGGGGATACCTCAGCTCTTTTATAGCTCAAAAGTAATTTTTCAAACTGCTCAACAGAGAGAGGTTTATCGAAGTAGTAACCTTGCCCCCAATCACAACCCAGTTCTGCCAGTAGCGTCGCAATTTCTTGAGTTTCAATTCCCTCAGCAAGAGTTTTCAAGCCAAAAATCTTTGCTATTGAAATAATGGTTTTAACAATGGCGAGGTTTTTCTCATCTTCAAGTATTGACTTGATAAAGTGCATATCAATTTTCAGCACATCCGCATTGATGTTTTTTAGATAACTTAATGAAGAATGCCCCATACCAAAGTCATCAATGGCAATCGCAAAACCTTTACTTCGTATCACATTTAAAGTTGATATTGCTTTATCGGGATCACGCATAAGCCCTGTTTCGGTAAGCTCAAGCTCAAAATCATTTGGCTCTAACCCTGCGAGCTCTATCAAAGTTAAAAAACCATAAATTGCAGACTCATCATCAAAGCTTTTCGCTGAAATATTAAGGGCGAGCTTGAAACGCAAATTTTCTTGCGAGAACACTTCTTTTTTCTGCCAACTGCGTTTCAGTTCAATAACACGTTCTAATACGAGATGCGTCAACTTATTGATTAACCCTCGCTCTTCAGCAATTGGAATAAAGGATCCTGGCGAAACTTCGCCAAGCTCTTCGTCTCTCCAGCGCACCAGAACCTCAGCACCGACTAACTTATGTGTTTTTAAACAAACTTGAGGTTGAAGGACGATTCGCAGATTATCAGGATAGGAGAGTAAGGTTCTCTCAAGTTGCTTTGAGATAATTGATTTTTTCTGAATCCTTTCACCCACTTCAATATTAAAATAGCAACTGGGTAAACCGGAATCTTTGGCCATATTAAGTGCTATATTGGCACCTCGTGTTATTGCATCAAAGGTATCCGCATCCTGAGGATATAAAGCAATTCCAGCTCTTGCATTGATACTGACTTCACCCTCTAGGGTTTCGAGCGGCTCAGCGAGAGCTTGTTGTAACCTGTTGACCATTATTGATGCCGCATCGGGATTAGATAGAACGGCTGCAAGCGCAAAAACATCAGAATTTAAACGGGCTAAGGAGTCAAACTCTCGATCTATGTCATTGACGATAGGTAAAGTCTGGCAGTCCTCGTTCTCAAAGACACAACGCACTAAAGTATCTGCACCGCGGATGGTTTTTGCTAATCTGCGACCGACCGCTTGGATGACTGCATCACCCGCTTCGTATCCCATTGTTTCGTTAATGTCTTCAAGATTAACCAGGTCGATATATACAACCGCGATGGTATATTGATGTCTCTGTGCAATTTTAAGTAGGTATTTAACTCGATCAGAGAATAAATTTTTATTAGCCAGTCCCGTTAGCTCATCAAAAAATGCCAATTGCTTGATGCGATGCTCTTTGGCTTTAATGTCACTTAAATCACGCCAAATTACCTGGATAGCGTTTTTTCCAAGGTAGATGACTGGAGTGAGCGTTACCTCTATCGGTAGATGGTGACCTTGTTTAGTGATATGAAGCCATTCAAAACGCTGGTAGCCCTCTGTTGAGGCTTTATTTAAAAGAGCTTTGGCGAGCTCGTCGCTGTTGTTTTTACCCTGGCTCAATGGTGAAAATTGAATAGGCGACAAGCCAATCAGCGCTTTGCGGTCAGACAAGTCAAAAAGCTTTGCAGCTGCGTCATTGCAATCGGTAATGACAAAATCTGGGCTGATTATGCCCATCGCATCCTCTGATTTATGCAGCAAGTTCACCAAGCGCTTTTCGTTTTCACTTTTGAGTCTTTCATAATCAAGCTGCGCCGAGATGTCTCGAATTATATTGACGACGACTTTTTGGTTAAACGCTGTTTGTACAATCTGCATACTAATTTCTGCAGGATAGATGTTACCATCCCCTTTGTGATGTTGGGTAACAAAATGCAGCAGCTCCACCTCACCCATTTTGAGCGGCTTCAAAAGCCGATCGAACGATTGTGCATCGTAGCTCGGCTTAAATTCGTAGGGCTTCATAATTTGTAGCATCGCCCAACTCCGCCCAAGTTGACGCTGTGCAGCAAGGTTGGCATATAAAATGTCCAACGTTTCGGCATCAAAAAATAGGACGGCATCAGCGATTTGATCAACAACGCTTTTAAGGCTGGTCAGTTCGTCCTGCCTCAAGCGCTCTTGAGTTATATCCAGCTCAATCGAAATATACCCCGTATGAACTCCAAGCTCATCAAATGTAGGGTTACAACTGATTCGACTCCAGAAAGTCTCGCCACTCTTTCGATATTTAAGTAGCTCAAGTTCTATAGGCCTTTTATTTGATACTGCTTTTTGCAACTTCAAAAGGTCAAAGCTATTAGTCTGCGGCCCGGTTAATATTGTCCATGGCGATTGGCCGGCAAGCTCCGCTAAAGGATAACCAGAGATCCGTTCGAAGCCAGCATTACACCAGGTGATGTTGTAATCACAATCTAATATCAATACCCCATTCACAGTTTGCGTCGCGACCAAAGCAAGGCGGGCATTTTCCTCCAGTGTCTGAGCAAGTCTATTTTTGATTTTTCTGGCTTCGGACAGCGACTCCAGGGTTTCGAGGATGGGATTGAGTTTCTCAACGTCAGATTGGTCATAGCCCCTGGCTGCGTTAGCCAGGCCGACCATGCCAATCAACTTACCATTATGTTTAAATGGCAATCCGAGGAAAGAAGAAAGCTTGGGATGACCATGTGGCGTGCCACCAGCACGAGAGTCATTCTGAGGATTGTTTGAGATAATAGCCTGGCCGGTTGTTAATACTTCGCCAATTAAATTATGATGATTGTGAAATTCTAAGCCGTCCGCCTTACTTTTTTCATATAACTCCCGGGTTTCATTATCCCAGCTGATATTGGTTAAAACCCGAACTTTTAAATAGGGCTGGCCTTGCGAATCCTCGAGCACATCACCAATCAGACCGAATTGACTATCTGTTAGTGCAATAAGCTCATTAAGTAAAAGGCTAAGTGCACTGTGGTACGATTCATTAAGGATAAAGGCGCGCTGTATTTTAGCGATGGCATTGCTGGTGCGGATTTGGAAATCGTATTTATCAGAAATCTGCTGCCTGGATTGCTCAAGGGCCTGGTGGCTAGCGTACATATAGGCATCAAAGGCAAGGGTGATATCCAGCAAAGCAACTTTGTATAAGGCGGTTAACGTTGGTTCGATTCGATCTGTATCGCTTTTCAATATCACGCTGACGAATTTGCAAACGAGATCTAAATACACTCCATAAGCACCAATGTACCATTGCGGCGTCAAACCAACCCTTTGGTGTGCAATGCCCACTCTAATACGGTCTTGGGCATAGTCAAATCCATAATCACCGGCAGTTAATTTCCTAAAATACAGTTTCTGTGTCTCTTGCAGCTTACTCATTAAATTGACGTCATGCAGCATCCTCGATGCATGATCAAATGTTAAAAGATGCTTATAAAAAGCATGAATAAGCTCATTCTCAAAGGCATAAAGTGGTTTATGAATGGCTTCGAGCAATTTAATTTCGGTTGTTGAAAGATTAATAAGAGCTTTACGCTCATCAAAAGAGACGGGGTTGATGTTTAATCGCTTTAGTACTTCTTCCACTCTCATAGCGCACCTGTCTTTACTTCATTAACAACCAGTGATTGATTGCTTGTAATAATTCATCAGGATGAAACTTCGCGATAAATTGGTCCGCGCCGACTTTCTTAACCATTGACTCGTTGAACACACCACTTAATGAAGAGTGCAAAACGACGTGAATATCTTTCAAAAGTGGTTCAGATTTAATCGCGGATGTCAGTGTATAGCCATCCATTATTGGCATCTCAATATCAGAAATGACCAAAGGTATTCTCTCTGCAATTACTGCTTTATGTTTTGCCGCAAAGTCTTGTAAATATTGAAGTGCAGATTGGCCATCATTAACCAGTTTAGACGGGATATTTACACTGTCTAACACGCGTTTAATCTGATTTCTGGCCACTGCTGAATCATCCACAACCAATACTTCAATCTCAGAGGTGTTGAACCCTTTAAGCTGTTGCGCCGTTTCAGCTTCAATTTCATGGTCGTTGGGCATGATCTCCGAGAACACTTTTTCAACATCTATGACTTGAATGAGCTTGCCTTCAATCTCTGTCACTGCGGTTAGGTAATGACTTTGCCCTGCTCCTTGAGGTGGAGGTTGAATTTGACTCCAGTTCAGATTAACGATGCGATCAACTGCCGAAACCAGAAAGCCTTGGATATGGCGGTTGTATTCCGTCACAATCACAAAAGCCTGTTCGGGATAACTTATCGGCTTCCCTGTCGTAGCTTCACTCAGGTCGATAACGATAACTGGATTGCCACGAAGCTGCGCAATGCCCTTTATAAAAGAATGGGCTCCTGGCATTTCAATGAGCTCAGGTACACGAATTACTTCCCGAACCTTAAAGACGTTGATGCCAAAACGCTGATGACCATTAAGGCTAAAGAGGAGCATTTCAAAGCGATTTTGACCTGCCAGATTTGTCCTTTGGTCAATAGACTTCATTAACATATTCATTTAAAACGCACCACCAGCTCGTGTAGCTCTTCAGATATTTTCTTAAGGTGCTCTAGAGAGCTTGCTGCTTTATCAGCAGAATTGGCGCTTTCATCGGCCAACGTTGAAATACTTACAACCTGGCGATTGATATCTTCAGCCACATGAGCTTGCTCCTCTACAGCCGCTGCCATCTGTGTCGTCATATCGGATATATGCCCGACTGAGGCAACGATGCCTTGCAGCATATCTCCACTCTCAATGACTTTTGACAGCCCCTCGTCAGCGTCAGAAGCACCTGATTCAGCTACTTTAACGGCCTCGCTGGATTTTAGTGAGAGAGCTCTGACAATTTCGTATATTTCTTTCGTAGAATCTTGGGTACGTTTTGCAAGATTACGCACCTCTTCAGCAACCACGGCAAAACCTCGGCCTTGCTCGCCGGCACGCGCTGCCTCGATAGCAGCATTTAGCGCAAGTAAGTTGGTCTGTTCAGCAATCTGTTCAATTATTTGAGCTGCTTGCGCAATTTTCGTCGTTTGTAGCTCTACATCAACAACGGATTTCGAAATGGTCTGGACAGTTGCTCTAAGTTTTTCAATAGAGGCGCTTGTTGTTTTGGAGAGTCCTCCACCGGTTTCGGCCAGATTAAATGCTTTATCAGCTTGTGAAGCGGTATTGGAAACATGATGCGATACCTCTGAAATAGTTGTCGTCATCTCATTCATCGCTGTAGCAACCTGAATCGTTTCAGATTGCTGGTGATCAATAACCTGCTTAGATTGTTTAACCAAGTCAAATGAGGAAAGTGTTTCGCGCGATACTCTTTTCGCGGCATCATCAATGCGGTTGATAATAGTTGTCAGATGAGCTTGCTGGCTCAATACAGAGACTTCTAATGCGCCAGTAAGTCCGGACTTATTGGTGTAGGTGAGAACTGCGAGTTCATGCGAGAAAGAACGGCTTAGTAATTTCTTTAAGTCAGACGCTCTGGCGTGGTCTTTCACATTGACCCAAATTGCATAGATCGCAATGACGGCGAGCAACAAACTCTCTGATAACTCTTTGTAACCAAGAAAGAATGTCGCAAGCGCGATAGCGACAGACACCATTAAAAAAATGTTAGGCAGCGATATAGGTAACGGTTTAGGTAAATTACTTCCCGCACTCAAGCGGCGGTATAATCTGTCTGCTCTTTGTACATCTTCTGCTCTTGGGCTTGAACGAACAGATTCGTACCCAATAACTTGGCCATTAGCTGTCACGGGTGTTACATAAGCGTCTACCCAGTAAAAGTCACCGTTCTTACAACGGTTCTTAACCAACCCCATCCATGCTTTACCCTCTTTTAGATGTGACCACATCACTTTGAAAGCCATCGCTGGCATATCGGGGTGTCGAACAATATTATGTGGCTGGCCAATTAACTCCGACCTGGAAAATCCGCTGACCTCAACGAAAGCGTCATTACAATCAACAATATTGCCGTTTTTATCCGTAACTGAAATCAGCTTCTCAGACGATGGGAAAGTTTTTTCGTTAGATGTAACAGGGAGGTTTTTGCGCATAGATAGCATCCGTGTGCATGTTTAGCTTACTAAATATACACATCTTACATCATGTAGGTGGATTAACCTATATCTATTAGTAAATATTTATATGCCCCGAATTTGTGCAAACTGATTGCGTTATCCTTATTTCCTATGCTAGGTAGGGCGTATTTAAAAGTTTACATTACCGATTGAGCTTATGATTTATCAACTTGGCATTTGCTACGAGTTCATTGATGTCAAATGTTGTACGACCTAACCCCATCAGTGGTATGAGCCCAACGGCCATCGATGACAGCAAGATAATGTGATTGATTTTGTCTGTTTGTGTTTGCTCTACACCAGTATCATCAATTTGCTTAAAAATTATCGTTCTGTAGTATTTAGCCAGTTTTTGCGCAATTTCTGGGGAGTTAATTGCCTGTTTCCAGATAAACACCATTATGTTAGCGACCTCTCGCTGAGATGTCCATCGCATAAAATGCTCTAGTGCATCATCCGAAACCAAGGTGTTTTTAGCATCAAAGTTTTTGTAAAACGATTCAGGAAGCAGTATCGTGTGTCTTTCGAGAAGTCTATCAATAATTGCCTCAACCAAAGCCTGCTTAGTTGGGTAGTGATAGGTCAAGTTTCCCTGAGAAATCCCCATGTACTTAGCGACCTGAGTTACGGAAAATTTGTCTATTTCACCTGACTCGATGAGAGTAATAGCGGATTCAACGATCTTTGCTTTCATTAAGCAGAGTTCCTTGTGATTAAAGCGAGATTATCCTCAAAGTTCCTTCAGGGGGCATCTTAATTCAGCTCATAAAAGATGACTTTGATCTCAAATAACTATAATAAAATCTTGGTTTCTAAGAGATAAAATTACTCACTGAATATAGCTTGGCGTGTGGATGTCTGCTTGTTTTATAAATATGTTTAAGTGAGCCAATTTGAATCACGTTATCCCTTTGACATAACATGACGAGCCTGAGCTGGCCATATCCCTACAAACTCAAAGTAGATGTTGAGGAATTTTCAAGCCTAAAGAAATATCTCCACTTATCGTTCAAAGTGAAGATCGTCTCTGTGCCAAAAGCGGATATTCACTGATATTCGTTTAAATCGGCGCTTTTCACTGAAAGCGGACGTTAATGAAGATAAACAAAGGCTTCAAAATTTTCGAGACAACAACCAATTGCGAAAACAGTTAACAATGCTGGATTCTTGACTTTGTGTTTCAAGATGTCACAGGTTTTTAGATGCCTTAGTGTGGCTAAATTGATGTGTCCGAATCAGTCGACCACTCCGAAGCAATAGCAGCCGCCTGTCGGCAATAGAATGCCACTTACACAGATTTTTTTATAGTCTCTTTTGGCTCAATACAAGATATTGCAAACTGTCTAACTGAACATCACATGATTTGATTCAATTAATCGAAGCAGTATCAACTGCCTTCTCTAATCGGTCTTGGTGAAACCTTAATACTGCTTGCTGAAGGTTGCTCTTTTCCCATATATGTATTTAATTTTTTTGCGTCAGTAACACTGCAAGATACAGAGTGTGTTTGTTTAGAGTTAATAGTTGCTCTTTCTTTAGCTGACTTATGTGACTTTGCATGAACATCTGTTAGCCATACTAACTTTGATTTGGCTATGACGCTACCACTCTCACTTAAGAAAACACATTGAGTTACAACATCTTGAATATCATGGTAATTATTATTCGCTATACTAACAGTTAAAATATCTACTTCTGGATCGAATTTAGCTACCTCAACTTCAATTTTACTCACCATTTTGGCATGAATATTAAAAGGCAACTTATCCCAATGCGTTATTATTTTAACGGTTAAAATGCCAACTATCGGGGCAAGAATAATTTTTGCCCAATCTGACTTTGAAAGCGATTTTTTTAGCATAGACATCCCTTTATTTTTATAAGACTTGTGATGAAAAAAGTTAACCTAATAAAGCGAATTAACCACATGCAGTATTAAGTTTAATCTACCAACCAACCATTAGATAAAGATTTTTCTCATTGGATTATGTCAATAAATGGAGGCCTGTTATTCTTTAAAAAATGGATTTCTTGAGATGCTGCTTCCATTATCTTACTAAACCAATCCACAATTCACCTCATCACTTGTTGAATCTGATTCTTCGTTCCAGATTTTAGCCAAAATTCTCTTACCAATAGCAGGCATTTTTTTTACTTGACGCTCAATTTGCAATGCTTCGCGTTTTGATTTGAATGCTTTCTGGGCTATCAATTTTTCAGGCTGATTTATTCTTGTAAAAAGAGCCCCCTTGCCAATACTATGCTTATGAACCCTGTTATCGACATTTGGATAAACACCTGTGTAAATGCGTTTATTTTTGCATTCCAATAAGTAAACATACCATATTTGCTCATCCATTATTACTAAGCTCCCCTGTTATATGTACATTCCGAAGCTTTACAAATTCTGGATCTAGCCTGCGGTGTACATCTACTGAAAACAGCCGCTCTAACTTCGCAAGAGTAGGTGTAGATACGCCTGTTGAAGAAATCAATGTTACGCGATCCAAATAACCATTATTCATCATGGCATAAAGTGCTGACATTCTTAAAACCTTAGCTCGACCTTGCAATACTCTGGTGCAAATATGTTTTAAGCTAATTACATTGTTGTGAAACAAGTAGTAATGTTTACGTTGATGCTCTGGTTGAGCATGCCATTGGGGTAATTCCTTTTCAGCCAGTATTTGAACAATATTCTCTATGTGTTTTGGTAAATTTAGCCAAATACTTGAAGGACGAATAACACAGCGACCTGAATCGTTAATATTAAAATCAGACAGTTTCAAGTTGTAAACTCGGTTTGTCGTTAATCCTAATTTACAAACAAACCATGCAATGAGGTATTCTGTGTCAGACACAGATCCTCTTAGTGATTTTATGAATTTATTGAGAATAGTTGGTGGTACTATTTTTGGCCTTGGTGTTTCAACTAAAACCGTCCCTGTTCTACGTGGCTTTTGCATACCCTGCTTTCTAAAAGGGTTTCTCTTTCCTTCTGTAAAACTGATAAAACGTTTTAGAGGATTTGTCATCATCCTGCCTTTCGATGCTAAATAATCCACTACGTCTCGGTTTCTAATGCCTTCCCAAGCTGTAAATCCTTTACTGGCTAGGTAAACACAAAAGCCTATAGCTTCAAACATTTCATGACGAATGTAATTAGCATCTCTTTCGTGTTTTTGCTTAATAAGGCGCTCGTAACGTCTTTCTATTTTTTCTTTATATTCATTAATTACAACCAGTAAACCTTCAGGTAAATCTTCTGGTATATAAACTTTTGCCATTGGCTTTCTTGTTGCTAAATCAAGTTCAGTCAACGCTTTAGCGATAAATTTTTTTAACTCAGGTGTAGAATATTTCAGTAATATATACCTTTGCGTTGGCTCAAGAGACTTCAAAAATTCACCCAATTTTAGTGGCTCTTCTGAGCACTCCTCAGCCAACTTCTTAAGCAACATTTTCAATTCAGGAACACAAGAGATACGTGGATCTGTTTCCTTAATTGTCACCACACAAAGTTTTTTAATCAAATTATCTTGATTTAACCAACAATTAGAGTGCTCTGGAGGCATTGCTTTGCAATATTGCATACCACATGAGCGAGGATAATGGCCTTTTGTTTGTAGTATGTGAGCATCACAGAAATCACAGCTTCTGGCTGAAGCTGATTTTGATATTTTCTGGTTTTTTTGGTCTTGTAGCGGAATCGATCCCTCGAAAATCTTTTTCAAAACAGGATGAATATAATCCCAAATAAATTTACGCTCTTCTCCAGAAAGGGTATAAAAAAATTCACGTATTTGTTCGTTGCTGTCTGAATATTCTTCACCTAAGCGTTTAAGAAGAGGTACGATTTCATTGTAGTATTTTCTTTGTGGTGCAATTCCATGCAATGACAAAACACAAAGTTTTTTTATTACGTTATCGTTTGTTAGCCAGCAATCAGATGCATCTTTTGGTACTGTCTCGTCATCTTTATAACCACAAACACGAGGCTTAGTACGAGCAGGATTAGTGATCTTGGCACTGCAAAAGTCGCATTGACGTTCTTTCATAAGAAACTACGAACCTTTAATCTTATCATGTGATAAGTGCGAGACTGACGGGCCAAGCACATCAGATAGATCCACAATTTCTTTTGCTTTTTTCTGCTGCACAGTGCTCATCGATGAGCCTAATGCATCAGTATTCTGATTATTGCCTGCCTGTTTTGTAATATTGCCATACTTAAAAGGCAATAAACGATTTTGGATTGTTGAGAGATCGGATTCTGAAGCGTTTTCTATTTGAGTCTCGAAAAGATCACCTGGTAAACATTGTAGCTCATTACAAATCGCCTCAATCATTTTTAGCGTTAAAGTAACGTTGTCATCACGAAATTTTCTGCTTAATGCAGAGCGAGTAATTGACCAACCTTGATGATTTGTCAGTCGTTCTGCCATTTCTTCAAAAGTTGCGACTCCTTGATCTTTCATCAAAACGTCCAACCTATTTTTAAGTTTAATCTTCATTTTTTATTCCTATTCATCTTCATCATCGAAGAAATTAATTGCCCTATTTACCTCGTTGGCAGCGTCCAGAGGGACGGGATGATAATAGCCCAGCGTTGTATATAAATTTTTATGACGCATATATTTCTGAGCAATCTCAGGAGAATACAATGGCACCATCAACGTGCATCCAGTATGCCTCAACGTATGTGGCGTCACCTTCTTCGGAGAAGAAAGGCATTCAGAAACTATGTTGTTTAAGCGTTTTCTGAACGTGTTGCAAGAAACCACTCCGCCTTGCTCACTCGGAAAAAGCAGATTTGATACTATAAATTTCTCGCCATCATAAGTACAAATACCATCATCCTTACCTTTGCGCCTTAACAGTATTTTTTGCCTAACAGAGTTAATATACCACTTTAGTAACTCATGGATCGCAGGCTCTCTCATTGGGACTGTACCCGTTACACTGTTTTTGCCTGTCACGGTCAGCAGACCAAAATCACCAAAACGCGCCATTCTAATATCGTGATGTGCGTGAAAATCTGTCAACTGCAACTTAATTAGTTCACTAACACGTAAAGAGAAATGAATACAGATATGGAACATCACTCTATCGCGTTGAAGAGGTAATAGCGATTTACTCTTGCTCTGATATGCAGCTGTAATTTGACGAAGAAACTCTTTATCAATGGTATCAATCTGCTCCGGATTAAGCGCCCATCCCTTTAGGCTTTTATTGCTCTTTGCACGCTTAACGGCAATGCTGTTTTCGTCATTAACGAAAGGAACAGGCCTCACGTTAAAAGTCCTCTGGATTTCGTTTATACGCTCAAGCTGAAACAAGAATGTCTGGAAGCTTCTCCAGGCTGAGCAATAGCATGCATGACTTTGAGGACTGATAGTGTTGCCAGTTTTAGGATCGACTTTGCTATCAAAGAAATCAATAACGTGTTTTGGGTTTAGCTCCCATGGAGCAACACGGTGGTATCGTAGTAAACGCTCAAGGTTATTAAAGTGGTTTTCGATAGTTTTTACATTAAGTCCGATTTGAAAACGTGATTGCGCCTTCCAGTCCTTAATGAGATTCAGCGCAAAAGACCGTTTCTCTTCTGGTAGGTAACTAAAGTCACGATCAACCTCACCCTTCGTTTTTTCCGAAGGTTTACTATTGTCCGTGCAATTAATGGCATATACGTTCTTCATACGAACAACTATACAACATAAATTGTAAACGTGCAACATTTGCACGAATAATAACTAAAATTTTTGATATCGCTGGGTTAGGAGATGGTAGATATGCTAAACGTGCAACTCTTGCACAGTAATAGTGGTAATATATCAAGAAAAACAAAGTAACGGCATCGGGTGTTAGTTCCATTTAGCTTCCTCCTTGGCCAGTAAGGTTAATATTCTTGGCCGACTTCACATACCGCACCATAACAATACGCATGAGTAAAAACGCCAACATATAACCCACAATAGACCACAGCGGATGCAGGTATTTAGTCAGTATAAAGCCAACACCTAATAGCACTGCTGCACGAGTAAAAAAGCTCAGTACAAGCCAAACAGCTGGGGTATCAGCCGCTAGTGCCAGCCGCATACCCATAGCTAGGCCCACAAAAAAAATTGCGCTGGCAGGTAAACCAACAACAAAACCAATCAACATTGCGTGGGGGTCTATGCTTATCATTCTTGCTCCTTGTGTTCGTCTTCAATGGCGGCTTTACTTTGTTCGGCAACCCAGCTTGCTGCGAATATAATACCAAGCACCAGGCCGCCTAAAATAAGCGTAATCGTCCAAGAAAAAGTTTGCGGTGCCACTTTATTTAACCACATGCCAAGCAAGGCGCCGCCAACCGTTGGCAAAGCCACCGACCAACCAATAACGCCAAAAGCACCAAACCCCTGCAGCGGACTGTAATTCGAACGCTTACGCATTTTTTCTAATCGTACCGCACGGCGACGTATATGCTCGACCGACGAATCGTGTTTGTTTTCCATTATACGGGCTTCCTTAGGTCACCAAAGCGGCGCACTATTCCCGCTTCTAAACGCGACAGCGCACTACGGGCAGCGCGCTCTTCTTCATCTACCTCAGTAAAGGTTGCTTCAATACTGTCGGATAAGGTTGCCAGATCATCGCCTTGCAAGCCACGACGCACGGCAATTTCTGCCGTGTGGCCCTGCTTTACAAACAACCCTTGGTCGATTCCAAAGTAAAGCTCTTCACCTGTTACAGTGGTTAAAATTAACACCGAAGGCACCAGGCTGGTGACAAAGTCAGTATGGTTCGGTAATACACCAAAGGCACCGTTTTCCGCCACCGCATAAATACGCGTGGCTTCACCCGTAAACAATAAGCGGGTGGGCAACCGAATATTTACTTTCATTACCTTCGCCAAACTCATGCTTACGTCTTACTCGCTGAAGTTTTATCTGTCAGCGGCCCAATCATGTAATAGTCCATTTCATAATCATGAAATTCGGTTTGTTCTAAAATGGTTTCGCAACCCGCCAAAGTTTGTTCAATGGTTACGCGCTTGCCTGCGTTGCCGGTAAATACCTCGGTGGTATAAAACGGCTGAGTTAAGAACCGCTCTAAACGCCGCGCTCGGGCTACCACCGCTCGGTCGGAAGCCGACAGCTCTTCTAACCCAAGCATGGCAATAATGTCTCGCAGCTCTTCATATTCGGCCAAGGTACGGCGTACCGCGCGGGCAATATCGTAATGGCGTTGGCCAACAATAGCCGGTGTAAGCATCACCGAGTTTGAACCTAAGGGATCAATGGCAGGATACAAGCCTTCACTGGCACGTTTACGCGACAGCACTACCGAAGCCGACAAATGCGAGAAAATATGGGCCGCAGCGGGGTCAGTAAAGTCATCAGCAGGAACATAAACCGCCTGAATAGAAGTAATAGCACCATTTTTTGTTGACGTAATACGCTCCTGCAGGCCTGCCAGCTCGGTGGCTAACGTAGGCTGATAACCAACCCGCGAAGGCATACGCCCCAACAAACCCGACACTTCCGAGCCCGCTTGCACAAAGCGGAACACGTTGTCCATCAGTAAGAGCACGTCTTGTTTTAAGTCATCGCGGAAATACTCCGCCATAGTTAGCGCGGTTTTACCTACCAAAAAACGTACGCCTGGCGCCTCGTTCATTTGCCCGAATAACATCACGGTTTTATCGCGTACGCCTGCGTCGCCCATTTCTCGGTATAGCTCTTCTGCTTCCCGCGAACGTTCGCCAATACCACAAAACAAGCTCACACCTTTATAGTGCTGCACGGTATTATTTATAAGCTCGGTAATAAGAACGGTTTTACCCACCCCTGCACCACCAAACAAACCTGTTTTGCCTCCACGCTCAATAGGCGACAACAAATCAAGGGCTTTAATACCGGTTTCTAATACTTGGCCTTGCACCACCCGCTGTTCAAGTGGCGGTGGCATACGATGAATGGAACGTTTTAATTCTGTGGCTGGGTTTGGTTTACCGTCGAGCGACTCACCAAACACATTTAGCATGCGCCCTAACACAGCCTCGCCCACGGGTACTTGAATAGGCGCACCTGTTGCCTGAACTTCAGCGCCTAAACCCAACCCGCGCACTTGCGCTAAAGCTATGCAGCGCACAACGCCATTATTAAGCAGAGCGGCAACTTCTAACGCAATATCACCCACCCGAAGTAATTCTTGCACACGGGGTGCTAGGCCTTCGAAGCGAACATCGACCACACCACCACGAATTTTAACCACTCGGCCAGTTTTTAATTCTGCTTGTACTGCATTCGACACGTTACACCACCTAGCTTAGCAACTGTTTTCGTTTCACTTGTTCTTTAACTAGAGTACAGGGTTTACCTATATTAGGTAATGATAATAACCTAATACTAAAGTAGCGCTGTTGTTTAAAATCATTAATTTTAGCTATGCTGTTACTTCAATTTAGGCTTTGCAGTGAGATTAGGCCTGCCAACAAGATAAGGGATGAATCATGAACTTTTTAAGCGCAACTGAAATAGCACAACAAATAAAAAGTGGCACCTTAACATCCACCGCTATTACCCAGCATTATTTGCAGCGCATTGAACAACACAACAATACGCTACATGCCTATGTGTATATCGACAGCGCCGCGGCACTACGAAAAGCCACCGAATGTGACCGTATTTATGCCGACACTAAAGCTAACGGCCATTCAATTGAAAGCCTTGGTCCGCTTTTCGGGGTGCCTATTTGCATTAAAGAAAGTTTTTTGTGGCTTGGTACCGCCACCACCCTAAATTACCCACCCATGAAAAACTTTAAAGCCAGCAACACATCATATTTAGTGCAACGCTTATTAGACGCCGGCGCTATTATTCTTGGGAAAACCAACGTGCCTACGCTGTTAGCCGACATACAAACGGCTGGGCCACTGTACCCCACCTGCAACAACCCTTACGACTTAACCCGCACCCCAGGTGGCAGCACCGGCGGGGGCGCAGCTGCGTTAGCCGCCGACCTAACCTCGCTTGAACTTGGTAGCGACATTGGTGGGTCAATTCGTAACCCCAGTAATTTTTGCGGCTTGTTCGGCCTTAAGCCCACAGAAAACGGCCACCCGAACGACGGTCATTTACCACCACTACCTGCTGAAGTAAGCGGCAACACCATTGGCCTAAGCGTACTCAACAATACCGGCCCATTAGCCCGTAGCGCCCATGACTTGGAACTCGCCTACAAGGTGCTATACCAACCCGACTGGCAACAATTACAGCATTTGCCCGTTGCTCGCCCGCAAAATATAAGCACCAACTTGAAAGACTATAAGTTTGCCTATTTCGACAGCCTATATGGCATTCATGCGGGAAAAGAAGCCTGCGCCGGCTTACAAAAAACCATTCAACTACTCGAAGCCCAAGGCGCTAGCGTCGAGAAAACCGCCATACCCGAAGCCCTTGCTGAACGCATATTCAAAGTGTGGGGCTGTTTATTTGGCTTTATGATGGGACAAAACTTAAGCTGGCCTATTCGGAAGCTGTTCTACTTACAGTTTAGAAACACCCTGAACCAGTCGAGCTTACCCGCCAAAAAAGAGCTCAAGCTCGGCCTTTCCCTCGACTTTATGGCCTTCAACCAAGCCTTAGCCGAGCGCCAAGCAATTATTGCCGAGCTAAACGAAACCTTTGCCCCCTTCGACGCCGTATTAAGCCCAACTTCTATGGGCCCAGCTTTTGAACACAACCCCAAGCACAACCCCATTGCCCTTGATGGCAGCACCATGCCCTACTTAGACTACTGCTTACCCTTCGTCGCATTATACAATTTAAGCGGCCACCCAGTACTTACCGTACCTTCAGGGTTAAGTGAAAGCGGTTTGCCCGTTGGCATATCTATTTCAGCACCACACCACTGCGAAACCAGCCTGCTGCAAATAGGGAAATTACTTGAAAACCAGGGCTTAACATTCATTCCGCCCACGCAATTCCAATAAATACTACGGCGGCCACTAGACATATGCCGCCAAATTCCATAGAATCCACGCCTGTTTGCAATCTCTTACTTGTAAACAATGCGCCCGTAGCTCAGCTGGATAGAGTGCACCCCTCCGGAGGTAAAGGTCCGACGGCAAATCGGCGTTGAGAGTAGAAGTCAAAATTTGAAATAAGCACCCGTAGCTCAGCTGGATAGAGCGCTGCCCTCCGGAGGCAGAGGCCAGAGGTTCGAATCCTCTCGGGTGCGCCATCAAAGGCTTTCAGAGCATTTCCCCTGCAAATTCCATTACTTTTTTTCTTATGAGTTGAGGTCACCCTCAAATCGCGGATGACCTTTGCCCTAATTCACTAAAATTCGCCTGGAAAATGCCCGTGACAAATCCGTGACAAATCCGTGACAGAATTTTCAGGTCGGATTTTTGGGGTGTGATTTTTTGACCTTTACCCTCCTTTTCCGTAATGACGTTTTGCCTGGCTAATATTTGCTCAAACCTAAATAGTTTTGTAACGTCGAGGAATAGATAAAAGTGTAGTCAGAGACATATGAATAAGCATCATTACACCACCATTCAAACACTCGCATTGATACTCGAATCAAGAAAAATACGATTCAATCGCCTAACTAACGTGGATGACATTCAAGAGTCACGAAATTATGGCAAGCATGATCTCTCTAAATTCATTTACATTAGCTGTTGGACCACTAGCAATGAGGAAAGTATTCCGCTCTGGAAGATGTATACGCCTGATATGCAGGGAGTTCGGCTTACATTCGAAGATCAGCCTTTTCTTATGAGAAGGCTCGACCCAAACGAAATGCCCGGATTAGATATGCAGATATCCGACGATATCTTATCGCCCATGACTCTGAGGCAAATGATGTCCGAACAATGCTTCATAATTCCCAGCTTTTTAGCTAGAGATCATTTTGGGAAACATGTCGAATACGTCGACGATGTATCAGGTATTTACGAAAACGCTGTCGAACTAAAAATTGAGGAAGATGGCAAGGCTTCCTTGACTATTAGCGAGTTTGACAGTTTAGCCATTCATAAAAGCAAGATCTGGTCCTTTCAAGAAGAGTTTCGTTATAAATTAATTGCATTCCCCCCACCTCAAGACGGCTATAGCTCTAAAAGAATCAGCGAAATATCAAATGCAGCGATTACCGCGATATACCGCGCAAACCCGCCGACAATAGAGTACATAGAACTTGATATATGCCCCCAAAAACTTCAGAGCTTGGTCGTTACATTGGGGCCACTCTGTTCATACGCTGATGAACTTCTCGTTAAAGCGCTTCTCGATAAATACTCACCAACGTCTGAGCTAAGAAAAAGCAATCTGAGCGGCCAAATCAGAAAGCAATCCTAGCAGAACCGTTTGCTAAGTCTTTCGGTACAGTTTTATTTTATCAGAGGAGCCTCTTTACCGGATGGTAACAACTATATTAAAAAGACCTCCACCCCAAAAAATGAAATCGTAAAATAAAAATAATTTGAAATATTCCTTGATCAAATCTGAAAGCGCGCCTAGAATATTCGTAAATCAATAATGATTTGTAACTTGGAGGAAAAACAAATGAGCGAGGTAACTATCAATTCAGTATGTGAAACTATCTTTACAGGTATTCCAAGCAACCTAATTCAAAAAGCAGAGCCATTTGATGCGACGCATCAAATGATTGCAGGCTCAACGCTAAGTCAGGCTGGTGAGCTGATTCAAGAAAATCTACAACCTATCGAACTAAACGATGCGAAGCCGTCTGCAAAGTTTGAGCTAAAAGCAGGTGACGTTGTGGTGTTAACCCGCGGCAATTCGTTTCGGGCGGCTATCATTGACTCTGACCTAACCAAATTGAAACTTATACCGTCAGCCAATCTAGTGGTGCTACGCCCTGATGCATCCAAAGTTAAGCCAACTGTGTTGGTTGTTCACTTGAACTCCGCACATGGTCAAGCGCAAATGGAGCAACTTGCAACCGGTACCACTATCAAGAATGTACCTGCCAACAAGCTAAAAGAAATGCAGTTAAAATTACCTAGCGCGGAACATCAACAACAGATTGAAGATTTATTCTTCGCAAGCAATCAAGCTTATATGGCTGGTATTGCAATGGTTGAGCAGGAGCGTAAAGTGGCTATGGCTAAGGTAAGCGAGCTAATGCAGGGAGGTGTGTAAGATGGCTATTAATCAGCAGTTAAATAAGTTAATCGACCAGACGCGTGGTGAGCTAAAAGAAGACCAGACCTTAGCGTTAGCGACCATCTTACTTTACATCAAATCTAAAGACGCGAATGCCATAGATGTGCTTCAGCGCATGGGGCTAGCGAACCAGAAAACTGCCCTGAAGGAACTACTGAGCACTCATTCCGAAGCAGCTGATCACTCAGCTATTCAAGCGCTCGAATACGCTCGCAACGAAGCAGTGTCAGCTTTAATCACTTTTACCGGTCACCTCGAGGATGTGAATCTCGCAAGCCAAGCTATTCGTGATGCCTTTGTGAACTCTCGTTCGATAACCGAGCATGTCTCGAACGCCAATGAAGTAAATTTGATTCGTAGCTTGGTCCAGCTTAAGCCATCCGATCACGTGCTCGATCCCGCTGGTGGTATCGGTAACCTTTTAGCTTCACTGCCAAAAGCGAGTGCTGAGCTACAAGAGCTCAACCCTGATACAGCGACCATTTGCCGATTGCTTACTAGTATCGAGAACAAGAGCATCTCTGTCCACGCAGGCAATAGCCTTATTCAGCCCGTGTTTAAAGAATTGAGTGCCGATTATGTGGTTATGACGCCCCCGCTTGGACTTCGGTTTGGTCGTGAGCAAATCAACAAAATTAAGTCAGCTCCTTACCTACTTTCACAAGAATCACAATCGACCATCCCTATGACAGCTGGTGATAGCTTATGGCTGCAATTAGCTTTGTGGGCACTTAACGACACCGGCAAGGGATATATTTTCTTACCCAAAGGTTGGTTATTCCGTGGCGGCTATGATGCCCAGGTACGTGAGTACTTTATCGAAAATGAGCTGATTGACGCTGTTGTTCAACTGCCAAGTAAATTCTTCAACCACACCGCAATTGCTCCTGTGTTTATTATTTTGAATAAGGCCAAGAAGAAAGGTACCCCTGTCCGCTTTATTGACGCCGAAGCGACACAAGATGACGCAGGTATTGATTACCATTTAAGCGCGGAGCACATAGCCGACATCGTGCGGCTAATCACAACTGCGGAAACAGACGACCCGCGTGTTACCGAGAAGTATGCGCCAGAAATCCGTGAACAGGATATGAGCCTTGCTGTGAATCGCTACATTACGCCGCAAACACATATTGAAGAGATAAATTTCGAAGCTGAGTCAGCGAAATTAAAACAACTAGAAAATATCTACGCAGAAGCCAAGCGCCAACTTTGCGCTCTGCTCGACAACTAATTAAAGGAGAGATGAATATGGATCAGAGTGTACACAACAAACTTATTTCATTTATTTGGGGTATTGCCGACGACTGCTTACGAGATGTCTATGTTCGCGGCAAATATCGCGATGTCATTCTCCCTATGGTGGTGCTGCGCCGTTTAGACACCCTGCTCGAGCCAAGCAAAGATGCTGTGTTAGAAGAGGTTAAATTTCAAAAAGAGGAGATGGGCGCCACAGAACTCGACGATGCACCGTTAAAAGCGGCCAGTAGTTACGTTTTTTACAACACGTCTAAGTGGACGCTCAAATCGCTGTTCAATACTGCCACGAACAACCAGCAAATTCTCCTCGCTAACTTTGAAGAATATCTGCTTGGTTTTAGCGACAACGTAAAAGAAATCATCGAATGCTTTAACCTGCACGCGCAAATTCGCCACATGGCGTCAAAGCAAGTGCTGCTCGATGTCGTCGAAAAGTTTGTTTCTCCTTACATTAACTTAACCCCCGAGGTAGCTGAAGATCCAGACGGGAATAAAATGCCTGCCCTGACTAACCTCGGCATGGGTTATGTATTTGAAGAGCTAATTCGTAAGTTCAACGAAGAAAACAACGAGGAGGCTGGTGAACATTTTATAATGTCATCTTCATATTTATCTAACGAATGCCACCTTCAAAATGCAGCTTAAACTGTTACCCCTTAAAGCTGCTGATTGATGGCATTTAATTGACCACCTAATAGCAACTCCAACTTACCAGTCATTACAAATCTATCGAACTACTCATCGCAGCGAACTTAACTCTTAAATCAAAATCCTATTCTGATAGCAGTTCTTACATTGTCAAAGTCGTAAATAAAGAATAACTACATTCATAATGTTACTTTGCTAATAGCAGACCATTAGATCCAACGAATTAATGCCCCAAAGAGTGAGAGGTCTTTAACTATTAACTCGGGGAATTACCAAATTCAACCATTGGTATAGGCTTCGTCCTATATGATTAGGTTTTTATATTAGATGATATCTCGTTAATCCGATTTCCTATTACCGCAGCTAGCTCTTTGATAGTAGATGCGGGGTGCGCGATGCCTAAAGACAGGTTTGTTTGGTATTCAGCCATTGGCTTTTCAAAAGTAGGAATTTCAATCACTTTTATTTCACCATGTTGGGTTTTGTTCAAAGTGCCCCAGATGATACCTGCTAACTTTATACGAACCCCAAAACTTAAATTGGTAGTGGACGTTTTATACGCAGGCATCTCATAGCGGAAGACTGGAGAGCCACTGGAACCGCCAAAAATGGGCATATCCACTAAGAACTCCCTTTTACCATTAAAATTCGTAAGCATATTAGTTGCTGTATGACCAACGCGACTAATTGGCATATTGTTGATACTGTCCCATAATCCCGTTGGATATCCGCAAACCATTATTTGTTCAACATGAGCCACTGTAGCCGCTTCTGGTTCTGTCATTAAGTAACTGCTGTCTAGAACATGAGCCCTAACCTTGGAGCTACCATGTAATCGCGACATAAATATATTCGATATTTCAATAGCGCATAAATCGATTCCAGCATCAGGGTGCGGAAAATAGTTATTAACTTCAGGTGCCAAGTTGCAGATTAAATCAACATGGTGAGTTAAATCACTCCTGTCGCCGGGTTGCATCCCTTTGTCCATATCATTTAAGTTATTACTGCTTGTAATCGTAAAATTGATATAATCATATCCTTCAACAACATGCTTGTTGGTCATTATGACAACTTTTGAACAAGCAATATCACCGTTATCTGCGCGATAGAAAAAACCTGTTCCAACTGAGCTTGGCTTCTCATTCTTTTTACCCGCTAAAATGCGAACTGTACTCAGCACAGCAGCATCATTTTCTGGTACTGATACTTGACTCATTGAAGTTATCCTTTATTGTTTGAATATAGTTGAGTTGATTGAGACAAACTGAGCAATATAGTTATTTTCTGCCAAAAATAACTAGAGCGACCGACAACTAATCGCCTAAATCTGACGTCCATTTAGCTGGATGATTGCTGAAACTGGTGATCGCGTTAAAGTACAGCTGGTGGTAAGCAATCAGAGCTCAAATTCCTCTTAGCTAAGAATGATATAATGCTGTTATACTCATTAAAAACCCTGTTAAAAACGTTATTTTTATAACGCTTTTGTCTAATCGTAGTCTTGAGTCTCTGGATCTCATCAGCAGGAATAGTGCCTGTGACTATGCCCTCAACATCAACACATATCTTATCTACAGCATCAATAAAGTCCTGATCCCGTTTCTCCAATATAGATGTTTCTAATCTTATCGCAGTTTCATAAAGCTTGATGCGGTTTTTACTTTTATAGAGAGGAATATCAAGCTGAAAAGCTCGTTTCGATTGCGAAAGCAAAATCAGATACTCGATTACGAATTCCAAATCCGAAACACTTATTTTAGTTGAAGTTGGTTTAGTCATTAGCTCACAAGATAAACGTTATTTTTATAACGATTATATTAAGGTGCAAAATCTAATCACGCAAGGCTGAGACAAAATTCTTTGATAAGAATACGTTTGTGTTTAAACATTACTAACTGATTCAGGTGGCCTTGTTGAACAAATAGGGAACTTTCTCGATTAGCGTTGATCAGATCGCCAAACCACGCTGATACTGGACACCGCAATGAGCAAAGCAAAATACCGAGTTAAAAACTGGTCTGAATATAACAAAGCCCTTAAACAACGAGGCTCAGTGACGTTCTGGCTGGACGAGAAAGCTATCGCTCAGTGGTGGCATGATACACCAAACGGCAAACGTGGCAGAGACCTGACATACAGCGACCAAGCTATCGTCACGTTCATGATGCTTCAGGCTGTGTATAAACTCAGCTTGCGCAGTACCGAAGGTTTCTTAAACTCCTTGTTTAAGTTGATGGATGTGCCGCTAAAAAGCCCTGATTACATCAGTGTCAGCAAGCGGGCTCGCACGGTAAAGGTGAAAATACCACGCCCGTCAGGTCCTGTAGCACACGTGGTGTTTGATGCGACCGGACTAAAAGTATTCGGTGAAGGCGAATGGAAAGTGCGCAAGCATGGCCAGGAAAAGCGTCGTACTTGGCGTAAACTCCACCTAGGCGTAGACGTCGAAAGCCAACAAGTCGTGTGTGAAGAACTCTCTCTGGTTAATGTCGGAGACAACGAAGTTCTCCCGACGATGCTAAAGAAAATGGGCCGCCGAAAAGTAGGCAAGGTAACCGGTGACGGAGCCTACGACACCAAAGAATGTTACCGGGAAATAGCCCGTAAAAACGCAATACCATGTATACCGCCGCGCAGCAACGCTAGATACTGGCGTGGAGACCACCCGCGAAACGACGCAGTTAAAGCCTTGAAGCAAGGCCAGTTAGCGCAATGGAAGCATGATACCGGTTACCACCAGCGTTCATTAGCGGAAACCGCGATGTGGCGGTTCAAAAGCCTGACCGGCGAGCGGTTGCGTTACCATAGTTACAACGCGCAGGTCGGAGAGGGTTATGTACGGGTCGCCGTACTTAATAAATTAACCCGCCTTGGCATGCCCGTGAGCGAAATGGTGCGTTAACCCCGAGAGGGAGAACGGGGAGTTTACCCTCAGTACTGATTTGATCAACAAGGCCGATTCAGGTGGCTTCATCACTCATTCAAATACATCTCCGCCATATCATCTAATTTGGCTTTAACTTCTTTCCAGTTGGGCATGACCTGCGTTAGCAACCGCCAAAAACGCTCGCTGTGGTTGTGTTCAGCAATGTGGCAAAGCTCGTGTAGTATCACGTAATCAATGCATTCTTTCGGTGCTTTAACGAGGTGAGGGTTGAGCATCAAGTTGCCTTTGGTTGAGCAGCTTCCCCATTGCTTTTTCATTGCCATCACACGAAAAGAAGGAATGCCTGTTACCCAAGTGGCTTTCGGAAGTAGTTCGGCTAGTCGCTCATGAAAAATTGCTTTTGCTTTGTGTTGATACCACTTGTCGATTAGCGGTTTAATTTTCACCAACCGATCATCAATATCTTTACTGACTTCATGCTTGATTGTGACGTTCAATTTGCCTCGGCTTAGCTTCACATTGGGCACTTGCTCAGCATCAGTGATGATCTTTAATACATAGCGCTTACCTAAGTAAAACTGCGTTTCGCCACTCACGTAACGCTTGGGTAAAACCGTATCTTTTTGCTTAGCAAATTCATCAATGCTTTGCCAAATCCATCTGGCACGTTTATGTATGGCATCTTGAATAGCATCATCACTCGCATCATGTGGCACAGTAGCCACAACACGCTGATCAGGGTGAACTTTAATAATTACCTTGCGTGCTGTTTTTTTAGCGTTATCAGCAGGCTTGGTTTTACGAATAACATCATAGTGAATGGAGTCGTTACCATAGGTAAAAACACCTCGTTCACTGGTTGTTGTTCGGCTTTCTTTTGGGGAAATGGCAGCAGCAACGGCTTCTTTAGTCACGCTTGTTAGCCCCTGGCTAAGCCTAAGCGAGTGATCTTGAGCACTTCTTCAATCAACTTTTGAGCATTATCAAGGCCAAGATCAGCAAATAACAGCGGCAACAGTTTCATGTGTATGGCGTTTTCAATCTCCGCAGGATTGATTGAATACTCAGCAACAGCGGTATTCACTACATCATCAATGCTAAACGCCAACTCTACTAATCTGTCGTTATCCAGATCCTTTTCATTCAAGAATTCAGCATCAAATAGGTGCTTAAATAAACCAAAGTAGGCTTGTGCATGTTTATTTAGTTTGCCAGAGTCATCTACAAAGTCATTGGGAACATCAGCGACTTTGCGGTCTTTCACTTCCTGTTCAAAATCTGCAAAAAGGATGTATTGCTTAACAGGCGCATCAAACATCGCTTTGGCATCTTCAATCGCCTTTTTCAGCATCTTAGAAAAATACTCTTGAGCATAAGGATCATCAGCTAAGTCTTGCTCAATCATCTTAGTGATTCGGCCTGTGATTTTATCAGTCTGGTTACGAGCTTCGTCATCGCTCATATCCTGTGGCTTAACGTCTTTTCCTAAATTACCGACCAAATAGGCACCGTCAGGCTCTTTAACTTCAATACCAGCAATATGCTTGTCTAGAAGGCTACGAATATCTTCTGCGTATTCATCATAATTAATGGTTTCGTCAGCATCTTCACGTACTTGTTTACGCAAATCGACAAAGGCTTTTAGGTCACGTTTGTACAAGTCTCGCTTGTTATCGAATGACTTATCTTCAAAGTAGGTTGCTGATTGCAACGCTACTTTCATACAGTTTGAAAATGCAGTTAGTGCTGAATAGAAGTCATCACGCTTTTTAAGATTAGTATCGACAAGCTTGCCATCGACATCTTGCACCTTAGGTGCTAACGCTTGGCGAAGCGCTGGGCCATCTTGTTTGTTTTTAACGCCATCGAATATCTCCCATAAATCGCGGTGTAAACCCGGAAGCTTTTTGTATTCCGTGTCCATGCGGTTATACAAACCTTTCAGATCATCAATATCAAAGCCGCCTTGGGTGCGTTCTGCAAGGTCTTGGTACTTCTCTATGGTGGTATCAAGCTCTTTTAAAATGCCTCGGTAATCAATTAAGTAACCAAACTGCTTTTTACTATGCAATCGGTTTACGCGGGCAATGGCTTGAATAAGGTTATGTTCTTTTAGAGGTTTATCAATATACAGTACGGTGTTCTTTGGCTCATCAAAGCCCGTTAGCAGCTTATCAACAACGATCATGATGTCTGGGCCGTCACCTCTGCCAAAGTCTTCAATAATGGCTTTGGTGTAGGCTTTTTCATCCATTTTATCAACATTGGTTTTCCACCAATTTTGCACAATGTCTTTGCTTTCTTGATCAACTACATCATGCCCCTCACGCGTGTCAGGAGCCGACATCGCCACAACCGATGTAACCGTGCCAATTTTATCTAAAGCTTCTTTATAACGTATTGCAGAGGCTTTAGAGTCACAAGCTAACTGACCTTTTAAACCTTGATGCTTAAAGTTTTGAAAATGGTCGGCAATATCATAAGCAATCAGATCAATTCGACCTTCGGTTTGGTAGATTTGACCTTTTTGAGCAAACTTCTTCTTTAGGTCGGTCTTTTGCTTATCACTTAGTTTGCTAGTGCTGCGTTCAAACCATGCATCAATAGCTTTGTCATTAACGTTCAACTCTGGAATGCGTTCTTCGTATAACAGAGGGGTAACGGTTTTATCTTCAACCGCTTGTTGCATGGTATAAGAGTGAATGATCTTTCCGAATTTGTTTTCAGTCTTATCGTCTTTTAACAGTGGCGTACCCGTAAAAGCAATATAGGCCGCTTTAGGCAGCGTTTGCTGCATACGGATATTATTTTCACCATTTTGACTACGGTGGCCTTCATCCACTAGTACGATAATGTTTGGGCTGTCGTTATAGCATTCTTTATATTTAATCGCTGAGCCAAATTTGTTAATGATCGAGAAGATAACTCGCTCATTCCCTTTACCAATTTGTTCAGCTAAACGCTTGCCAGTTGTCGCCATGGCATCTTTTTTATCTCGGTCAGTTAATACACCACCAGATGCAAAGGTTCTGCTGAGTTGGTCTTCCAAGTCCACACGGTCTGTAACTATGATCACTCGGCATTGTGCAAGCTCTTCAAGCCAAATAAGCGCTTTGGATAAAAACACCATTGTAAATGACTTACCGCTACCTGTGGTGTGCCAAATCACACCACCTTCACGAGCGCCTGAATCATCAAACGTGTTAATTCGCTCAATAAGTGCTTTTATGCCAAATACCTGCTGATATCGAGCTACAATCTTACCAGCTTTTTTATCAAACAAGGTAAACAAGCGAGTCATATCAAGCAGGCGCTCAGGGCGCAGCAAGCTGACAATAAGCCTATCTTGGTCGGTAACGGTTAGGTCACCTGCTGCAACTAATGAAAGGTAGTCATCTTTCGCTTTAGCAGGACGATGATTAAATAGTCCATCTATTTGTTCATCGCTCAACTTATGATTTTTTAGCCTAACAAATTCCGCTTCTGGTATTTGTTCTTCCTTCCACTTCGCCCAAAACTTTTCAGGGGTGCCGCAGGTAGCGTACAGACCTTCATGCCCATTTATCGCTAAGAGCAATTGGCTATAGGCATACAAGTGAGGAATTTCAGCCTGACCTTGATTCCTAATATGCTGAGAAATCGCCTCAGCGTTAGTCGATTTACCTTCTTTATTTGAATCCGGGCGTTTCGCCTCGATCACCACTAATGGCAAGCCATTCACAAAGCACACAATATCTGGAATGCGATTGCCAGTGCCTTCGGCATTTTGAACCACTAACTCTTCAGTAAAATGGAATTGGTTATTATCAATATTGTGCCAATCAATGAGTTTAATGGTGGGGGAGGCTTTTTTCCCGTCTGTAAACTCGGTAACGCTAACGCCATATATCAAAGCATTGTAGATTTTCTCATTAGCCGCTTTTAAACCAAGGTTCATGGCAGGGTTTAGCTCATGCATGACCTTATCAATTGCGGCCTCAGATAATGTATGTTGCTTGCCTGCAAACGAAAACGATTGTTTAGCTAAAAAGGCTCGCAATACAGGGAGTAAAACAACCTGATAAGTGCTTTTCTTTTCGCTAACTAGAGTGTTACCGCGCAACGCTTCACATTCGCTTGGTGGAATGAATGTGTAGCCAAGGTTGGTTAAGAGGTTCAGGGCAGGAATTTTTGCACTAAATTCTTCTTTAAAGTTCGCTATATGATTCATGCAGCGTCCTCTTCAGCGGCATTCTCCTCAGCCTCTGCCAACACACCTAATTGAGTAAATAAATCAGTCAGAGACGGGTAAAGGTTTTCAATATCATCTAAATAATCTACATATGCCAAAAACAATTTTGACGATATCTCTTCGTCGTCATTCGAGCTCCTTAGAAATAGTGAACGACCAAGATGTTCTTCTAGCTTTAAAACAAATTCTTTAATTAAAGGCTTAGACATAACAAGAGCTGTTTGGAAGACTCCGTCTCGCCTCCAAGACCTCATAACGTCTGCGTATTCTAAATCTTCAAATTCAGGTCTATTTCTTTTTTGGCTGTTGAATCTACCTTGTACAGTTTGATTAAGTTCTGAATTAACGTCGCAAATAGTTGTTTCTATATCATCTCTGACTATTGAATCGATCAATTGATTTACATCTGCATGCGGCAAATAGTCAACTAGTGAACAAATAAACCTTTGTAAAATTGGCATGTCGGAAAATAATACTGACTCAATACAGTAGCCATTGTGACTAAATGGAGTACAGTTTTTTCCTTGAATAAGTGATTTAAGGTTTGTATCAATTACATCTGTAGAAAAATCCCTGTCAAAAATTGCATTCCATGTCTTGCCTCTAAGCATAGAACTCAGAGTTCTTTTGTTGTACTCGATTTTTTGAACAATATTATCTTTCCCTCGTAGAGGAAAAAATGTCACATCCTTTAAGCATCCTGATACCTGTGTAATCTCTTTTAGCTTAGAATTTATGTTTTTCAGATACTCAGCGTCATCGGTGCCTTCAACAAACGCAATATGTTTCGCCTGATTAAGCTGTTCTAATGATAAGATAACTCCACCTAATGCTCTTTTTATCGTGTCAAAGCTAGCAGTTGCAATGGGTGGTAACAGTTTCTCAGATTTAGCTTCATCACTAAGAAAGAACACTTCGCCTTCACCTGCATTTGTGACGAATTGGTCATTGTGGCTAATTATAAAGAATTGATTGTCATCTATTCCTCTCAAATGTTTGATCAAATTGCCTTGTAGTTTTGTATGAATATGTGAGTCTGGCTCATCAACCAAGAGTAGCTTTAAGGGAGCTTCTAAGAACTCAACTGTTGAGAGAATTTCCGCGATTTGTAAAAAGCCACTTCCCTGTAGGTGCAAATCTTGTTTTTTCCCGCCTCCAATAGAAACTTTAATTGAGACATATTCATCAGTTCTAGCTCGAGTTCTTGGAGGTAAATCAAACTTAACCTGCTTTTCTAAAATATCTGAAATAGCTTCTTCTAGTTGCTGCAAAGAGTCTCGCTTCGCGATAATCTTATTTCGAAGTACCTCATGAGATAAGCCTTTCTGTATTTTTTTAGTAACTTGCCCCTCGTTAAGGTATGGCTCATATTGTAAAACACCAGCAACAGGTCTTGTCTGGTATATAAATACAGCTTCATCTAAGGTTTTGTTGTTCTCGACAAGTTTTTCTGCAAATCTAATAAAGTCTTCAAAAAAAATCGGGTTAACTCGAAAGAAAGCATTAGATATCGATGATGGTGTTGAGACCTTGAAACCTAGCTTGTATTCTTCATCGTCAATTTTGAGCGTAAGAGACACTTCTGCACCTCTAGCTCTGCCATGATGAAATAGGTCATTGTCGTCTGTAATACGAAGAAAATCTAATTCTTGATAATTGATATACCTATGATTTTCACCCGTTTGATAGAACTTCTTTTTTGAAGCTTGGATATAAGCTGAATAGCATTTTTCCCATAACTGAATTGCCTCAAATATGGTTGACTTACCAGCGCTATTTTCACCAATGATGATATTGAAAGACTCATTTGGAGAGATACTTATCTCATCGAATGCTTTAAAGTTTTTTAAGTGTAATTGTGTTAAACGAATTCTCATTTGAGAGGTCCTTCTACTTCTTCAATATCATCAGATGAATGTTCTTGTTGTACTCGTCTCTGTTTATGGATATCCATAGCAAATTGTGTAGGTATAGGAAGCCTGTAATGTCTGCACCCAGTTAGAATTATTGGCCAAAATGAATACTTAAAAGCACTCATTTCGTATACCTTGTTTGATTCTTCACATTCTTTTTCTATTTGGTCGATTAAATCGCCAGGCTCTCCGTCAATGCAAACATGAGACAGTGTTGCACCGTGCATTTTGTTATATCGATAGAAATGTTCTTCCGATGATTCGTCAAAGAAAAACACTTGAAAATTGCAATGTTCCAAGAACTCTTGTTTTAGTTTTTTGATGATCTTGTGTGGCTCAGTAAGCCCCAAGACAGATGAGTATATAGATATGACAGGGTACAAAACCGAGCCTTTTGTAACGCTTTTTAAATACTCGCTAGAGTTATCTACTGGATGTTCAATCAATTCAGAGTAGCTATTAAGAGTTGATGGGTACTTATCGTTTTTCTTAAATGCTTGATAAATCCCATCAGCGACATTTATAAGCCAGGAATTTATGTCATTCCAATGCACAGGATCTAAAGATAAAAACCAAACAGCCAGAGCTAGGTCAATCGCTTGCTCATCTTTGTAAGGAGAAAACAGAATTGGATTATTTATTATTAACTTCTTAATCGATTCTTGGAGATTTGACACAGAGTGGCTAAGCGACTTAATGTTTGGGTCACTTTCGTCTTTAATTTGTGATAAATACCAATAGGTCCAACAGCCACTGAGTGCCAAGCGCCCTAAAACATCGAAGAGCTTTAGATTGACATCAACAGCACATGACGGCCTTACGGCGTGAGATAATGCATAAAGGTTATCCGCATGTGGAATAATTTTTTCTTCTACGTACTGGCCAGAGATTTGTAGATTCAATCTAAAAATCGAATCTAACGTGGTCAATGTAGAAACGGCTACTTTGTTCTTTTTATCAAATGCAAACTTGGCTGCATCCCAAGCGTTTAATAGGACAAACTCAGCAGATAAAAAGGCGCTTTCAATATTATTCTGTTCTCTGGACCACGAATATAGAATCCACAAACAAAGATAAAGTTGTCTAATACCCATTAAAATCTGTTTGGGTTTTAGGTCCTCTACGTTAGTAAGCCTTATAGCCAACTGAGAAAAATGTTTGAATGATGTTTCAGGTTCATCGATCATTGCCAAGGATTTTCTTAAAAGACCACGGCATTCTTCTGGTAGCAGTTCCTCTCGAAGCATAAATTCCTCAAGGAGAGCAGCTAAGCGATCTCCATTCCATTCCGAAAAGCTTAAATTACTGGTTTTTTGACGTTCTAAGAATAGACTTACATTTGCCCTTACTTCCTCTTTTACATCTCCGCCAAAACATAGACAGATCTCAACGGGCTCATTTTTGTACTCTGATGGAATACGACTAGGAATGAATACGTCGATTATTTCGTTTATTGATGGTCTAAGATCTTGAGGATTACCACTATCCCAATCTTTCCTGTCTAAATCTCCGGACTTTACAGAGAACAAATAAACTTTATTGACAGAGTCGCCATCTATCTTGCCATAAGCTCCAACATCAACACCATATTGACGACTTCCAACTCCTGGCTTTAGAAATACTTCTAGGCCCATCTGCGACAAAAGATCAGGCAGAAGAGCATCAAGCTCACCGCGTTCTTTTAACGATGCTAAGTATTGTCTAATAACTAACTTCATGCTTGGCATCCCTCTGCTTTAAACTGCCATAAAATGTTTTCTAAACCGTGAGGGTCTACGTTATGCATTGAAGCAAACTCAAAAGAGTGGCTGATTTCTTGTAGAGGAATTTCCTGCCTCGTTTTCTGATCACCATGATGTATATAGTGAATAGACTTGTTTCCATATAGCAATACTGACTCATTGCCTGCAAATAGACTGGTGAGAAACGATTTACTGCGAGCCTTTTTCATCGATTCATCCATGAGTTTGTTGTGATGCCGCCAATAAGTGTGTCGGTCACTTTCACTTGGTTTCAGCTCTTCTATTTCTACCGCAGCTCTAATGGAAGTCTGGTAATTTTCGTAGGACGTCAAAACATTATTCGCGAACTGTGCGAGTCTTTTGCATTCAGCCTCTTTTGAACTCTCCATCTGTTCAGTTATGCTTCTGGGATAGCTAATGCACAAAGGGTTAAATACAGCTTTTTCAATTTCATTCAGTTCTGAATCTGGCGCATTTGAAATTAAGGATTCAATAAGACTGATTGCTGTTTTAGGCTGATTGAAAAACCAACCACAAGCTTTTCGAGCTAAATATACGTATACACCTTCACTATCACTAGGGATGCAATTTTCGTCAAAACTCAAAGACAATCCTTTGTCAAAATCTCGAACAAGGTCCAAGCTAAATTTGCATAGATAAATATTTTGGGATAGTAGCCATTTAGTTATGAGTGTTGATAAATACGTATCTTTATAGTTGTGCAGCTCTCTAACGAAACTATCAAACTCCTTTATGGAAACCTTAAAGTTGGTTTGTTGAAAGAACTCATCAAAAAACTTTATGCATGCCTCAAAATCATTACGTTTCAAAATTTTTTCGAGCGCATAATCCAGATTGTTTATTGTGCCGCTGTTTTTTTCTGGAGTATAAATACATATATCAAGTAGTCTCTTTTCAACGTTAAGAGAAACTTTCTCTGCATCATAAAATAGAGTTTCAGAAGCGGCATGAATGAAGTTTTCTCCACGATGCTTAGAATGACAATCAAGAAAACTTAAAAATAACATTTCTATTTTATTAACTCTGCTAGTGAGAGCAAACAACGCACGCAAGCTAGTCGCAAGAGTTTGGTCGTTTTTAGAGGTTTTTGTAAAGTCCATTATCGCATTTACAGCAGCTATGATTTGTTCTTCGTTATCTAAATTCATTCTGCCAAGAGCAAAGATAGACCTTTGCTTAACTAGTTCACACTCTCCACTAATTAAACCAATTGCTTGCTCTACATAATCTGCACTGTCAATTTTAGCCCCTGCAATCAGCGCAGTAGAAACATGATCAAACTCTTTATCCCCTAGAGCCAGTGCGTGTTTTAGCAGCTCCGTAGGCCGAGTTGGTTTATTAGCGCAAAAACTTATAAAGGGAGAGACAAGCATACCCGCAGCCATATCTTGTCCTGCCTCTAGCGTTAAGTGTTTAACACAGTTTGCAGTAATAATAACTGGAGCATCGAGTTCAGGAAGAACTTCTTCAAGCACTCTTCTAACTGAAAAGAAGTCATGCTGCTCGGGGGAGTTCTTGAACTCACTAAACAGGGCTATTAGATCAATTTCTTTATTATTGTGAACTTCAATTAAAGCTGAAGCCAATATCTTGTCGCCTTTTCTATCCTGATAGTAAATCTTTTGGATGAACTCAAAAAAGTTTTCATCCTTGTATGCTTGAATAAGCTGATTTTTGAGGTCTTCCATTTTTAAGCCTTTATATTTTGACTCTTTTCTTGCCAGTTAACAATTGCTGCATCAGTGCTTTCTTTTCTTGCTTTAGGTCAGCAAGTTGTTGTTCTAACAGCTCGGTTTCTTGGTCTGCATTAACTAATACAGAGGCAATTTTTTCCTGTTCTTCAATGGCGGGGAGCAATATTTTAATTTTTGCTAATTCACCAAGATATACTCCTGCTTGAGCTGTTGAGTTAGATTTTCTAACTAACAGATGATTGAAGTCATTAGAACTAAAGAGTTGCATTAGGAATCGATTATCAACACCATCCGATGCTCTTATGATTGCGACACTTCTTTGCAAGGTGAATCTTTCTTTCTTTTCTACAATGGCTACCCTTCCTAAAGTACCAACAACGGTCAGAAGGATATCACCAACGCTAATTTCGTACTTCGCGTGAATTTTTTGATAATCAACTTCACTGATGAAAGGTGCGCCTTCAAAGCATATCTTGTGATTTTTAGTTATGTTAGCGGCTGACAACATCGGAACACCAGTTTCATACCTCTTGTGAGTTCCATGCGTTCCGTCTTTTATAAATTCAGTTATTTGTCCAAGCTTAACTTCTTCCCATTCCCCCTCAAAAGGTTTACCCGACTCATCGAGTAGGCGTTTTTTGCCAGTGAGCAGTTGTTGCATCAGGGCTTTTTTCTGCTGCTTGCTGTTGTCGATTAGGCTCTCGGTGGTGCTAATCGCGTTATCCCAAGTGGAGAGGATTTTAGCGATTTTGCGTTGTTCTGGTAGTGGGGGTAAAGGAAATATCATTTCAGATACAACGCCCCAGTCAGCCCTTGGCATTTTTGAACCAGCGGACTTATTTGCTTCTGAGATAAATTGATTCGTTTGAACAAGCTGAAATAAATATGGGTTAATAATCTTCTTTGTTGGTGAAAAAACCCATATCTCTGATGAGCAAACTCCATCAAAATTTGGTTGAGCATACTTTCTCAAGTATGGCCTCAACTTACCGAAAATTACATCTCCAGCTTTAAATTTGTTTTTGGTACTTCCTAGGTTGGAAGCTGGTACATTGCCAGTTAATTGCCCTGTTTCCTGAACTATGTGCTCTAATTCAATACAAGGAAAGCAAGCTGTCGATTTCTTTGGGTCGTATTTACTTTTTGATAATTTAACAACCTCACCAAACGCTTTATGTTTCCATCCATTAGGCACCATAACCCAACTCCTTTAAGTAGCCTTCCATTTCTACTTCGAGAGTTTGCAGCTCATTTTTAAGCTGAACACGTTCAGTGCGCACCGCTACTAAATCAATCTCAGCTTCTTCTTCAAAGGTATCAACGTAGCGTGGAATGTTTAGGTTAAAGTCGTTTTCTTTTATTTCCTCAAAACTGGCTAGGTAAGCGTATTTATCTACACTTTCACGAGCCTTGTAGGTGTCGATGATTTTTTGAATGTTTTCGTCAGTTAACTGGTTTTGGTTTTTGCCTGATTTAAACTCACGGCTGGCATCAATAAACAATACGTTTTTGTCGGTCTTGTGTTTTTTGAATATCAAGATAGCTGCTGGTATACCTGTACCGAAGAACAATTTTTCTGGCAAACCGATTACGGTATCTAGCAGGTTCTCTTCTATCAATTGTTGGCGGATTTTACCCTCGCTTGAGGCGCGAAACAGCACACCATGCGGCACGACCACACCCATACGGCCTGTTTCAGGTTTAAGCGTTTCAATCATGTGACTGATAAACGCATAGTCACCTTTGGTTTTTGGTGGAATGCCACGTCTAAAGCGCCCATAAGGGTCATTGCTGGCATCATCATGCCCCCACTTATCAAGTGAAAATGGAGGGTTGGCCGTAACTACGTCAAAGTGCAGTAAGCTGTTTCCGTCTTTCTCTTTTAGTAGCGGATTACGAATGGTATCGCCCCATTCAATACGGTGGTTGTCTTCACCGTGAAGAAACATGTTCATTTTGGCGAGCGCCCAAGTTGAACCAATGGCTTCTTGCCCAAATAAGGCGTATTTTTTTGAGCCAGAGTTTTTACGTACCATAGCGCCACATTTTAGAAGCAATGAGCCACTGCCTGTACACGGATCGCAGATTTGGTCGCCTTCAACTGGCTCTAAAATCGTTGCTAAAAGGGTTGATACCTCTGGTGGAGTATAGTATTCACCAGCGGTAGCACCACTGCCAGCCGCAAAGTGTTTGATAAGGTATTCATAAGCGTTACCGATAATATCTAAGCTGCCGACACGCTCTGAGCTTAGGTTTAAAATGTCTTTACCAAAGTCTTCTAACAAGTGGCGCAGCAAATCATTCTTTTGCTTTTCTTGACCTAGGCGATCTGTGTTAAAGCTGATATCTTGGAATACGTTTTTAAGCTTGCTGCCGTTGGCTTCTTCAATAGCGTGTAAGGCTTTATCGATTCGCTCACCGTTGCCTGCTTCATAACGCTTTTCGTATAAGTCCCAAAAGCTAGCGCCTTCTGGCAACACAAAGCGTTGCTTCGACATCATGGCGTGGATTAGATCTGGGTTATCACCATACTGAGTAATAAGCTTATTATATTCGTCTTTGTAAACATCAGAGATGTATTTTAAAAACAGCATAGTGAGGATGAAGTCTTTATAAGTATCGGCACTAATCACACCACGGAAGGTGTCGCAGGCATTCCACACCGCTTTGTTAATATCGTCCTGATTGATTTGGTTGGTTTTGGTCATATTTTTTAGTCCTTGTTATTAATTTTTAAATCTGTTTTGTTTTAGGCTCTCTTTCAAACGCATGAGCTTTCAAGTGCGTGAATAGCAATGGCTTCTAGTTGTTGCTGTCTATTTTCAATCAGCTTTTGTAATACTTTTTGCTCTCTAACAGCGCAGCGGTGCATTGCAGCGAGTTGTTTTTGCTTCTCAAACTTAAGCACCTTAATGGGCACATTCTCTAATACTTGCCTACGAATACTTAGGTACATTGAACCCTCGGCAGTCGCTTTAAAATAACGCTGTGCAGGTTGTTGGTTAAGTTGCCAGCATAAGAAGTCGGGCACGATCACATCTTTAAATTCAGGCTTTAAACGCACCACAAAAAAGTGTGGTGAGCAAACTGTGCGCTCTAATACCTGTTCTACTAATACGCTGTAATGTTTTGCCCCTTTAGCGACAAATAACACATCACCATTTTGCAACCAGTCAGGTTGTTTTTTCGTCATTAATACGGTTTCAACCATAGTGTATTGGTTGATCTCACCCGTTGGCTCGGTATCCCTGACTTGAACAACATTTACGTCACCATTGTCGTATTGCTTTACGGTGCCACGAAAGGGGTGGCCTAAGCGGATATCGGCAATATCACACAGACGCAGCTCTTCAGTAGCTTGGCGCATTTTTGCATTCATGAACGTTAAGCCTTGGTTGTGTTCAGCAAACCGATTTCTCCAAAAAGCAAATAAACGCCAATGGGATATGACCAACTGGCGTTACAAAATCGGAATTAATTTAATGAAAATTATTGTGGCTGACATTATTAGCTAGGTCAATTTATTTTTGCAGTTATCAAATACTGCAATTTATTGCTGACTTCTCAAATACACACGCTTATATTTTGCAGTATTGTAATGGAGCATTAAATTTGAGTGGCAATTATCCCAAAGTTGTAAAACAAACTGTAAATTTAGGCAGCCTGCCTTACGTATCGACCGTTGATGAAAAAGGTCAACGCACTATCGCTTTTCATGAAGATCACATTGTTGAGCGTTTCCCTAGAGTGTTATCACTGGTTCGAATTCAGGACGCTCTCGAAATCAATTTATTCTTAGAGCACAGATATAAAGGGCTTTTTATGCCGCCTAAACGTGGCGGCAAAAAGAACCCTCTTGGTGGCGTGTCGCTTATTACTGTGCAGTCATTAGCAAATTCGATGAGTTTGTTTTTGCAATGGGTTGAGAAGAATAACGTGGACTGGCATGAGGTTTATGCCATAAGTGACAGTGATAAAGCGAAATATTGGCTTCCTGTGTACCGCTATCGCAAGCACCTTATAGAACAAGTGATTGCTAAGGATATCGACCGAGATACGGCAAACCTATACATCAACCATGTTAGGCAGTTTTACGAGTGGGCAAGAAAGCAACGCAGAATTGATAAAGTGCCATTCAAATATAAAACTAAGGTCATTAAGAAAAAGCGCAAAGATGGCGGTTTAGATTTGCTGTTTACCGACTACGGGAGTGAGGAAAAAGGCTTTACCATTACCACGACTGATTTGCTGATCCCTAAAAAGTATAAGCAAAAGAAATCAGGCGATGCAGGCTTATCACCTTACAGCCAAGATGAATTGAAGCTGCTCTATTCCAGCAAGGAACTGACAAAGCAAGGTGCAAAATTGCGAGTGGATTTAGCTGTGCTGTAATCCCCCCGAAAAATCGGAGCAGTTATAAGTAGAAAATTCCGTTAAACTAATTCTATTGGCGCGCCCTATTCACAATCGATTTGACTGTTTAAACTCTATCGTTGCAGCCCCTTCGTTATTACGCGGGCATAACCCAAGCTCACAAGTTTTGTGACGTTCAGGCTTCAGCGTCATCTTACGCTTTTGTCCCCTTTGGGGCGCTTAGAACAATTAGGTTTTTAGCTATGATTTTAGTAAAGTGGGTGTTAAGACAAACCAAATGAGGATACCGCTATGAGTGAGTACCTTTTACTCTTACCACTTCTAATTCCAATCGCAGGGTTTGCGTTTGTAATTTGGGCCTGGATAAAAGGCTACATAAAGTCATAAGCCAACCGGCCAAGATAATTGTCGGAAAACCGGCCAAGGTAATTGACGCTGGATACCTACCTTATCTCCCCCGAATTATTGGCAAGCTATCATCTATGCCGTCTTACTTTTCACAAAAAGAACAAGCTCTTGTCCTCTCTCCGATCAATTATTCTTGTTTTTCTCCTAAATAGTGTCGAATATTTTCAACAATGAAACTCAGGATTTTTATACCTGTATAAATTTAATGTTGTAGGGTAAGGGTCAGAAAAATTCTCTTTTGCAAAATATGGCTGTGACATAAATCGGGGTAAACAGATCACAAATGGACAATAAAACGCTATAAAAATAGAAGATTCAGGCTTGTAACACCTTGATTTAACAAGCAACACCAATTAACACCATTAACCCACCCTACCCTCCGGAGGCAGAGGTCACAGGTTCGACTCCTGTCGGGCGCGCCATACAAGGCTTTCAGAGCATTTCCCTTTTAGTTACACCCTATTTTATCTTTATGAGTTGAAGTCGTCTTAAAACTACTGATGACCTTTACTTAAAAGCACCTAAAAACCCCGAAAGTATATCCGTGACACATGCGTGACAAATCCGTGACAGATTTATCTACGTGCTTTTGTTACCAACGGAGTAAAATTGATCCACTGACAACGGTTTAAAAGTGATCCACCTGAGGCATCATAGCCGCACTTTTCAATAAGACAAGGCGGCCTAACATGCTAACTCAGGAGCAACTAGTGGACA
>NZ_JAMFTN010000003.1 GCF_023922585.1 Aliidiomarina quisquiliarum
CCGCAGCACTGTTGTAAGTGTACCCACTTGGACAGGTCGCACTCGCGGCTTGATTCTCTAATTTTTCACAACGCGCATTCGCCGCATTGTACGTGTAACCACTCCCACAAACCGGATTGGCGTCAATAGTATTGGTGCGCTCGCAGCGCGATGTGCTGCTGTTGTAGTTATAATTGGCCGGGCAGGTCGGCGACGCCCCTTGGGTGTCGGTACGCTCGCAACGTCCAGCACTACTGTTGTAGGTGTAACCCGTTCCGCATTGAGGACTGGCATCAATAGTATCGGTGCGCTCGCAGCGCGATGTGCTGCTGTTGTAGTTATAATTGGCCGGGCAGGTCGGCGACGCCCCTTGGGTGTCGGTACGCTCGCAACGTCCAGCACTACTGTTGTAGGTGTAACCCGTTCCGCATTGAGGGCTGGCATCAATAGTATCGGTGCGCTCGCAGCGCGATGTACTGCTGTTGTAGGTGTAACCGGTTCCGCAAGTCGGAGTTGCGTCTTGCGTTTCATGTCTTGAACATGTTCCATTACCTTGATTGATATAACCAGCGGAGCAAAGTTGTGACTTCACCTCTAATCGGTGACACGAACCGTCTCTCAGCGTATAGCCCGCAGGACAAGACGAAACTTCATCAGAATCGAAGTAATTACATTGAGTCCCATCTTTCGTCCACCCTGCCCCTTCTGGACATTCTTGAACAGCCGGTTGTGAATATTCCTCGTAACAAAACTCCCCATCATCTGATCTAACCATTCCCGCAGGACAGCTAATTTCTAATTCAATAAGATCTGTTCTTTCGCATGTTAGGTTGTCGGCACTTAGGGAGTAACCATCAACACACACTCGAGTGGCCGGAGCCGTGTCTATTTTTAAGCAATTATTGTCTCCACTCTGGTAAATATACCCACTACTACAATATGCGCCGGTATCTGATAGTTCGTACACTGCACATTCAGTTGTTAAACTCATGGTATCGCCACAGTAATTCCCTGCTGGTATAGCTTCCAACTTGAGGCATGAACCATCTTTAAGCTGCATATCATTTGGGCATTCCAAAGACGGCTCTAGGAATTCAACGCATTGCGAGTTCAACCATTGGTATCCGAGCCAGCAATCGTTTTCACTTGAAGGCGGCTCATGACCTATAGGTGCCTCCTGAATGGTAAAGCATTTGTTTAGTTCAGCGTCGATGTTGCTGTGGCTATCTGGGCATAACAGTTCTGCTGGTTGTTGTGATAGCTCCCGAATGCATTGATCTCCAGAGCTACTGTATCCTTGCGGACAAGGTGATTGAGCTTGATATGTATCAACTTGCTTTTGGCATCTACCGGTGTTGGAATTGTAATCAAAACCAACTTCACAGACTAAACTGCTTTCATAGGTTTTTCTTACGCAGTCATTGCCGTCAAAATAGAAGTCGCTTGGGCATTCAAACGTTACATCTGTAGTTAGAAGGTTGGTACAGGTGTCTCCGGCTTGCGTGTACCCGGACGGGCATGTGTTTGCAAGCGGAAATGAATGTGTACGTCTACAATCATTGAGTGAGTTTGAGAAATTGAAATCACTAGGGCAAATATAATTTATTTCTGAAAACTCGATGCGATAACAATCGCCGGGCCTTTCCTGAAAACCTTCTGGACAGACCTTAACGTTTAAAAAAGGGATGTTTAGCTCAAAGTTGACTGTCCCAGTCGTATTATTCGACGCTGGGTATATTGGTAATATGAGTCGATGATTAACACTGGTAAGGTTAACCACCATTGAGTGCGTGTGCCCTGGCTCAACCTTATGACCTTCCACGTATACCGCGAATGCGGCGTTGCTACTCAAAGTAAAAACAACATCATGGGGGCCCCTAGCTAACTGCCCATTAGGATCTCTGATCATGCCTGTATCAATTGTTGTTACAGGCATGTCGTTTGAGCGATCGACTTGCTGAGCAATAGGAAACGCATTAATTTCATCTAAATGTTTGACTAGACTCTGCTCTGCCGAATAGCTTCCTGCTGAAAACATCAGAATCATCAGTGCGATCACACGAAACATGCCTTAACCCCATGAAAATTTTACACAGCGTCAAATATACAGCGTCAACCTCCAAGCTTTTCTTCATTTAGGGTGCTATTTTATGGTGCAAATAATCGAAAAAATTTGCGGTATTCATATAGGTAGTAATCTTGGTAGTATGCAAATCGTAAGGAGTTCTTATGCATTATTCACCAGCGCGTTACCCACAACCAAACAACCTGCCATCACAGCATCCAAACGCTCCCCAACAAGGACAGCAAATGCAACACGCAGGTCAAGCACCTTTTCACGGAAAGCAGCCATCGAATGTTGCGAACAACCGTTCTGAGCAGCAATGGGCGGATGTTATGCGCCTCAAGGTCTTTGGGGGTAAAGCAGCTTTAGAATTTTTTGAAGCTGAAACGAGAGGCGGTAAAACAGGTAAGGGGTGGAAAACAATTCAGATTGATGCTGCCTACAAAATCCAAGGGAAAGAAGTATATGATTGGCAAAGAAAAAGTATAATTCAAATCACACGACTTGAGCTACCTTACGTCATAGCAGTGCTTCTTGGTGTGCGCAGTTCATGTGCTTATAAGGCGCATGGCCCAAACAAAGATAAAGGTTTTGAAATGGAGCGCCAGCCGAACAATGGTAGTGTGTTCTTTAAGGTATTCGACGGGCAAAATGGCACTAAAGCAGTCCCCATCCCCATGGTTGAAGCCATGATGATTGGTCACATGGCGCTTGCTCAATACCTTGAAAACTTTGATGGAAGAATAAGTTCAGATGTTGTGATGAACAGCCTTCATTCGCTAGCTTGAGTCATTTAGGGGGCGAATTCTCTCCCTAAATAGATTTTTTCACCACGACGAAAGCGTACACTCCTGTGTATGCTTTTTTGTTAGAGGTGATTTTGTGAAACGAGCTTTATTGAAATGTTTTACCATGACGCTTTTTGCATCGAGCGTTATTGCCTGCTCTCCTGCAGATAATAGATCTCTTGACGGAAGTGCGACATACCGACTCCTCAGCGAAAATCAATTCTTGATTGAAGCCTCCGGCCATTGGTTAACAACTGATGATGCTTGTGATGGCATTGAGTCAACTCGTGGCATTCGAGACATTAAACTTAGTAGAGAAACTGTATTTATGGACGGCGGTGAGGTTCGGGCGCGATGGGAGCAAATTGATGAGCTTGATTCCGTAATGCGACAGGTGCGCCAGTTCAGTCGAAATTGTGAGGCGGTAGATGAGTCAAAAATTAATATCGCTTTCTTGCGCCTTGTTACTGGACCTATCGCTCAAGTGATTGCGATCACCGATAATCGCCACATGTTTATTATTACTGCCACCGGAGACTTGTCATACTGGGTACCTTTTGCTGATGTAGACTTTTCTTCGCTTACCATAGAAGATATCGAGGAGCCTGAAAACGAAGATGCCGATACTGATGATGTTGATTATGTTTTGGATGGAGATGAAGCCAGGTTTCGAATTGAGTGATAACAACCTCATCAATTAAGGCTCTATAATAACTTTGCGAGCCTTAATTGAATTCTTCTGAAATTACTATCTTCTTATAGATCCTTCGAGCGTAATCCATCAAATCTTGAAGTGCAATTCGCAAGTCAAAGTCGGTTATGCTTTGAGTGAAGTCTATCACGCTTTTGAATACGATTGTGCCATCTTCTTTTATCTCACACACACCTCCGACCGCGGACTCTTCGATGGCTTTTGGAAGCTTAGATTTGTTCACCTGAATGCCTTCGAGATAAACTTTTATCAGTAGAATGCTGGTGATATTATTTCCTTCAAACCACTCATTCCCGAGCTCTGGAGCTGTAATTTCAATTTTACCAATTGGTGTTTCGGCAACAATGGATGCGCCTTGCCTGAAGCTTTTGCCGAGCAGCATTTCATCAAGCGTACCTTGAATCTCTTTCGCTGTGGCAAATTCAATCAAATCGCCCTGCTCCTTTAGGAGCGAAATTTGAATTTCGTTTTCCAGCTCAATATCTGATACATGCTCATACCCTGTTATTGCCTTTTCCCCCCATGGGTTACTCATACAGCCATTCCTTAAATGAAAATCACAAAAATAATAGAGCCTATGGTAATGATACCCACCATAATCGGCTCGCTTAACGAATTGGTGCTGGCATAGACAGGAAATCTGTATCGTCGCTTGCTTGGCCACATGAGCGGAATACCACTATCAGTCAGATAATCACCAACCAGATGTAAAACCCAACCAAGACCTAGCCAATACAGCGCTCTAAATTCGAAGGCCCATGCAGCCCCAAAAATAATAGCCACCATGAATGCACTATGGGTAATGCCGCGGTGACCAAACAACACGTATATCGGCCATGATATCCACTTGACGCGCTTACCTACCGTAGATGATGGGTAGTCAATATCAACCAAGCTACACCCAAGCAATACCAGCCCATACCTCCACACCAACTCCCATTGGAGTGGCCAGTCAAAGAATGAAACCCCAATGTTTGTAGCAACTGCATAAATCGCAGTCGCCACAATCAAGTGATTTCTGAACATCATTATCGACCACCAGTGCCTACTTCGTCTGCCTCGGCTGTCTCTCGAGTTTCATTGTTGAGCGCTCGTGTACGCGCCTCTATCCGCTCAATGTCACGCTCGTGCTCTCGCTGAGCCGCTTCTTCGCGTTCTTGGCGTCGGATTGTTAAACGACGCTCTAAGTCATCAAACTGAGCCTGTACTCGACTATCTGTTTCAGCCTCTCGTTGTTGCTGCAATGCCGCATTGAACTGGTCATAAGGAAGCTTGAGTAATACATAAGTGAAAAATTGACCATTGTGGGCCTTAATTTGTTGATCGACAATTTGATAGCCGACAACTGGTACCGCATCGATAATTCGGTCAATCAGGAAGGTCGTTTGAGTATTCACATCACCGCTCGCTCGACTTTCTTCAAAAGAGCGCTCGGAGCCTGAGATTTCATTGCGATACTGTGTCGCCAACTCAAATTCCGCAAGCAGCCTGGCCGCACGGCGTGAATGGTTCAAGGCTTTAGACTGCGCAATACCTACGCCGTAAAAGCCCGTTGCATCCGCATCGGGAGGTGACTCGACCCAATCAGGCAAAATATCTAGTTCATCTTGTCTTGCTTGCTGTTCAAGTGCGCGTTGACGCTCAAGCATCTCTTGTTGCTGAGCTTGAAGCTCCATTAGGCGTACATTCATTTCATTTTCTGGCTCTGGTACCGGCTTGCTAGAGCAGCCCACAGCCATAATGACGCTAATTAACGCTAATAATGCGTGTTTCATGGGGGTTTCTCCATTTTTAGTTAGTGTTCCAAAGTTACGTTACCCCGCTTTTGAGGTAGCGCAACTTTTTTGGATTTATGGTTGCAGGGCTTTATTTAATAGGGATTGATTGGCTGCGAACTCTAGGATGGTTTCAATAAGATGATTTATTGTGACGCCGCCTGTCATCGAAAAAATGCGATCGAGCACAACTTCTTTATTGTCGATATAAAGCTTAATATCAGGGTGGTCACTGTTAAGCTGATTAATGCTCTTGGCTATCGAGCCGTTTTCACACTGACATACAACGCCGCGTATCACGATCTTGTCTTCTGGGAGGGATTCATCCCACGCCCCAGACAGTGGAGAAATAATTGGTTCAAATGCCCGTCCCGTTTGGCTGTACTGCAGTTTTATGTGTTGCTTCGAGTCGCTAAATTGAATCTTTCCGTCAATTAGATAGTGCTTTGCAATGTATTTCACAACCTCAAGTATCTCCGAGGGCGTTGCAAATTCTGTTGTTGATGTAGTCTCAGCGATTAACGTCTTTTTTTTGTTCATTTCATATTTGCCATGAAAGGTTAAAATACAATCATATTACTCACGTTTTTCCATACATCAGTTGCAATTTGTCCTTCGATATCATCTGGGTTATACTCGGCCATATTGACTCTAGAAACAATATCCGCCGGTAGCTTTAATGCCTGGAGTGTTAACAGCGTTACGTCTTTATCGAGCTGAAGCACCATGGCTCTGTTTTCCGAGGTTGCTTTATAACCTAGCTCGCTTGCCGCATAAACTTGTATAAATAAACCTGAGCATAACAACATCGATAAAAAGACTGTATCAGTAACATTGCTAGAAGAAGTCTCCAAGCTTTTCCGTCTCGCCATTTGTGATACCGCATCACACATATTCTCCAATGACTCTGCGACAGTTTTCCATTCTTCGTTTGCGCTCTCGAGCATCGATGCTCGCTCAAGTCGAACTATTGCATCAGCGCAGCCTAATCGGCCAATACGAATTACCGCTTTTTTTAAATCCGTAATAGGAGGAGTTGTTAAATCGCGGCGTGTTCTATTCGCAAGGCTTATTACTTTGCTTGTTAACGTTGGGCTTTTAAGTACAGCCTTTGACAGTGAGCTACTTGTCACATCAGGCAGATTAATTAAACGAAGCAGTTCCATGGCTGTATCTTCATTGTAGAGTGAAACAACCTTTCTTGTCGTTGCAATCTCTCGAACTTTTAAAATTAATTCTGAATAGGAACTTGTCACGTTATAGTGTCCTTACTTTAACTTGCTTTTCGTTGTTCTTTCCGGCGTTCATCTTCAGACAGCATGTATTCAATTGCTTCATTAAACGACATACCCGAATCAATAAGCTCTTGACGGCGGGCTTTTTCGTTTGGCTCTGTTGTAAGAATAAGCTGCATTTTTCGACTTGCAATAAGTCTTACTAAATCACCAACCCCATCATTTTTCAATACAATTTCAGAAAAAGCCTCGTCTGAATACGCATTAGGGGTAAGTTTGCGTAAAGAGCGCATTAGCTGGTAATCAGCTTTTGAGCCCGAGTACTTTTTACTTTCTTCTAGCTTCTCAATCGCTTCTGCTTTTTGCTTCAGCAAAACAAACCATGCAGAGTTTTCAATTATCGCTCGTCCCAACGGAGATTCGTAATAATCCATAACCGACTGGGTAACACAAATTCCCGCAGCATTCGCTTTACGGAATCGACGCCAACCGGCCTCTAAGAACTCTGCGAAAAATACAAACATGCCTGTTGTGTTCGATGATGAAATCCACTCCCACGCTTCTTCAAGCACAAAAAGCGAGCGTGTTCGGGTGCCACCAAGAAACATTTTCTTTTGAATCGCCATGATAGTAGACATCAGGGTGATAACTTGCAAATGCTTGCTGCCCTTAATGCGCTCAAGTTCACATACAACGAGTCTTGAATCATAGGATACTGCAGGACGCTCATTAGAAAATAACGATGCATAAACACCCCGAGAGCTATATTTAGTCTCTTCACAAAATGGAGATAGCTGAGAGCCGATGATATTCATATCAGGAGACTCATGCTCAAAGCATAAAATCTGAAAGTCTGTAATTGTGGCTTCCCGGGCTTTTATTGACCAAAGCTTGTCTAAAAGCGCTAATATCTCTGCGTTTTGGTAGTTAGACACGGTGCCATTAGGGCTCGCCATTACCTTGATGATTGACGATATCATTCCAGCTTGTCCTTCCGCCCCACTCATCTCATCTACTGCGGGAAACGGATTCAAGCTGTATTTAAAGTCATCACCAAACTCTAAATACTGCGAGTCGCTATATTGCTCGGCTAACCCTTTGTATGAATAACCAACATCCATGATAAATACCTGGCCAGCATCGTTGTACTCCTCTGTTCCAAGGCCTGTATCTGGATCGCTTTGAATTTTCACTCCAGAATTCAAATATCCATTTACGATATAACCGGTTAAAAATGACTTTCCACTTCCTGAGGCGGCTGCCACCGCCATGTTGTAATTTGTTTCTGACTTGAAAAGATCCACGTTTACCACTTGCCCTAGTCGTGAAACAAACTGCAAAATAGGATAGTTGGTGTTCCCTTTCCAGGATGCAATGTGAGGAGTTAAAAATGGCAAGGCTTTACTTGTTGCCAACATAAACTTACGGCTATGTTTCGTGTATTCCTCATGCAACCCAAACGGGAGTGTTGCAATGAAGTTAGGGCTTGTGAAATGCGAGTCCATTGTCGCGCGAACATTTTTAACGCGCATCATACCGATGATTTTTTTACAACTGGCATCCACAGCATCGCTATGTTTCCCAAAGATAGTTAGTTGCAATGCATAGCGAGCTAGTGATGCTCCCTCTTGCTCTATCTCTCTCATGACCTCATCGAGATCATATTTTTGGTATCTTAGCTTATCCAGATATTTTAGTACCGAACCTCGGGCTTGGTTCGTTACAAAATTCCTTTTCCCAATAACTTTTTCTTTTTCTTTTAGCTGATCAGGAACAACGATGTTGAGGGTTAGCATAAAATGCGTGTCGATAAATTCCATACCTCGGCGCCAATCACCAACTAAGTCATGCATAATTCCATAACCGACAGTGTCAGGAAGTTTGGATATTGTCATCGTCTTAATGTGTTCGCATACTTCATCGAACTGGTTATAAATGTTAATGCCTTGCGGTGTTATTTCGACACGCTTACCGTCCTCCAAGAGTCTATCTCTCAAATCACGGTCCATCGGTATCGTTTGTTTGTGCTTTGGTGTGCCGATGTACTCCCCATCGTACATGTTTAAAAGCACATGCATACGCCGGTACCAATCTGTGTCATCAGAAATGACAGGGTGAAAAGTCCCTAACGAAGCATGGATGTTTTTTACAATCTCATTTAGTTCACGAATTTCTTTTTCAGTTGGCCAAGCACCCTTGATTGGAATCTTCACCGTAAACCAAAATTCGTAATCTCGAAAAAGAAAGCCTTTATCATTGGCTGGGTCCCGCGTTGAGTTTTCAAAAAAGTCATGCCCTGCTTTTGCAATAGCCTCAATTTTTTCTTTATCCTCACCGACTGCACGAGAGCCACGAATAGCTCTATATCCATAAAGGGTATCTTCGATATCAGGAAGAGAAACAAGGCTAGCTTGTAATGTAGAGCCTTTTGGTAACTCAAGCTGGTATAGGTGCTGAAGAGAGTTCCTAATTTCGTCATTAATGCCATTGGTTGGTTGACACACCATCATGACACCAATAGCTGGACCGTCGAGCACAAACACCTTATCTTCCTCTAAGTAGTCCCGAACCGGGAAAACCTCAGAGAAAGGGTTATGCTTGAGTAAGCGCTTTAATCGACGAAGATAAACACCCATGGATTAGCCTCTTAATTGTTTCGGTTACGAAGTGGGTTTTCTACACCAAGAGGATTAACACCCTGGCTTCTCTGTTGTTGGCGTCGGAGCTCTTCTTGTGACTGTTGACGCATTTGAAAAGGAACAACACGCGTTGGGCGTTTGTTCGCAGCTGATCCAACATTGAATTTTCGCTCGGTCACTTCGACATAAACATATCCTGGCATATTCAAGTTGCCTGCGCTGTCGGGCCATGCGGCAACCAAGACACGCATGATTTCAGGCGCTTGAAATACTGCTAGAGGCTCTGGAGCTAAAGGCTCATCATGGTTTGGCCAACCTTGGAACTCATCTGAACCCTGACGCTCAAAACGTTGCTGAGGAACTGCTTCTGCCCGTTGATAGTTCCCCGGTGATTGCTGAGAAATATCTCGGGGACGATAAATAGTTTCAGCTGTATCGCCGTGCTCTTGAGGCTGCAAGCTTGATGTCTGTGTTGGTTGTGGTTGTTGGCGATCATTACGACCATTGCTTCGGCGAGGGTTATTGCTTGTATTCGCACCCGTCGGACGTAAGTGAGCATATTCTGGATCGTTAGAAAGCTCAGATAAATCAGTTCTGCTATGCGTTAGCTCGTAAACAACGCGAGGGCCAGCGCAAACACCATCACTGTTCGTCGTTCCGTTTGGGCAAGCAAATTCGCTCTTTCCAATATTAGCGGAGCATCCCGTTAAAATAGCTAACGCAATAGGGCCTAATGCTAGTGACTTGTAATTCATGGGGTTTGCCTCGTGTCTTTTGTGAACCAACTGTGAAGATCAACTGGCTTACCAGCTGATACTCGTCCATCGGCGCGAATTAAATGAGGGATGCCCTCAATGCGAAAAGCACTATTGAGCATAAGTGACATAGGCACTTTTTCACGTTTGCAGCCAGGTTTCATTGCACTGAAAGATTCAGATGTGTTGTAAGCTAAATCTTCGATTGCCTGGGCTTTGTTTGAAGCACAATACAGGGACATCGACCGGGCCATAGCATCATCACCACCAACTGCCGGCATTAACACAACATGAATGTTGTATTTTTCTGGGGATTCTAAAACTTCAGCGACGATATCTCTTGAAAACTGAGTCGTAGGGTCTACAAAAATAGCCCCCTGGTAAGTTGATGCGCTTCCTATTTGAAAGCTTGCGACATCTTCATCTAGATCAACTGGGTAGTGACTAAGCGGTATTCTCATTGCACGAAATGCAGCCTCTAAGTCATTTACGTTTTGCCCCTGCCAGCGATCTTGAAAAATACCCCCGCGAAACAAAAAGCGCCCATCTTCACTGATCAGGAAACTCTCATTTTGTGCTTCGACAAAAACAAGGTTACCGACGTAAATTCTCTGTACGCCAATAATGCCACCGGCCTTCTCTTCGATAGCAATATTATTCCACTCTTGTGAACTCTGATTTTCAGGCAATGAAATATCAGCCGTGAAACGTTGTTCTTCAGCAACACCAATCGAGCTTCCAAGAAACAGTGACGTCGCTATTAACGTTGTGATCATGTTAAAGCGCATCGAGCCGCCCTCTCAGCTGGTTTGCCGGAAGTGCACCGCCGTCAATTGCAGTTGCAGTGTTTAACGTGTAAATAGCCGGAGTTCCGCGAACACCTAGTTGCTCTCCTAATGCATAATGGCTTGCTACCGGTGATTCTTCAGTGCAAACCTTTGGCGGAATAGGTGTATTTACGATTGAATTATCCAATGTCGATTTCGGATTGTCTGCGCAAAAAATGCTATCTAGTTGTCGAGCCGACGCCGTATTAATGCCCCCACGAGGAAATGCCGCGTAATGAATCGTAATTCCTTGGTTTAAATATGAATCAATGTTTTCATGCATTCGTCTACAAAATGGGCAGGTGGGATCGTAAAATACGATGACTTCATATTCCTCAGAAGGCGATCGGTATGTGATGAATGTGTCTTCTAACTCTTTAATAGCCTGGCCTCTAACTGCCCCCATTCGCTCATTGGTTAAACTGCGAAAGCCATTAGAAAACTCATGTATGCCGCCAGAAATAATATGTTTGCCATCTTCTGATGCGTAAAATATACCTTGCGGTGTTACAAGCTGGACAAAATTGGCAATGGGTGCCTCTTCAATCGCAATGACTTCTAACTTAGTAAGCTGAGTTAATCGTTCAGCCAATGCTTGTTTATTCGTTTGAGCTGTAGCATTGAATGTTGTCAGTAACGCAAAACTCAAGGCTGATGATGTAATGAGGTTCTTCATAGTGTTCGCCTTCTATTCGAATTTGAACGTTATTATGAAGGCGTGTGAGGTTTATTTTTTTCATTTAGGTGAGAAAAACGGTATCTAAATGGAGCGAATGTGGTTTATAGGTGTTTTTATCCACACTGTCCACAGGGTCTATAATATTACTATGATCTCTATTAGATCTATAAAGATCTATAGAGACGTGCAAAGCCTTTATTGGCAAAGCCTCCAGCTTGCAAAGTGGGTATTCTGGCTTGCAAAGTGGGTAATGACACTAACAAAACTGGGGAATTTGGCTTGCAAAGTGGGGTATTCTGGCTTGCAAAGTGGGTATTCTGGCTTGCATCAAAAAGCTTAAAACACAGCTTTTCCACATTAATAACAGTCGCTTACATACACATAGTCAAAAAGTGTCGTTTTTAGCCACTAATGAAGTGGGTATTCTCGCTTGCAAAACTATATTTCATTTTTTAAGTTTCATAACTTGTTGTTTTAAATGCAATTTTAACTTGTTGTAAGTAGCTTGGTTTTTTACGCAAGTGGAAACGATTTATTAAAACTGGAAAACACATAAATTTTTTTCCAGTTTTGGAATATATACCATAAATTTCAATGAGTTGCGTTGAGCCTGTTTTTATACTCTGCAAGCCAGAATACCCACTTTAAATTTTAGAATCTATTTAGTGGTTAATATTCCTTCGTTAGTTGTTGTTTATTATTGTTTTTTTTTGGTTTGTGCGTGCGCATTAACCGTGTTAAGTTTTGAAAAGTAAAAGTGGGATTTTCTACTTTAGCCTTTCCACTCCTGTTGCCTCTGGAGAAAGTGTTTTGAGCTCGCGAAAGATAAGTAATGCAGTGATTAAATCTAAAGAATTTAAGAAAGGTCATCAGGCCTTACGGTTAACTTCTTTTTTACCGGGTCAGCAAAGTCAGTTGTTTTTGATGTTTCTGGAAGCTGTCCATCGCTCTGACTTTACCGAGTTTAAGCATGTATTCAGTGGGGCCCAGGTTGGGGAGCTTTTTGGCATTGAGCGGCGTTATGTCGGCTCTAGACTCAAGGATGTAGTAGAGAGCTTGAGTGAGGTTAAAGTAGATATAGCTCCTTTCGTAAATAAGACTGAGAGTGATTATATGTTTCGCTCTTTATTCGATAAGGCAGATTATGTGGATGGTGATTTTATTTTTGAGGTCCACAGCGATGTCATACCTATCGTTACCGATGCATTAAAGTCATTCGCACTTGTGGATAGAGAGGTGTTTTTACTGCAGCGCTCTGATTATGGGGTTAATTTATATCAGTATCTTTCTCGCTTTAAGAATTCGGACAAACCATGGTTTAGTCGGCCTGTCGAAGAACTCATGTTCGTTTTTGGTGTTAAAGATTCAAAAGGTAAGGTGCGTGATCGAAAAGGAAGTTACGCGATACCCAGTAAATTCGTTCGCTACGTGCTTTGTAGAGCAATAGAGGACTTGGATAAGTCTGATGCTATTAAAAAAATTAAATTCAAAGAGCATAAATGCAAATACACAGAAAAGACTATGCTGGGTATAGAGCTCGTTCGTCGTGGTGATAAGCCGAAAGGACGTATCGAAAGTGTGATTTTTCATTACGAGTGGGTTTTAGATGAGCAGAAGCCTCGCCTTGAAAGCCCAGAAGATGTAATTAGCCGATTAAAGAAAAAAGGGTTAGCGCTAAAATCTAAAGGCAAAAAACTTGGCTTAGAGGATTTAAAGGAAATGCGTCAGGCCTATAGCGACATCAATGACAAAGAAAAAATGGAGTTGTTGGACAGGCGAATAGAAGAGCTATCCAAGGAAGATTCTGAGCTTGAAGAGCTGCGCAGCTTGCTCTAGTTGCGTAGCAGTCCCCTGCACCCTTAACTTTCAGTTTTTACCCACCAAAATAACCATCCAAAAAAGTTGTGGCGTTTTCGTTCCGTGTTTTAATTAAGTTGTCTCTAACAAAACTAACTAAGGAATGAGCTATGTCTAACTCTATGCAGAAAATCTTAATCATCGGTAACTTAGGTGCTGATCCCGAAGTGCGTTATACACAAAGCAGCCAACCTGTTGCCAACTTCAGTGTAGCGACCACTGAAACGTGGAAGGATAAGCAGACAGGTGAAAAGAAAGAAGAAACCGAATGGCATCGCATTGTCTGCTATCGCCGTTTGGCAGAAATCTCCGGTGAGTATTTGAAGAAAGGCGCAAAGGTTTACATCGAAGGGCGACTAAAAACCCGTAAGTGGCAAGATAAGAATGGTCAAGATAAGTACACGACCGAGATAGTTGCAAATGAGCTAAAAATGCTTGATGGTGCGAGAAATGGCGCAGGTCAATCAGCAAGTCAACATCAAGGGCAGCAAGGTGGCTATAACAACCAGCCACAAGCTCAACAGCAGCCTCAAGGAGGGTATGGTCAACCTCAAGCTCAGCAAGGTTGGTTTGGTCAGCCGCAGGCTCAACAGCCTCAGAATGGCTACGGTCAAGCACAGCCGCAACATGGCGGTTATGGGCAGCCGCCACAGCAGCAAGGCGGGTACGGTCAGTAATACACGATAAAGCCGCTATAAGCGGCTTTGCTCTTTCTCTTGGCAAAGGGATCTTCATGATGACTTTAAGAGTTAATGAACATTTCGAAAACGAAGCGGTTACGTTTGTTGTTCGGATTACAGAGGATGAAGCCGAGCGTCGGCTGAAAGTTTTAGAGGTAAAGGCTATTCGTCGATTGCGCTCTAGCATGCACAGCCCAGCAGAAAACGTAAAAGGATTAAATTTTCAGTCGTATTTAAGTGATGAAGAAAAAGAAGAGCGCTTAAAGCTCAAGCTTGGTCTTCATTTGGTTCGTTCCGGACTTACACAGTGAGGTTGCTATGCTGGTCTTATCAAGAAAGTTAGATGAGTCTTTAGTGGTGAATAATACGCTGAATGTGAAACTTTCAGCCGTAAAATATAATCAAGCTCACTTCAGTTGGGGTGATACCTCCGCCATACTCAGCCCTGGGGATTCGGTAGAGGTAATGCCTGATGTTGTTTTTCATCTCCTGCGTGCTGGCCGTTACCAAGCTCGTGTGAGTATCGATGCGCCACGACATATCCCCGTGCACCGGAAGGAAATTCATGAGCGTATTTTAAGTGGGGTGCGTCATGAAGCCTGAAGAGATTAAACGTATCCGAAAGCGGCTTAAACTGTCTCAAGGCGAGCTGGCACAGCGATTAGGCGTGTCTTCTCATTCAGTATGGAAATGGGAAGATGGGCGCTCTACACCTTCTGGGAAAAACCTGCTTGCGCTATATGAGATTTTATCTGCTGCGCCGGTAGGAAGCCTGCAGATTATAGCCGCATCCCGGATTGGAGCTGTTCAACAAGCAATTAAGTCGATTCGAGATATTGAGTCAGACATCGATATTCTTGAAAACGAAATGCTTAAGCAGTTGACTAAAGAGCTCCTGCATGGTGCTGATGCTCTTGAGTCTTGCCTCGAATCACATCTCGACGCTCTTCTAAAAGCGTCCTGAGCGAGTTGCCAAAAGAATTGCGGTGAATAAATAGCATGATACATTGCAATCATCTACATCAACGCAATCGCCTCGAAGCAAACTTGTTGGTATAGTGGTTGAAGCTGTCACGATTCGGTGGGGACCGATGATTTTAAAATAAGACAGTAGTATAAATACGACATAATTTAGCGTTACGCCTTTGGTTGCTCCGGGTGTGGCGCTTTTTTTTTGACCAAAAAAACCCCGTATGGCGCGGGGTCTTCAACTCAACTAACAGTGACTATAACGAGTCAAAGTATTCCATGAATTGACGCGCAGCACGCAAGGCATTATCGACACCTGAATTGATATCAATACCCTCACGCTCTGCCATCGCAATGATGTTCTCATGATCATCAGTTATGAAACCAAAGGCCTCTGGTACCGAAAGCGCCGATGAAGAATGAAGAACCAAATAGCCTTCTTTGTCCAATAGGCCAATGACGGCATTAATGGCCCTGAGCGCAGTTCTCGTGTCCGCGCCATTTTCCATAAAGCCTTTGTTCATCTCCTCCATGTTTACCACCATGATTTTCGGCACATTTACACCATGCGCCTCATGATAACGTTGCATGGATATCTCAATGCTATTGCGCGTCTGTGTCGCTGTAATGGTGACCGTGATAGCAATCGATACCACGACAACTAAAAGCACTTTAATCCATGAAGGTAACGCTGTTGTCTTAGTCATAGTAATGCTCCTCCTCACCTTCCGGTGCTCCAAGCTGCATCGTCATTCCGCGCTGCACAATAAAATCGATTTGCACACCCGGTAAAATCTCAACCACTGGCCACATCGCATCCGCCATGGTCATGTAATAATCGGCTACTTTATCAAGCGCGTTGCTGGCACCTGTGAGCATGCCTGAGCCTGCCATCCGATCTAAATTCTCTGTTTGGTAGAGCGTTCGTGTTGATGGGTCTGTGTTAATGGGTTGTACGCGCTGGGGCGTGGCGGCCTGAGCAAAACCAGATAAGAAACCAGCCTGCATCGTATTAACCAACATCTCACCCGATCGGGTAACCACTTCACCCTCTACTCCTGCCATACCGTCTTTACTCGATACCGCATACGCTGTGATATTTCGCTCAATGGCTCGACCATCCTTTGTGATACAGGAAATCCCCTCCGCTCGGATGTAAACCCGTGAGCTCGCCAAATCACCAATGGATGAGCCGAGAATATGACAGTCCCGTATATCAAGCGTGAAAAAGTTAGGCATAGCCGCCATCTGTTTGATGCGCATTAGCACTGGAATCGGTTGGTCAGAGCGCCCTACTGCGGTCGGCGCAGCTACACCATTTAACGTGGTCCCAGAAATCAGAGAGCCCATGGCCAATGTGAATTCAGCTTCTTCCTGCTGGCGTAGGCGCCGCTTTTCACCTACTTCTTCTTCCTCTCGCTCAGCTTGCAAGCGTCTTTCGGTCAAAATGCGTGACTCTGGAATATCATGCTCGTTAATTTCACCACTTGTATTCACTTCTCGAATCGAACGCTGTGTAATAGTCCGAATTACACGCCCAGTCCGTTGAGGTGACTCTGTAATAATTTCCGATTGCTGGCGACGCACCTGCTGAGGTTGGTGCTGGGCACTTAACCGGCGCTCTTCTTCCATAGAAGGTTGTGGTGATGATGGACGCGCTGAGCCTTCAACAACATAACCGTCACGTTGATTTTTGGGTGGGGTGGATGCAGATCTTAATCTAGCAATTTCTGCCATAACTTCTGCAAGCTCTTCGCGCAGTTGAGACACCTCGTGACGTTGCCGCTCCTCGCGCGCATCAAGCTCAGACTCTTTTTCTGCCATGCGCTGATTCAGTGTGCTTACTAAATCTTGCGCTTGTGCCTCATCCATTCGGGCTACTTCACTTTGCGCTCCAAAAAATGAAATAGGCTCCGCTCGCTCGTTTTGTCGCTGCTCAATTCGCATTTCGTTAGAGCGTTGCTCGCTCTCATTCATCTTGTGAGCAATGTAGATAATCAGAATAGCAATAACACCAAAAATAAGACCAATTCTAACTTTCGGATTATCGCTCAAAAAATCTTTAATCCGCTCCATTTCAACGATCTCCAAAGGTTAAACGTGGACGTGTGTTGTGATTGCTTCGGTTGTTGTAAAACTCTTTGTCTCGAAGAATATAAATTTCTGTTTCTTCCCCTGGCATAAGATAACTAGCCTTGAAAATTGCAACCGCTTTAGCATCTTCAGACAAACACATCTCTTCACGAACCTCGTAAGGATGGTCTAAATCATTGTGCATAATGACCACATCAATATATTCGGTACCGCCAGATAAACGTTGGCCAGTTTCATGACGAATAGCAACGCGACAAGGGTATTTGAATCTTTCAGGGATGCTGCTACTCAGTGAGAAGCCTTGCGGTATTTGACCACGAGCAACTGGGGTCAATGTATCCACAATGCTACGGGTATGGCCGGACTGACGTGATCCTGATAATTCACTTCGGCGACGCTCACTCTCAGCGCGAGCTTCAATGCGCTCTTTCTCTAAACGCGCTTGATACTCTTGTGCTTTTATCTGCATCTGTGTGGTCATCTGCACATTGACATCAACCATTGCAGGCGGTGCATTCGCCGGGACCAGTAGCAGTGATACTTGTGATTCTAGAACGCCATCTTCATAAGCGATGATACCAATTGGAGCCATGCCGTTGGGCGTGATGTAAATGTAACCATCCTCAATTTCAATAATCGAAGCATCGTCACTGGTCCGCACTGCTACCGACTTAAAGTTTGTTTCAATACTGTTCATAAGACCAACACCAACCGGAATGGCTTGGTTTTGACGAGGCCTTAAGGTATATGATTGCTCCGGCTTAAACTCTCGACGCACCCGCTCCACAAATTCATTCGAGGGTGTAGCTCGCTGTTGAGCTCTTTGGATTGGGCGACCAAATTCATCTAAATATGGTTCAATGCCAGGGTCACGCGCCAGCATAAGCTCACGACTCACTCTGTCTAAGTTGCGATCGCTGTAATCTTCAGGTAGATTTGCATTGTTATTAAATACCGATGCATCAAATTCACGACGTCGGATTTGAGTGCCTGCTCCTGATAACTCCGCTTGCGCCGCTCGTGCACGCTTCATAATTTCACTTTCATTTAAACGCTCTGGTTGAACTTCGGTGACCGGTAAAGCAAATCCCGATACTTCCTCTGGCTCTGGCTCATCTGCAATCGCGCTTGCTATCAACGTGACGCTAAATAGCGAGGCGAGTAATGCCTTAGTGGTTATATCAATTGCCTTCATTAGTCTCTACCTCATCTTCAACGTCTAAATCTATTGTTACCGCAGGGGCGGCATTGCTTGGAATCTCTCTTTGCCTTACTGGTGCCTCAGTGTCGATCGTAATCATGCGAAGCTCTTGCTCCGTGGTTAAAAATGGATTCACCTCTTGAAGCTCTGGGCGTGCCCGGCGTTTGGGGGTTCCTTCGTAGGCGTTTAAATAGGTGATTCGAGGATTCGCACCGTTGGGGACAACTCGAATTTCATACGTCCATCGAGATACACGTGGTTTTACGCCCGGTAGTCTTAGTTCACGACGGCCCCACACCCAGGCAACATTCAGCGCCGGATCATAAACCGCATTATCCACGCTAAAGCGCTGCTCAGCACCGCGACCGATGAGCAACTGAACCTCTTGGCGCAATGCATCCTCTGTTTGTGACCGCAAGTTAGGAGACATAAAATCCAGCATCATGCCCATCACAAAATCAGCATTGTTGCTATTGATGTTTCCTGCTTGGGCAGCAATAAAAGACGCCCACCCTAAATTGTAAACTTCATTCGCGCGGTTACCCGAAATGCGAAGCTCATCATTCATATGGGGGGGGATAGCAATGACCTCCGTGCGTGTGCTAAACGTCGATATCGCCAGTACCAAACATGAAACGCCGAGGAGAACATTACTTGCAAAGAGTATCTTGCGAGACTGCATGTAATCGTCAATGCCACGCGATAACTTGCTTTTCAATCGAGTTGATTTTGTCATTCTGGCGCCTATTGGTAATAATCACGTTTTAATGGATCGGGAAATGACTGCGATTGCTTCATAAATATCGCCCAGCCACTCCAGTACATTCGGCTTAATAAGTATCCTTTCGGGAATTTCGCTTCGATTCGACGAATCATAAAAAACCAACCAAAACCCAATGCTGAAAGTGACAAAAAGTGACCTGTTAAAATGCCAAGAAATATCAAGCCAGCTAACGGATAGATATGATGCACCGGGTAAAAAATTAAGGTGCGTGGTTCATTGATTCGGTATGGAATCCGATACTGATTCGGGTCCTTTTCAGACATAGCAACCTCAAGCTTTATTCATATCGCTGCATTATGTATCCGATGCATAGACAAAATTCTTCATTTAGGTGAAGAAATCAGTACGTAAATGAGTTTTTTGCCAAAGCTTGCCGTAGGCACCCGGGCACGTAATAAGCGTTTCGTTAAATGAAGCCGAGTATTGAAAGGGAAAGATTATTCCAATTTAAGTAAAAAAAAGCCCCACTCAATGGCAGGGCTAATGGCACGTTTCCAATACCGATGTAAACGTTTTACTTAAATCGGAACTCCGGCACTGAACAGGCCGTTAATGACAGCTGGACCAAATGCCAATGCTAAACACATTAGACCGGCACCTGCAGCTGCACGCCAGTTCTGTTCAAAACCCTGCCAGAAAGAAGCTACCAGCGCTAGTAATGCCAAAATCTTGCCTAACATCCCTGTAACTATACCTGAGAAGAAGGTCCAAAGCTGATCAAGCGCGTCGATATCAACAAAGCCTGCATCGTCACCTTGGGCATAAACTGCGCCAACAAATACTAAGCTTAATAACACCCAAAACATCGCCTTGGCGTGTTGCTTGATTTTTGATTCTTGTATAGGTGCTGATGCTTGTTGAAGCACAGCAGTAGAATTTAATGTTTGCATTGTAAAATGCTCCTTGACTGATAAATGAGAACTCTCAAGCGTATTAAACACCATTTAACTCTCCAGTCTTCTTCGTTTTGGGTGGTTTTTTTGGGTGTAAATAACCGACTGCTTGACTACCCCTCCGTAACCGAAGGTGTCTCGCGCGGAGGTTCACATGAAATTTTGACTCGCCAACCACCTTGCCCCAAGTGTTCGAAGCAGGTTGAATCGTGGTTTTTCATCTGACTTGTAGTTGCTTACCTCCACTAATTCCTCTAAAGCACGCTCAATTGCTATCGTATTTTTCAACTCATCAACTAAGCCGCGCTCAAGCGCAAGTTGCCCTGACCACGCTAAACCCGAGAATAAATCATCGTGCATGTCGCTTAGCTTTTCTCCGCGGGCTTTTAATATATCTTGCGTGAAACTTTCATACATAGGGATAAGTAACGCTTCCTCGACAATTGCATTGGATTGCGTATCACTTTCAAGAAATGGATCTAAAATTGCCTTATGCTCTCCAAGGTAAAGTGCACGCCTTTCCACACCCAACTTACCCAGTAACTCAGATGCATCCCAGCTTGAAAATATCACACCAATACTACCAACCACCGAGGCTCGATGCGCCCCGATGAAATCTGCAGGAGAAACAGAATGAATGCACGCGCTGGCACACGTATCCTGAATTGAAACATACACCGGCTTTCGCTCATCCATCGGCGCTCGCGTGTAATCGTAAATCGTATCGAAGATAATCTCAGACTGCATTGGGCTCCCACCTGGGGAGTTCGCCCGTATCATTATCGCCTTTGCTTTTGGATCTTTCGTGGCATTTAAAAATCGATGCGAAAAACGATACCCCATGCCGCCAGAGCCTCCCGTTATGCTTCCGTCAAGCTCCAATATCTGTATGTAAGGTGACGCATCCTCTCGCTCTAATAGCCCTTGTGAGTAAGCAACACTTACGCCAATGAAAATCATCAGTATCGTTTTCATCATCATGTGACGGCGATACACGCGGAAAAATTGACCACTACGTTTGTTGAACAAATCAAGCTGATTCAATGGCGCATTTTCGCGTTCGTTCCTACGTAAAAATTTCAGCATAAAATATCCCTTAAAAGTCGATATGAAATGAAGCAATGGCACGGCCTGCAAAATAACCCATGGCTAAAATTACCAATGCTGGCAATATGAAAGTCCCCGCAATCCCCAAACTTGGAAACAACATGTAAACAAGTAATGTAGAAACAAGAGTGATAAAACCAGAGAAGAACAACTTGATAGCAATCGTGCTCCCACTTTGCATGCTAAAATGCTTAATCTTCCACTGGTAATAACCGGTCACGATGAACGCGATGACAATCGGCAGCATGACGAAAAACCAAAACCAAAGCATCTGCGTACGAAACGCCGCTTGGTAAATGGTGTATTGAAGATTATTCACAAACCGATAGTTCATCTCTTGAGGTAACATCTGGTTTAAGAAAATATCTTCCGTACCTTCTTTTGGAAGTAGCGCAGCGCCAGCCCACCTGATTACACCAATGTCGTGTGCAACCTTGTTAAATAACGCATTGGTCTTTTGCTCGATAGAGTCAAAGTCTTTCTTATGCAAACTCTTTTGAGCATGCTCAACTTCTTTACTTAAGTTTGCCCTGAACTTTTCATTCGAGATGAGAAATAGCGATCCAAATAACGCAATAAGCGAAACGAAGACTACAAAGGCTATCGCACCACGCTTACTTTTTTCTTTTGCCATCTTTAACCCCTACACCGAAACACTAACTTCATAATCACCAGGGAGCGGGATACCCCAAAGCGTTAAATCAACGCGTCGAAGTACAACGCGCATAATAGAAATGCGAGACTGGATGATTTCAAAGTACGTTTTTTTGAGTGCTCCCCATTCAATGTCAATGCCGTCAATGTCATGCTTGGTTACCCACTCTTTTAAGCTCTGGCTGTGTGGCTCCCAAATGAAATATTCGCCACCTTTCGTTTTTCCTGAAACTTTTGCGCAGAAAAGCTCATTCAGACCTTCGAGAATGCAATCGACAAAATCTCTGTACGCTACCGGAATATTGTTCTCATCTAATGAGGTCGTCCAAACTTTCCCAGCTCGCTGAATAATACTGTCGATGTAAGGCTTGCTTTCATACTGGACCGTGCCGTAGTGCCGGTAAAGATGGTTGCAAACATGAGCAATGCCCGAATGCGTCATCGAAACTTTATCAACCCATCGACGAAGCGCTATAGGTGTCAAATGTGGAAACTCGATACTCTTGAACTTTTTGTTCGATACCTGAATGTTAGTGACTTTATTATCACTCATCGTACCGAGTGCTATTTTTGCAATCAGAACACCTCGCTGATAATCACTTAGCGTACTTGGCTGTTTAACCGGTATGGTTGATATGTAGGCCCGTCGAACGCCCGCCTGCTTTGACCACGCCTCTAGCGTACTGTCAGTGCAGTCCCACTTGGTCGGCATCTTGTCACTGATGCACTTGCGGCCGTACGCAAGACTATTAAAGTAAGCTGTAAGTTTCGGCATTAAATACTCCCGTGCAATATGCTCCGTGGATAGAGAATACTCCCGATGTATGTCTTCTTTTTCGCAAGCAGCGATGACTATAAGCGTCGGCGACTCCCCATCCTTGCTGTCCAGGGTAATTGGATAGTAAGCGTGAAGGCGCTGAAGAAGCATGTAGAGAATTGGCTCTGAAACTTTTAGCTTGGAAAGATAATCTGCCATGCGCGTCTTTAGGTACGCATCTTCAAAGGATACGCCAAAATACTCAGATAGACGCTTTGAGGGGAAATCACACATATCGATACTCCCCGATAACCCACGGCGCGCGCTCATTCGGCTGTGTCTGATTCGTATAGATTGGAAGTCTCATTTTTAACTTCCGACCATCGGCCAACTTACAGATGTATTGAAGCTTTGGTAGATCACCAAGCAGAGGCTCTGGAAATGCGTCTTCCCTCGCCTTCATCGCACGGGTGCCACGACTCGAGCTGAAATCTCCAAGCCCTTTGCCTGAATCCGTGTTCTGGGATGTCTGAGCTTGCAAGGTCGTTACCGATGTCTTGTTAAATTGCTTGGCTGCATACTCCTGTGTCGCCGGATCGGTAGAGCGCATGCTAAAGAAGTTGTTCGTTAAACCTAGGAATCGGTTGGCAGTAGCCTCGTTCGCCATCTTGGCAATCAAGTCTGAACGCGTCTGTGTCGCCAGGATAAGCTGAAACATAGCCGCTCGACCCATAGCCAAAAGATTCATCATTGCATCGTTATTCTCAATGGAGGCCTGTACCTCATCGTTCATGATGGTAATGCGGCGTGGCTCAACACCCGGCTCTTTTGACTTCGAGTAACGACGACCGGCCGCCGCTGCCGCTTCTGCCATAATGATTCGAGATAAGAACCCAGCCGTTTGACCATCGCTCAAACTTTCAAGCGAAATGTAGAGCGCACCACCATGCTCCATTAAATCGTCAAAATCGACCATCGGACGACTCAAATCCTCCATCTCCCCTTCAACCGTCCCTTCCCAGCTGTCTTTCGGTGAAAAGATGTCGTCCATAGGAGCGGCCGTTAATGCATTTAATACCGGCTTAAGAGTAACAACCATCTTCTGATAGTGTCCTTCTTCGTGCGATGTTAACTCCCACATTTTTTCGACCGGAGTGCTCTGGCCATGCTCAGGCTTTAATACCTTAAAGTAATAATTCACCATCTGCTCCAAGCGACTTTCTCCATACTCATCTAAACTCGCCTGCAACTTTTCTTTCCAATCACTTCCCACGACAGTCTCGTAATAGCGATTGAATACTTTACGCGCTAACTCGCCTTTCCCACTTGGAGTCAGCGATTGCTGAATGCTGACCAGGCTAATCGGTGCACCGATAAACTCCATGCCCAATGCCGCAGAATAGATAATGGAATACGCAAAATCTTGGAAGCCTTTACTTGAGCCTGTGCCACCCATTAGTGGTGCTACTCGATCTGCAATCTCAGTCACACGATTGTATCTTTTAAGCAAAGCCATACGCGCTGACTTCGATGGCTCTGAAGGTTTCACATGAAAGAAGCGATGCCCCATACCCATCCATGCAAGCTCCCTTTTGATGACATCTTTCCATTCCTCATCGTCCTTGGGGTCCAGGCAGATAAGTACATTCCCTAAATGCAAAAAGCCCACGCTTAAAAGTTTCAATAACGTTGTTTTACCCGTACCGACGTTACCGAATATAATCCCGTGACCATAAAGCGACTCTTCATCAACCTCTTGCTTTTCTTCTTTACCAATACCGTGTATCCAAGGGGAGCCACCTAACTTCTCGGTTGTGTCCTTTCCTTTTTTTCCTCGTAAAAGTTTCAGCGCAAAAGGGAGCTGCACATCAGTGTGTTCAGCGTCAAAGTCCATGATTTGATAGGCACGGTTCGAATGCTCATTGCCCCACTTAAAACCATCGCCAAGATACAGCTTTCTTGTCGCCTTCTGACGCTCCTTCTCACTGCCAAATCGCTTCTCCACATCATGAAGCTTTCTTAACTTTGTCTCAGATATAAATGTCATCGTATTCGTATGAAGTCGATAGTGACGCTTAAGCAGCGGTGATGCCTTCATACCCCAACGCACAGCATTTGCTGCCATCAAGCCAGACATGATCGAGCTAAATGCCAATCCGCCCACACCTGATGAGGCAAAACCCATAGCCGGCGTTGCAACCGCTCCTGCAGCCCACGCTAGGGAAATGTTTGCCTCGTACACCGGTCTGAAAATGTTCTCTATAAATAACGGGTTGATACGCTGGGCCATTACTTCAAGTCTCCAAGTTGAACTTTGGATAAATATGAAAGATGCAAATAGATGATCGGCGCTGAGTACCAATACACATTGTTCTCATCCGACTCTTCTGGGAAATGCTCGAAAATGACAAAAGGCAAATTGCCGATTGCAGATAAATTCGTCGCTAGCTTTGACTTCACCAATGCTTTTGAAAAATCACGATCAAAACCAACCGCTTTTAAATCATCGTTATATAAGAACTCAAAATCAGGCATAGCCTTGTGAAGTTTCTCCAAGTAATACGCGATAGAGCCCTCTGGCGCCGCCTGACAGTGATGCATAATGGTTGTCGCCACAGCGTTTGTTGAAGGTAAATTCACACCCTTTGATTTCTCTCTGGCTTTTTTCGTATCCCCTTCTGCAGCCGTGTCCATTACTAAATCCAACTGCGATTGATTAGCATCCTCTACACCCCCGTTCTCTATATCCCGTAAGGACGGCTTCGCCGTTTGCTTTCCAGAAGAAGAAGTTGTTGTGGTGCCCTTTATCTTTTGCGTTGAATCTTTTGTCCGATTCTTAGGTGTGCGTGTATCCTTTTCCGCTTGAGCTTTCTGTTTGCTTATTGAATCTGGCGGTGAACTTTCAGGTGATATTGATTTAGGCTGAACCTTCTTGCTTGTTTTCTTTTCGCTTGCTGACGACTGCTTGGGGGTATCCGTGTTGGCATCCTCTTCGCGCATATACGCTAAAAGTTTCACCTCACCCTTAATGTTTGAAATTTCTATTAGCTGATCTACTTCACCGGGGACATCGCAGAACGGGAGGCCTTTCTCAATGAGTGCTTCTATCGCTTCTGCTGCTGTAAGTTTTAGCGCCTCTCCAATCTGACCCGCATTGAACGTTACATAACCTTTGTGCTTAGATTTTTCGGGAGCAACACCACTTGGGATTAACGTTTCCAGCTTAGAAGTGTCTGGTGTGGTATTTTTAGGAGTCTCGGCCTTCTCTACTGGTGTTTTATCCGGGGCATTGCTTTTCGCCTTGTCAGTCGACTCCCTTTTTGCGTCTTCAGCCATTTTTGCAATCATCGCCGGACTGATCTTGCTTTTTGCTTTCGGTACTCCAGAGGAAAGCTCTTGACCTGAGCCTTTGCTGCTAGATGCTTCTTTGCTGGCGCTTTCTGATTTCGCTTTGCTTTTGCCTCGCTTGGCTGGTGCTTCATCAGTTTCATTCCTGTCACTTGCAGGCGTATTTGCTTGAGGCGTGTCCGTGCTGACTGTTTTATCTGAAAGTGACTGACCTTTCTCGTCTTGCTCGATGAGGATTTCGATATCCTGCTCTTTATAGATGGTAACTTCACCAGACTTATCGATCAGAAGGTAGTCCTTGGCGTTTTGCGCATGGATGATACCCGGTTGGTTTTTTGGCAGCGCCTCTCCGTCAAAGATGGTATTCCATTCCCGCACCTCGATAATGTGGTGCCATGAAGGTGTGGTGTTTCCGCTGTGAATTTTTTTTATATCTACTAAGGTGTATTTGCCTGGGTGAAACTTCACCGTCTTATCCCTTCCACCAAACTCCTTGAGGATGGAGTTTTCAAGCATAAGCTCGACAAGGAAACCTGCTGATCTAGGAATGAATATTCCAGTTCGCTTCGACATGTCTATGATTGAATCAAACGCCCGCGTCCAACTTAAAAAGACGCTCCCACTAATACACCAAGCGTGGGCACTACTTTTGTTGTATACCCAATGTGGATACGCAAGATTTATCAGCTTGTAAATCTTCTGAAAGCCGCTGAGCTTTCGCATGCCCGTGTATGCTGAATGAATTCGAATGGCATCTTCAGATGCAGACTTTGCATCCGCGCGACGAATAATACTAGCTAGATGCTCCTTTGAGCCTCCATATCCGCTAAGCACTGTTGTTAGGTTTTCATGCAAATTAACGTTGTTAGTTACAAGGTAATCAACGGCTTGCTCATTGAGTATTTTTGATGTGAGCTGTGCAGATTGGCTGTTATGACGACGATGGATGCGTGTCGGTAAGTAGGTCACGGAATACCGCGTCACACCAAATCGCATTGCCCAGGCAAGTAGACTCTCACGCTCCGGTCTCCAATCAGGAATGTTCGAATCAGACTTTTGAACAAGGACATCCTTTTCTCCCGCTTCATTGGGCAGTATGTAAAGCGCACTTACCCTTACGTCGGTAAATAGCTTTCCTGAGTCATGCAAAAGCCCACCTAAAAATGCAGCGTAAGGCATTCGAGCTTCCTGCTCTCTTTGGATATCAATAAATCCATCGTTACTTGCAGGCTTTTCATTTCTGCTTATGCGAATTGCCATTGTTGCCACTTCGAGGCAGTGCACCAACAAACCACCTGGCTTGTCGTGATGGTATCCTTCTGACGCAGGCACCATGTGCGCGTACTCAATGAAGTTGTCAATAATCTCATTGAAAAGCTTCTCTCGCAGTAGCTCACCACTTTCGGTTTTTCTATGGTCGCCTACACCTCCGTGTTTTATTAGAGACTCAATCTGTCGAGCATATCTTTTTTTAATGGCGCTCAAGCTAAAAACCGGGATGCCGACGTGTGCTGGTGGATACATGATAAGCTCTGCGTCTTCCACTTCCCGCCCGTAGATATCATCAAACGATGATTGCGTTTTTGGCGTACGGCGGGAGTCTGGCGCGCTACTGAGCGAGACTCCCCCGTTAACCCATCGCTTAAGCTTCTCAAGCATTGATTATGCCTCTGCTTTCTCTTTTGTTTTTTCTTCTGGCTTAGCGGCCGGCTCCTTTTCCGCTTTTAAGTAAGCCGCCAATGCTGATGCTTCAAATCGACCACCACCTTCCCGCTTGCCTGGTGATGTGATTTTAAATACACGATCGATATAGCTATTGATGATGTTAAGCCCTTGGCGGTTTGCTTCAGCTAGCTGCAAATCGTTTAACGCCCCTGCAAAATAAAGATATTGGGCTTTCGCCAACTCTTTATCTACATCCTCCAAAACCTCAACAATTTGACGCCCTATGCTTGTGGTGAATACAAGTTTTGCTGTGTACTTATCAGGCGTATTCACCTTTAAGTCACGTTGCGTCTTGCGCAAGGTTTGCTCTAACGTTTCACGCTGGGCACGCAAAGCTTTGAGTGATTCCTTTGCTTCCAACAGACTTTCTTTGTTCCACTGCTCAAGCTGTTGGTATAAAGCTGGCTCCTGAGTCAGCATCCGCATCGTTGCGGCTAAACGCTCTGCAACCTGCATCACCTTATCCCCTCGCTCAGCCATGAACTTATGCATGAATGATGTTTCGTATGCAAAATCTACATTTACGGATGGCACATCATTGGCAATGTGCGAGCGAATGGACACAGCGTTAAGTCGTGTTGATACACGCGTTGCCGCGAGCTCTTTTACCGTCATTTGACGTCGCCGCTTAGCGTTTCGCTTTTGCTTGGTGGCCCGTTGCTCTGGTGTGACTTTTTTCGAGCTAGGTTTTACTTTCGCTTTTTCTTTTGCCTCTACTGGCGTTTCGATAACTTCACTCATTTGAGTCTCCTTGGTTGGCGTATCGAATGGTTCTTTCAATGCCCCGAAGTGCATCGTTTAAGTAATCTATTGATTTTCGTAGCAGCTTAAGTTGGCTCTCTGTTTTGAGAACTTGCTCTTTCTCCCAGCCCGAGCAATACCGCTCCAGTTGCTCTGCTGTGTAACCACGCTTTCTTGGTGTAATAGCTTTTGAGGCAACGCGATTAGACTTTAAGCTCTTTGTTATTTTTCGGCTTACCCCGTCAAACATGCGCCAGCGTAATCTCGGTTTTCGATTGTCTGTGCCGCGCTCAATTACGGGAGCAAGCCTCGCTAACTTTCGCTCATTATCTCCCCGTTGATGCTCCTGCATGACGCGCTTGTTTTCGATCTTGAAAAAAGCCCAATATTCACTAATGACCAATTCTGCTTCTTCTTGGCTTTCCTGAATCATTACTCTCAACTGCCGCGCTTGCTCTTTTAGATAGTCAGTATTCATACTCACCTTAACGGTATATATTTATCTGTTCCCCCCGAGCTGCTCCGGGGGAAGAAAAGAACCGATTAATCAATAATTCTTCAAACCCAAGGTTGGGAATGTATTTGTTCCCCGCAAGCTGCTCTTGTCTTCTAGATTGTTTTCATCAAAACATGCTCAGGCTCACCAGATCACTCAAGGGGTCTCTTTGTTCCCCGCGAGCTGTTCCTTAGCAAACACCACAAAAAAACAAATGCTCTAACTTGAAGGGAATTGTGCCACGCTCGATTTAACCCTTTCGTTCATTTAGGTGGCGTTTTTTAACCCTAACTGGAGAAAACCCTGACGATACCTGCTGTAAAGTGCCCAAAGTTGCCACTTTTTGACCTTTTTAGGTTGACGTCTAGCCAGAATGCGTGGCGCAAGTCAATAAAAGGCAACTTATGTCACTTTGTGACGCTTTTGATTGGTTTTCGCGTTTAAGATGCGCCTATCCGAAATGAGCGCGTCTTTTTCGGTCTTTTTTTGACACTTTGTGAAATCTTGAGGGATGTTATGGGGTCTATTGTAAGAGCAGTTGAGGTTGGATTTGGAAACACAGCAGTGATCACTGGGGTTCGGGATGACGGCTCCCCTCGCGTGCTTTGCTTTCCAAGTACAGTAGCTAAGGTTGATCGAAATAAGAGCGATCTAAGTGCCGGCTTATCCAGTCGAAATACAAAAAGGGTTGTCGTTAATAATTCAGAATATGAAGTTGGTCCTGAAGCCCACCTTGCCACATCAAGCACTTCGGTTAGTAATCGCAATGCGGAGTATATTTACTCTACAGACTACCAAGCATTATTGCAGGGAGCGATGAGCTATATAGATGAAGATGTTATTGATCTCATGGTTGTTGGTCTGCCTGTCAACAATTGGTCAAAGGCAGAAGACTTGAAGAAGCTTGTTATAGGTACCCATGAAATTGATGGGCGCAAAATGACAGTGAAACGGTGCTGGTGCATTCCCCAACCACTTGGCGGCTTGTTGTATCACGGCGCTCGCCTAACAAAAGATGAATTCAATGAGCTTTCTCAGTCGAATGTTGTTTCTGTTGATCCGGGTATGCTTACTTTTGACTGGCTAGTGTCGAGAGGGTTGAAATTAAATAATGCTCGATCTGGAGCTGTTGATTTAGGTATGTCGAATGTGTTGAAACGATTAAGCGAGGAAGTTGAAGCCGTTTTTCGTATCGGACGAATACCAGTTGAGCTTATTGATAGTGCATTTTGGCGTCACAAGAACAAATTAAAACTCGCAGGTCGCACCTATCCTTTTCCTGTATGTAAAAAGGATGATACAGAAGCAGGTATCGAATTCGACTTCTCGCCTATCATTGAGAGAGAAACAGAAAGTGCGGTCACAGAAATGGTCAATCACGTTGGGAGCGGAGCGGACGTAGAGCTCTTTATTCTGATGGGAGGAGCTGCAGAAGTTTTCAAAGGAGCAATCCAGCGCGCGTATCCGAACCATAAAATCTTACTTCTAGAGAATCACTTGACCGCGGTATGTGAGGGTATGTTTTTTGGCGGCATCCAATACTTAAAACAAGTGCTAGCAGCTGAAGCGAAGGTGAGCACATGAGTAAAGGAGTTAAGGTTCGCTTTACAATCCCTGATGGCTCACCACTTAATGATCATCTATCAACGTTCGCATCTTCAAGAGCGCGAAACTATGAGCTCGTTAGATTGGCGACAAATTGGCTCCAGCTTGGCCATGGCCTTTCTCAATCAATAGAACTTGAAAAAGAGAGGAACGCTCAAGTGACTCAAGATAGTCAGCGTATAGATACTCCAAAAGACGATGATGTAGGTTTTGCTGGTGAGGACCTTCTTCATCTGTGACTGCTCCCCAACCCTATCAGGCGAGGATTCCAAATTCATAGGCAGAAATCGCTGCCTAAATTAATTTTATCCTCGAATTTATTTTCATGAAAAGAGACGGCAAGATAAGTCAAAATCCCACTAGATTTACTTATTCTGTGTTTTTTGTATTGCCCAAAAGCGTTATTTTGTTTGGTTTTTGTAATAAATGCTGTTTTTCTGTCTGTTTTTTTGCTCTAATGGGTTGACCTTTTGAATAACTGCAATATAATTTTCACCTGAAACTTTTAGTGATAATTGAGGCGTTCTTTTATGATGACGAATCTTGAGGCTCAAAGCGATTTATCTTCTATTGAAGCGTTTGTACGCTCATTGCATCACCATCAACTTCAGATGGTTTTAGCTCTAAAGGAGATATCAAGAATTAGCCCGGCGCTCTGTCGGGCATACTGTGATAGTCAAATTACAGCAGAGAATCTTCGAAAGGTTGATCATTCAAAGTTGTTAACTTTAGCTGGGGCCTCTAAGCCAGCAGCGCCTCTACTTCGATTGCGCCTAGATAGCCTAAACCTTAAGGTTATCGATGAGGTGCATGACGATGTTTGTCCTGAAGCGCTATCTTACGCTTCCGAATTTTTAACTCGGGGGTGACTCGTGATTTCTGTAGCCAAGCATTACAAAAGGCTCATCGTGCTAGAGAAGCTGGCCGCTGTGGGTACCCGAAAAAATATTTTGGGTAATTGGGCATCGGATCAAGAGCTCTACTCCATTTGGCGCCGTCGTGTTGTTGTTACAGAAAAATGCTCTCATAACGCAGGTGTGTCTTGGATTAGAAAAAGCAAAGAGAACGCAATACTTGCTGAGCTTATCTATAGAACGTACTGTGAAGTATTTCCTCATAATGCGAGCTTGAAAAAGCCAATTACTCCATATCAGCTTTATGAGCTGTATTTGGTGCTCTACCTCAGAGTGCAAAATAAATCAGAGTTTTCAACCAATCGTATTTATCATTTGCTGCGAGCAATCGCTAGCAATGAACTTAAAGTAAACTGTAAATGTAAGACCTGCTATACCATCATTGTTGATGACATTAACGATATAAACCTTCATTGTGGATTGTGTAGATACCTTGCAAGGAAGAAAAGAGTTGAAAGTTCAAGTCAATCTCAGCATAATCAAGCCGTAGTAGGTTTATCCGATAAAAGTGTAAGCGCTCATTCATCTGGTGTGAAAACGGCAAATGATATGGTTCGAAAAGTCGGATAGTAGGCTCGAAGATGGAACGACGACCCTTTTATTTCAATTAAAAGAGGTCTTCAATTATGAACATTAAAACTTCAATTCTTTTGGTGGGCGCCCTGCTCATATCCGTTAGCTCACAAGCTAACGCCAATCGCCTTCAGCAAATACCTGAAAATATCGATTTATCTTCAGCAAGCGTGTCTCGCTCTTACCTTGAGGCCGAGCTTGGACGAGAGTTTATCGCTGATGTTCTGGACCGTCGCCATCGCCACAATATAAATGCGTCCACTCCCTTCGTTGAAGTATGCAATAGGTTTCAATTGAGCATAGGGGGAGAAGTGTTATCGCAGTATTCTTTGTCAACCAACAACCCTTCTAGCTATGAGTGGGCCGTTCCTCGTCATGTTATCCGGATTCGACAAGTAGGAATCCATGCTAACAGAACTCCGGCTAATGGTCGCTGTTTGCGCCCTTCTTCAGTATCTATGGAAAACATTGCGCATAACAGATTCAATGTTAAAGGTATGGTTTTTTCTGTCGCCAGCCAAGCGTCAGGTCTTCCTGTCCCGCGCGGCAGTACTCAGCTTAACGCCTTGGATATGACGAATGCGAATATGCTCTTCTTGTCGTGGCTTTATGATAATCAAGGGCAATTGGTAGATTGAGTTGCCTCATTTACCCACAAAAATAAGCTCCTAAATGGAGCTTTTTTGTTTTCTAACCTCGCTACTATAGCGTCATGATATTCTTGATGAGAACGTTATGCGTGGAATTTTAGTAATTTTTCTAGTTTTTTCTTTGGTGCCCATCGGTCAAGCTTATGCTCAGTCGCAGTCAGGATTCTATTATGAGCGTGAGCGTGGTTGGTTCTGGCACGAGCCTGATGATGAGCTTGCTGAAGAGGATGAGAGTGTTGTTGAGGAGCAAGGCATTTCTGTTTTGTTGCCTGAAGACCTAGCCCCAGAAAAGCGTGAACGCATACCTCTTGATGTTGCATGGCTTCGGGAGAATATCGAAGCCCTTCAGATTCGGGCATTAGAAAACCCCTCAACAGAGAATGTTGCTGCATTTGCATATGCTCAGCGCCTAATGCTTGATATTTCGAGTCGTTTTAGTACCGCCATGATGGAATTTATGGCGATGGAGCCTGAGCTTGATGAATCACAACGTCGCCCAACATCCACGTTAAGTTTGAATGTTTTCAAAAAAGAGACGGCGCAAGCGCTAACGCAAACCATTCAGTCATTAAATGAATCGGCTCACATCTGGTTTTTCTACACATCAGACTGCCCGTATTGCATGCAGCAGCTGCCAATAGTTAGGGAGTTCGCGCGCCGTTATAACTTAGATATTCTGGCTGTTTCCTTAGACGGTGGAGTGCTTCGTGGTTCAGAAACGATGGAAACTGTTTTTGATATAGAGCATCGCGTTGCAACCATGTTTGGGCTGGAGTTCACACCCTCTTTGGTGCTGGCCAAGACAGTCGATGATGTTCGTGATAGTGACTTCACGATTCTCTCCCAGGGTCTTATTACACTTCCAGACTTAGAGCGAATAACACTTATTGCGGCAAGAGACATGGGAGCTATAACGAGCGAGCAGTACGCTCTGACAACAGAGGTTAGAGATATTAATGTGCTTCGGAACGAAGATGGGGTTCTCGAAGCGGATGCTGATTTATTGGAAAACGACCCGGGCTATCTGGCTGAATTATTGCGTGCGCGGTTGCGAGAGATGAACAGTCCTGTTGGCGCACGAGCTCTTGGAGGTTCTCGATGAAATTAAAACTTATAGCCCTAGTTATAACGGCCACTCTCAGTCTTTCTATAGCGCTAACAGTGCCCGTGAATGCAAGCGGACTGTCTAACTTGTTTGATAGCGTTCAAGCTTCTGACCCCCGTTTGGTTAGTAATTCGAATGGAACAATTTTCACTGGTGGTAATGTTCGAGTTCGTGCTGCCCGCGCTTCCTATGACCTCGCAAGCTTTAGGCCTCCATCGATAACAAGTGGATGTGGAGGCATTGATATTTTTGGAGGCTCGTTTGGTCTTATATCAAAAGATCAGTTAACGCAAACAGGCAGGGCGCTAGTTCAATCAGCTTCAGCATATTATTTCGGCCTTGCCTTGTCCTCTATTTGCCCATTGTGTAATGGCGAAATGAAATGGCTTCAAGATGGGCTATCGAGAATGAACCAATTCAGCCGGGCCTCATGCGAACAGCAAGTTGGAATGATTCGAGATTGGGTAAGCGATGACCCGACACCCGAAGATAAAGTTGCAGAAGTCGCAACTACAAGTGGCGCACTTCTCTCGAGTTTAAATGGCATGCTTAATTCACCAGCTGAAGCGCAAGATAGAAACGAGTATGCACCGGGTCAAGTTGCAGGCGTCGATAGAGCAACTGCAGAGCAAGTATTACTTGGAAACTCAATTTATTTTGCAACCATGAATGCAAGAGCAATAACGGGGCCTAATGAGTTTAATGCGCCAGCCACTTTTAATCCTGGTATTTTTGGAAGTAGCGCTAGAGAAGCCGCTGAGTTTTTCATGTCTCTAGCCGGCTTTACGCTCTCTGTTGAGGATTCTTCTCAAGATAATAATTTTAGTTCGAGTCGTATAGCCCCATCCTTCTCAGTGAAAGAATACTTCGGACTTAATGCTGAAGCCGCCGGGTCACTGAGATTGTATCGTTGCCTAAATGCTAATGCCCCTCGTCCACCGCAGCAGTGTACCAGTGTTGATACGGAAAACGGCCCTACTCTCAAGCCAATTACGTCGATGATTCGAGAGGTTGTTTACGGTCAAGAAGGCATACCAAATGATGGGGTTTTCGAGAGAATCCTTAACCCTTTGGGAGTTCAAGATTTAAACCCCGATCAGGAGAAGCTTTTCAATATGGTTGGCGTGAATCCATACCGCATGGCCGCAGATAAGGTGCGATTTAATATTACGGAAGTCTCTCTTTCTAATTTCTTAGAACAACAGCTGCTCACTGCAATTCATTCGCTATTTACTCAAGAGTTTCAAAGAGTTCAAAATGAGATGGCCGCTATCACATCAGTTGACAGAAATCAGCTTTTACGAAGTGATGCGCTTAAGCAAATGGAGGCGGTAATGGACGAGCTTATAATAATAGCTCCTGAGATCCAGAAGCTTCAGAGGGAGGCTCGAAATGAAATATCAGCTCAAGTCGAGTTAAACGCGCTTAGACGTCAAATTACTAATCCCCAGGGGCGATAAGTATGCTTTTACCCATTACCGTACAAGGTGATCATGACTTTGTAGTAGACGTTTTACGAGGGCTTGTTGCGCAATACGATTCAGGCGTATTGCCACAAATTGCAGCTGTAATGGTTATTATTGGCTTGCTCATTTGGTCTGTAAAGCATTCCGTTGATAACGAAAAACACCCTCACCCATTTAAAGAGTTGTTAATTAGTTTGCTTATGGTTGGCGTGTTTATTTTGCCAAATACAAGCCCACGATTCGATGTGCAAATAGTGCCTATTAATACGCCGCTGGATTCAGTAGTGGTTGAGCGGGTACCTTTCATTGCTGCAGTACCAGCTTGGGCAGCATCGTCACTTATTGGAACCTTAACGCGTGACTCTCAGCTTCACTTCGGGGATGTATATGGGACAGATAACACGCTATCACAACTCGGCATGAGCCCATTTCAAGCGCTTGTCCACCTTCATAGCGTAGATCCAACAGCAATATCTGCAGAGCGAAATTTATTACTCGCAATGGATACTTATATTAATGACTGTGTTGTTCTTGCTCATGAGGTTCCGAATATACAGGGCCCATCTCCAGAGGATATAAAATCTACACCAGCTACGAGTGAGCTTTGGGCAGTTTTAGAGCCACATGACTCAAATTGGTTAAGAACTAAGAACTACTTAACTGAACCTGCAACCGAAAACGTGGAGTGTCGAGAGGTTCATATGGCAATTGGGGCATACATCAATACAAATGGATTTGCTAGTAAGTTGACTACTCATTTTTCATCTTTGGGTGTGCAAATGGAACAAACTGGATGGTTGCCCCAAGTGCTTGGAGACTTTGATACCCCTACCCCACAAGAGTTGATGATAGGACGGTTTTTAGCGGCTCAATTAAATGAATCGTTTGGTAACAGCCAACTTGCTGTAGCTTTCGGCCGTGGTGTTTTTGAGTCTCAACAGCAGCGTGTATATCAACGAGCTGGTGAAGCTAATATGTTCTTACAAGTGGCCAAGCCGATGATGACAACACTTGAGGCCTTTGTCTTTTTCATATCTCCAGTGATGATGCTTCTCGCTGTCCTTGGCGGGATCGGCTTAGCTTATGTTGGTAAATACCTCATGATTCTTGTGTTCACAAATTTATGGGCCTATATCGCGGTTTTTGTAAGCGCCCTGAATACTACAGCCGTGGTTCGAGCATTGAATGTTGATCCTGGTGCAGCCTATGTGGATTCGTCGGCAATCCTCTCGTACGGAGCTATAGGAAATACCATTACCGAAATCGAAGGTGGGCTTGTTGTAGCGGCGACCATGGTAGCTGCAATACCCATGCTAGCCATGTTTTTGCTTTACGGAGGGGTACACTCATTGATGGGTGTTATGGGCAAGTTTGGTGGTACCTATGATGGAAAGTCTGCCGCTCCAAGTATTGTAAGTACAGGCCCAAGCGGTGAGCGCGTTGTCGGTAATTACCAAGATAATCTTGCGACTGCCGGGTTTACCGCTTCAACAATGAAAAGCGCCAGGGACAGCAGTGGTGTAAACATAGATGGTTCTGCAGCTGCGAGTTCAATCTCATCTCGAGGCTCATCGGTGATGGAGGCACAAACTTCATCCGAGGGTTTAGGCGTAAGGCAAAGCTTTGCTGAGGGAATGCAGTCACAAAATGGTATCTCTAAGCAAAATGGCTTCACTAATATGAGTCAAGAATCCTGGCAGCAAACAGCAAGTACCGCGGANAAGTGTCATGGATAGATTTAAAAATGGTGAAGAGGTATCTGCTAGTGAAATGGAAGATTTTGGTCAAGCGTGGAATAGCATGACTACAGATCAGAAGACAGAGGCGATTGCAAGTTCGCAGGTAGTTACAAATAGTGATGCATTCAGCGACACCAGAGAACGAGCGAACACTTGGCAAAGAATGCAGCAACAACAAGATAGCTTCGGGCAAGTCTCAAGTAATATGCAAAACCTTATGGCAGGCACTAATTTGAATGGTCGTGATGTGATCGGTCAAACTGGAGGGAATGTCGTTTCTGATATTAACAGAAATCTAAATTCAGCAGACGTGGATCGTATGCGAGATCTTGGAATGGATGGTTTATTTGTTCCCGGTACAGATTCGATCGATGAGACTGCTTTAAGGAATTTCGGTGGGATTAATGCTGTTGCAGAGCGGCTTATGAGAGGCGGCGGTGAAACGGATACAGCAGAAGACGTAGCTAGAGATATGAGTATCGGACAAAAGCTCTATGATTCTTACGCCAGCCATAATAGTGGCCCCACAAGCGAAGGAGCTCGAATGCTAGCTAATGGTTTTGGCGATGCGGCTGGCGTTATCAGGGGCGGTAACAGCTACGCTGACCGAAACAATGGTATTGCACCGGTAGACAGGGAAGCAACAGCGGGGACGAGTGAAAGAATTGACGACGGTCAAAGATTGGTACATCAGCATCGTGGCGATTTGGGTCGAGAATATCAAGCTCAAGAGGCTAACTTTAAGGCCGCACAGGCTCGACAGGCTGAAATCAGAGAAGAAATTGAAAAGCGAGTCAAAAGCGTTGAACCAGAACATGGAAGCGACGTAGCAGGGCTAACTAGATTTTTGTTGGGTGAAAATGCATGGGATGTTGAAGGCAATCGGGCTGTTGAAGATACAGGGCGTTTTTTAGCTATTGATTCCGGGCACGGCGAAATTGCTACAGGCGTTGGGTATGGCTTAAAAACACTAACGAGTGACCCTGATGATAGACGTTTTGGCATTAACCGTGCCATTGATAGAGGTGAAAATAATTCAATAAAGGCTGCAATGTTAGCTGCTGAGTTCTTGGAAACTGATACTGGACGAGAAGTTTTCAGTGCCCTTCCAAGCGATCGTCAAGAGTCAGTTATTAATTCAATAGCGGCACTTCGTTATGCCCAAGAGGAAGGGAAGCTTGATGGCATTGAAGATCATCAATTTATTTCGCCGAGCGCACACATTGATGTCGCTACTAGCAACTTATACAACCATGCTACCCAAGGGAGAGATGATTTAACACTAGATGAGAGACATCAAGCGTATCAAGGTGCTCGATTTGCAGCTCTCGCAGCTTCAAATTATGATTTTATTAGGTTAAGCGATGCGCAAGATAATTCAAATAGAGACCTAGGTTATATCCTTCCTGGGTTCCAGCGGGATAACGCTCGTCAGTTTATTGCTGATAACGCTGATTACATTAGGGGGATGGATTTTAAGGGCAGTGGACTTCGTTTTGGTTATAAGGAAGATGACTTTAATGCCGACCTGAATGGTATATCCAGTCGCCATAGGCTTTCTCAGGAAGCAAGAGAAAGCCTGACTGCTCCGCCAGAGAGCCAAGACAATAAACCTGTGGGTGGTGTAGAACCGTCAGTGTCAACAACACCATCGCCTACGCCTACAAGGGACGATAAGCCAGCGGCACCGTCACGGCCAGAGAGCCAAGATAATAAGCCTGCGGGTGGCGTAGCACCGTCAGTGTCGACAACGCCAACGTCAGCGCCAACGTCAACGCCTACAAGGGACGATAAGCCAGCGGCACCGTCACGGCCAGAGAGCCAAGACAATAAGCCTGTGGGTGGTGTAGCACCGTCAGTGTCAACAACACCATCGCCTACGCCTACAAGGGACGATAAGCCAGCGGCACCGTCACGGCCAGAGAGCCAAGATAATAAGCCTGCGGGTGGCGTAGCACCGTCAGTGTCGACAACGCCAACGTCAGCGCCAACGTCAACGCCTACAAGGGACGATAAGCCAGCGGCACCGTCACGGCCAGAGAGCCAAGATAATAAGCCTGCGGGTGGCGTAGCACCGTCAGTGTCGACAACGCCAACGTCAGCACCAACGTCAGCACCAACGTCAGCGCCAACGTCAACGCCTACAAAGGACGACAAGCCAGTGGCACCGGCACGGCCAGAGAGCCAAGACAATAAGCCTGCGGGTGGCGTAGCACCGTCAGTGTCGACAACGCCAACGTCAGCGCCAACGTCAACGCCTACAAGGGACGATAAGCCAGCGGCACCGTCACGGCCAGAGAGCCAAGA
>NZ_JAMFTN010000030.1 GCF_023922585.1 Aliidiomarina quisquiliarum
ACGTCTTCAATCGGTAACAAGAACGGCTTGTCGATGTCGCGCGTTGGCTCTGGAATGTAGCTGTCTAGGGCTTCTGCTAGCTCTAGAATTTTCGCTTCCCACTTCTCGTCGCCTTCCAATGCCTTCAGTGCAGAGCCCTGAATAACTGGTAGGTCGTCGCCTGGGAAGTCGTACTCTGATAAAAGCTCACGCACTTCCATTTCAACTAGCTCTAACAACTCTTCGTCGTCAACCATGTCGCACTTGTTCATGAACACAACAATGTACGGTACACCAACCTGACGTGAAAGCAGAATGTGCTCACGGGTTTGTGGCATAGGGCCATCGGTTGACGCTACAACTAAAATAGCACCGTCCATTTGCGCCGCACCGGTAATCATGTTCTTAACGTAGTCGGCGTGACCTGGGCAGTCTACGTGCGCGTAGTGACGCGTAGGCGTGTCATATTCAACGTGCGACGTTGAAATAGTAATACCACGCTCGCGCTCTTCTGGAGCGTTGTCGATTGCTGCGTAGTCTTGTGCTGCGCCACCATAGGTTTTTGCCAATACGGTTGCGATTGCCGCAGTCAATGTGGTTTTACCGTGGTCAACGTGGCCAATAGTACCTACGTTAACGTGTGGCTTTGTACGTTCGAACTTTGCTTTTGCCATGAC
>NZ_JAMFTN010000031.1 GCF_023922585.1 Aliidiomarina quisquiliarum
CACCTCGGCCTTCTTCGCTAGGGAAATGAAATAGGTTTTAAATTTATTCATTCCAAAGTGCAAGAAGGCTACCCGGTGAGTTTATGCTGCAAGGCATTGGGGCTGAGTCGCTCAGGCTATTACGCTTGGGAGCAACGTCCTTCCAAGCTTATTAGCGCAGATACACTGAGGCTTTATCGTAAGGCGAAACAGCTTTTTGCAGAAAGTCGTAACAGTCTTGGCAGCCGTGGGCTCATGAAAGCACTGCGCCAACAGGGGTTCGTTGTCGGTCGTCATAAAACGCGAACTATCATGCGTAAGCTAGGTCTGGTGGTACGCCAGCGCGTGGCTTACAAGGTAACGACTAAGCGTGATAACCGCCACTTGGCGGCACCTAACCTAGTTAATATGAACTTTAACCCAGCCCAAGCTAATCAAGTATGGGCTGGTGATATTACTTATTTAAGAACTGGGCAAGGTTGGATGTATTTAAGCGTTGTTATGGATTTGTATTCTCGCCGAATCATTGGCTGGTCTATTAACAAACGTATGACAACTGATCTTGTTTTGCGGTCGGTTAAGCAAGCCTATTGGCTTAGAAAGCATCCAAAAGGTGTTATTTTCCATAGTGACCGTGGCTCTCAGTACACCAGTAAAAAGTTAAAAAGCTCGCTAACTAAGCTAGGTATAAAACAGTCGATGGGTGA
>NZ_JAMFTN010000032.1 GCF_023922585.1 Aliidiomarina quisquiliarum
CTGTTGCGGCAGAAGAGTGTTCCGCTCCTGCTCATATTAAGGCGATGGCTGATAGTGTGAATAAGTTATCTGCCGCTGACAGCCTTGTTATTACCGAGCAATTGGCCAGTAGCTTACCTGCTGACGAGCAACTCGCTTTTTTCCTCTTACTGAGCGCAGAAAATAAAATATTATTTTGGCAAGGTCGAACACAAAGGCTAGCAAGAACATACGACTTCTCACCAGAACAGCTCGCTTTTATTGATCAATTGATGCAATTGGAAGTTGCTTTTAGAAGGGGAGAAATCGAGCAAGATGAACTTCAAACGCAAGGCGCCTATTTAGAGCTTGAAATGGCTACGCTGTTTCAGCCAGAATTGGCAAAACAGCTTTCTTCTGTTGTTTATTTATACGAAACCTCTTTAGAAGAAGTTCCTCAAGCTTCAAATAATGAGTTTAAAAGCATGTATGAACTTAGTCTTCGATTGGCAAAGCCATAATTCGGGTGGGTTTGGTTATAGCGTTGAAACTTGGTATCGGCCCTTAAAACACTCAGACGTTTATGGGGTTTCTGCTATGCTCAGTTATGGTTTTAACTGGTTTTAGCTTGAAGCCAGCGCGAATGCTTTAATCATCCGAAGTGGTGGCTTACTCAGGTTATACATCACCAAAGGCCAGCGGCCAACGTTTGCTTTTATATACATTTAGTATATA
>NZ_JAMFTN010000033.1 GCF_023922585.1 Aliidiomarina quisquiliarum
CGTTGTTGCGGCAGGCAATGCTTCGTCATGCCATGCATGACCTACGGGTGGGCGTATAAACAACACGCGTAGGTACGGCACCGCCGTACGGGTGGGCGTATAAACAACACGCATAGGTACGACACCGCCGTACGCCCAATAAAAAAGGCGCCGTAAGGCGCCTTTAATTATTGTGTTTAAAAATTCTTAAGCAAGAATCTTAGAAACAACACCCGCACCTACGGTACGGCCACCTTCACGAATTGCGAAGCGTAAACCTTCGTCCATCGCGATTGGAGCAATTAGCTCAACTACAAACTTAATGTTGTCACCAGGCATAACCATTTCTACGCCTTCTGGTAACTCTACTGAGCCTGTTACGTCGGTAGTACGGAAGTAGAACTGTGGGCGGTAACCTTTAAAGAATGGCGTATGACGGCCACCTTCTTCTTTACCTAACACATAGACTTCTGCTTCGAACTTCGCGTGTGGCTTAATTGAGCCTGGCTTCGCTAATACTTGGCCACGCTGAATGTCTTCACGCTTAGTACCACGTAATAGTGCACCAATGTTCTCGCCCGCACGACCTTGGTCAAGTAGCTTACGGAACATTTCAACACCAGTAACGATAGTTTTAGTGGTTTCTTTCAAACCAATAATTTCAACTTCGTCGCCTGAGTTTACAATACCACGCTCAACACGGCCCGTTACAACCGTACCACGGCCTGAAATTGAGAA
>NZ_JAMFTN010000035.1 GCF_023922585.1 Aliidiomarina quisquiliarum
AATCAAGCCGCGAGTGCGACCTGTCCAAGTGGGTACACTTACAACAGTGCTGCGGGCCGATGTGAACAGGCGCAACAGATTGACGCCAATCCGGTTTGTGGGAGTGGTTACACGTACAATGCGGCCAATGCGCGTTGTGAAAAACAAGAGAATCAATCAGCGACACCGACGTGCCCCAGCGGGTACTCTTATTCATCGAGTAACCAACGGTGTGAGCGTGTTGATATTCAAGCGGCAACCCCCACGTGTCCGAGTGGGAGCGTATACGACACTAGATTAAAAAAATGCTACACAACGGAGCAATACTCGGCCACCAAAATTTGTGGCTCAGGATATACACTAAGCCAAAACAATAGTTGCGTTAAAACAACAACCACTTCAACGACGACAACCTACAGTTGCTCTGAAGGGGAGTTAAATGGAACAAACTGCTTAGTGAGGGCTGAGCCTACAATGTCGTGCCCAATTACCACCGCACAAAAATGCAGCCCCATGAGTACGCCCTTTTTAGATAGAGAGTCTAATAACACTTGCTACTACACAGATAAAGAGCACTGCGTTAGCTGGGAAGTAACTGAGCAAAAGCGTCCAAGCTGCCCCTGGGGTTCAACTTTTAAAAATGGCAAGTGCGAAACGACACAGCCTGCAACCGCATCGCAAGGTTGCCCCAGCGGCTACTCCTTAGAAGGCGGGCAGTGCATTAAAAGAGAATACCAACAACCCACAATGTCTTGCTCAAAACCCAACAGCACCTACACAGGAAATGGTATGTGTACCGCTGAAAACCACTCTTCAAATGGATGGAGCTGTCCATCGGGTTGGTCGCGCTCTGAAAGTCAGTGTAGTCGTACACTAACTGAAGCCAACGGTTGGAGTTGCCCTTCTGGTTGGTCGCGGGATGGAAGTAATTGTTCTCGCGTGGTGACGCAGCCAAATACATGGTCATGCCCGAGCGG
>NZ_JAMFTN010000036.1 GCF_023922585.1 Aliidiomarina quisquiliarum
CAATATGCCTGCTTCTTCGGCTGAAACACATAACCAGTCGCTCGAGTTCGCTCCGGCCCTGGCCGGGCCTGCGCCGGACGGGCTTTTCGCTTCGCTCCAAGCCCGCCGCTCAGCTCGGCGTTATGTGCTAAGGCACGGATATACAATCAGGAATTTTATAATAACCAAGGAAACTAAGGAGTAGTAAATGGTTAGAACATTAGTAGCTGCATTAATTCTATTATTAGCTGGCTGCGCGAGCCAACGTCCAGATCTTTCACTGGAAGAGTGGAAGTTAAGGGAGTATAAGAATCACAATAAAGAGGAAGTAATCGCAGCTGCACGAGAAGTTATTCGCCTTTCAGATCCAAGTGATGTCAACTTTGAAAATACTAGGGATGGATTTAATGCAACAAGAACATCACTTGGCTATTACGTAGTAGCAAATGAAATTGATGCATACGCATTTAATTTTGTCGCTCAAGAAAAAGATGGTGTAACAAGAACTAGATTAGAAATAGAAGAAACAGAGATAAATCAGAGCCTTCTAACTTTGGGGTTGCCAGTAGGTAAAAACGGAAAGCCAGACCACCCTTATGTATATGACCTTTTTTACGCTCGTATGGCATATTTACTCGGCGATAAAGATGAATGGCATAGGTGTGATGATGCAGTGAGTCGTGTGTCTGCTAGATACGGTTTACCTAATGACGCTAGAAAGCTCGGAATGGCATCTATATGTGGAAAGTTTTCTGATGACAATATTCCCAACTCAGCATCTAAAAAAATAGATCTGTTTTAAGCAAAGCACATAACAAAGCGTTTAAGGCGGATTCGTAACAGTTGGCTCGGTTCCGCTTCGCTTCACATTTTAGCCAACTTTTACTCACCGCTTAACGCGGCGTTATGTGTATTGAGGTATGGAGAGTGAGAGAGTGCCGTGGCATTGAGCGAGATTGAAATCAAACGGATCGAACGTGCGGTTTCCGGTTTTATGGACCGTAAGCGGCCACCGCCGCATATTCG
>NZ_JAMFTN010000037.1 GCF_023922585.1 Aliidiomarina quisquiliarum
ATTTACTGGCGGTCTAAAGTGCCCTTTCGCGCAAAAGTTGGTTGGAAGCTAGAATAAATCACCTTACGGGAATCGAAATTTCAAGGCTAAGTGTGTCATAGACAGAAAATAACTAACGTGCTACATTGCACTTAATGTGTAACACATGAGGATGCAGCTATGAATGAATCAACTTTTACCTTCCGAGTTGATGATGCCTTGAAAAGCCAATTTGCCCAAGCAGCTAAATCCCGCGACCGAAGTGGGGCACAGCTTCTTCGAGACTTCATGCGCGAATTTGTACAGCAACAGGAAGAAGCCGCAGAGCATGATGCTTGGTTCCGCCGCCAAGTACAGATTGGCCTTAATTCGGCCAACGCGGGTAACTTGGTGTCTGCCGCTGAAGTAGAAGCTAAATTTGCAGCTCGTCGGGCTTCAACGCGGCGTCGGATCAAAACCTCTGAATGATGGAGTTACTTTGGACACCAGAGGCGATACAAGACCGCGAAGATATTTATGATTACATAGAAGCTGATAACCCCGCAGCAGCTATAGCTCTCGACGAGTTGTTATCAGAAAAGGCTTCACGCTTAGTCGAACATCCTAGTCTCGGACGTCTTGGGCGGATGGCTGATACCCGCGAGCTGGTTGCTCATCAAAATTATGTTCTAGTCTATGACGTAATTAGGGAGCAAGTCCGCGTGCTTCGAGTCCTTCACGCTACTCAACAGTGGCCGTAGAAACGTATTTATTGAACTCTCCTGCCGTCAGGGAATACAACTTACATTTCTTTGTGGTGAGCTGTGAGCTAGAGAAAATAGATAAATCCAACCATAAGTAGTTTTTAGCTGTAATCCCCCCATTTATAACCGAAGTTAAAAGTAGAGAGTTAAGCCGCGTCCAGTAATTACCTTGGCGGTACGCGACCAATGGCTGTGTTTGGTCGTTCGTTATTGTATGTCCAAAGCCACTCTGTTGCCAGGTATTGGGCTTGTTCAATTGTTTCAAATAGATGCAGCGCTAGCCATTCGTGAC
>NZ_JAMFTN010000038.1 GCF_023922585.1 Aliidiomarina quisquiliarum
GTCAACGAATTGGATACTTACTAATGGCAACGATGAAGGAGCGCGGGCTTTCAGCTTCGCAAAAACGAGAGCTTTGGCATAGATGGCGAAAAGGACAGTCTCTCAGTGAGATAGGTCGAGCGCTAGGTAAGCACGCAGGCTCCATCAGTGGCGTGTTAGCGATTCATGGCGGTATTTCCCCTCCATATCGAACCAGATCGCGCCTTGCTCTATCTTTGTCGGAGCGAGAGGAGATTTCGCGTGGCCTATGTGTTGGGCTTTCAGTGCGTAGCATAGCCAGACTGATTGACCGCTCAGTTTCGACAGTTAGCCGTGAAGTTAATCGTAATGGTGGCCGCACAGCATACCGTGCGAACATAGCTGACAAAAGAGCATGGGATCAGGCAAAACGGCCCAAGCAGTGCTTGCTTGCTGCCAACCAAGCATTGCAGCGAGTTGTAGCGCAGAAACTTCAGCTAGACTGGTCTCCTGAGCAAATATCAGGCTGGCTTCAGCGCCAATTTCCGAGTGAGCCAGCCATGCAGATATCCCACGAAACAATTTATCGCAGCCTGTTTATTCAGTCTCGCGGCGTACTGAAAAAAGAGCTGGTAAAGCACCTGCGATCTCGGCGCGGTATGCGTAGATCAAAACATTCGACTACGGATAACCCTGAGCCCAAGACAAGTATTGTGGATGCAGTTTCTATTCGTGAACGCCCCCCAGAAGTGGAGGATCGAGCAGTACCTGGTCACTGGGAAGGTGACTTGATCACTGGCTCCAAGAACTCGCACATTGCTACCTTGGTGGAGCGTCAGTCCCGCTTTACAATGCTGGTACAGGTCAACGGAAAAGATACCGAGAGCGTTGTGTCTGCGCTTATCAGAGAGGTTAACAAACTGCCTGAATCTCTGAAGAAGACCTTGACCTGGGACCGGGGCGGCGAGCTTGGCGCTCATAAGAAATTCACTGTTGCGACTGATGTCCAGGTTTACTTTTGCGACCCTCAGAGCCCTTGGCAGAGGGGGAGCAATGAAAATACAAATCGACTGCTGCGGCAGTATTTTCCCAAAGGCACAGACTTATCCGGGTGGACTCAAGAGCAGCTTAATGTGGTTGCCTTACGCCTGAATCAACGACCAAGAAAAACATTGCAATATTTAACGCCAGCTGAGAGGCTAAACGAGATAGTTGCACTGACCGGTTGAACCCACC
>NZ_JAMFTN010000039.1 GCF_023922585.1 Aliidiomarina quisquiliarum
CATGCGCGTGGGATAGATATTCCGCCCTCGGTAGACCCGCTTGGAATTCATCCAAATGCGGATCGAGCAGGGCTTGATGCGCTGCGCAGATTTAGAGATTGGGATGAAGGAAGATAAATTGTGTTAGAAAAAAAATCATCTAAAGGGCTACTGGCAATAATACTAGCTTTCACAGCTTTCTCTTCGTTTGGCCAGGTCAAGTTCATGGACGCAATTGATAGTGCTAAGGTACGGTCTAGCTATATTGTGGTCGCGGAAATTAATCGGGGCGAGATTCTTCAAACTGAAGAAATAGATTGCGGAGGACTGTATCACGCTAGTGTTCAAAACACGCTACATGGGCAATCTGAACGAACACAGATAGCTTTTTTTTCCAGCGAACGTTTAATGATAGGGGCTAACTACATCATCTTCTTGGAGAAAGGAAATCTATTTGAACTTCCAGCTAGTGTAGTCGCTGTTGAGCATCAACCAGTTGATATTTCGAAAATGTGTAAGAATGGTTTGGTAGGCGATGCCGCAACTCTGTGGACAGGCCTGAATCCTGTGGTGCTGGAAGTGATACGCCCCTCCTTTGACCGCGATACCAATTGGGTCATTTTCGATGGTATGAGATATATTCTGTCGAGCGCACTAACCACAAGGTATGAAGACGTAGAGCAATGCGAACTGGAACTTGAAACTCTTGAACCGAGAGATTGCGCATTAGTAAGCCGACGTACCCTTGTGCCTGTAGACGAGTTTCTAGAGTTGCTCAAAGAATAATAGTTGTTTTAACCAATGTACTGAGTCTAGAGTGTGCCAAATTTATTGAGGACTAGCACAACTTTCTTGATTCAATAGTGGTTACTATAAATATAACAGTACGAACCTAATGCGTTTTCAGCGGGTGCGTCAAGGAAGTGCTTCTGGAAGCATTCTGTATCGGTTTAGTTATGACGCGAATGGCAACGTGACTCATAACGGAAAACAGGCATTTAGCTACACGCATATTGATATACCGAGTTTAGTTAGCCGCAGTACTTCATTGCGTACGGAATTCAAATACGGTCCTGCACGTGAATTGGTGTGGCGACGGGACACCCAACAGGGTCAAGTGACGACCCGTTGGCAATTCCCGGGTTATGAGCCGTGGCGTTACCCGATGGTGCGGTAGAGCATCACTATCGTGCGGGCAGCACGGTGATAACACAGATTGAGCCGGCGAGTGGCGA
>NZ_JAMFTN010000004.1 GCF_023922585.1 Aliidiomarina quisquiliarum
GTTGTTGAAGACTACAACGTTGATAGGCAGGGTGTGGAAGCGCTGTAAGGCGTTGAGCTAACCTGTACTAATTGCCCGTGCGGCTTAACCATACAACACCAAAGGTGTGTGGGTTGAAACATGTCATATTTTTAAGAGCGAGCACGACACCAAAGGGTGAGTGACTTGGGTTGAACGAACTTCGTTATCTTTTATCGACATAGCTTGTCACGAATTAACAAATTTGTCTGGCGGCCATAGCGACGTGGAACCACCTGAATCCATTCCGAACTCAGAAGTGAAACATGTCAGCGCCGATGGTAGTGTGGGGTCTCCCCATGTGAGAGTAGGACACCGCCAGGCTTCAAATAAAACAGCCCTTCGCGAAAGCGAGGGGCTTTTTTTTGGGTGTAAGTGCTTACTGTATATTGGCGCATACACCATCACAGGGTGTAACACCAAAGTTACCACATCGGATGTTGCCTCTATCACATGCTCGCCTAATACACATATTTGGTGAGTGTTGGCATTCTCTAGAAAAACCATAGGCGCAGTTACAAATAGGAGTGCTATTTTCTATTTGCAGGATATGGCGAGGGTAAACATCACCTTTCTATTTGCAGGATATGGCGAGGGTAAACATCACCAAAAACCCGACTAAAGGTCACCACGCCCAAAAGAATCTCGCCATCGGCAACAAATTTTAAGAGTTCGGGATGCTGATAGTGCCAAGTCTCATCAAACACGCGTGCTGTGGTTAACTTTGCCTGTTGTAAAAACTCTTGCTGAATATCGTTAAGCTCAAGGTTTTGGCTTAATTCGCGGTCAATATTATATAAATAAATACGTTTCATTTGTTCAGGGCTTAATTGTCCCTGCATATACGCCGCATATTCATTGGATAGCTCGCCTATCTGCCACAGCTTATTGGCAAGCTCTGCACCCGTTAAGCTTTCTCCTAAATGAACAAAATTATCAATTTCGCTTTTAACGTCATTGGATAAATTAGGCTCACATGATTCGCCGTAACTCAGCGGTACAAATGCAAAGAGTATAAAAATTAAAAAAGAACGCGATAAAGTTTTCATTTTTGGTCTCCTTTAAATATTATCTTTATAAAGAAACGATATTTTAACAAAAGTCAAGAATTTTATGGCAAGGGTGATGTGTTTATTTGTTTGGTATAACAGTTATGTTACCTCTTGGTGAGGTAAACCAATTTTATCTTGTTTTTTTTGTGTGCGTGTTGGTAGTTACAAGTTTAGTGTAATAAAGCAAAAGCAGCCTCTATTTAAAATGTAGTAGAGTTAGGGTAATGCTATTTTAAGTCGTCGTCATATATGTGTGCTTTGAGTATGAGTGGGCTGTTTAAATTACTCAATGAAACCACTTAGTTGCCGATGTATGATGGCGTGAGTTTATTGATGAGTATGTTGATAAAGGATGCCTGAGTGAACTTAGCTGTTATTCCTGCTCGAGGTGGAAGCAAACGCATACCTCGTAAAAACATTAAAAGTTTCTGTGGTAAACCTATGTTGGCTTGGTCTATAGAAGCGGCTCAACTATCTGGTTGTTTTGACGACGTGATAGTTTCAACGGATGATCAAGAAATTGCAGCAGTGGCAAAACAATATGGGGCAACCGTTCCTTTTATCCGCCCAGCTGAATTAAGTGACGACATGACTGGCACATCACCAGTTGTTAGGCATGCAATTGAAGCATTAGCTGAGCAGGGTCAAATATATGACAAGGTGTGCTGTATATATGCTACCGCACCGTTTTTGACCGGTGATATTTTACTAGACGCTATGCGGCTATTGGAGCGCGATTCGCCAAGTTATGTTTTCTCTGTTACTTCATTTCCGTATCCGATACAACGAGCGCTGCGTATAACAGAGCAAGGTAGGGCAGAAATGCGTAATCCTGAATATGGACCTGCACGATCGCAAGATCTGGAGGAAGCGTTTCATGATGCTGGTCAGTTCTATTGTGGTAGTAGCGAGTCTTGGTTAGCTAAAAAAGGTATGTTTAACTCAGCAGCATTACCTTATGTATTACCGCGCTACCGAGTGCAAGATATTGATACCCCTGAAGATTGGATTCGAGCGGAGATAATGATGCGCGCATTGCAACAAACGGGCGTAGTGTAATGCACATTGCTTTTCGGGTTGATGCCGGTATGACGATGGGCTCTGGCCATGTTATGCGTTGTGCAACCCTTGCTCATGCGTTAGTGGCTAAAGGTTACCAAGTGTGCTTTTATACTCGGCCCCAAGCAGGCGACTTATGCCAATGGCTAATTGCACAAGGCTTTATAGTTATTAAACTAGAGCCTGCAAATAATGCACACGATCAGTATGCTACGGAGCACGGGGCTTGGCTTGGTACCACACAACGTGAAGACGCCAAACAAACCTTAGCAGCAATTAAGCAACAGCCTAACTTCTGGATAGTGGATCACTATGGTTTAGATAGCTATTGGCATAGCTTAGTTATTAAAGGCACGCCGGCTTTAGTAATTGACGACCTAGCAGACCGAAATTATTCAGCAAGTCTCTTGTTAGATCAAAACTTAGGCCGCAAAAAATCAGACTATAATAAATTAACGAGTGCCGAAGTATTAGCTGGCCTTGACTATGTTTTATTACGTCCAGAGTTTCTATCCGCCCGTAAAATTAGCAATATAAGACAAAGCCTAGAGCATATCGTGATTACCATGGGAGGCGTGGATCAACCTAATGCGAGCGGCCTTAGCCTGACCGCGTTATTGGCGGCGGAAATTCCCACATTAAAGTCAATAATGGTTATTCTTGGTCAAGCAAACCCGCACCGTGAAGATATTGAACAACGAGCGCGAACTAGCAAACCAATTAACATACAAATAGTACAGGGTGTAGGTAATATGGCAGAGCGATTACGCAATGCCGACTTAGCCATAGGCGCTGCCGGCACTACTTCATGGGAACGTTGTGCTGTTGGTTTACCCACTATTATTATTGAGCTTGCTGCTAACCAGAAGCTAGCCGCTGAGGCCTTGTTTGCTACCGGAGCCGCCGAGCTTGTACGGCTAAATGAAATAGGCGATAAGTTAGCGCAGGTAGCGTGTCGAATAGCTTCAACGCCAGGCTTACTGACTAACATGTCGGAACGGGCGTTTGAGCTAGTAGATGCTGAAGGTACCAAGCGGGTAGTTGCACGAATTATTGATAGCTTAGAACAATCACAGTTAAATCCAAACAGCTAACCAAAGTGAGTCATTATGAATATTGCAGGTCGTAAAATTGGCGCAGAACATAAGCCTTTTATTATTGCTGAACTTTCTGGTAATCATGATCAGTCACTAGATAATGCATTAGCCATGGTTGATGCCGCCGCCGCTGCGGGCGCCGATGCGATAAAGCTACAAACCTATAGCCCAGAAACCATTACGCTAAATGTTCATGAAGGCGATTTTTATATTAGCGATCCAGATAGCCTTTGGCATGGGTACTCTTTGTATCAGCTGTATGAAAAAGCCATGACCCCATGGGAGTGGCATGAACCATTATTTAACCGTGCAAAACAATTAGGTTTAATTGCGTTTAGCTCGCCCTTTGATTTAACCGCAGTCGATTATTTGGAAAGCTTAGACGTACCCTGCTATAAAATCGCTTCCTTTGAAAACACCGACCATGGTCTGATTGCAGCAGTGGCTAAAACCGGGAAGCCCGTAATATTATCAACGGGCATGGCAACGCAAGCGGAACTGGCCGAGTCGGTGGAAGTACTTAGAGCAAATGGTTGTGATGACTTTGTATTACTTAAATGTACCAGCCAATATCCGGCACGACCACGTGATGCTAACCTAGCAACTATCGCTCATTTAAAAGCACTATTTAATTGTGAAGTGGGGCTTTCTGACCACACCACAGGTATAGGCGTGTCTGTTGCCGCAGTGGCGTTAGGGGCAAGTGTTATTGAAAAGCATTTTGTACTCGATCGCGCTGAAGGTGGCGTTGATGCAGAGTTTTCTATGGAGCCGGCAGAATTTAAAAGCTTGGTAGACGAATGTTCACGAGCTTATGACGCGGTGGGCATAGTGCATTATGGTTGCACTGAACAGGAAGTGGCGTCGCGGGTACACCGACGCTCACTTTATATTGCAGAAGACATGCAAGCAGGCGAGGTACTCACGGCCAAGAATTTACGCTCGGTTCGCCCTGGTGCAGGGTTACCAACCAAATATTTGCCCGTGTTGCTTGGCCGTAAAATAAAACAAGCGGCTAAAAAAGGTACACCTATGCGCTGGGAATTAATTTAACCATGAGCACTTATTTTCAGCGTTATGGGGTAACTATAAAAACGCTAACCGAAAGCGACCTAGAAATGGTTCGTAATTGGCGCAACAGCCCTGAAATTGCTCAACATATGCTCGATCAAAGCTATATTACTGCAGACATGCAGCGTAAGTGGTTTAATGGCTTAGTGAATGACAATAGCCGCGCCTATTGGGTGGCTTGGTTTAAAGGCGAGCCCATCGGAGTTGTCTCGCTGGTGAATATTAACCGTAGCGAAGGAACGGCTGAACCGGGCATGTATATATACCCGCAGCAGTATCGGAATAATATTGTGCCTTTTTGTGTGGCCTTTATTTTGAATGACTATGCTTTTGATGAGCTAGGGCTGTCGTTATTGTATGGCAAAATTTTCACCGATAACGAGGCGTCCGTCCGTTTTCACGAAAAATGTGGTTATGTGCAAGTGAATGAAAGAAAGCCTAGCCATGAAATGACGAATGTGCCAAAACAACTTTTACACTATGAGCTTAAGGAAGCTAATTATAAGAGTGCCAGAGACCCCATTGCGCGGTTTATCCGCTATTAAAGGTAGGTTGTGGTTTGTATGATAGAAATTAACTTAACCGATAAACATGTTCTTATTACTGGAGCCAGCCGCGGCATAGGCGCTGCGTGCGCTAAGAGCTTTGCCGCGGCAGGCGCAATACTTTATTTAAATGGTCGTGATAGCGACAAGCTCAATGCACTTTGTGCAGAGTTAAGTGAAGAGTATGGCGTAAACTGTCATGCGTTGCCGTTTGATGTAAGCAAAGCCGACGATGTAAAGCAGGGTTTTCAACAACTATTTAAGCTCACTAAAAAGTTAGATGTGCTGGTGAATAATGCGGGTATTCTCGATGACGCTTTAGTGGGCATGGTTACGCCACAGCAAGTGGAAAACACGTTCGCAACGAATACCCATAGCGTAATTTATTGTAGCCAATATGCAGCACGGTTAATGCAGCGTAGTGGTGGCGGCAGTATAGTAAATGTTGCTTCTATTATTGGCCGGGTAGGTAATGTGGGCCAAGCAGTATATGGCGGTAGTAAAGCGGCTGTCATTGGTATTACGCTGTCGTTATCGAAGGAGCTAGCAGCGACAAATGTTCGAGTGAATGCTGTTGCGCCAGGTTTTATAGACACAGATATGACGAAGCAATTAACCCCTGAGAAATATCAAGAGCGAGTGAATTCAATTGCTATGGGGCGCGTTGGAACAGCGAGTAACGTAGCAGATACGGTGCTGTTTTTAGCGTCGGACTTGTCGGTTTACGTAACTGGGCAAGTGATCGGCGTTGACGGCGGCATGCTTATTTAATTTTTGTAAGGTTTATACACAACATGATGGCAGCAGAAAAGTTAAAGCAGGCGTTCGTAAAATCCTTAGCGGTACCTGAAAGCGTGATAACCGATAGCTTAGAGTACAACTCAATTAAAGAATGGGACTCGACCGCGCACATGATTTTAATTGCAGAACTAGAAGATGTATTCGACGTAATGCTCGACACGGACGACATCATTGATATGAGTTCGTACGCTAAAGCCAAAGAAATACTGCGTAAATATGACATCGACTGCTAGCCTAAGCTTTTACACTGATTTAGGCCGCTTCTCTGGCATTGCACTTATTGGCGAAACAGAGCAATTAAGTTATGCCGAGTTAGAGCAGCGGGTACAGCAGACAGAACTACAGATAAAACAAACGTGCATCACCGGTAGTAACCATGTGGCGTTATTAGCGTTGTTGTTTTCTTCCAGCATCGATGCCGTTGTAATCTACTTGGCGGCATTGCGTAGCCAAGTGCCGCTATTGTTGGTTGATCCTGAATTGGCACAAGCGGCTAAAATGCAAATGTATGAACAGCTTGGCGTTGGTTTTGAGTTTACGGCGGCCAAGAAAAACCAACCGAGTAAGCTAAAACAGCTGCGTAGCAACTGTCATTGGCCAACCACTGGTACTGTTGCGCTTATGCTGAGTACTTCAGGAAGCTCGGGCAGCCCCAAAGCAGTTATGTTAAGTGCAGATAACCTGCGGGCTAACACTATATCTATTACTCAATACCTGCCTATACAGCCCACAGACGTGGCCATTACCACGTTACCGCTACATTATAGTTATGGGCTGTCGGTATTAAATACTCACTTGGCTTTAGGTGCCGCAATGGTTTTAACTGAGCAACCGTTGATGTCGCGGGAGTTTTGGCAGCTGGTACGTAGCCATAACGTTAGTTCGCTTGCCGGCGTGCCATTTCATTATCAAATGTTACAAATGCTGCGTATTGAGCGCATGGAACTGCCAGCAATGCGCTATTTAACCCAAGCCGGTGGAAAATTAAACGCCCAAGCTGTGTCGCATTTTGCCAATCTAGCGGCAGAAAAAGGCTGGCAGTTCTTTGTGATGTACGGACAAACAGAAGCCACCGCCCGTATGGCCTTTACGCCGCCAGAATTAATAAGTAAATACCCAGATGTAATTGGCCAAGCTATTCCTGGTGGGCGTTTTGAAATTCGAAATTTAGACACAGACGAAAAAGTTACAGCAGCAGGGCAAGAAGGCGAGCTTTGGTATTTTGGCGACAATGTTATGTTGGGTTATGCCGAATCACATGCTGACTGGCTGCAGCCACCGGAAGTAGCTCAAGTTTTAGCCACAGGCGATATAGCCTGTTGGACAGAACAAGGTTTGGTAAAAATAACTGGGCGCTTGTCGCGCTTTATTAAAATGAGAGGCAAACGCATACAGCTTGATCACTTAGAGCAAACATTAAAAGAACAAGACGTAGAGGTATATTGCTGCGGGCAAGATGACCAGCTGTTCTTTGCTATAGTGGGCGGGGAAGGGAACCCAAAAGCTGCCGAACTTATTCAACAACTTGCCACTGAACATTTACATTTACACCCTAGCCTATGGGCTAAAGTGCAGCTAGAAGCAGTGCCTTACTTAAGCAGCGGCAAAGTAAACTACTCGGCATTATTACAGCAGTGTTTACAGGAGCAGGAGTAACCTATGCCTACTAATTTGCTTGATGCTTCACCTTATGGCGTTGCTGCCGCAGATAAAACGCCGTTGTTACTACAGGGCTTGCAAGCGCTCACCCAGCACCATCAACAGCACTGCTTACCTTACCAACGGCTTTTTGCTAACCAAGCCTTACCCTACACGCAACTTAGCGATGTGCCCTTTCTAACGGTGCCATTATTTAAGCAGCGCCAGTTAACCAGTATTCCTGAGGCTGATATTTCCAAGGTGCTTACTTCGTCGGGCACCACCGGCACCGTTCCTTCACGCATTTATTTAGACGCAGATACGGCAAAACTACAAAGCCGGGTGTTGGTGAAAATAATGCAGGAGTGGTTAGGTAAGCAACGTTTACCCATGCTTATTTGGGACAGCCCCAGTGTGATTCAAAGTAGAGACTCTTTTTCAGCCCGTGGCGCCGGCATTCAAGGTCTGTCATTTTTAGGCCGCCATCATACTTATGCTTTGAACGACGATATGTCGCTTAATGTACCTGCGATTACCGATTTCTTTAATTGCTTCGGCACAGAGCCTGTATTTATGTTTGGCTTTACTTTTATGGTGTGGAAGTTCGGTTTACAGGCGTTAAAAGAGCATAATTTAAAACTTAATTTTGCCAACGCGGTGCTTATTCATAGCGGCGGTTGGAAAAAGTTGGAAGACGAAGCCGTTAGTGCGAGAACCTTTAATGCCACGGCGCAAGAGCTACTTGGCCAAATACGGGTGCATAATTTTTATGGCATGGTGGAGCAAGTGGGCTCTATTTTTGTTGCTTGCGAAGAAGGACATTTACATTGCCCGTCCTATGCCGATGTTTTAGTGCGTACGCCCGGCAGTTGGCAGGTTATGCCGACAGGAGAAGCAGGGGTGTTACAAGTTCTGTCGTTACTACCAAAAAGCTACCCTGGGCATAGCCTGTTAACGGAAGACAGGGGGCGTATATTAGGTGAAGACAACTGTGCCTGTGGGCGTAAAGGTAAATATTTTGAAGTGCTTGGCCGTATGGCTAAAGTAGAAGCTCGGGGCTGCAGCGATACTTTTGAGGACAATAAGCCCTTTGAAAATGGTGATACCTTAGTAAATAAAGGAGCGGGCCAATGACTGTTGAAGTAGTAAACCCAGTTTCTGTACAGGGCCAATTAGCTCCTTTTGCTGACCCACAAGCAATAGAATACTGTAAAACGTTATCGCAAGCCTTACTGCAAGAGCCCGCTGCACGTGAGTATTCCGACTTAATGGCGCTCGGTTATTGGTTGCGTCCAGCAAGCCTAGAGCGAATATTAACCCCGTACCGAAAGCTTAAACTACGCCCCTTAGGCCATGTATTTCATGCGGCCCCAGGTAATGTGGACAGCCTATTTGTGTATTCAGGCATTTTAAGTGTGCTTTGTGGGAATTTAAATACCATACGCCTTTCCAATAAAGCCGGCGGTAGTGCTGATGTGTTATGCGATTTACTGCAAAGCTTAACAGCAAGCCACCCCGATGTGAGCGCCCGCTTTCAAATTATCCGTAGCCCACGCGACGCTGCTGAACTTATTGAACTGCAACAGCAGGTAGACGGCCGCGTGCTATGGGGCTCAAACGAAGGTATACAGGCACTACGCCAACGAGTCATTCCGGCGCATGCCAGAGAATTTACTTTCGCCAATAAACTGTCCTTTGCCGTACTTGATATAGAAGCCGTTATTCATGCTAAGCCCAATGAGCTAGCGCAACTAGCAAGTAACTTCGCCCGCGATAACCTAACCTTTGCACAACAAGCATGTTCGTCGGCAAAGGTGGTAATTTGGCTTGGTAAACCAGCTAAAAAAGCTCAAGCGCAGCAGTTGTTTTGGCAGGCGCTTAGTACTTTTTTAAATACTGAGCAAGGTCAAGGTAAGTACCCACTTACAGAGAGTGAGCACTATCGCGCTCTAAATAATGCACAAAATCTCGTGATGTCCGGTGTCGTGAGTCAAGTGCAAACGAGCGGAGGCTACATACGATTGGAAGGCTCCCATTTGCATCACTCACTTCTTAGTGCACATCAAGGCTGCGGCATATTTGTCGAACTGCATATAAATGAACTGAGTGAACTTAATTCACAACTAACGCCGCAGCATCAAACCATGTCATATTGGGGAATGAGCGAAGTGGACGTAAATTGCTGGCTCAGTACCTGTTTAGTTGGTATTGACCGCGCCGTAGCCATAGGCACAGCGTTAGACTTTAATGTAATTTGGGACGGCGTGGATTTAATCAGAGCGTTTTCCAGAGAAACATAAAAATGCGTAGCCGAGCATAATACTAGGTCATTTCCTACAGATTAAAGGCTAAAAATTATTTTAATAAAATTGGATAACTCATGACAGATACTAATAACATAGCGACAACGCTAGACAGCCAACCACAATTTCTTGGCCACCCAATCGGGCTTTATGTGTGCTTTCTTACCGAAATGTGGGAACGCTTTTCATTTTACGGTATGAAGTATTTACTCTTGTTATATTTAACAAAGTATCACTTATTTAGCGACGCCGGTGGGCTAAACGTATTAGGGAGCTACGCTGGTTTAGTGTATGCCATGCCGGTTATTGGCGGTATGTTAGCCGACCGTTATTTAGGTATGCGTAAAGCCGTTACTTTTGGTGCGGTGTTACTTTGTTTGGGTCACTTAGGTCTAGCCTATGAAGGCCTTCAAGCTTATGTACAAGACGGTGTTGTGGTTCAAGATACCGGCGCCATTCAAGTGTTTTATTTCTCACTGGCACTCATTATTATGGGAGTTGGTTTTTTAAAGCCAAACATTTCTACCATTGTTGGTCAGCTCTATGGTAAAGATGATGCCCGCCGCGACTCCGGCTTCACCATTTTCTATATGGGCATTAACCTCGGCTCGTTTATTGCCACTATATCGGTTACTTACATTGGTGAAGTATACGGTTGGGGTTATGGCTTTGGTTTAGCTGGTATAGGTATGGTGCTGGGCCTTATTATATTTTTAACTGGGCAAAAATACTTATATGGCTACGCAGAGCCTTCAAACCCTGATGCCTTAAAAGAAAAAGTATTTGCAGGTATTAACCGCGAATGGATGATCTATTTATGCACTATACCCGCGCTTGTTATTATGTGGCAGCTGGTGCAGTACAACCCAATCGTGCATAACGCATTGCTGGGCTTATCGTTTCTTGTGTTGGCTGGCATTATTTGGTTTATGGTTACCCAATGCGACAAAGAAGAGCGCGACCGCATGACCGTATTAATTGTGCTGACCGTGTCGACGGTGGTTTTCTGGGCACTGTTTGAGCAGTCGGCATCGTCAATGACCCTATACGCCGACCGCGTGATGGACCGTAACGTATTAGGTTTCACCGCTACCGCAGGTCAGTTTGGTTCATTAAATGCGTTCTTTATTATCACTCTTGCACCATTGTTCGCCTGGTTGTGGATGTTCCTTGCTAAGCGAAATTTGGAGCCAAGTACCCCAGTAAAGTTTGCCTTAGGTATTATTCAAGCTGGTTTAGGCTTTGGAGCCTTGGTTGTGGGCGCTATGTTCCCGAACGAAGCTGGTTACGTTGCCGCTTGGTGGATGATTCTAGCTTACGCCCTACACACCATGGGCGAATTATGCTTGTCGCCCGTAGGACTTTCGGCAGTAACAAAGCTAGCCGTACCTAAAGTGGTTGGAGTAATGATGGGCGCTTGGTTCCTAGCCACCGCATACTCAGAGCTACTTGCTGTACAACTAGCGAAACTAGCTGCTATAGATGTACCTTCAGGCGAAGTAATTAATGTTAGCACCGCACTGGCCGGCTACACCGAACTATTCACCTTCTTGTGCTACGTTGGGGTTGGTTTTGGTGTGTTTATGCTTGTGATTAGCCCTTGGCTGAGAAAACGCATGCACGGTGTGCATTAAACACTGAACGCCATATTTTTGTAAGCCCTGTGTCAAACTTTTGGCATAGGGCTTTTTGTTAATTAAATTCTTCACCGATAAGCTTTTGTTTTCCTGCTCTTTGCCGATAAGCTATGTAGGCATACACGCTTTTAGGGTACGCTCCAAGGACGGTAGCGTATAAAAATAAGGGCCAAAATGAAGTTACTAATTACCGGCGGTGCTGGCTTTATCGGCTCTGCTGTTATTCGTTATATTATTAAACACACAAACGATACTGTGGTGAACCTCGATAAGCTGACTTACGCGGGTAACTTAGAGTCGTTAATAGGCGTGAGCGACAGCGAGCGTTATAGCTTTGAGCAAGTTGATATTTGCGATGCTGCAGAGCTTAACCGCGTATTTGAGCAGCATCAGCCAGACGCTGTGATGCACCTGTCCGCTGAAAGCCATGTAGATAGGTCAATTGATGGACCTGCTGAGTTTATTCAAACCAATATTGTTGGTACTTATACTTTATTAGAAGTGGCTCGTGCTTATTGGAATGAACTTGAGCCTGGGCGTAAGGAAGCTTTTCGATTTCATCATATTAGTACCGACGAAGTATACGGCGACTTACCGCACCCCAGCGATAGCAAAGACGCGAGCCTGCACCTATTTACCGAAAGCACCACGTATGCGCCAAGTAGCCCTTATTCCGCCAGTAAAGCCAGTTCAGACCATTTAGTGCGTGCATGGCTGCGTACCTATGGCCTACCAACAGTGATTACCAACTGCTCGAATAACTACGGGCCTTATCATTTCCCAGAAAAACTGATTCCCTTGGTTATTTTGAATGCTCTCGAAGGAAAACCACTGCCTATTTATGGTGAAGGTGACCAAATTCGCGACTGGCTCTATGTGGAAGACCATGCTCGTGCGCTATACAAAGTAGTCACCGAAGGCACAGTAGGCGAAACCTATAATATTGGCGGGCATAACGAACTACAAAATATCGATGTGGTAAAAACCATTTGCCACATTCTTGACGAGCTTGCCCCGAGAGAAGGCTCATATCAAAGGTTAATCACGCATGTAAGCGACCGACCTGGCCACGACCGTCGTTACGCCATAGATGCCAGCAAAATAGAAAAAGAGCTGAACTGGAAACCACAAGAAACTTTCGAGTCGGGTATTCGTAAAACAGTGCAGTGGTATTTAGACAACTCGCAGTGGTGCCAGCGTGTACAAGACGGCAGCTATCAGCGCGAGCGTTTAGGAGTTAAATTATGAGCAATGAGACCAAAGGTATTATTTTAGCCGGTGGTTCAGGCACGCGGTTGTATCCGATTACCCGAGGTATCTCGAAACAGTTGTTGCCTATTTACGACAAACCTATGATTTATTACCCGCTCTCTGTACTCATGCTGGCGGGTATTCGTGATGTACTAATTATTTCAACGCCAGAAGACTTACCGAACTTTAAGAAACTGCTTGGTGATGGTAGTGATTTTGGGATTACTATTAGCTATGCCGAGCAACCTAGCCCAGATGGCCTAGCTCAAGCTTTTACTATCGGAGAAAAGTTTATAGGCGATAGTAATGTGTGTTTAGTGCTCGGTGATAATATATTTTATGGCCAAGGTTTTAGCCCCATGCTGCGTAAGGCGGCTGCGAAAAAAACAGGCGCAACTATTTTTGGTTACCAAGTAAAAGATCCTGAACGATTCGGTGTGGTGGAGTTTGATGCTAACCGGCGCGCGGTTTCAATTGAAGAGAAGCCGGTTAAACCAAAGTCACACTTCGCAGTAACAGGGCTTTATTTTTACGACAACGATGTGGTGCAAATAGCAAAAAAGGTTAAACCTTCTGAACGCGGTGAGCTAGAAATTACGAGTGTGAATCAAGCGTATCTCGAGCGTGATGATTTGGATGTTGAATTACTTGGCCGAGGCTTTGCTTGGCTTGATACGGGTACCCATGAAAGCTTGTTGGAAGCAGCTCAATTTGTTGAGATTGTTGAAAAGCGTCAAGGATTCAAAATTGCCTGTTTGGAAGAGATAGCTTTTAATCAAGGTTGGATGTGTCGGAGCTCTATTGAGCAATTAGGTAGGAAAATGAGAAAAAACACTTATGGTCAGTATTTATTAAGTATTTTGAATGATAAATAAAAACAACACCCCCAATATGATTCCAGTGTCCCGTCCTTACTTGCCGGAACGTAGAAAATTGGATACGTATATTTCGGGGATTTATGAACGCGCTTGGCTTACCAACCATGGTGAGCTTGCTCAGGAGCTGGAGAGTCGGCTATGTAAGTTTCTAGGGGTTAAGCATTTGCTTTTAGTTGCAAACGGAACTTTAGCAATTCAGATAGCTCTTCGAGCTTTAGGGGTGACAGAGCGTAATATCAAGCCTTTTCCCGAGGTTGTTACGAGTCCCTTCACATTTATAGCTACAGCAAGCGCTCCATACTGGGAAGGGGCTAATGTACAGTTTGGAGACATCGATAAAAAAAGTTGGTGTATATCACCAGATGAAATTTCTAAGGTTTGTACGAGAAATACGCAAGCTATTTTACCTGTTCATGTGTTTGGCAATCCTTGTGATGTTGAAGCAATACATGACATGGCTACCTCTAAAAATTTGAAAGTTATTTATGACGCATCTCACGCTTTTGGTGTTAACTTTGAAAAACGCAGTGTTTTGCACTGGGGCGATGCATCTACTCTCAGTTTTCATGCGACGAAACTATTTCATACAATAGAAGGGGGGGCGATCGTATTTAAAGATAAAGAAGCTTTAGATCGAGCAAAACTCTTGATTAATTTCGGAATCTCTAGACCTGATGAAATTAATGGCTTGGGAATTAATGCGAAACTAAATGAGTTTCAGGCTGCAATGGGACTTTGTGTCTTAGATGAAATTGAATTGAACTTGAAAAATAGAGCTCGAGTACATCAATGTTATATGGAAAGGTTGGAAGGACTTGTCATTTTTCAGGCTGTTGAATCGAGAGTTGACCAAAACTATGCTTATTTCCCCATACTTCTTTCAACTGAACGTGAGGCTTTAGAGGTGGCGTCGGCGCTTAGAGAAAATGGGGTTTCTAGCAGGAGGTATTTTTACCCATCACTGGATACGGTTGATTACCTTGAATCGGAATCTCACTGCCTTACTTCTCGTGATATTGCATCAAGAATCCTATGTTTGCCCATGTATGCGGAGCTAGAAAATTCAGTAATAGAACGCATTAGTAACATTGTGCGCGCGGTAATTCTAAATTGTAGGAACTGATTTTATGATTTTTTTAATTATTCATCCTAGTTTAAATAGAGTCAATTTGCATTTAACTTCACTGAGAATGGCTTGATTTATGCAACATAATAAACATAATGAATTCTTTTTATTTGAACGTGAACCAGCCAGCTTTAATAAACTATCAGATAAAAGCTTGTTACAATATTGTTTAGGCGGCACCTTGTATATGCCGGCAACAAGATCTGTAGTAGACAAGATTCTAGAACGTACATTTTTACACTTGAAGTCTATGGTGATGTGACTCCGGTTGAGTATGAAAATTATCAATTAAACGTGTCCACTTGGGCTTGACCAGTACACTGCGATGGGTTTGGCAGTTCTAGATGAAATGGAAGGAAATATTGAGAGTCGTAAACGACAATTTTTGCAGTACAGAGAAAAACTGAAAGATGTTGTGACATTCCAAGTTATGTCAACAGGAGTGTCATTAAACTATGCGTACGTACCAGTATTACTACCTTCTGAAGAGCAGGCAGAAAAAGCATATCTCACACTAAAGGAAAAGGGGATTACCGTGCGACGTTACTTTTATCCGTCCCTAGATACCGTTGAGTATTTTGGGGCTAAGGTTGAGTGCGCGGTTTCCAGAGATGTAGCTTCTCGTATTTTGTGTTTACCTATTTTCTACGGGTTGGACGAAGAGATAGTTGATGAGGTTTGTAGTGTTATTAGTGATATCGTTGACTAAACCCTAGCAATTAGCACGTTACTTGAAGAAGGGAATTTATGAAAATATTGATAACGAGCGTCGGCAGTTTAGTTGGCCAAAATATCTTAGATGTTCTTGAGTTTTCTTCGTTCTCTCGAAGATCTCGTGTCGAAGTTATTGGTACCAATAGCGTGGCGGCTAGTCCCCAGAACTTTCGGTGTGAACGTGTTTATTTGGTGGGGAACACAGCAACAGAACAGTTTGAAGCTGATTTTACGAATATTCTGACAGTAGAAAAGCCAGACGTTATCCTCAGTGGTCGAGATGAAGATACATTTAGAGTGACTCAAATTGTTCGAGACTTAGGTTCAGATGCAAGGCTGCCATATGGCACGATGAGTTCACTTGAAACCGCACTCAACAAAATAAAAACGTTCGAGTTTTGTCAAAAGCATAATTTACCATTTGCGGAAACCTTTCTGTCTGACGACTCTGATTATCTGACAGGGCTTAAATGTTTTGCTGAGAAAAATTCGTTCCCATTAATAGCTAAGCCAATCCAAGGGTATGCCTCAAAAGGAGTTTTTTTCGTCCGTAATATGGACGAGTTGGCCGTTGCGTCAAGGCTGCAAGGGTATATGTTTCAAGAGTATCTCGGTGATGGCGAAGCCCTTACTGAGTACTTTCATAGTATGGAGCATCTTATTCCACTATTTGCCCATGCACCGAATATTCACCATCATTCTTGTCATGCCATTATTCATCCCGACGGAACGTTTGACGATATTTTTATCAGTCGAAATGAGCACGATTCCGGTGTAACCATCGGTTTTAAACGCGTAGAGGATAAAGAGCTCGAACGGATTACGGCGCAATTTCTACGAGCAATATATACAGAGGGTGGTTATGGCCCAATAACCGTTCAATTTAGACACGATCGCTATGGGCACTGGAAAGCTCAAGAAATGAATATGCGAACCAATGGTAATACCTTTCCGCGCTTTATGATGGGGCAAGATGACTTGGGTGAAATTATTAATTATCTTTTACCTGACGCTGATTTCCCTATTTATGTTCCAGATAAAGAAATGTCGAAGGTTTTAATAGGTAAGACGCTCAAGAGCTGTGTTCTTTACCCAGAACAAGTGTGCGCTCTTTCGAAGAGTAACAAATACTCTAGGTAAATGATGACTTTAACGATTATTGAGCAATTGTCGAAATATTGTTCCGATGCTCATGAGAATCTTTTGGAAGATTCAGATTTAGCGCTTGTCGCGAGAGCGATGCTTGATACTGTTGCGGCTGGGCTCGCTGCTTATCAAGAACCAGTTGTGACTAAGTTATTTAATAGTGTGCCTGAGTCCTCTAAAATGAATCGATCGGGCGCTGGGGCTTGGAATTTGATTCATCGGAACTTTTCACTGACAGCAGAGCACTCAGCCTTAGTCAATGCAACGGCATGTCACGCTTTGGATTTCGATGATACCGGGGGGGCAACACAATCACATCCTTCGGCTATGTTATTTCCTGTTTTGTGGGCTCTATCCGAGAGTATTGATGTTTCTTGGAAGCATTTCGCAACAGCTTACACGGTGGGTCTTGAAGTATTTAATCGCCTATCCGCGTTGGTGCCGAATATGCACTCAAAAGGGTGGCACCCGTCTTCAACAATTGGAGTGGTAGCGGCATCGGCAGCGGGTTGTTATTTACTAAAGTTGAGCAAAACAGTCAGTGCAAACGCTTTGGCATTGTCTGCATCCATGCCCGCAGGATTAATTGTAAACTTTGGTACGATGGCAAAACCCATGCATCTAGGCATTTCTGCTCGAAATGCGGTGAACGCAGTTCAATGGTCTCAACATGAAATTTCGGCGTCGACCAATGTCTTTGACCACCGAACAGGATGGTTTACTGTTCTTGGTTACTCGTTACTTAAGCAGCACGATCTAAAGTTGGTCAGTAAATTCGGAGAGCTGATAATTAGAGATCCTGGTCTTAACGTAAAGCTTTACCCTTCATGCTCGCTGTCTCATAGAATTATTCACATTGTTCTTGGGTTAGTAATTGACAATAACATCGACTATCGGGAAGTTAAGAAAGTGCGATGTTATGCGACACCAAAGGCAAAAGGAATATTAACAATCGATACGCCGAAGAGCGGACTTGAAGGGAAATTCTCCGTTCCTTATGTCGTAGCAAGGTCATTATTCTCCTCGTCGGTTGAAGTTAAACATTTCAAAGATAAAGCCGTTTCCGAACTACCGGTAGTCGACTTAATGGAAAAGGTTTCCTTCGAAGTTCATCCGCACTGGACTGACAAAACCGATCCGTGGACACCTGATCGCGTCGTTATTGAAATGATAAATGGTAGCGAGGTCGAAGGAGAGTGCGTATATCCGCCAGGGCATTCTAAAAATGCAGTCGACGATAATGTTGTCATCGCGAAATACCTCAATTCTGCCGCCTACGCTGGTGTTGAGGAAAAGGCGGCTCGACTGTTTGTCGAAAATCTCTTTGATTCAAATTCAGAAAGGCGTTTGTATGACGTTCTGTTTTCGTTGAGGCAAGATAAAAATGAAGTTTAAGAAAGATGGGCCTGTGATAAGTGAGTCAGCGCGCGTAAATTCTGTAGAGTTCGGAATTTGTACGTTTCTAGACGAAAGAGTACGTGCGACAGAAAGCGTCATAGGTGACTATTCGTACCTGATGCATGATTCTGAAGTAATTTACACGGAAATAGGAAAGTATTGTGCTATCGCGCCTTTTGTTCGAATAAACCCAAGTACCCATCCATACTGGCGACCTGCTATGGCGAATTTTACGTATCGGAGTAAAGATTATGGTATTTGTGAAAACGATCAGCCGTTGTTCGATTTTCGCAAGAGCCAGCGAGTGACGATTGGCAATGATGTATGGATAGGACAGGGAGCTCTCATCATGCCCGATATTATCATTGGGGATGGCGCTATCATTGGAGGAAATGCAGTTGTGACTCGTAATGTTCCTCCTTACGCTATCGTCGGGGGCGTGCCAGCAAACTTAATCCGTATGCGATTTGACGAAAGTGTTGTTGAGTCTTTACTTAGAATCCGTTGGTGGGACTGGCCTGATTCGATTATGCGTGAACGAATTCAGGATTTGCGTGAAGAATCTATCGAACGTTTCTGTAAAAAATACGATGAGAACTATTAGTGGTCTCGTTCTTTCTTATAGCAGTCCTGCGGACTTAAATAGCTAAAATGTGTGAGTGATTTTATGCTGGGTTGTCTATGGTTTACGGGAGTTCTTGGGAGGATATGACATGAGCAATCTTAGATCTGAAGCTGAGATATTGTCTTCTTGGAAAGGTGATCTTGATAGCATCAAGGTGAGTATTCGATGCGCAGCTTATAACCATGAACGGTTTATTGAGGACGCGATCATTGGCTTTTTAAGCCAAATAACAGACTTCCCGATTGAAATATGTATACATGATGATGCTTCGACGGATAAGACCGCTGAAATAATTAGGCGATATGAAAAGGAATACCCAAATATTTTCAGAGCCATTTATCAAACGGAAAATCAGTACTCGAAAGATAATAAGCCAACAGCAATCTTAGAGAAAATGTGTTCGGGAGAATATATCGCAGTATGTGAGGGGGATGATTTTTGGCGAGACCCAACGAAGTTAGCGAAACAAGTCTCATATTTGGATCGGCACCCAGAGATTGTAATTTCTTCTCATGATGCTTGGATTGTAGACGAAAAGGGAAACCTTATGGCGAAATCCAAACTCCCTCCAAAACATCATCGCTGTTATTCTTCAGATGAGCTTATTCGATGCGATGGTTGGTTACTGGCCTTAAATATGGTTTACAGAAATATTAACTTTGGTTTCATTTCTGAACGCCATAAGGTGATGAATGGTGACACATTTTTGACTTCGCTGATTGGTAATTATGGTGGCAGTTATTTCCATACAGATATCGTGCCTTCCGCTTACAGAGCGCACCCAGGTGGTGTTTGGTCTTCTTTAAATCAAGAAGAAAAACTTGAAAATAGTATTCAAACATATTTTTGGATATACCGATATTATAAAAGAATAGGCCAAGTTAATTATGCCGATATCTTCTTTGAGAAATACAAAAAATGCACATTAAATTTAATTTCCAAAAAGGAATATTTAAAGTTTCGATATGATTCATTTTACTCAGAGTTCTCATCGATTACGAAATGGGCTCAAGCATTGGCTGATGGACGCTCTAAATACTTGATATACGGCAACGGGACCCTTGGTAAATATATCCACTCTCTTTTAAAAGATAATGTGATAGGATTTGTAGATCGAGATTGTATTAAAAACTCCGATGTCCCTGTTTATTCGATTTTAGAAATAAGTCAATTAGATTTCGATTCAGTTATAATCAGCCTTATTGGCCGCGAGGATGATGTGTTAGATAACTTCAAAAATTTTGAAATGTATAAAACAAAAAAAATTAGATTTGAGATTTATGGTTGACAGGATTTTACTACGGAAGTGTGATGTTAAATTACATTTTTAACTTGCTATGAATTTTATTAAGCCTGAATTCAGGAGGTATGTTGTTCGTGATACAGCTCGTTAAGTGCGCTTTGATAGGTACACCAACTCTTCTACTCGGACGTGCGCTGTATGAGAGTCTAGATATTATCCCTGTTGTTTCTTCAATCGAAGAAATAATAAACATACTGGCATCTGCAAAAGAATTACCAAAACCTAATAGGAACCGCGCTCTCGAATATTTCTATTTTATAATGACCAGAGGTCAGGATTTTTACTTCTCCAATCCGATTCATTGGTTTAAGGTGGAGGCTAATAACAGGATCAATGAAATTGTGGAACAACTTGAAGCTAAAACTGGCATTGCTTTGTTTGGTGTAAATGATATATCTAAAAAGTTATTCTATACACTAGGCATAGGTAAAGTATTTTGCTTTATTGATAACTCTGTTACCAACGGAGTAAAATTGATCCACTGACAACGGTTTAAAAGTGATCCACCTGAGGCATCATAGCCGCACTTTTCAATAAGACAAGGCGGCCTAACATGCTAACTCAGGAGCAACTAGTGGACA
>NZ_JAMFTN010000040.1 GCF_023922585.1 Aliidiomarina quisquiliarum
AATGGCACGGTTACCCTGAGAAAATTCGCGTTGATAACGGCAGTGAATTTACCTCAGAAGTCTTCACCAGCTGGGCAAAAGTGCATGGCATTATGATTGATTACATCAAACCTGGTTGCCCTTACCAGAACGCATACATTGAGCGATTTAACCGAACGTATCGTGATGATGTACTGGATTTATATATTTTCAACAACCTGAATGAGGTAAAGCAAATAACCGAAAACTGGATTGAGTTCTATAACACTGAACGACCACACGACTCACTGAATGACATGACGCCGTTAGAGTACCGAAATGCGGCATAAATTCTCTACGAGATGACTGTGTTATAAATGGGGTATTTACACGGGTTAAGCATCCTTTCATATGCGCGACCAACAAACTGCGACTCGGTCGCCAATAAAAATTACGCTCCCGGAATCTCATAGGTCGGAAAAAAGGTATCGTTTATATACCCACCAGAAATCTGGGTGCAATCGAGTTCATCATGAAGCCGGATATCAAAATAGTACCCAAACAGTACTCGTACTTTCTCAAACGTCACCATCGAATCACTTTTCCTGTAAGATACGTTCAAGTCCTTACCTTGCAAACTCGAAGGAATACTTCCATGTACATAAAACGACTTATCAGAACAAATAGAAAAAAGCTCCTTACTTTCAGGAATTAGGTACTGGACCGGCTTCTCTTCATAGACTTTAAACAGTTGCTTTTCACCACTTTCTTCAAAATATAAACCAAGACGAAGAGGCTCACTGAGAACACAATGTTCTAATTGTGTTTCCGTAAATATACGGAGACCTTCATCGTCATAAGGCACTTTCAGCCACAGGGCTTCGTCAGTACAGCCTATCAACTCAAAATATGCCTCTCTGGGCCCTGCACCTAAAAATAAATGGGACACTTGCAAATAGATTTCGCCATCCTTTTTTTCGATAATAGAAAACCACTCAACACCCAGTGTCCTGCTTGCTTGTGCAGGTAAAATGATAAGTAGCGCCCATACCAACCAATACGCTTTCATTATCTACATCCTCCGTGGAGCCGACAGTTGGTCGTTGCATCTCGAATATGGGTTTGCAGGTGGCTCTCGGCCAAAATAAAGCTGTGAGCATTATTTATCTCCCAGCGATACGCATTAACTTCTGATTCACTGCGCCGTTGGCTGTAACTCACACCCCATACGGCGTGGTCACGATAATGAATTAGCTCATGCCCCAAGACCAGCTGAGCAACACCTTTATGTCCGTGAAACCCATTCGGATTCAATGTGATACCATCCTTGTTAAATAATCCGGCGTCATGAAATCGATAGTTTGCGCTAACGTTTACTCGATACGTTCACTACTGTCGCCACTCGCCGGCTCAATCTGTGTTATCACCGTGCTGCCCGCACGATAGTGATGCTCTACCGCACCATCGGGTAACGCCACGGCTCATAACCCGGGAATTGCCAACGGGTCGTCACTTGACCCTG
>NZ_JAMFTN010000041.1 GCF_023922585.1 Aliidiomarina quisquiliarum
TGTCAACAACGGGTGAAAACTGATCCACTTTTGTCCTAAAAACAACGGAGTAAAAGTGATCCACCCTTAGCTAATTTTATACTTCAGACGCCGACTACAAAGTGATCCACAAAAGTGCTCACTCAGCGTCAATTATCTTGGCCGGTTTGCGGTTTATCCGAAAAGCATCGGAATAAAATTGATCCACCTTAACGGCCATTTTCGTGCAAAACAACGGTATTTAACTGATCCATTGCTTTGTTTAGGCATCAACAAGTACTTCTGTGCTTGTTTCAACTGCAGGTATTATTCCGGCAGCTTTTTTGCCCTTTAATCGGAAGCTCTCACCACTAATTTGCACAATGTGCGAATGATGCAGAAGCCGATCTAATAATGCCGCTGTAAGCGTTGTGTCATCGGCAAATGCATTCGACCATTGTGAAAATGGCAAGTTGCTAGTGACGATGACACTACCGTGTTCATATCGTTTGGCGATAACGTTAAAGAACAGGTTTGCCTCATCGCGGCCGAAAGGTAGATAACCTATCTCATCAATAATGAGCAGCTTTGGCGCGAGTACACTGCGCTTCAAGTACTGCTCAAGTCGGCCTTGGCTTTTTGCCGTTGCGAGCTGAAGCATTAAATCAGCTGCTGTAATAAACCGAGTTTTAATGCCACGCATGACCGCAAGGTAACCCAGACTGATAGCCAAGTGGCTTTTACCAACGCCGCTAGGACCGAGTAATACAATGTTCTCGGCACGTTCAACGAACGCTAAACCAGTGAGCTCTTTTAGTTGCTGTCGTGGTGCTCCACTAGCAAACTTAAAATCGTAATCATCGAACGATTTTAATGCTGGAAAGCCAGCGAACTTAAGAAGCGTCTCTTGTGTTCGTCGTGTCCTTGCTTGCAGCTCAAGCTGCAGTAGTTGCTCTAGAAAGTCGGCAAAAGTACCTTCTTTAGCACTTGTTTTATCTGCTACAGCAGACCACTCAGAACTTATGGTTCCGAGCTTGAGCGTCTCACAAGCGTCTAGTATGCGTTCTTGTTGAAGGTTCATAAACGTCCCTCCAACAAGCTATCATAAACGCTCAGCGGGTGCTGTAGGCTCTCTATCGGTGTTGGTCGGCTCGCGGATGATGTCACGATACGACCGTGTTCTCTAGCTGGTAGCGGTTGTAAATGAAACCGCTCTTGCTCAAGCAATATCTGCGGCTTCTGACCGGTTGTACCGTGAATGCGCTGATGCGCAACGTGTTCAAGCCATGGGCCAATGTGAGCGTTGGCCACCGACACATCAAAGCGTAAACCATGCTGCTTCAAACTCGCCGCTAATGGCGTGATGAAGCTGCTTTTTAAATATGAGTTGAAACGCTCAACCTTACCCTTCGTGCGAGCTCGGTAAGGGCGGCAAGCTCGTGGTTGGAAACCGTAGTACTTAGCGAACTCGAGCAGCGCTGGGTTCCAGCGATGTTGCCCTGGGCCATATGCATCACGTTCAATCATAATGGTCTTGGCGTTATCAAACAGGACGTGTTGAGTAACACCACCGAAGAAGGCAAATGCTTCTTCTAAACCGTACAACCAATCTTCTTGGCGCTCGCGCACTGAAAAGTGTACGAAGGTTGCACGGCTAAACGATAACGTCGCGACAAAGCCCTTCATGCGACGCCGGTTGCGGTTGATGTTAGTGAAATCAACTTGCAACTGCTCACCGGGCTGGGTTTCGAATCGAACAACTGGGTCGTTCGCTTCTGGCTTTTTAAACTGCGATACATACTGTCGCAACTGAGTCATACCGCCGTTATAACCTTGGGCTTCTATCTCTCGAAAGAGAGCCGTTGCCGGTATCCAATCAGGCTCAGCGGCTTTAATCCGTTCACGAAGATAGCCCTCATAAGGGCCTAACTTCGTTGGGCGCGCTTCACGCGCCGAATAGCTTGGCGTTACTGTCGGCCGCGCCAGGTAGTTCTTTACTGTGTTACGGGAAATGCCAAGACGGCGTGCAATCTCGCGATTACTCAATCCCTGTCGGTGTAAAACGTGAATGTCCACTAGTTGCTCCTGAGTTAGCATGTTAGGCCGCCTTGTCTTATTGAAAAGTGCGGCTATGATGCCTCAGGTGGATCACTTTTAAACCGTTGTCAGTGGATCAATTTTACTCCGTTGGTAACA
>NZ_JAMFTN010000042.1 GCF_023922585.1 Aliidiomarina quisquiliarum
TCGCTTGCTCAGGCGTAATTATTTTCTCGGAAATAAATACCATATCCGTAGTAGCAACTGAGCACCACGGGAGAATCAAAAAGAATAGAGCCAAAAGTCTAACCATACTTCCCTGCAATATAACGCCCAAATTTAGCGCGGAAAGCCGCGCAGCGGGTTGACGTCGCAGCCAGCGCTTTTTGCTGGCGATAAAATTTGATTGTTAGCAGCAAAACACCTACTTTAGCGGCTTTGCCGCCGCGCGATGTTGAATCAAACAACTACACCAATAATTTTAAACTGAACCAGCCACGCAATATCTGGAGTAACTAAGCCTGCACATATCTTAATGCCCCTAAGAAACATCATGTTCAAAAGTGTCATGAAGACAATTTCATTTCAATCACACGGATCAGCGAGCGGAAAAATGAGGATACACCTGGGCTTCGCGCTGAATCTTTCAATGCATCAAGCTCTTGCTGTTCTAACCAATGCCCGCGTATCATCACGCCTACTGGATGCTCCACCACGCCAACATCAGTTAACGGATCTTTTGCCAGCAACACAAGATTAGCGCGATAGCCCGGTAAAATCATGCCGGTTTTTTCGAAACCCAGTATTTCAGCATTATGCCGAGTGACCGATGTTAAGGCGTCAAACGGTGATAAACCAGCATCAACTAACAGCTCTAGCTCACGCGCAACAGATTCTCCAGGAATAATGCCAAAACTACCGCTGTCAGTGCCGGTTAACAAGGGCACTCCAGCTTGATGCAACAGACCCGTCGCGTTGAGAAAAAATTCGGCATGCGGAGCTTCATAAACCGATGGGTCCATCTGACTCCAATACTCTAGAGCACCTTTTGAAAACCAGGTCACCAGTGGATTAATCATGTCGCTGCCGGGTCTAGTTAAATACGCGCCTTTGCTTTGTGCAATTAAAACCAATCGCTTATGAGCAATCAGCGTCGGTGTAACAGCCTCTCCCGATTGCGCGAGTGTTTTGGCCAGTACGGCCATTTTTTCTGGTGTCAGATCATCCCTTAAGCCATGCCAAACGATAGTTTCGATATGCTCAAGCGTGGTTAATCCTTTTCCTAACGAAGCCTTCCATGGGATTTCGAACGGTTTCTCACGCGGAATACCTGCTGTACGCTCCCCTTCTGGAGAATGCCCACTCACAGTCATACCTAAATATACCGCTTCATCAATAATGGCATCAAAAGCTTCTGGTGTTAGATTTGAATAAACTTTTAGATGCCGATATCCTGCATGGTGCTGGTTACGCACAGCTAAACGTGCTTCATCAGCTGTGTTAACGGTAGTTTGTAAAATGAGTTCGTTAGGGCCCTGACTATTCAAAATAGGTCCTGTAGTAATAAAATCAGGAGCCAGAAACTGTCCTTTAACAATACGCTCGATCAGTCGCAGATGAAATGGATAACCAGACATATTACGAACGCCAGTTACCCCATGTGCCAAGTAGGCGGCTAACTCTAGCTCATCGTTGAGATGAATATGGGCATCAATGAGCCCAGGCATTAACGTATATCCTTCACCATCAATCACAAGTATACCCTTGGGCGCCTTGATCTCACCAGCAGCTCCAATGTCGGTAATTCGATCACCGATAATCAGCACATCTTGAGCACTTTGCGATGGAGAACTTTCATCAACCATTGATATCACACGAACATTGCTAAAAAGCACACCGATGGGTTTAGATTCATCAGGTTTAAGCGTACTTAGTTGGTGATTGACGATAAACCACAACCATGTGGTGAATAAAATAAAAACAATGCCAATAGAGATTCCAGCTCGCTTTAACCATTGTTTTCCATTTTTTGTTTTCAAACCAAATTCCCTTTAATGCAAAGTGACTGTGAGAGCTGCTAACGCCTGAGTTAAGCCGACTTGTGTAGTGGAGGCAAAAGCGTGGCAAGCTTTTTCTGCCACGCTTTTGCCGTAACGAAACAAGTTCGGCTTGAACGAATTGTGTACGCCCAGCATGGGCATGAACTAATGAGGTGAAAGTCCTCTGTAGGAAAGTCACTGTTTATATAACGTATAGGTTATTAAACGTTAACTACTAGCGAATGGCAAGAGCTAAACCGTGAGGGATAGTTTGAAGGAAGCCGGACGCAAAACTGCGAGCTGATGAACAAGAACATCATATGAGGC
>NZ_JAMFTN010000043.1 GCF_023922585.1 Aliidiomarina quisquiliarum
CGTGATGCCTTTGTGTCAGTTTGGCTTTCCGCACTACTTTCTGGAACGGAACTACAACTGGACAATACCAAACAAATAAATACAGTTAGAAGTAGCTTATACATCTCAATTTCCTTACGCATGTAACATTTTTATAATAGGCATGCATGGTGTATTGAGAGCGTGAAATTCGCTGGAAGCCTTATGACGAAAAGGCATTGCCTATTTCTTTTTAGTATTTCACTTTCTGTAAACCGTGCATGCGCGTTTATCTTGTATAAGGCTGCAAAATAAACACTCTGAACTTACTAATAGGTCTACTCTAAACAGTTTCTGCAAAATGGACAAGCTGTTAATATGCGCGATCGCCTAGCTAAATGAGCAAGAAAATAGCATTTCTATAAGCTAAGTTTGTGCCTAGGTAAAATAATTAACAACGGAGGTTAATTTGGCTACACCTAGCCCATTTATGGAAATGTTGCGTTCTGAAATGCGATTGCGTGGTCATTCATTGCGCACAGAGAAGTCTTATTTATATTGGATTCGGCAATTTATTCGGTTTCATAATATGAAGCACCCAACGGAGATGGGGGCAAAGGAAGTGAAAGGCTTCTTGACTTGGCTTGCTGTTGAACGCCACGTAGCTGTTAACACACAGAAGGTGGCATTGAATGCTTTAGTTTTTATGTATCACAAAGTGCTCAAAATTGAACTTGGCGAACTAGGTTTTAAATTAGCACAAAAACAACAGCGCTTGCCGATTGTACTCACGCCTGAAGAAGTACTAAAAATACTTAACCAACTAGAGGGTAGGAATCGAGTTATTATCGAAATGCTTTATGGCAGTGGTCTAAGAGTGAGCGAGTGCCTTGGGTTAAGAGTTCAGGATATTTGTTTAACGTCCTGCTCAGTCACTGTGCGTGACGGCAAGGGGAACAAAGATAGGCAAACATTATTGAGTCAAAACTTAATTGAACCCTTAACAAGTTTAATCAGCGAAGCACTTGTTGTTCAGAGGCGAGACAATGAAAAGGGCGTTGGCCCTTCGATGCCGTTTGCTCTTGCAAAGAAATACCCTAAAGCATTTAAAACGCCAGGCTGGATGTTTATTTTTCCGTCATCTAAGTTATGTGCTCACCCCATAACAGGCGAGCTGTGCCGGCATCATCTACATGACAGTGTTGTGCGTAAAGCACTAAAACCAGCGGTAGCGAAAGCCGCAGTATACAAAAAAGTGAATTGCCATACATTTAGGCATTCGTTTGCTACCCACTTACTTCAAAACGGCTGCGATATCCGCACGGTGCAAGAACTTCTCGGTCATAACGATGTGAGTACTACACAAATATACACACACGTCATTGGCCAGCATTATGCTGGCACCATGAGCCCGCTTGATCGTTTAAAAGGGGCAACATAATTTTAATAGTGCCCCTAAGTTATCGCACATAATATGCCTCTTACTGTGCTCAATATGAACTTGCTTAACCCCGACAAGCCCGATAAAGTCCATGTTAACTAATAATTAACAGGCATAAACATTTGGTTAATTAAGCACGCACGGATTGTGGTTGGTTTTTTAGCTGCAACATAGGCCTAAGCTACATGCTAAATAAGGCTTGTAGCTTTTTTGCGAGCTAGATACACCACGCATGCCTAGTATACAAATGTTATGTTCAACGTGCCCAGTAGCACCACGGAGGATTGAATGAGTAACTTTACAATGGAAGCGCCGGCCAATATAGAAGAACTAAAGAAATTGGCTGGTGACAAAATAAGCTACAAAAATAGAAAATCTGCCGTAGAAGCTTTGGGGAAGCATAAGTGCCAGCAGTCAAAAGATATCCTCTGGCGCTTGATGATAAACGATAAAGTTCATTCTGTTCAGTATGCTGCTTTTTTGAAGCTTCAAGCATTTGGTGAAGATGTAAAGCTCCCCAAGAAGAAAAAAGGGCACTTGGTTAAAGATATTAACAAGAAGCTTGGCAGAGTCCGTGATTCTCTTCATGATGAATTTACACCGGAAGAGTTCAACGAGAAATTCAAAACAATGTACCCCGAAGAATTTGATATCTACTCCTTTGAAAAGAGTGGGAAATTCAATCAGTGGGTGGACAATGTTTTGAAGTCATTGCCTAAGAAATGAACATAACAATCACATTAAGTACGCTCACTTCGTTCGCCCGACGCTCGTTCCTCGCGCGGCTTATGTGAGGCGTTATATTGCAGGGAAGTATGGTTAGACTTTTGGCTCTATTCTTTTTGATTCTCCCGTGGTGCTCAGTTGCTACTACGGATATGGTATTTATTTCCGAGAAAATAATTACGCCTGAGCAAGCGA
>NZ_JAMFTN010000044.1 GCF_023922585.1 Aliidiomarina quisquiliarum
CAGCCGATGTAGCTGCTTATATGAAGTATTACAACCTAAAAAGACTGCATACGTCTAATGGTGATATGACTCCGGTTGAGTATGAAAATCATCAATTAAACGTGTCCACTTGGGCTTGACCAGTACAAAGTCGAAACTCGGGGGTATAATTACGTTTTGGTCTTCTGCTCATGTTGTCACCTAATTGTCTATGTGGTGTATGATAACACCTCTAATTAGGTGGCCAAATTCACTATGCCACTACACATGAAAGTGCTATATGCATTGGAGTAAACATGCTTAAAATCATATTGGGACTCTTTCTGTTATTTACTTTGTGCTTTGTAAAAACAAAAAAGCATATAGAGCAAGGGAGTAAACCACCTCTTCCTTTTCCCCTGAATTGGAAAGGTTATATTGTAATTTTTTTAAAAGGATATCTACTTATATTAGTTGCTACTTTTGCGGTAAGTATATTACGAAAAGAACCTACTTTGGCTTATCTTAGTCCAGATCAATTGGGTTATATGGGAATTTTTATCGAATCATTTTTTATGTCTCTTTTAGTGTCGTCCTTTTTTCTGATCTCATATTTTCTCTTGAAAGCGCGGTGATTTAGGTGACAAAGGATTACTATTCCTTCCGTATTTTAAGCTAGTAATTTGTAGCTACCATCTTAACTTCCACAGTTCAAACTCAATTTAGCACGACATTCGGCCGATATTCTGTTTCTATCTTTTGTGCGCCAAAGAAAATATCATTCAACTTTCTCATTCCTGCTCCTGGGGCCTGCATTTTCATCTTAGCAGCAGCTTGCAATCTGGTTTTCTGAGCGTTGATATCTGGATTATGGGGCTCCGCTGCAATCGCTGCTAAAAGTAATTTAGCCCTTACTGTTGACGGCCCAACTTTGCTTACGGTCGTCCGGCTTTTAAAGTTACTCTATTTGTCCACTTCCCATTAATAACACAGTCATCCCGTAGAGAACTTATGCCGCATTTCGGTACTCTAGTGGCGATTCAGTGAGTAATAAAAAACGGCATCATTTACCCTTAATCAAAGATGATTAACAATATACCAACAATACCAACGTTCGGTAAACATTCAAGTTTGAACACATACACTTAAGTGGCGCGGCCTACAGCAAAACGGGCCTTGCGGCCCGTTTTTTCGTTTAATCTTTATTTGGTTTTTCATGGCGGCGACGTCGCTCTGTATGGCGTTCGCGCATTTCCTCTGCTCGTTCACGTGCTCCTTCAGCACGGTCGCGGTGTACTTCAATACGCTCAATAATAATTTCGCGGTGCTCACCACGAACCCTTTCCATGCTTGCTTTGAAGGTTTCAAGGTCGACCATGCCGGTGCCGTCTTGATCGAGCTTGGTAAACATTTCTGCGGCACGCTCACGGGCTTGGCGCTCTCGCACTTCGGTTAATTCAGCTAATGACACATAACCGTCGTTATTTAAATCGAACTCAGCAAATTGCTCTTCTAAAAAAGTGTTGCGCATCTCGCGATACTGCTCGTTATTTGGTGGTACTGGTGGCATAGGTGGGCGTCGGTTATTATCGCCGTCGATATGTTCAAACCACATCATACGGCGGTGTTCATGCTTGGTTTCTTTTACTGCAACATTTTCATCGCCAGCAAGCACTGGTAACGCAGAACTAGCAACTAAAGCGGCCATAACCAGTGTTAGTGTTTTAGTTTTCATCATCACTTCTCCCATTCGGGGTTAATTCAAACAAGGTTGGTACTCACAGGTGCTACTATGCCTAACAACTGTGCAGCTAATTTGGGTGAATTGTGAAGACATTGTGAATTCGCAGTATTTTATGTTTAGCCAGTAATAAACTGGTCACCCAGTAAGTTAGCACCTAAATGACCCGATTTTACATAAATTATTGCGCCTGCGAGTGCTTAAGCTATGATGAGTGCATAGTACATTTAATACCCACGTGTATAAACCTCATCATTTAGAAGGAAACCTGCATGCTTAGCACTATTGCTATTGTACTCATCATTCTTTGGCTATTAGGCTTCGTTAGCTCATACACCATTGGCGGCTTTATCCACATACTTTTAGTGGTTGCCGTTATTATGATTCTTATCCGCTTAATTCAAGGTCGATCTTTATAACTAAACCCAAATGTCGGGCCGCTGTCGGCCAGATTTCGTAACCGCCAATTAGGTTTTCACCTCATGCTTAAGCCAAGTACCGAGGTGGAGAAAACAACATGATTAAACGACTACGTGATAGAAAAAACTGGTCTCAAGAACAGCTTGCAGTAATGTCTGGCCTAAGTGTGCGCACCATACAGCGCATTGAAAGTGGCAATAAAGCTAGCCTTGAATCTCTTAAAGCACTTGCCTCTGTATTTGAAGTTGAAATTTCAACCCTAACAGAGGAAATTATTATGATAGATAAAGAGTCTGCAAGCTGGTTAAAGCAACCTAACTGGTTCAAGCGAGACTGTAAAAGATTTTGTGTAAATGGCTGGTTTCACTGTTAAATCCGATCCTGATATATAATCTCGAACTGTGCCATCGCTGGCTTCCAGTTGCGTATGGGCATAGTCCACTTTTTTGAAGCCTG
>NZ_JAMFTN010000045.1 GCF_023922585.1 Aliidiomarina quisquiliarum
CCCTCACGGTTTAGCTCTTGCCATTCGCTAGTAGTTAACGTTTAATAACCTATACGTTATATAAACGGTGACTTTCCTACAGAGGACTTTCACCTCATTAGTTCATGCCCATGCTGGGCGTACACAAGTCAATGCAGCCGACCGCTAACGCGTCGGCTGATTGAAGCGTTAGGAATACTATGAAGCACATATCAATAATCTTACTCTCGCTATATTTGGTAGCTTGTACTGGTAATTCCTTGAAGAATAGTACGTCAAATGAAAGCTGGCCAAAGACAGTGGAAGAGGCGGTAGCCGTTTTGAAAACTGAATGGTTGTCTAAAGAAGATATTGAATGGATCAGAAATAACCCGAAAGAAAATGTAACTGCACAGTTGCACCTTCCTTTTGGTACTGGAGTTCGAAACGAGTTTGGCCTGTGGGGGCACAATACTGAACTGCTGCAGTCATGTGGTAATGACCATGCTGAGGCATGCTCCGGTATAATTTTTGACGCTCTATGGGAATCAATAAGAGCCGAAACCCCAATAGAGGTAGCCGCTGCTATGGATTGTCAGTTTTCACTGACAAATGAAATAGTCATTGATCCCACCGGTTTCTATAAAATGAAAATCGGAGAAGTCATTACAAATCTCCAAGCTCAAGTTGATTCACAGCTATCAAAATTTAAGAATTCCTGTGCCAGCACATTGCAACTAGTTCCAGTAGGAGACCCCGACAAAGAATGTTGGGTCAGGTACGAATTCGAAGATTCATCAAGCTTGAATATGTTTCTAAATTGGTTCTCCTGGCGTAATGGGTTTTTGGTAGGCAGTAAGCCTCCAGCTATTGAATTACAATTTAAAGAGCGTTGTTCGTGGCCAGAGCGACCAAAGTATTTTGAGCCAAAAAATTCCTAACAAAGCCAGCCAGAGGGACCAAAAAACCGCCGCTTCGCTCTGGTTTTTCGGCCCCTGCTGGCGGCGTTAGCGACCAAAACTAGCCCATCGTTGTAGAGATAGAGAGACTAATGAGAATTAAAAAGCTGCAATTAAAGAATGGCTACAAAAGATTCTTTGAATTGACAATTGACTTAGGCGAAGAGCCAAAACGCATTGTAGCTTTGGTTGGCCCTAATGGATGTGGGAAAAGTAGTGTTCTAGACGGAATGCTTTTCCATAACAACGCACATAATCACATTGGAGATAAAGGCCAAAAGAATCATGAATATCACTCAATGAATCAGACGCCAAATTACAATTATCAAAATGTTGATATTGAGTTTACCGAAGGACGGTATCAGAAAATACGAGAAGAAAGAGCTAAAATCGGAACAGAAAATACTATCTTCTCGTTTCGCAGTCCCTATAGATACAATAGTAATTTAAAAGTTACTCAGTCAAAGGCAACAAAAGAAATCAGGTTAAATAGTTATGGAGCCTCATCTGCATCTGATCTAGACGATAAGATGGAAGAGAATTATCGCCGCCTATATATAAAATTTAATAAATACTTACATGATACTGACTGCAAGCCTAGCGAGGCTAAGGCAAAAATTATTGGTGATTTAAACGCGTCTATATCTAAGTGTCTGGATTTAGAAATATCTAGCATTGGCGATATTGAAGCCTCAGAAGGCACCCTTTACTTTCAAAAGAAAGATCATCCGAATAAGTTTGAATTTAATGTACTTTCATCGGGTGAGAAGGAGGTCGTCGATATCCTTCTGGATTTATATCTCAGAAAAGATGAATACTGCGAAACAGTATTTTTATTGGATGAGCCAGAACTTCATATTAATACTTCAATTCAAAAAAACCTCCTAATTGAGATTGATCGCTTGGTGGGAGATGATTGTCAAATATGGATAACCACGCACAGCATTGGCTTCCTAAGAACACTCCAGGAAGAGTTAAAAGAAGACTGCCAGGTTATTCACTTTAAGAGCGAATATGAACTAGCATCAAAGCCATATACTCTGACTCCAATGAAGAGTTCAAAGGCTAGCTGGAAAGAAATTTTTTCTATCGCACTTGACGACTTGGCTAACTTAGTTTGTCCAAAGCGTATCGTTTATTGTGAGGGTCGAGATAGCCCAGGCAGAAATGGAGCGGAGAGAGGATTGGATGCAAACGTATTTAATAACGTTTTCTCTGACAGTTATCATGATACCCTTTTTGTTTCAAGCGGTGGAAATACCGAGCTTGATCAAAGAAGCGATATTGCTATTGCGATACTGAGTAAGGTTTTTTCGGAGCTAGAAATATTCGTTTTGAAAGACAGGGATATGGCATCTGGTAGAGATACTACTGAAAATGATCGGCAAATTTATCTTCAAAATAATCCCCAAAACCATCGGGTTTTAAAAAGATGGGAAATCGAAAATTATCTATATGACAAAGAAGTATTAATGAATTATTGCTCAAAAAACGAGCTGGCATTTGATGAGGCGTCGTATGATCAATTTGTTACTGACATAATAAATCAAAATCTTAAGGATGCTACGGGTAGAATTAAGAATTTCTGTAATATCACATCCAGCGTTAACGCAGAAAAATTTAAGCTCACGCTTTCGGAGTATATTACTGACGATATGGAGGTTTATCAGGAGCTGGTTTCATGTATATTCGAACGTGGATAGAAAATTCGCTAACAAATCAAAGCACTCGGACGCAGCAAAGCTGCGCCGGTGTTTGAGGCGTTATGTGTATTGAGGTATGGAGAGTGAGAGAGTGCCGTGGCATTGAGCGAGATTGAAATCAAACGGATCGAACGTGCGGTTTCCGGTTTTATGGACCGTAAGCGGCCACCGCCGCATATTCGG
>NZ_JAMFTN010000046.1 GCF_023922585.1 Aliidiomarina quisquiliarum
CGTTATCTACTACAATAATTATTTCTTCTACAAAGTAAATAAGGAATCATTTACAAAGCATATCCATCTATATAGAATCACTATCTAGTACAATTCTACAGTGTATGAGATAGCCTAATGAAAGTCCAAAAAGTAAAAATTAGTGGTGGTTCTCAAGATTTCTGGTTGGTGTTGGGTGAAGACTTCATGCCAATTCAAGAGATTGATTCATACTTAAGATATTTACACTCAATAGGTAAATCCCCAAATACAGTTAGATCATACGCTTTTCATTTAAAAGAGTTCTGGTTGTTCTTATCTCAATCTAACATTCAATGGTCTGATGTTGGATTAAAACAGATGTCGCAGTTCATTTCTTTCTTAAAAAAAGGACGATGTGACAATGTTGAATTGTTAAGGCAATCGCAATCAATTCGTACAGAACGAACAATTAATACAATCGTTACTGCCGTTACAGCATTTTATGATTACCACTCAAGAGTTAGTGATGTTGATGCTATCGACAACAAGTCTATTACTAACTACAAAGGTAAAACCTATAAGCCATTTCTTCACCATATTAGTAAATCAGATTCAACAGTCCGTAATATTCTTAAACTCAAAGAACCTAAAAAACGACCTGACACATTAACCGCTGACCAAGTAAAGCAATTAATCTCAGCAGCTAAATCACTGAGAGATAAGTTTCTTCTTATGATGCTTTATGAAACTGGTATGCGTATAGGGGAGTGTCTTGGGCTAAGGCATGAAGATATAAAAAGTTGGGACAAGACCATCGTTGTTAAGCCTCGTTCAGATAACACTAATGGCGCAAGAGCCAAGAGTTACGAATCAAGAACGATTGACGTTAGTTCTGACTTAATGGGGCTATATACTGATTATGTAGTTAATGAATTTGGAGATATTGATTCGGATTATGTCTTTATAAACATTTGGGGCAAAGATATTGGTAAACCTCTTGCCTATTCAACCGTTTATACAAAATTTAGAAGATTATCCGAGAAACATGAGATACCGTTCAGCCCCCACATATTTAGACATACCCATGCAACAGAGTTGTTAAGAAGCGGATGGGATGCTTCGTATGTTCAAAAGCGCCTTGGTCACAAAGACGTACAAACAACTATTAATACATACGCCCACTTGACCGATGCGGATCTGAAACATGCATTTAATACATTTAATAAAGGGGATTCCTTATGATAGCTAATCCAAAACTTGAACCCCAACAGGATCTATCTACTGAGGACTCATCTAGTGTTAGAGTTAAGGCGATCAAGGCTGTCCATCGAATCATAAATGGCACTCAGGAGCGTGTAGGGAAAAAAGTTAAGCTTACATTCAAAAGTATCGCTAAAGAGGCTCAGATTAGCCCTACAGAGCTTTTGGAGGGGTTTAGTGATGTTATGGATTATGTACAAAGCCTGAAGCACCAACCTGAATCCAGAGTTACTCCACACGCTGTAAATGCGAGAAATCGTTGTAATGATGCAATTGATAGGATTCTTGAGGGTAATCCACTAACAATATCCAAAAGTGCAAATCTAAATGTCGCTAATGTCGCTAAAGAAGCCGATATTGATGATTCGTATATTTATCAGGCATTACCAGACATACTAAATAGAGTTCATGAGCTTAAGAAAGGTCAAGTATTTGGCAATAAAGAGACAAATGCACTGCTAGTAAAAACGCTTGACCAAATGATACAAGATGGCAGAGAAATTACGGTCAAGAACGTTTGTCGTGCCGCTGGACTAAATAAATCATTCGATAACGCCATTCGCAAAACTTACCCCGATGTCCACAAAAAAATTCGAGAAGCCATACATAAACAAAGCGTTGAAAAGCGCGCTCTAGAGCGTACCGAGCTGTTGGCAGCGATAGAAAGGCTAAAAACAGGAAAACCAGTTAACGTTGATCCTCTACCCAAAGGCTTCTTACTTAGTATTAAGAAGTTAATGCAAGAGTCAGGTATTCATGAGTCTACAATTGCTAGGTATCACAAAGATATTGCAGATATATGTCTTAACACAAGAATTGAGAGCAATGAATATTCATGGGTAATCTCAGATGAAGAACGTGAAAAATTAGGTGGCGCACCAAATGTAAGATTGAATTTTGGGTCAATTGAACAATGTTGGATGCGTGATGCTGCAAAAGAGTTCATTACCAGTTGCATGATGTCGAGAAGTAGCTCGACACTTCAATCTAACTTACAAGCTTTACGAATGTTTAGTGAAGCACTTAATGAGATTCATCCAAACATTGAACCTAACAAAATTGACAGAAAAATTATTACTGATGTTTTATTTTTGTGGCGAAAGAGGGATGTAACAACATCGACCATCAAAAGAAGAATGTCGGCATTACGCCAGTTTTTTGAGTGGTGCATTGAAACTGGAGCAGTTAAGTTTCAAAGCGTTGTGCTAATGAAAGATACTGATTACCCCAAAATAGAGAAAACTCTACCACGATTTATTCCTGAAAAAGTAATGGCTCAACTAAATGCCAACATTGATGGCTTATCACCTCCTGTAATGAGATTATTCCTAGTATTACAAGAGGTTGGAATGAGAATTAGTGAGTGCATAGGCTTAAAGTACGACTGTATTTACCCTGACAAAGATGGTGATTACTTCATAAAATATTACCAATTTAAAATGAAAAAAGAGCATGTTGTTCCGATAAGTAAAGAGTTGGTATCGGTAATAAAAGAGCAGCAAGCTAGTGTAATTGAGGATTTCAACAAGAAGTTAGCGATTCTATTCCCAACACCACCATTACAAAATTGCAAAAAAAGGCGATATGTTCGAGCTGGAAAAACATGGTCACAGGGTACATTAATCAAGCATTTGAATGTTCTTGCAAAAGAAAGAAGTATCACAGGTGAAGATGGCGAAATATACCATTTTTCATTCCACCCATTTCGCCATACAGTTGCTACAAGAATGATCAATAATGGCGTTCCCCAGCATATTGTTCAACGTTATTTGGGTCACGAAACACCAACTATGACAAGTGTTTATGCACACATTATGGATCAAACGCTGAAAAAGGAGTTTGCAAGCTTTCAAGGTAAAATGGTTGATAATAATGGCAAGGTTTATGAGGCCGAAGAAGTTGTTACATCACTTGCGGAAGGTTTGGACGCTAACGAACTTGATAATCAATGGCTAAAGAAAAATATAGCCGTTCAGAGTTTACCTAACGGGTTGTGCTCTTTGCCAATTGTTCAAGGTGGCTGCCCTCACGCAAACGCATGTCTAACATGCCCAAATTTCAGGACAGATCATAGATATTTGCCACAGCATAAAGCTCAACTTAACAAGACAGAAAAGATTATTGCCACATGCAAAGCTAATGGTTGGCAAAGACAGTTGGAAATGAATGAAACATTGAAACAGTCACTTGTAAATATTATCGAACCATTAGAGGCAGTTAATAATGACTCATAAACGTAATACAAGCGGTTTAGCTTCAACTGCATCTAAGAAAAAGCAAGAAGCAATCGCTAAAACAGAAATTGCAATAAAGGCACTTATTAAAGATAACGCTCTAATTAATTTTAATACTGTTGCGGAAAAGGCAGGAGTATCAAAGGCATGGCTTTATAAAGAAGAAGCTGTCGCAAGCAGAATTAGGCGCATTCGAGATCAACAAAAAGGTGATGCACCAAAAGTTCACAAGCAGTCTGAAAGAGCGTCAGACGCATCAAAATCAGCTTTAATAACAACTTTAAAGGCTAAAGTGCGAGAGCTTGAAACAGAGAAAGCGGAATTGAAAAAACAATTGGAGATTGTCTATGGAAAGCTGCATGACTCTACTATGTAGACATGTATTTATAGTACAATCCCACTGTTTATAATGGTTTACAGCTTTAGAATTTAAAATAGTTTAGATAATGA
>NZ_JAMFTN010000047.1 GCF_023922585.1 Aliidiomarina quisquiliarum
TAAGAGTCATGATTCCAATATACAGAGCTCCCGACATAATGACTTCAGCAATAGCATTTTCATTTTTTGCTAGTTACGTCGCCTATTTGATAAATAAAAAAATGTTCTCACTTGTTTTTTCATTTATTAGCTTCTGCATTTATGCTGTTTTAATGGTCGTATGGTCCTACAAATATCCTCTACTAACTAGGCAAGAGTATATAGTCACCTCTGCTTTTTATTTAATCGTTAGCATTCCAATGTTTGTTGGCCTGCTTAGGAATTTTAAACATAACAAGTCAATGCAGCCGACCGCTAACGCGTCGGCTGATTGAAGCGTTAGGTAACTCAGGAACATTATGTATCGGATGACCACTTTTTTATTTGTCCTAACTCTTTCAGGCTGCAGCGGCGTGCCTGATTGTCGCAATGTGTCGACAAGCATTCAGTGGGACAACGGAGCTATCGTTGGTTTGGCTGATGAGCTCCAGCGAGAACACATGGCGGGTACTTTTGATGGGCTGGTACTGGTTGCCGAGGGTGATACGGTTTTATTTTCGAGTGCTTATGGTTGTGCAGACAGAGAGGGCGCTGTAAAAAATAGTGTGGCAACTATTTCTGATATGGGCTCAATTGCGAAAACCTTTACTTCAGCTGCAGTGCTGCAACTTGCCCAGAATGAACGATTGCAGCTTTCTGACACGGTTGGAGATTTTTACCCAACGGCCCCTGATGAAGTGAAGCCTATAACGATTACACAGCTTTTAGGGCATTCAAGCGGATTGGATAACTTTCACAATGATTCTGATTTTGAGGTAATGAATAAAGCTCAGGCTGAAAGCAGAATCTTATCGATGCCGTTAATTTCAGAGCCAGAGGAAAAAATTACGTATTCAAATGCAGCATATACGCTTTTGGCGGCTATCGTCGAGAAAGCCAGCGGTCAGTCATTTCAGGAGTACATTCATGCCAACCTACTTATTCCGTTAAATTTGACGAGTACAGGCTTCTACCAAGACACACGATTATCAGAAGGTAGTATGGCCCGTGGGTACGGGGGAGACGATCAAGGAAGTACAACGTTTGAAAAAGGCTTAACGTGGGCATTAGTTGGTGCTGGCGGCATGGTGACATCAGTTGCTGATTTAGCTTCCTGGTCTGCTGCCCTTAAAGATGGGACGATATTCCCTGCTGATAAGCCAAACTTAGCTTTTACTGAAGCAAATGAACGGTGGTTATTAGGCAGTCTGGCTCAGGTCGAAATAGGCGGCGAGTCCGTTATTCAGATGGGTGGCAGCACTGATTATGGCTATACCGCTTTGATTCAGTTCGTTCCAAATCGTGATCTTCTGATAGTTCTTTTGCTGAACGCTCACGATAGTAAATACAAGAACGCAACGCACCATCGGCTAAGTAGAAATCATATATTACCTATATTGATTAGCGAAGGTGCAGAGTTACCTAACAATTCAATGCAGCCGACCGCTGACGCGGCGTCTGATTGAGGCGTTAGATTTCCTTGGGGGAGTAGGGACGTGATCAAGCGAAAAAAAGCAAAATGTCCGCATTGTGAAACGCTGCATGAATATTCGGAAGTTAAATTTTCGATGGTTAATGATTCAGGATACTGGAAAGTGCAATGCAGTAAATGCGACGAGAGCTTCGGTATTAGGGTGCTTAATCCGTCTGAATCCAGCATGGAACGAAACTACTTAGTGGTGGAACGTCATGAAGACACGCTGGATGCGGAATTATCCTTCGCCACTGATATTGTTGAGTACAACATCGACCTCAATAAGACGTCACATGAGTTTGATTACACTGCAGCAACATTATATTTGTGCGATACAAGTGGATGTGATTTGGAGCAATTGGCAAAGCAATCTCTGAATACTTCGTTCAAAAACTTGAAGGAGCAGTACGGGGTAGCACTGAACTACTGTTTGTCAAATAGAACGCCAGACTATGAGTTTTTTGTTGCGCGGCTTCCAGTTTCTTGTCTGTGTGGGTCTAGCCACACAGCTATTTTCTACACCTCATTTCTCACTAATGGCCATGTTCCGCAGAGGCCTGAGGAGTTCCTCCTAGCAGATGTTGACGGTGTTGCTCTCTCCAGCGGGCTTACCGGAATCTTCACCAAAACAGAAATCATGGCATTTCTGGAAAAGCTCATAATCCGTTGGAACCTCAAGGCTTCAACTATCGTCATAGCGTCACCGTTTGTTGGGCATCAGTATCTTTCAAAGGAGGATAAGCTCAGTATATGGAGTTGGCTTTTGTCACAGCTTGATCACCGTAAGGCCATTTTCGTCACGCGTACGAATACCCTGAACTCCTACAAGAGCTTGCTTTGTGACCAAGAGGGAATGAATTACGAAATGCTAAAGGAATATGATTTGGAAAACAGGGTCGTTTCAGCGAACACAAAAAAGAATGATTTTCATGCAAAGTTCTTTGCGGGCGTAGCGGATACAAGCGCTGAAGTACTAAGTGGTTCTGCCAACCTTGTAAAGGGGCCATCAATGGAAAACTGTAGCTTTCATGTGGATTCGCGCGATAGATTCGAACAGAGGTATTGGAGTCGGCTTAATGTAAAAAATCGTCTTCATGCAGTACAGAAGCGGCATTGGATCGAATGCTCTAACTTAAATGGGAATTGGTGTGCTGTGCCAAAGTCAGGTACGGAAATCTAACAAGTTGCTGCACGCGAGAAAATTACTCGCTACGCTCCTAATATTCCGGTGAGCAAGGCGTTATGCCCTATGTAATCATAACTTCGGAGTATAAATATGGAAGTTAATATCAGACAGATTAATGGAAGTTGGAATTTGGGTTACTCGCTTGCAAAGCATGTTCTTAGTAGCGTTTGTACAGGTCACAACGAGTGGGGACATCCTGAATTTGACACAACACGTTCAGAACCTGGTGAAGCATTATTTCAATTGAAATATAGAAGTGACTTCACTCAAATTGAGCCTCTTGCACAAGAGCTAAACAACTCTTTATCAGCTTATTTTCGTAGCTCCTCATTAATCATTCCTATGCCTGCATCACAGGCTCGAGCTAGACAACCTGTTACAGAAATAGCTAGAGCATTAGCTAGAAAAATGAATATCCCTTGAAATGAAAACCTTTTAATAAAAACAAAGGCTACTCAGCAAATGAAGGATATTGAGTCGAGAGAAGATAAAATATCAACATTGGTAAGTGCTTTTGCAGTAAATGATGTTCTACCTCAAGGCCAATATGATGTGTTAATTGTTGATGACCTTTTTGACTCTGGTTCTTCTCTTGAGGCCGCAACGACTATCCTTCGCGAGTATGGTAAAATACGGAATATATATGTAGCAGTAGTTTCTAGGAAGCGATAATGGATAAAATATTTATATCAGGATCAATGAAGATCAAAAATCTTGATCCAAAAGTATTGAACAGAATTGATAACATTATCAGTCTTAACTATATAGTTATTGTTGGTGATGCTGATGGAGTTGATAGTTCTATACAAGAGTATCTACATACCAAAAATTACAATAACGTTTTAGTCTATTGTACAGGGAAACAACCAAGAAATAATATTGGCCGTTGGCCAGTGAAAAACATTGAAACAACTGCGCAATCTGGAACAAGAGCTTTTTTTACAGTCAAAGATATTGAAATGGCAAATGACTGTAATTATGGAATGATGATTTGGGATGCAAAAAGTACTGGAACATTAAGCAACGTTTTAGAATTACTTAAACAAAAGAAAAACTCTTTAGTATTTATTAATAAGTCAAAAGAATTCATTAAAGTAAAAGATATTCACGGGCTTGAGCAACTGTTAAAAAGCATGAGTGAGTTTTCATTCAATAAAGCAGATGCAAAGTTAAAAATAAAAGAAAAGGTCATGTCATTTAAAAATGAACAAAGTGCCTTATTCTAGGCCTGGCCTAATCGGGTAGCCGGAGGTCTTTAACCTCCAGCCCCCACAACACCCTGCATGCGGCTCCGCACAGGCCGTTTCACTTAGGATGATGAAGCGCGATCCATCCATCACGCAGCGAGTAAAGCCCTTCAGATTTTAGGTAATCGAGTGATAAAGCTTGATTAATCCCCGGAGTTTTCGCACTGCGCCATGGCCCTTT
>NZ_JAMFTN010000048.1 GCF_023922585.1 Aliidiomarina quisquiliarum
CACCATAGGTTTTTGCCAATACGGTTGCGATTGCCGCAGTCAATGTGGTTTTACCGTGGTCAACGTGGCCAATAGTACCTACGTTAACGTGTGGCTTTGTACGTTCGAACTTTGCTTTTGCCATGACTATATCTTCCTTACTAAAAGTTTAAAGCCCGGCCTTCAACGACCGGGACCAGACCTTAACTAATCTTTGGTGTTACGAGCAGCAATAATTGCTTCTGCAACGTTGTTTGGAGCTTCTTGATATTTCAAGAATTCCATTGCGTATGATGCACGACCCTGCGTTTGTGAACGCAAGTCGGTTGCATAGCCAAACATTTCAGCTAATGGAACCAATGCATTAACAGCTTTCAAACCACCTGGTGCGTCAATCATTCCTTCGATCATACCGCGACGTCGGTTTAAGTCACCTACTACGTCACCCATGAAGTCTTCAGGAGTAATTACTTCTACTTGCATGATTGGCTCAAGTAATGCTGGGTTTGCTTGCAGCGCACCCTTCTTGAAGCCCATGCTACCAGCGATTTTAAACGCCAATTCGTTCGAGTCGACATCGTGATAAGAACCGTCAAACAGTGTGACTTTTACGCCAAGCACTGGGAAGCCCGCAAGAACACCGTTCTGCATTTGTTCCTGACAGCCTTTATCTACAGCTGGAACGTATTCTTTTGGTACAACACCACCAACGATTTCGTTCACGAACTGGTAAATTTCTTCTTCTTCACCTTCAGCTGAATTGCCTTGGTCAAGACCTAGTGGTTCCATACGTAACCAAACATGACCGTATTGACCACGACCACCTGATTGACGTACAAACTTACCTTCAACTTCCACTTTTTTGCGGATCGTTTCACGGTAAGCAACCTGAGGTTTACCAACGTTACATTCAACGCCGAATTCACGCTTCATACGGTCTACTAGTACGTCTAGGTGAAGCTCACCCATACCAGAGATAATCGTTTGGCCTGACTCTTCGTCGGTTTTAACACGGAAAGATGGATCTTCAGCAGCCAGTTTACCTAGTGCAATACCCATTTTCTCTTGGTCAACCTTAGTTTTTGGTTCAACTGCAACCGAAATTACCGGCTCAGGGAAGTCCATACGCTCAAGCACAACAATCCGGTCATGTGAACACAAGGTGTCACCGGTAGTTACGTCTTTTAGGCCAATCGCAGCGGCGATGTCACCTGCACGTACTTCTTTCAGCTCTTCACGGTCATTCGCGTGCATTTGCACGATACGACCAAAACGCTCACGTTTTTGTTTTACCGAGTTGTAAACAGAATCACCTGCGTTTACTACACCTGAATACACACGGAAGAACGTTAAGGTACCAACAAATGGGTCGGTAGCAATTTTAAACGCTAGTGCCGCAAAAGGTTCGTTGTCGTCAGACTTACAGTTAACTTCGTCACCGTTTTCTAACACACCACGAATGTCTTTTACTTCAGTTGGTGAAGGTAAGTACTCGATAACAGCGTCTAGTACTGCCTGAACACCTTTGTTCTTAAACGCAGAACCACACATAACAGGTACAATCTCGTTATTCAGTGTGCGCAGGCGAAGACCATTTTTGATCTCTGCTTCTGTCAACTCACCGTCTTCAAGATACTTGTTCATGTATTCGTCGTTTGCTTCTGCAGCTGCTTCTACCAGCTCGGCACGAAGCTCTTCTGCTTCTTCTAGCATGTCAGCAGGTATTTCTTCGTAAGTGAAGGTCATACCCATGTCTGACTCATTCCAGTTAATAGCCTTCATTTTTACAAGGTCTACCACACCGGTGAAGTTTTCTTCAGTACCGATTGGAATATTTAACGGTACTGGCACAGAAGCTAAGCGTGTTTTAATTTGATCAACAACGTTTAAGTAGTCAGCACCCATACGGTCCATCTTGTTGACGAACACCATACGTGGAACTTCATACTTATCCGCTTGACGCCAAACTGTTTCAGTTTGCGGTTGCACACCAGACGATGCACAAAGAACAACAACAGCTGCGTCGAGTACACGTAGTGAACGCTCTACTTCAACGGTAAAGTCTACGTGTCCTGGGGTATCGATAATGTTAATACGATGCTCTGGGAACTGTTGATCCATCCCTTTCCAGAAACTGGTTACCGCAGCAGAGGTAATAGTAATACCACGCTCTTGCTCTTGCGCCATCCAGTCTGTGGTTGCGCCACCATCGTGGGTTTCACCAAGCTTATGGCTACGGCCAGTATAAAATAGTATACGCTCAGTAGTGGTTGTTTTACCTGCGTCTACGTGAGCACAAATACCGATATTACGGTAGCGCTCAATCGAAGTTTTTCTTGCCACAATACATTCCTCTTTATTTGAGCGTGATTACCAGCGGTAGTGAGCAAACGCTTTGTTCGCATCAGCCATACGGTGAACGTCTTCACGTTTACGTACTGCAGAACCTTTGTTCTGTGATGCGTCTAACATTTCGCCAGCAAGGCGTTGTGCCATTGATTTTTCACCACGAGTACGGGCAGCTTCAACCATCCAACGCATACCTAAGGTATTACGACGAACTGGGCGTACTTCAACTGGTACCTGGTATGTAGAACCACCCACACGACGAGACTTAACCTCGACTGAAGGGCGAATATTTTCAAGCGCATCTTCAAATACTGAAAGATGATCTTTACTTGTTTTTTCAGCTACGATTTCTAAAGCACCGTAAACTATATTTTCAGCGACTGATTTCTTACCATCAACCATGACAACGTTAATGAATTTAGCCAACAAATCTGATCCGAACTTCGGATCTGGCAGAATTTTACGTTGACCTATGACACGTCTTCTAGGCATTACATTTCTCCGATATCTTCAGGGTTAAACCCAAAACATTATTATTTAGTTTGGCCTTACTAGAACGGAGAACCGTTAAGACTTAGGCCGTTTAGCACCGTATTTAGAACGGCCTTGCCTACGGCTGTTTACGCCGGCACAGTCTAATGCGCCGCGAACCGTATGGTAACGAACACCTGGTAAGTCTTTAACACGACCACCGCGGATAAGAACAACACTGTGCTCTTGTAGGTTGTGGCCTTCGCCACCGATATATGAGCTTACTTCGAAACCGTTGGTTAAACGCACACGACATACTTTACGTAGTGCTGAGTTTGGTTTCTTAGGTGTGGTGGTGTACACACGAGTACAAACACCACGTCTTTGTGGGCAAGCTTGCAACGCCGGTACGTTGTTCTTATCGACCGGCTTTTTGCGTCCTTTGCGCACTAACTGGTTTACTGTTGCCATGGTTTCTCCACTTATAGCATTTACAATTGCGAACAAAAGACTGCACCACGTAGCTCCCGCTATTTGGTACAGCTTCCGTTATTTTATGGTCTCAGTCGCTAAATCAGGACCAAAAAACAAGGTAATTCCCCAATCTGAGGAGGGCGAATTTTATAGGTCATTAATTGGACTGTCAACTGTTATCCACATTATAGCGCTTATACTGGGGTTACGGGTAAGAAATAGTTAGGTAAAACAAGAAACCCCTAGCCCAGCTAGGGATTTGAAAGAAAGGTAATAAACATTCTTGAAAGCATGCTTATTTTTCTATTTGTGTATCGCCGGGGGTTTTTGTGAAACGAACTTCAGTAACTTGCACATCGATAAGTTCGCCTGCTGCATTAAAATAAAAATGGGTCGTTACTTCAATAATTTGAGTAGGTGTTTCATAACGATCTGTTCTGCTATTCGTGTAACTACCATCAGGAATAGTACTCATTATTACCATTCCTACTTCTGCTACCGACTCTAACGAGCCTAAATGAGTAGCGTTGTTGGCAAGGTCTAATTGTTCAATGTGAAAAATACTCCCTTGTTCGTCCCGTACAACAATTACATAATTGTTTTTTAGCTTAACCGACTCAGAGCAACTTATCTGGCAATTCGGTGTGTCAATTTCTACTGTGGAAGCTGATACAAAGGTCGAGTTAAATCCATAAAAAACGATTAACCCTGCATATAAAACTTTCTTTATCATGTGCTATCTCCATACTTATTAAATCAATATTAAAATAAATTAACATTGACCATAACACTGGCTATAACCAGTGTCAACAGAATTGAAGCAACAAAAAAGGGCCCTGTTGGGCCCTTTTGATAGTTACTGCAAATGCGTGTTACTTATTACCGTCGGCTTCATTTTCTTTCAAAGCCGCAGCCAATTTCTTCGACGCTTCGGCGGCGGTTACCGAACCGGTACGCTCGTCCATAATTATACGACGCTTGCGTTGGCGTTCCTGATGGTATGAATAACCCGTACCTGCCGGGATTAAACGACCAACAATAACGTTTTCTTTCAAGCCGCGTAATGGATCGTGCTTACCTTGTACAGCTGCTTCGGTAAGTACTCGCGTGGTTTCTTGGAACGAAGCCGCTGAAATAAACGACTCAGTAGAAAGTGACGCTTTGGTAATACCCAATAGCTGACGTTCAAAGGTTGCCGGCATTTTGCGTGACGCTTCAAGGGCACGATTAACGTCGTTAACGTGTGAGAATTCAAGCATTTCACCTGGTAAGAAGGTGCTATCGCCTGACTTTTCAACGATAACCTTACGCAACATTTGGCGAACAATAACCTCAATGTGCTTATCGTTAATTTTTACACCTTGCAAACGGTATACTTCCTGAACTTCGTTGGTAATGTAGTTAGCAACTGCCGACACACCACGTAAGCGTAGAATGTCGTGCGGTGCTTCTGGACCATCGGCGATTACATCACCTTTCGTCACTTCTTCACCTTCGAACACGTTCAGCTGACGCCAGTTATGAATCATTTCCTCATAAACTTCGCCTTCAGCTAACCCTGGTATTGTCTCACCCTCTAATGGAGTAATTAATAACCGGCGCTTAGACTTGGTTTCACGACCAAATGACACAATACCGCTGTGCTCTGCCAAAATAGCAGGCTCTTTTGGTTTACGTGCTTCGAATAAGTCGGCTACCCGTGGTAAACCACCGGTAATGTCACGAGTTTTGGTACCTTCTTGCGGAATACGCGCAAGTGGGTCACCAACGCTAACCTGAGAACCGTCGGCTGAAGAAATAATCGCACCACCCGGCAACACATACTGAGCAGGCATATTGGTACCAACGATATTTACGTCGTTACCTTCCTCGTCAACAAGCTTAATGGCTGGGCGCATGTCTTTACCGGCACTGGTACGTTCACCAGTGTCGAGCACAACCACGCTGGTTAAACCCGTTAGTTCGTCGGTTTGGGTACGCATGGTCACACCGTCGATCATATCGACAAACTTAATTTTACCAGCTACTTCGGTAATAATTGGGTGTGTGTGCGGGTCCCAGTTAGCTACAAAGTCGCCAGCTACAACTGCCGCTTCGTCGCCTTTTTTCAGTACTGCACCATAGGGTAGTTTATAGCGCTCGCGCTCGGCACCATACTGGTCAATAAGCGTTAGTTCTGCAGAACGTGAGGTAATAACAGGTAAACCGTCAGAGTTCTCAACGTATTTAGCATTATGCAGCTTAATAGTACCCGGGTTTTTCACCTGAATATTATTGTCTGCCGACGCACGCGAAGCAGCACCACCAATGTGGAACGTACGCATGGTTAACTGTGTTCCTGGCTCACCAATAGACTGGGCAGCTATAACACCAACCGCTTCACCTTCGTTCACCAAATGTCCGCGGGCTAAGTCGCGTCCATAACAGTTTGAACACACACCATGAATTGATTCACAGGTAATTACCGAGCGTACTTTTACTTCGTCTACTGAGTGCTCTTCAAGCAGGTCACACAGTTTTTCGTCTAGCATGATGTTACGTGGAACCAGCACGTCTTTGGTGCCCGGCTTAAGAATGTCATCACACACTACCCGGCCTAATACACGCTCACGTAATGGTTCTACTACATCACCACCTTCAATAAGAGGTTTAATGTATAAGCCATCATAGGTGCCACAGTCTGCTTCACTGATAACAAGGTCTTGAGCAACGTCTACCAAACGACGGGTTAAATAACCCGAGTTCGCTGTTTTCAATGCCGTGTCGGCCAAACCTTTACGCGCACCGTGGGTAGAAATAAAGTACTGAAGTACGTTTAGTCCTTCACGGAAGTTCGCAATAATTGGCGTTTCAATAATTGAACCATCGGGTTTGGCCATCAAGCCACGCATACCAGCTAGCTGACGAATCTGGGCTGCAGATCCTCGCGCACCGGAATCGGCCATCATGAATACCGAGTTAAACGACTTTTGTTGAACTTCTTTACCATCTGCGTCTAGTACGGTTTCTTTCGACAAGTTGTCCATCATGGCTTTCGAAACTTGTTCGTTCGCCGTCGACCAAATGTCAATAACCTTGTTGTACTTTTCACCAGCGGTTACTAAGCCTTGCTCAAATTGCTCTTGAATTTCTGCAACCTGACCTTCAGCGTCTTCAATAATGTCTGCTTTAGCGGCTGGAATTTCCATGTCGTTAATACCAACCGACGTACCCGACACCATGGCGTAATGGAAGCCGATATACATTAATTGGTCAGCAAAAATTACCGTCGATTTTAAACCACAGTCACGGTAGCAACGGTTCAATAGCTTTGAAATCTGCTTTTTACCCATGTCTTGGTTAATTAAATCGAAGGACAAACCTTCCGGCAATATCAAAGAGAAAATTGCACGGCCTGGTGTGGTGTCGTAAATTTTCGTTTCACGAACCATCACACCTTCGGCGTCTAAGTACGAATTTTCAATGCGCACTTTAACTTTACTGTGTAATTCCACATGACCCGCGCGATAGGCTTTTTCTGCCTCTTTCTCGCTTTTGAAGATCATGCCTGCGCCTTTACCATTTATCTTGTCGCGGGTTAGGTAATAAACACCTAGTACAACGTCTTGCGAAGGTACGATAATTGGTTCACCACTTGCAGGTGAAAGAATGTTGTTGGTCGACATCATGAGCGCACGGGCTTCCATCTGGGCTTCCAGCGTAAGCGGTACGTGCACGGCCATTTGGTCACCGTCGAAGTCAGCGTTATAAGCTGCACACACTAGTGGGTGCAGTTGTATTGCTTTACCTTCAATAAGAACCGGTTCGAACGCTTGAATACCCAAACGGTGCAAGGTTGGTGCACGGTTTAGTAATACAGGGTGCTCGCGGATAACTTCGTCTAGAATATCCCACACTTCTGCTGTTTCACGTTCAACCATTTTCTTAGCAGCTTTAATGGTTGTTGCTAAGCCACGGCCTTCTAACTTGCCATAAATAAACGGTTTGAATAGCTCTAAAGCCATTTTCTTCGGTAAACCACACTGATGTAACTTCAGCGTTGGTCCTACTACAATTACTGAACGGCCTGAGTAGTCAACACGCTTACCTAGTAAGTTCTGACGGAAACGACCTTGCTTACCTTTGATCATGTCGGCCAAAGATTTCAATGGGCGCTTGTTTGAACCTGTAATAGCACGGCCACGACGGCCGTTGTCTAATAAGGCGTCAACCGCTTCTTGCAGCATACGTTTTTCGTTACGAACGATAATGTCGGGTGCTGCTAGGTCTAATAAACGCTTCAAGCGGTTATTACGGTTTATAACGCGACGATACAAGTCGTTCAAGTCAGAGGTAGCAAAACGGCCACCGTCTAGCGGTACTAGCGGACGCAAGTCTGGTGGTAATACTGGTAATACTTTCAATACCATCCACTCCGGCTTGTTGCCCGACTGGTGGAATGACTCAAGCAGCTTTAAACGCTTGGTAGTTTTTTTACGTTTGGTTTCAGAATTCGTTTCTGGCAATTCTTCACGCAGCGCACGAATTTCTGTTTCTAAGTTTACTTGCTGTAATAAATGCAAAATGGCTTCAGCACCCATTTTCGCTTCAAACTCGTCGCCGTGCTCTTCTAGTGAGTCTAAGTATTCTTCTTCGCCCAGCATAGAACCAACTTCCATAGAAGTTAGGCCGGCGTCGATAACAACATACGACTCAAAATAAAGAATGCGTTCAATATCACGTAAGGTCATGTCGAGCATTAAACCAATACGGCTAGGCAACGACTTCAAGAACCAAATATGAGCAACTGGGCTAGCTAATTCAATGTGGGCCATACGCTCGCGGCGTACTTTGGTTTGGGTTACTTCAACACCACATTTTTCGCAAATAACGCCACGATGCTTTAATCGCTTGTACTTACCACATAAGCATTCGTAGTCTTTTACTGGGCCAAAAATACGGGCACAGAAAAGGCCGTCACGCTCTGGTTTGAACGTACGGTAGTTAATAGTTTCCGGCTTTTTAACTTCGCCGAACGACCAGCTACGAATTTGATCTGGCGATGCCAAACCAATTCGAATTCGGTCGAATTCTTCGCCTTCTTTAGGTGGCTTGATAAACTTCAATAAGTCTTTCACGTTACGTCTCCTGTCGGAGTTAAAGCTTGTCGGGAGGTTCTAGGAACCTCCCGTACCGGGGCCGTTATTCGTCTTCTAACTCGATGCTAATACCAAGTGAGCGAATCTCTTTCAACAATACGTTGAACGACTCTGGCATACTTGGGTCCATTTCGTAGTTACCGCCGACGATGTTTTTGTACATTTTGGTCCGGCCTTCAACGTCGTCTGATTTCACCGTTAGCATTTCTTGCAGCGTATAAGCCGCACCGTATGCTTCTAGCGCCCAAACTTCCATTTCACCGAAACGCTGGCCACCGAACTGTGCTTTACCACCCAGCGGCTGCTGAGTAACAAGGCTGTACGAGCCAGTAGAACGAGCGTGCATTTTGTCGTCTACTAAGTGGTTCAGCTTCAACATGTACATGTAGCCCACCGTTACCGGGCGTTCGAAAGGTTCGCCGGTACGGCCGTCATATAGCGTAATTTGACCAGTTTCTGGTAAATCAGCCATTTTCAGCAGGCCTTTAATTTCACTTTCTACTGCACCGTCGAATACTGGCGAAGCAATAGGTAAACCGGCTTTTAGGTTGTCGGCTAAACGTAACACTTCTTCATCGCTAAAGGTTGAAATGTCTACGTCTTGACGGCCTTTGCCAAGGTCATACACGTCTTGTAGGTATTTGCGCAGCATAGTAACTCTATCCTGCTCTGCTAACATTTTTTCGATCTTGCGACCAATTCCACGCGCCGCAGCACCTAAGTGTGTTTCTAAAATCTGACCTACGTTCATTCGTGAAGGAACACCTAACGGGTTCAATACGATATCAACAGGTTCACCGGTTTCGTCATAGGGCATGTCTTCAATCGGCACAATAGTAGAGATAACACCTTTGTTACCATGGCGACCGGCCATTTTGTCACCAGGAGCAATGCTACGTTTTACTGCTAAGTAAACCTTCACAGTTTTCAGTATACCTGGTTGTAGGTCGTCGCCTTGAGTAATTTTACGGCGTTTTTGCTCATAACGACTATCGTAGTCGTCACGTATTTCTTTGTGTTGTTTGGCCAACTGCTCAAGATCTAAGTTAGCACCTTCGTCTTTTAGGTTTTGCGTAATCCATTTGCTACGATCAATCGCAGCTAACTTCGATTCGTCAAAACCATTAGCCAACAACAAGCTACGAACACGGGTAAAGATACCGTCTTCTAAAATTTTAAACTCGTCGGTTAAGTCTTTCTTCACTTGCGCAAGCTGCATGGCTTCAATATCAAGTGCACGCTTGTCTTTTTCTAAGCCGTCACGAGTGAAAATTTGTACGTCTATAACCGTTCCACTAATACCGTTTGGTACCCGCAAAGAACTGTCTTTAACGTCCGACGCTTTCTCACCAAAAATAGCGCGTAGTAGCTTTTCTTCTGGCGTAAGCTGGGTTTCACCTTTTGGTGTTACTTTACCTACCAGAATGTCACCACCATGAACTTCAGCACCAATATAAACAATACCCGACTCGTCAAGCTTGCTTAGTGCTGCTTCACCTACGTTTGGAATGTCGGCAGTTATTTCGTCTGCGCCTAATTTAGTGTCACGCGCTGTACTGGTTAACTCTTGAATATGAATACTAGTTAACAGGTCTTGTTCAACTACACGCTCGCTAATAAGAATCGAGTCTTCGAAGTTGTAACCGTTCCAAGGCATAAACGCCACACGTAGGTTTTGGCCTAGTGCAAGTTCACCAAGGTCGGTTGAAGGACCGTCGGCCAATACGTCGCCCCGCATAACTGGTTCGCCTAAGTTCACACATGGCGTTTGGTTAATACAGGTGTTCTGGTTTGAACGGGTGTATTTGGTTAAGTTGTAAATGTCGATACCCGCTTCGCCAGGTAACATTTCTTCTTCATTTACTTTAACAACAATACGGCCCGCATCAACGTAATCAACCACACCACCACGGCTGGCAACCACGGTTACACCCGAGTCTACGGCTACTAAACGTTCAACCCCGGTACCTACTAACGGCTTAACAGCGCGTAGGCTTGGCACCGCTTGGCGTTGCATGTTCGAACCCATTAATGCACGGTTAGCGTCATCGTGCTCAAGGAACGGAATTAAGCTCGCCGCAATAGACACGATCTGTTGTGGCGCAACGTCCATGAACTGTACTTGGTCGCGAGTTGTTAAGGTTGTTTCGTTGTCATAACGCGCTGGCACTAAGTCTTCAACAATTTCATTCTTGTCGTTTAACACAATGTTCGCCTGCGCGATCATGTATTTGCCTTCTTCAATGGCAGACAAGTAATGCACGTCGTCGGTTACCACGCCATTTTCTACCCGACGGTATGGTGTTTCTAAGAAACCATATTCGTTGGTACGCGAAAAAGTAGATAACGAGTTAATTAAACCAATGTTCGGGCCTTCCGGCGTTTCAATTGGGCATAACCGACCGTAGTGCGTTGGGTGTACGTCACGTACTTCAAAACCAGCACGTTCACGGGTTAAACCACCCGGACCTAAAGCAGAAATACGACGCTTATGCGTTACTTCCGACAATGGGTTGTTCTGGTCCATAAACTGTGACAATTGGCTTGAGCCAAAGAACTCTTTAACAGCAGCCGAAATAGGCTTCGCGTTAATAAGATCTTGCGGCGTAATGGTTTCTAGGTCGCCTTGGCTTAAGCGCTCACGAACTGCCCGCTCAACACGCACTAAACCAACACGGAATTGGTTTTCTGCCATTTCACCAACCGAACGAATACGGCGGTTACCTAAGTGGTCAATGTCGTCTACTACGTCTAAACCGTTACGAATGTCGATAAGCTTCTTCATTGCATCAACAACGTCTTCGCGGGTTAACGTAGGCGCGCCGGTTTCAATATCGCGGCCTAAGCGACGGTTAAACTTCATGCGGCCAACGGTCGACAAATCATAACGCTCGGGCGAGAAAAACAAGTTCTCGAACAAGCTTTCTGCTGCGTCTTTAGTTGGCGGTTCGCCTGGGCGCATCATGCGATAAATTTCTACCAAAGCTTCAAGCTTGTTCGAGCTTGGGTCAATACGCATGGTTTCGCTAATGTATGCACCGTGGTCAAGATCGTTAATAAACAGGGTCGAAAACTTCTTAAAGCCAGCTTCAATAAGTTCAGCTAATACTTCAAGAGTTATTACCGTGTTGGCCGGCGCAACTATTTCGCCTGTCTTTTTATTTACATAGTCTTTCGCAAGCACCTTATCAACTAGGTAGTCTTGCGGTACTTCCATTTCAGTAATGCCTAGTTCGCTAATTTGTCTGATATGGCGCGCTGTTACTCGGCGGCCTTTCTCTACAATTAAGTCACCCTCTGGCGACTTAATATCAAACAAAGCAGTTTCACCACGTAGGCGCTCTGGAATTAGTGTCATGAACAGTTTGCTACGACGCACTTCAAATTCTGTGGTCTCAAAGAACATATCGAGAATTTCTTCGTCGGTATATTCTAACGCACGCAACATTATGGTCGCAGGTAATTTACGGCGACGGTCAATACGTACGAATACGTTATCTTTAGGGTCTAGCTCAAAGTCTAGCCATGAACCACGGTAAGGAATAACGCGCGCATTATAAAGAACTTTACCAGACGAGTGAGTTTTACCGCCGTCGTGGCTGTAAAACACTCCCGGTGAACGGTGTAGCTGAGAAACGATAACTCGTTCAGTACCGTTAATTACAAAGGTTCCATTATCGGTCATGAGCGGTATTTCGCCCATGTAAACTTCCTGTTCTTTAATATTTTTAACAGTGCCGGGAGGTGCGTCTCTGTCATATACCACCATACGTAAAGTTACACGTAATGGTGCAGAGTACGTAATACCGCGAATTTGACATTCTTTAACGTCGAATACGGGCTCACCTAAACGGTAGCTGACATATTGCAGCTCACTATTGCCGGAATAGCTCGCGATCGGGAAGACCGAGCCAAATGCTGCCTCAAGGCCGTATTCGCCGGTCGCATCACTTTCAATAAACTTTTTGAAAGAGTCGAGCTGAATTGAGAGCAAATAAGGTACTTCTAGAACTTGGGGACGTTTCCCGAAGTCCTTACGAATTCGTTTTTTTTCAGAGTAGGAGTACGCCATGGGGTTCCTCAGCTAGCTGATTTCTGACCCAAGCTGCCTATGGTGGCAGCAGCCAACGGAGTTCGTCACAATCCGTCCGCCTGTGATTGGTTGTAAGGAGTATAGGGGCACAGGAAACCTACCTTCCTTATGAGCGCAAAAAGGCTGGTGACTAAAAAGTCACCAGCCCAAAGCCTTTGAGGGCCTTATTGCAAGTCAAGTAGCTTACTTAACTTCAACTTCCGCACCAATTTCTTCAAGCTGCTTTTTCAGTTCTTCAGCTTCTTCTTTCGCAACGCCTTCTTTCACTGGAACTGGCGCAGATTCTACAAGTGCTTTAGCTTCTTTCAAGCCTAGACCTGTGATTGTACGCACAGCTTTGATAGCTGCAACTTTATTGCCACCAAATGATTTCAGGATTACGTCAAATTCAGATTGCTCTTCTACTGCATCAGCTGCAGCAGCAGGGCCAGCAGCTACTGCAACAGCAGCAGATGCGTCAACACCAAATTTTTCTTCGGCCGCTTCGATCAGTTCAACCAGATCCATTACTGGCATTTCTGCGATTGCGTTTAAAATGTCTTCTTTAGTCAGAGCCATTTCTCTAAACTCCCGGGTTTAAGTAAGTAAAATAAATTATTAAGTCGCTTATTTGGCGTCTTTGATTGCTGCCAAAACGCGTACAAATTTCGTTGGTACTTCGTTAAGAGTACGTACGAACTTCGATACCGGCGCTTTGAACGTAGCAAGCAATTTGGCCAACGCTTCGTCGCGTGTCGGAAGTGATGCTACTGCGTCCAATTTATCTGGACCCATTAAGCCATTACCGATAGACAGACCCATTACCTGCAAGTTCTTGTTACCTTTTGCAAACTCTTTAAACAAACGAGCTGCTGCGCCAGGAGCTTCAAGAGAGAAGCCATAAACAAGAGGTCCTACAAGAGCTGAATCAATGTCTTCAAACTTCGTACCCATTAAAGCGCGTTTTGCTAGTGAGTTCCGAATTACCTTCAGATACACACCTTGTTCACGTGCTTGGGCGCGAAGTACGGTCATGTCCGCAACTTCCATACCACGATACTCAGCAACAACGACGGATAGAGCTGTGGAAGCTACGTCGTTAGTTTCTTTAACGATCAGCTTTTTTGCTTCTAAACCTAGTGCCACTAGTATCACCTCTTTTAACTGAGGAACCGGTACATCCGGACCTCGTCGTTACAATTTAGCGAGTTCCCAATTGCTTCCTCGCCGCTTTGTCACGGTGAATCTCACCCAGAGAGTCTGAGTCGGATATCACCATCTGCGCGGGCTTTCATGATTAAGTTATTTACAACTGCAAATAACGCCTGCGGTCTTGGATGGGAGCCACCTCAACAAATAAATGTGAGAAGGCGACTCCAACCCTAAAACCATACTTTAACTACTAATTAAATTTTAGTATTTAAAGTTGAATCGTCGATACGTACACCAGCGCCCATAGTGGTAGACAGGGTAATACGACCAACATAAACCCCTTTTGCTGAAGAAGGCTTCGCGCGCTTCAAAGCTACTATAAGGGCTTCTAAGTTTTCTTTTAGCTTTTCATCGTCAAAGTCTACTCGACCAATGGTGCAATGAATAATACCGTTCTTGTCGTTACGGTAGCGCACCTGGCCAGCTTTGGCGTTTTTAACAGCAGTTTCTACGTCGGGTGTTACAGTACCCGTTTTTGGGTTAGGCATTAAACCACGTGGGCCTAACACTTGACCTAGTTGACCAACAACGCGCATTGCATCTGGTGATGCAACCACTACGTCGAAGTCCATCATGCCGCCTTTAATTTGCTCGGCTAGGTCTTCCATACCAACGAATTCTGCGCCTGCAGCTTTAGCTTTCTCAGCGTTATCGCCAGAAGTAAATACTGCCACACGAACGTCACGACCAGTACCGTTTGGTAGTACCGTAGCACCACGAACGTTTTGGTCAGATTTACGTGCGTCGATGCCCAAGTTTACGGCAACATCAACACTTTCAGTGAATTTGGCGGTAGCTAACGACTTTAGCAAAGTAAGTGCTTCGTTAATGTCGTAGTCGCGGGTTTTATCAACCGCTTCGCGAATTGTTTTCATGCGCTTAGTTAAACGTGCCATCTGCTTATCCCTCTACCTTCAAGCCCATAGAACGTGCAGAGCCAGCAATTGTTTTAACTGCTGCTTCAAGATCCGCAGCGGTCAGATCTGGTTCTTTGGTTTTTGCGATTTCTTCCAGTTGAGCGCGAGTAACAGTGCCCACTTTGTCCGTATTAGGGCGGCCTGAACCACTCTTAACGCCTGCTGCTTTCTTCAATAAGAAGGCTGCTGGAGGAGTTTTTGTTACGAAGGTGAAAGAACGGTCTTCAAACACAGTGATTTCAACAGGAACTGGTGCACCTTTTTCAAGGTTGTCTGTTTGGGCGTTAAACGCTTTACAGAATTCCATAATGTTAACACCGTGCTGACCCAACGCAGGACCAACGGGTGGTGACGGGTTTGCCGCACCAGCTGCTACCTGCAGCTTGATAATGGCGGAAACTTTCTTAGCCATGATTAATAACCTCTATAAATGGGTGAAGCGCCTCGTAGACCAAGAGGAGGACTACTCAAACGGCTACCCGATATTGAAAAACGGACGCGGATTATATAGCGACCCGCGGCCAAGATCAACCTTTTTCGACTTGACTAAAGTCTAAATCGACTGGTGTTGAACGACCAAATATAGAAACCGACACTTTCATGCGGTTCTTTTCGTAATCTACTTCTTCTACTGTACCGTTAAAGTCGGCAAACGGGCCGTCGGTAACACGAACCATTTCACCTGGTTCAAACATTGTTTTCGGACGGGGACGATCGGCAGACTCAGTTAAGCGATTTAAAATAGCATCGGCTTCTTTCTGTGAAATCGGCGCTGGGCGCTCGGCGGTACCGCCTATAAAGCCAAGTACCCGCGGCGTGCTTTTTACTAAGTGCCAGGTTTCGTCGTCCATGGCCATTTCGACAAGTACGTAGCCAGGGAAAAACTTACGTTCGGTTTTACGCTTTTGCGTACCACGCACTTCAACAACTTCTTCAGTAGGAACTAAAACCTGGCCGAAGCGATCGCCCATGTTATGAATTCTAATTTGTTCTTGAAGAATTTTTGCCACACGCCCTTCATAGCCTGAGAAAGCTTGAACTACATACCAACGCTTTTTTATTTCTGTGGTCATAATGCTCTCCCGGTTAATTAAATGCCCATGCCGGCAGCAAAGCCAACAACACGTACTAAAATACCGTCTAAGCCCCAAAGCAACAGTGCAACCAGGAAGGTTGCTAGCAGCACGATTAAGGTTGTGTGGGTTGCTTCTTTGCGTGTTGGCCAAACCACTTTACGAACTTCAATACGGCTTTCTTTGGCAAAACCAAGAAACTGTGCGCCACGTATTGTTGTTGCTAGGGTGCCGCCTGCTAACAGCACGAGAACAATTACACCCATAGCACGGAATGCCACTGGCACTGTACCTAGCATGTAGTTACCTACAACTGCTGCAGCAAGAAAGCCTATTGCGATGATCCATTTTAAACTATCTAACGGATTAGACGTGGTACCTGTATTTGCACTCATGGTTATTTATCCTGAATCTTTGCTTACACTCCGCCCGCTTTTTTTACGTGCGGAAAAAATCTGGCAGGGGTGGAGGGATTCGAACCCCCAACCATCGGTTTTGGAGACCGCCGTTCTACCAATTGGAACTACACCCCTAATACGAATATCCATTTTGCCGATACACCCAAGTAATGCGTTTTAAAGCATTAAAGTAGGTTTTTATAAAGAATACGACAAGAAGGGACGCGTCATTATACCTATGCCCCGTGGAAAGGCAAGAACTGCCCAATAAAAAAGGCGCCGTTGTTGCGGCAGGCAATGCTTCGTCATGCCATGCATGACCTACGGGTGGGCGTATAAACAACACGCGTAGGTACGGCACCGCCGTACGGGTGGGCGTATAAACAACACGCATAGGTACGACACCG
>NZ_JAMFTN010000049.1 GCF_023922585.1 Aliidiomarina quisquiliarum
CCTAGCGCTCGACCTATCTCACTGAGAGACTGTCCTTTTCGCCATCTATGCCAAAGCTCTCGTTTTTGCGAAGCTGAAAGCCCGCGCTCCTTCATCGTTGCCATTAGTAAGTATCCAATTCGTTGACAAGTACAGTATGTTGCATTGACCGATTGAACACACCACAGCTCTCTTAATGTCGGACTCCCTGAACAGTTCTCGATAATCGAGAAACTTAAGACGAGCTATCCAGTCACAAAGCTCTGTGCGGTGTTTAACGTGCACCGCAGCAGCTTTAAGTACTGGAAACAACGTTCAAAACAGCCTGTATGCGCTCAGAAAGCCAAGGTGATCGCCAAAGTCAAAGAGCTGTTTCGAGAAAGCGAAGGCTCGGCTGGTGCGCGCAGCATCGCGCAAATGGCAACGAGCCAAGGTGTGCCGCTAAGCCGCTTTCGTGCTAGTCGCCTCATGAAAAAGTTTGGGTTAATAAGTTGCCAAATACCCGGTCACACATATAAGAAAACAGGTGATGTGCATGCTGAGATACCGAATTATTTAGACCGTCAGTTTAACGTTGAAGCGCCGAACCGCGTTTGGAGTGGTGATGTAACGTACATCTGGAGCGGTAACCGCTGGGCTTATTTAGCTGTTGTCATAGACTTATTTGCTAGGAAACCCGTGGGTTGGGCGATGTCGTTATCGCCGGATAGCGGGCTCACCGCTAACGCGCTACAAATGGCTTATGAAAGCCGTGGGCGCCCTAAAGGCGTTATGTTTCACAGCGACCAAGGCAGTCATTATACGAGCAGAAAGTTCCGCCAGACGCTCTGGAAGTACCAGATAAAACAAAGCTTAAGTCGTCGCGGTAACTGCTGGGATAATGCTCCGACTGAGCGGTTCTTTAGAAGTTTAAAGGTTGAGTGGACGCCAACGTATGGCTATCTCTCATTTACCCAAGCGAAGCATCACATAGTGAAGTATTTAATCGGTTATTACAGTCAATTGAGACCGCATCAGCACAATGGTGGCAAAAGCCCTAATCAAGCTGAAGCAAACTACTGGAATAACTATAAACCGGTGGCCAGTTTTACTTGACCACTACAATGCCAGCATTGAAGTTGAAGTCATCTGCAAAAACTCGGAGCCAACAAAGCCACCAATTACAATTCGAACTTTAATACTACGGAAATGAAGCTTCGAACATCAAACGTATTAAACAGTTCGAGGAAGAAAATATAAAACTTAAAAGCTATGCGAAAACGTTACTTAGCATAAGGCTGTGCATAGTAAAAGTATGTACCATGGCTGGTTTGTAAATGCGAATGGTGCCGGTAACTATCGGCCTCTACGTATCCGACCAAAAATGCTTTACACTAGCTGGCATTGAGTATGTGGCTGTTTGCACCTTTTTTTATTCACTACCTGTAGGAGTTCAGCATGACACTTGGCGTGGGAAACTCTCGTATTGAAAACGCTTTAAACCAACTCGAAAATATGGCTACGAATGCAACGCCTATTGGCTTGCCGGAATACCAGCAACGCGTGCAAAAGGCGCAAGCGCTCATGCAGCAACAAGGTGTTAGCGCCGTTTATTTGAATGCGGGTACTAACCTTGAGTACTTTACCGGCCTGAAGTGGTCGGCAAGTGAACGACTGGTGGGTGCATTAATTTTACCTGAAGGGCCTGTAACGCTGGTTGCGCCGGCATTTGAAGAAGGCTCATTAACCCAGGCCATGGTACTGCCCATGGAATGTGTTTTATGGGAAGAGCACGAGTCGCCAACCGAGCTCATGATCAACTTTCTCAACCAGCAATTTGGTAACGATTATAAGTTAGCGCTCGACGAATCAACGTCGTATGCCATTGTTTCTAAAATTCAACAGGTAAAACCAGCGGCGCAGCTTATTGATGCGGTTAGCATTACCGCCCAATGCCGTATGCACAAATCGGCAGCTGAATTACACCTCATTCAAACCGCAATGAATATGACCTTAGAAGTACATAAAGCCACCGCTTCTATTTTGCATGAAGGTATTAAAGCCTCGGAAGTGAAGGCCTTTATTCATGAAGCGCATAAACGCGTGGGCTCAAGCGGCTCGTTCTTTTGTATTGTGTTGTTTGGCGAAGCCACTGCTTACCCACACGGGGTAAGTTACGACCCGGTTTTAGCAAAGAACGACTGGGTACTTATTGACACCGGTTGTAAGTTGCATGGCTACCTTTCCGACATTACCCGTACCTATGCATTTGGTGAAGCCACTGATGCGCAACGGCAGTTTTGGGAATATGAGCGTAAGCTTCAACAAACGGCATTTAAGGCCGCTAAGCTAGGCGCTACCTGCGGTTCGGTAGACGACGCAGTGCGCGAAAAGCTTAAAGTGCTAAACCTAGAAGCCGACTACCGCTTACCTGGCGTGCCCCACCGCACCGGCCACGGTATTGGCATGGACATACATGAGTGGCCCTATTTGGTTGGCAACGACAAAACCAAACTTGCGCCTGGCATGTGTTTTAGTAACGAACCCATGGTCATTAACCCGGGCCAGTTTGGGGTGCGCCTTGAAGACCACTTTTATATGACCGAAAACGGGCCGAAGTGGTTTACCGAGCCTTCACGCTCTCTCGACGACCCGTTTAATGTAAAGTAATGCCGAGCATAACCCGCGCATAATACAGGATACATAACTACACCACCGCTGCCCCGTGCATACTTTACAGCACGGCAGCGGTACTCTGTAGGTATTGCTTGCGGCAAAATTATTCTTTACTTTGCGCAATTCCTAATTTTAGGCCCATTTTAATTTCTATCACCATTGCAGCTATAAAAATAATAGCTCCCAGCCATTTTGGCGTGTTGGCTAGTAATATCACCAGCACCATAAATTTGATTAAGTAAGTGAACATATTAGCCCCTAGTGTTTGGAGTGTGTTGTAATTTACTTACCTCACCAGCATAAACACTAAGTACGTCAACTTATGCCGTGCAACAAATTGCTAACAATCGGCGTGAAATTAGCCATGCCGCATTAACCCTAATTGAGTTGTGGCTGGAACTGCAAGCTCCTTTAACTTACAGTGGGTAATGGTTGATGTGACCTACAATACCGCTGTAACGTCATGCCATGCATGACCTTCTACGACCGCTTTTTCGGAAGATAACTAATGAAAACCAAACTTATTACTAGCCGCGGCTATGCTCAACTGTACGCCGAGCACGACCATTTATGGCGAGTTGAACGACCTGAAACCACCCGAATTGTTACCTGGGCAGCGAGCCTCGGCGACAGGTCGGAAAACGCAGATTACCAATATAACAAGCGTAAATTACGCGAAATCGATCGCCGTGTGCGCTACTTGCGCAAGCGCTTAGAAGAGCTGCAGGTGGTTGACTACCATCCGCAACAAGAAGGAAAGGTGTTTTTTGGGGCTTATGTGTCGCTTTCTGACGACGATGGCAACGAGCTGCACTTTCAAATTGTTGGCCCCGACGAAATTTATAATGCCAAGAATGTGGTGTCGATAGACGCACCCATGGCCCGTGCTTGTTTGAAAAAAGAAGTGGGTGACGACTTTGTGGTGCAAACGCCTACAGGCCCTAAAACTTGGTACGTTGACGCCATTCGCTACGACAAACCTGGCGATAAAACCGAATAAACGGGTATGACCCTTGTTTCATCGCAATAGGCTGGAAAGTAATGCTGTTTCACGCTTTGATAAGTAAGACATTAACTCTGGAGTTGCAATAAATATGCTTACACAATTCACTCGGGTAATTGCCTTAGCCTTGCTATTGGTGGTTACCCCTTTTATTTCGAGTCTCGCCTTGGCGGGCCAGGTAGATATAACCTACCAAACCCCAAGCCAAGAGCTAATTGATATTGCCGACGCGGCCCCCGCCCCTGCTGCCTATGTTGCACCAGGTGGTAAAGTAGTATTGGTTGCCGGCCAGCCAGCATTACCTTCTATTGCCGACTTAGCCGCACCTGAATACCGCTTAGCCGGTAGCCGTATTAACCCGGCCAATAACACCACTAGCCAAGCACGCTACTTAAATAGCTTCACCTTTGTGAATATTAGCGACAGTAGCAACCTTAGTATTCGTGGCTTACCAAACAATTTGAAGGCCTTATACCCCACATGGTCGACCGACGGCCGCTACCTTGCGTTTATTCAGCTTGAAGAGAACGAAGCGCAAGTATGGCGTGTTGACGTTGAGCGTGGTCGTGCCAAGCGCTTTAGCAAAACCAAAGCCAACGGTGTGTGGGGCAACCCGCTACAGTGGGCAAGCGACAACGAAACCTTATATGTAATGGCGGTGCCGGCCAAACGTGGTGCTGAGCCACAACGCCCTAATGTGCCTGCCAGCCCTATTGTTACTGAAAGCCGTGGCCGTGTTGCGCCGGCGCGTACTTACCAAGACTTGCTAGGTAACGAGCACGACGAAGCCCTATTCAACTACTTTTATAGTAGTGAAATTGTACGTATTAATGGTCGTGGTCGTACTAAGGTAATTGGTACGCCTGCTGTGTATAGCGATTACTCACTTTCGCCGAGCAGCCAATTTTTATTGGTAACAACAATACAAACCCCGTATTCCTATGCGGTGCCTCGGTCACGTTTCGCACGTACTACCGACGTTTGGAACTTAGAAGGTAAAGCATTATACCAAGTTACCAACCAGCCCTTAGCAGACAACCTGCCAATTGCCTTCGACGCCGTAGTAAACACGCCACGTAGCATTTCTTGGCGGGCCGACGCAGACGCCACCCTAGTATGGGCTGTAGCCCAAGACGGTGGCGACCCACGGCAACCAGCCGAAATTCGCGATTCAGTATTCCAGTTAAGCGCGCCTTTTACGGCTGCTCCTAAAAAGCTTATTGACTTAAGCACACGTTACGCTGGCCTTACCGCCCAAAGTGGCGAGCTTGCTTTAGTTTATGAGCGTTTATGGTCGGACCGTGCTGAAAAAGTATGGCGCATTAGCCCAGACACCGACGCTGCTCCACAATTGGTGTGGGAGCGTTCATGGGAAAATACCTATACTGACCCGGGCCGCCCATTAATGACCCGTAACGAACAAAGACGCAGAGTACTATTAGTGGATAATGGCCACATTATTCTTACTGGTGACGGTGCTTCAGACGAAGGTGAACGCCCGTTCATTGACCGTCGCAACCTAGTTACCGGTGAAACCACTCGTTTGTGGCAGTCGGAAGCTCCTTTTTATGAGCGCCCACTTTCAGCATTAAATGCTACCGAAGGCTTGTTTATTACCCGCCGTGAAGCATTGAATACGCCACCTGATTTATACGTACGCGACATTAATAACCCAGCTAGCTTACGTGCGCTAACAGAAACCGCGCACCCTATGCCGGCTACTGTTGATATTCGCCGTGAACTTATACATTACGAGCGTGAAGACGGCTTGCCTATGTCGGCCACGTTGTTTTTACCAGCAGGTTACGACAAAGAGCGCGACGGCCCATTACCAACCATTGTGTGGGCTTACCCACGAGAATTCCGTAGTAACGCCGCTGCAGCACAGGTTTCGGGTTCGCCTTACGAATTTAACCGTATTAGTTACTGGCGCCCGCAGTTTTTAGCTACCCAAGGTTATGCGGTGATGGACAATGCCACTATGCCTATTGTTGGCTTAGGCGATGCCTTACCGAACGATACCTTTATTGAGCAGCTAGAAATGAACTCGCGTGCGGTAATTAAAGCGGGTGCTGATCTTGGTGTAACCGACCCGAACCGAGTTGCTATTGGCGGCCATTCCTATGGTGCCTTTATGACTGCAAACGTGTTGGCCCATACTAATTTATTTAAGGCCGGCATTGCCCGTAGTGGTGCTTATAACCGTAGTTTAACGCCGTTTGGCTTCCAACGTGAAGAGCGTACGGTGTGGGACGACCCAGCGTTGTACCTGCGTATGTCGCCGTTTTTTGCTGCGCACCAAATTAAAACACCATTACTACTTATTCATGGTACCGACGACAACAACTCGGGTACTTTCCCTATGCAAAGTGAACGCTTATACCAGGCTGTAAAAGGCTTAGGTGGCACCACGCGGTTAGTAATGCTGCCGTTAGAAAGCCACGGCTACCGTGCTCGTGAGTCTATTTTGCACATGATGTGGGAAACGGTAACCTGGCTTGATGAGTTTGTAAAAAACGCCGAATAAACAATAAGTAATAAAATATTTAACAATCCCTAGCAAATGCTAGGGATTTTTTTTGGCTTTATGTGCTAGCATTGTAGAACACCCGCGAGGTTTCATATTTAATCGTGCGCCAAAAAGTATTAAACCCAAGGGGGGGGTGTATAAAAATATAACAATAAGGACTGAATATGAAACTATACGAAATGGCAAAGGCGCCAAACCCACGACGTGTGCGTATGTTCTTGGCTGAAAAAGGGCTACTTGATCATGTGAAGCGCGTGGAGATTGACTTAAAGGAAGGCGAAAATTTAACGCCTGAATTCGTAGCAAAAAATCCTATGAAAACAGTGCCTGTTCTTGAATTAAATGACGGCACCTGCATTTCTGAATCGATGGCTATTTGCCGTTACATGGAACAACAGTTTCCAAACACACAGAACTTATTGGGTAAAACTTCGAGAGAGTCTGCCTTAATTGAGCAATGGCTGCGTTGGTTAGAGTTTCAATTTTTCTTGCCTACTGGTATGGCATTTCAGCATTTAACCGGTTATTTTGAAGACCGCATGACCACCAACGAAGCTTGGGGTAATGATTGCAAACTGAAAGTAGAACGGTTTTATGATTTCCTCGACGAACAGCTACAGGGCGAAACGTGGATTTGTGTTAACCGCTTTACCGTTGCTGATATTACTGCATTTTGTACCATTCAATTTGCCCGCGTAATTGATGTTCGCATTCTGCCTGAACATAAAAATTTACAAGCTTGGTATAAGCGCATGGAGTCAAGAGATTCGGCAAAAGTGTAATTGTAGGCTATTATAAGCACCATTTTTTGCAGCAAATAAAGAGAGTGGTATGCTTGCAGTTTCTTCAGTTATTGCCCACGAACTTCAAGTTCGTGAGGCTCAGGTTCAAGCAACAATTCAGTTACTCGATGAAGGTGCGACAGTACCTTTTATTGCCCGTTACCGAAAAGAAATAACCGGCGGGCTCGACGATACTCAACTGCGTAATTTAGCTTCGCGCCTAACTTATTTACGTGACCTAAATGATCGGCGTACTTTTATTTTAAAAAGTATTGCCGATCAAGAAAAGTTAACTCCTGAACTAGAGCAAGCTATTTCAGCCTGTACGTTAAAAACAGAGCTTGAAGACTTGTACCTGCCGTTTAAACCCAAACGCCGAACCAAAGGGCAAATTGCCATTGAAGCAGGTATTGAGCCCTTGGCCAACACCTTAATGGCCGACGACAATGCTGACCCGGAAGCCTTAGCCGTACCGTTTATTAACCCTGAAGCAGGCTTTGCCGACACCAAAGCAGTGTTAGAAGGCGCTCGTTTTATTGTAATGGAGCATTTGTCGGAAAATGCCGCTTTATTGAAGTCGATTCGCGCTCAGTTATGGCAAGAAGCTGTGCTTGAAGCGAAGGTTGCACCCGGTAAAGAACAAGAAGGGGCAAAGTTTCGCGACTATTTCGACTACAGCGAAGCGTTGCGTAAAGTACCTTCACACCGTACCTTGGCTTTATTGCGGGGGCGTAACGAAGGTATTTTACAGTTAAAAATTAATGCCGACCCACAGGCCGAAGAAGGTAGCCGCCAAAGCCAATATGAAGGCCAAATAGCTTTGCATACGGGTATTAAAATTGACAGCTCGGCCGTGGGCCTATGGCGTCAACAAGCGGTACAGTGGACCTGGCGCATTAAAATTTTACCGCGTATGGAAACCGACTTAATTGGCCAATTACGCGAAACTGCTGAAGCGGAAGCCATTCAAGTGTTTGCCACTAACCTGAAAGACTTGTTAATGGCTGCACCTGCTGGGCCTAAAAACACCATGGGCCTCGACCCTGGTTTGCGTACCGGGGTAAAAGTAGTGGTGGTAGACGCCACCGGTAAGTTGCTTGGCCATTCAACTATTTTTCCACATGCACCACAAAACCAGTGGGACAAGTCGCTGCGTTCTTTAGCCGCCATGTGTAAACAGTTCAAAGTAGAGCTGGTTGCAATTGGTAACGGAACCGGTTCACGCGAAACCGACAAGCTGGTTGGCGAATTAATGAAAGCAAACCCCGACTTATCACTGCAAAAAGTAATGGTAAGCGAAGCCGGTGCTTCGGTGTATTCAGCTTCTGAACTTGCTGCGCTTGAGTTTCCCGATCTTGATGTGTCGTTACGGGGTGCCGTTTCTATTGGCCGCCGCCTGCAAGACCCATTAGCCGAGCTGGTTAAAATAGAGCCTAAAGCCATTGGTGTAGGCCAATACCAACACGACGTAAGCCAGTCGCAATTAGCCAGCAGCCTAGACGCTGTAGTGGAAGACTGTGTGAACGCCGTTGGGGTAGATTTGAATACAGCTTCAGCGCCGTTATTAGCACGCGTGGCCGGTTTAAACCGGAATTTGGCGCAAAACATTGTGCTATTTCGTGACACTGAAGGCTCGTTTACTGACCGTAAAAGCTTGTTGAAAGTGCCTCGCTTAGGGCCAAAAGCTTTTGAGCAGGCAGCTGGGTTTTTACGCGTTATGAATGGCAAACATCCGTTAGACCGTTCAGCAGTGCACCCAGAAGCCTACCCAGTGGTTGAGCGCATTGCCAAGAAAAGTGGCAAGGCCCTTGACGAAATTATTGGCAACAGTGCTTTTTTACGTAGCTTGAATGCAGCCGACTATATTGACGACACCTTTGGTTTGCCAACTGTAACCGACATTATAAACGAGCTGGAAAAACCTGGCCGCGACCCTCGCCCTGAATTTAAAACCGCCGAGTTTCGTGAAGGCATTGAAACCCTAAAAGACTTAAAGCCAGGCATGACCTTAGAAGGTGTGGTTACTAACGTTACTAATTTTGGTGCTTTTGTAGACATTGGTGTGCACCAAGACGGTTTGGTGCATATTTCTGCGCTGGCCGACCGTTTTGTTAGCGACCCCCACGAGGTAGTGAAAGCTGGCCAAATTGTTAAAGTGAAGGTGGTAGAAGTAGACATAGAGCGCAAACGTATTGGTTTAACCATGCGTTTACAAGACGCCACTGACACTAACAACACGGCAACTACCAAAGCGAGCACAAAGCCAAGTGGTAAAGTTGCAGCTAAGCCTCGTTCGCGGGGGCCGGCTTCAAAAAAACCAGCGGCTGGGCCAAGTGCTGGCATAAACAGCGCCTTTGCCGACGCTTTTGCGAACGCTAAAAAACGTTAATACATGGATAACCTTGTACTTATTGTTGCATACCTAGCCATTGGCTGGGTGTTGCAACATACCCGTTCACTGCCCGAGCAGTCGGGCTTTGTGCTAAACCAATACGTTATTTTTGTAGCGGTGCCCGCCCTTATACTGCTGCATTTACCTAAACTAGAAGTTACTGCCGACGTACTAGCCCCACTTATTACTCCTTGGGCCATGTATGTATTGGCAATTATTTTAGTACTGCTGGCAAGTAAAGTTTGGCACTGGAGCCGCGAGCTAACCGGTGCTTTATTGGTGGTGGTACCCCTTGGCAACACCTCATTTTTAGGTTTTCCTTTTGTTGAAGCCTTTTACGGTGCCGAAGGTTTGCCTTTTGCGGTTATTTACGACCAAACCGGCTCGTTTTTAGCGCTTGCGTTAATTAGTAGCAGTATTGCCGCCCATTACGGGGCAACCAGCACCAGCGCAGCGCCTGGCCAAGCAGGCTTAACTATAGGCCAACGCCTTGTCAGGTTATTAGTGTTCCCGCCAGTAATAGCCCTTATTTTGGCCTTAGCCTTAAAAGCATTTGGTTTAGGCCAAACCGAATACCCACGCATTATTCAGCCCTTGCTGGAAAACTTAGCCTCAACCTTAGTGCCGGTAGTAATGATAGCCGTGGGCTTACAGTTGCGTTTACGCATTGCTAGTAACCACTTAGCCCCGTTTTTTATGGCCCTAAGCATAAAGCTGGTGGTGCTGCCTTTAGTGGCGTTAGCGGCATTTATGTTATTAGGGGTAAATAGTTTGGCGGCGCAGGTGTCGGTACTTGAAGCAGCTATGCCGCCAATGATTACTGGTGGCGCCATTGCTATAGGGGCAGGATTAAAACCACGGCTAGTTGCTGCAATTATTGGCTATGGGGTGCTTATTGGCATGGTTACCTTACCCATAATGGCCTGGCTAATTGAAAAAGCCCTTTAGTGCTGGGGTCAGAACAAGCTATTTGAGTCGGCTTCTTTAAGAATCAATGTGTTAGATGTTTTGTTCTGACCCCAATTTAGGCTTGAGCAAGAACAGATGTTTCACGGGGTAGGAAGCTACCTTGATAAGTGCTTTCAATGCGGCTAGAGCGTTCTACCATAATGTCTATTTCGTCGTCGGACATTTCTTGGCTTGCTGGCTGCTGCTTTTCACTCGCTAATTCTTGGCGGGCTGCGCTTTCGTGGCGCGACGCTGTGTTGGCAACATTGCGATCGGCCGCCGAAGGCTCGTCGACGGCTAAAGCGGCACGTTTCACCGTTTGCATTTTCTGAATGGTGGCGGCTGGATCGTTGGCTATGGGTGTTACGTCGATATCGACCGAGCCACCTACAGCATAACTTCTGCCGTCTGGGCCCTGTTCGGTTTCGTAATTAGGTGTACCTGCGTATTGGCCACCCACACTGGCGTGTGTTTGCTCGTGCCGGCGCACTTCGGCGTCGCGCTCTTTAAGCTCGGCTACTTTTTTCTTTTCTTCTGGGTTAAGTTGTTCAGGGCCCGCTTGTGGTGCTTCGCTGCTTTCTTCGCTTGTTACTTCTTCTGTTGCTGCTTTTTCTGTGCTGCCTTGCGCTTTGCTTTCGGGCTCTTCCCCGCGAGCTCGGCGGCGCATGTTTTCTGCGTCTTGGCGTGCGCCAGCAAGTTGGTTAGCAAAGCTTGGCATACCGGCCATTGGCGCACGATCGGCACCGGAGCCTAAACCCGATTCACGTGCGAACCCTTCATTTTGGCTTACTTGAGCAATAATTTCGCGCTGTTGATTGTCGCGACGCATGGCGTCGGTAGGGGTGGCAACCGTATTGGAAGTAAATGGGGTAGCAGATGTGGCAGTTAATAACATAGTTTTATGCCTCCGTGTCGAGCAGCACGCCCAACATACGGCTAGACGTAGCGAAAGCTTTTACGTTAGCACCGTAGGCCTGCTCGCCTTCAACCAGAGCAACCAGCGCTTCCACGTTGTGCGCGCCGTTACCGACACTACCACGTGCAATTGTTTCGCTGGCTGTTGTTACTTGTTGGCTACTGCGCTGCATGCCCTGTAATGATGTGTTCAAAGCATTCGGCACAGCTGAGTTAATTTGCATAACACACCCCATTTCAATTGGTTAATTATTCCTCAAAACTAGGGTTTTTGCAAACAACATTAAACTGGGGTCAGAAGCAACTTTGTAACCCATTGGCTGCTATAGCAGGGCTTAGCGAAAGTTGGTTCTGACCCCACCGTTTAGGTGGTAAGGAGTTGGCGGCGGAAGTTGCGCTTTTGTTCGCGGAAGCTGCGTTTTAGGCTTTTATATTGAGCTTTGAGTTCTTTAACTTGGGCCATGTCTTGCAGAGCGTCGCGCTTAGCGTTCGCCCAGGCTCGGCGGCGGCTGTTCAATTCCCGTAGCGAAACCATTAAGTTTTCGTATTCTTGTTCTAAACGTTCGGTAAAGCTAGGACGCTTTTCTTGGCTTTTTAGCCATAGCATTTCTAAGCGGGCTTTTTCAACTTGGTACTTGTTGGTGCGCTTCAAATTACGCGCTAAACCAAACCAAGCCATTGAAGCAATTAGCCATTTAGTAGGATCAAACTGGTACCAACGAATGCCGTTGCGGTAGTCGCCGGCAAAAATATGGTGGAAGTTATGATACCCTTCGCCGAAGGTTAAAAAAGCAAGTAGGCCGTTGTCACGAGCGCTATTACGCTCTGTATATGGCCGTTTGCCCCATATATGAGCCAACGAGTTAATAAAGAAAGTAGTGTGATGACTAACCACTAAACGTAGGAAGCCAGCAAACAATAAGGCCCCCCAAATTTGCCCTAGCATGACGCCAATAACTAAGGGCAAACCAATGTTCATGAGCAAGGTTAACACTAAGTAATGCTTATGCTGCCAGGCAATTATTGGGTCTTGCTGCAAGTCGCGAACATTGGAGTAGTCGTTATAGCGGTGGGCATGGTATTCACGTAGCATCCAACCAATGTGTGCAAACCAAAAGCCACGGGTAATTGAATAGGGGTCGTGGTCGATATGGTCAACGTGCTTGTGGTGTTCGCGGTGGTCTGAAGCCCAGTGCAATACGCTGTTTTGCAACGACAACGCACCACCTAACGCGTATATAACACGTATAATGGGGTGGGCGTCGTAGGTGCGGTGCGACCATAGGCGGTGATAACCACCGGTTATAGACAGCCCCGACCAAATAAATAGCGCAAAGAAAGCAACCACAAGCCCTGTGCTAAGGCCGTGCATTGCAATATAAAGCGGGGTGCCAATGGCAGCCACCAAAAATGTAACGCTAAATACAGAAATATTCAGCCAAAGTAATGCCGGTTTTTTCATAAATGACCATTTCAGCTAACAAGTGTACGCTGAATTTATACTTATTTAATGCAACGATCAAGCTGTATTTTGTAAATTGACCGCACAGGTGTTCACTGTTAACCTTATTTTTTCATGCACTAGGAAACCGACCATGAGTGGAGTTCGCGCCCAGCAAAAAGAGAAAACCCGCCACGCGTTAATACAAGCGGCACTCAAACATTTGTGCGCAGAAAATTCATTTTCTAGTTTAAGCTTGCGTGAAGTAGCCCGCGAAGCCGGCATAGCCCCTACTTCATTTTATCGCCACTTCCAAAATATGGACGAACTTGGTTTAACCTTAGTTGACGAAGGTGGCCTTGCATTACGCCAATTATTACGCCAGTCGCGCCAACGTATTGCTAATGGCGGCTCTATTATAGAAGTGTCGGTGCACACCTTTATGGACTACATAACCCGCAATAAAAATATTTTTCGCTTAATGCTGCAAGAGCAAGCAGGTACAACCCAAGAATTACGCTTGGCCATTGCCCGCGAAATTGCCCACTTCACTAATGAACTACGCGACTTTTTAATTGTAGAGCGTAAAACCGACGAGCGCATTGCCAAAGCCCAAAGCGACGCAATAGTGCGTATTGTGTTTAGTGCCGGTGCCGACGCCCTCGACTTAACCGGTGACGACTTACGCAAACTTACCGACCAAACCATTCTGCAAGTTCGCATGATAGCCCGCGGCGCCCTTTCGCTGCATAACACTAACTAGGAGTACCAAGATGACCCGATTCGGAATCTGGTTAGGTGCAATATTGCTTTCAATAAGCGTTGCCCATGCCGCCGATGTAACCCTTGAAAACATTATTACCACCCAGTCGGTAAGCCAGGTAATTAGCTCTACCGACGGCCGTTACACGGCCTTTACCAAAGTTCGCCCACGTAACCCGCTGGCTGAAGAAGACGGCACTTCGTACATTGAACTTTTTATGCTTAACAGTGAAGGCAACCAAGTAAACTTTATTACCGGCAACGTGCGTATTCGCAACATTGCTTTTAGTGCCGACAATACCCAGCTATTTTATTTAGCTAACCGTGAAGACGACAAGCGCACTAGCTTGTATAGCATTCCGGTGAGCGGTGGCGAGTCGCAACGAATTTTGCAACACAGCACGCCAATACTTAGCTTTGCCGTTAGTGACGATGGCAAAACCATTGCCTTTCGCGCCAAAGACAAGGGTTCTAAAAACCAAACCGACTTAACCCGTAACGGTTTCCGCGCCCGAGTGTATGAAGAAGAAGTGCTTTTTACTCGCGCACATTTGCTGAACTTAACCACCAATGAAGTAACCCCAGTTGCTTTCAATGAAGAAGTTCATTCGGTAAGTTTTCGCCCTGGCTCAAACCAACTAATTGTGCGCGCAGCCCCTACGCCAATGGTTGACGACAATTTAATGCTTAGCAGTTACGTGGTGCTAAATAGCGACGGTAGCGAAGTGGTGCGTATTCAAACAGAAGGCAAGTTAGGCGACGCGGCATTTTCTAAAGACGGTTCACGCCTTGCGGTAATTGGTGCAGCCGACAAGCATGATCCTGCCAAAGGCCGTTTATATTTGGCAAGCTTACGCAACGGTGCGGTTACCGAGTTACTGCCCAACTTTATGGGCCACGTACAAGACGTTATTTGGCAAGACAACGACACCCTTGTTTGGTTAGCGGCCATAAACACCGAAACCACTGTGGTGCAGCATAATGTGCGCACTAACGCACAAACTGTGTTGCTGCCTACTGGTCGTCTAAATGCTCTGCGCTTTGGCTCCATTGACAACCATAACGCCATTACTTTAGTAGCCAACAGCCCAGCCCACCCGAACGAGGCCTTTCGCCTACAAGGTACTAACCTAGTTCGGCTAACCAATTCGAACGAATGGATAAATAACGCTACTCAGCCGCGTAGCGAAGTAATAACTTATACCGCCCGCGACGGCCTAGAGCTTGAAGGCATTTTGGTTTACCCAACGAACTACCGTGCAGGTAAGCGCGTACCTTTAATTATGGCTGTTCATGGTGGTCCTGAATCGCATATTCGCCATGGGTGGAACGACCGTTATTCAACCCCTACTTGGTACATGGCGCAGGAAGGTTTTGCTACTTTCTTTCCAAATTACCGTGGTAGCACTGGCCGTGGTGTTGAGTTTTCGATGTTGGGTCAAAACGACTACGCGGGGAAGGAATTTGACGACATTGTTGATGCCAAAGAGCATTTGGTAAAAATTGGCTTGGCCGACCCTAAGCGCGTGGGCATTACCGGTGGCTCGTACGGCGGTTATGCTTCTGCTTGGGGTGCAACTAAGCAAACCGAGCACTTTGCCGCTAGCGTTATGTTTGTAGGCATTAGCGACAACCTGTCGAAATTTGGTACTACCGACATTCCAAATGAAATGAACCTGGTACATTCGCGCAGTTATCCTTGGGACAAATGGCAATGGTACCTTGAGCGCAGCCCTATTTACTGGGCCGAGCAGGGCCGTACGCCTATTTTAATTATGCATGGGGAAGAAGACACCCGAGTACACCCTAGCCAGTCGATGGAGCTTTATCGGTACTTGAAAGTACACGGCAACGTGCCGGTGCGGTTAGTAACTTACCCAGGTGAAGGCCATGGCAACAGCCGAGCTGCCGCCCAGCTTGACTATGCCTACCGCATGGAACGCTGGATGAAGTGGTATTTGGCTGATCAAAAAGCAGGCCAACCGCCCCACGAGCTTGAGTTCAGCCTTACTAAATAAATAGTTCGCACAAACAAAAACTCGCTAACAGTTTGCACCCTACTAGCGAGTTTTTTATTGTGAATGAATGCCAAATGCAGTTACATGAACTTTTTTATTGCGAAGGCGTAAATAAGCACAAACACACCGAGCGCCATAATAAAGGCCACCCAGCGATAACCGCGGGCTAAGTTTATTCGCAAAGCGAACCAGCCCAAAATAATGTACACCACCACCAAGGCTACTTTTACGGTAATCCAAAAGTGTACAAAAATTTGCCAGCCCGTTATATACAACAAACCAATGGCGCTAGCCAGTAACAGCGTGTCGTTTATATGCGGGACCATTTTCCACGGCCGGCTGCGCCATACATGCTGGCCTTGGTCGTCCATAAAAAAACGTATTATGAACAAGGTAATGGATATATGAATGGAAATTACATGAACAAACTTAATACCACTATACCATTCCATTCACTTAACCCTTTAACCTTTAGCGTCGTTACATGACCAATCACGTTGTTCTGAATAACAGAACTCTGCGTCTAACCCCAATACTGCATGCGTGTGCTCAAGCGACTTATACATGTCGCTCAGTGTGCAACTTTCGCCGTCACGTTTTTTTAGTCCTAAATCTGTTAGCTGAATATGCCACGTTGGTACTACATTATGGCGTTTTAAACTTTCTTTCACGCAATTTAAAGGGCAACCGTCGATAGCAAGAATAGGTCGGTTTGACTGCGCCAAGCGAACGAGCGACTTTACGTCGCCGCCTACTCCAGCAATACACGACATTTCAGCGATTTCTTTATCGCGTAACCAAATGGCTATGTCGTTTGCTAACTGTGCTACGTTCGAGCAGCCCGAGCATGAATACACAAGCGGCTTCACTTTTTTTAAATTATTCACTGGGCTCTCCTTCTGCATTTCAATACCATCAGAAAGCCTAGTTTAGCTGCCTATACAATTACCATATTGATACAAATCAAAAGACCGGCACCCCTACTGCGTCATGGGTAGGAGTGCCTACTTTAGTGGCAATTATTATTGGCAGCCACCACAACATTGGCCTGCGCGCACTTCTTCATTTACAAACAACACGTTATTTTCTAACTCAATATGGTCGCGTAAGTCGTCGGCTAACTCTATTAACAATGCCGTTAAACGACGCCAGGTTCCACATGCACCTTCTGGCATGGAAAAGCTTTGGGTGAGCTCTTCAATTTTTTGTACTGCTAGCTCATGCTCTTCATGCTCCGACTCCATAACCATAATAGGGCCCTGTGGGTGAGTGTTTGCCCGTAGCATCGGAAACAAAATTTGCTCTTCTTTTAACATGTGGCTTTCTAGCTCTTGGTACATGTCGGTTAAATGCTCGGCTAAGCCTGTGGGGCAAAGAGCTTCATTGGCGTGAACTTCTTCTACTCGACGAGCTAAGGCAATGGCTTCGGGTAATTGCACACGGTGGACCGCATGGAAGCGCTCTAAAATAAAGTCGACCAGTTCGTTGTTACTGGCTTTCAACCACTGGTGTTGGCTACGGTTAACGGCATTTTGGGTGGCTTCTGAGAACTGCATAGTAGTTTCCTTTCGTAAGTGTTTAAATGCGCTTGGTGCGCAAGCTGGTTATGTAGTGGATATAGCAAGCCCCATGCCAACCGCAATGACCCCGAGAAATAAGCCCTAAACCCGCCTTTTCAACCTCGTACCTCGCTTGGGGTATAGGACAAAACACCACGCAATGGTACTTTTAACCCTAAATTTTCGGGTAATAACAACCTTACAAAGGTACTTTTAACCATGCTGCAAGACTCCCTGCTCGCTGAGTTAGTAACTAACCTACCCGGCCCTGTTCGCCTACAAAAATTAGTAGCCAGTTTACATAGCTATTTTTCTTGTGGGGCCGTGGTGTTATTGCGTAAAGAGCAAGACAGTTTGCGCCCGGTAGCCCAACAAGGCCTAGTAAAAGAAGCTTTTGGCCGCCATTTCGAATTAGCCCAGCACCCCCGCTTAGCCATTTTATGCAATAGCCGTGAAGCTATACGCTTTGAGCCCGACAGCCCGTTGCCTGATCCTTACGACGGTTTAATTGAAGCTTTACCTAAACAGCACTTGGCGGTTCACGACTGTATGGGTATGGCGCTATTTATTGAGGGCGCCTTGTGGGGAGCCGTAACCCTAGACGCCCTTGAGCCCGGTACTTTTAATGAACAGCACAGGCGTGAATTACAACGCTGTTCGTTAGTAATTGAAGCCATGTTGCGTATGACTGGCCTAGAGCAAGACAACAAAGCGTTGCGCCAAGGCCGGCAAGACGAATTACAAATGGAGTCGAAGCTACAAACTGGTGCCGACATTATTGGCAACAGTGCCGCTATTAATGGCGTACTAGAAGAGCTACGGGTGGTGGCTCAGTCAGACTTGCCAGTGTTATTACTCGGCGACACCGGTACCGGTAAAGAGCTTTTTGCCCGCCAGTTACATGCCCAGTCGCGCCGCGCCAACAAGCCTATGGTGTATGTGAACTGTGCGGCTTTGCCCGAAAGTTTAGCCGAAAGCGAGCTGTTTGGGCACAGCAAAGGCGCCTTTTCTGGGGCTACGAATGAACGCCAAGGCCGTTTTGAAAGTGCCCACGGTGGCACTATATTTCTAGATGAAGTGGGTGAATTGCCCCTTAGTATTCAAGCCAAGCTTTTGCGGGTGTTGCAAAATGGTGAGGTGCAGCGCTTGGGCACCGACAAAATACGCCATGTAGACGTACGCATAGTTGCTGCCACCAACCGTAAACTGCAAGAGCAAATTAAAGCCAAAGAGTTTCGGGCTGACCTTTACCACCGGCTGTCGGTGTACCCACTACATATTCCGCCCCTGCGTGAGCGCGACCAAGACATTTTATTATTGGCTGGTTTTTTTCTTGAGCAGAACCGCACCCGTTTGGGCTTTCGCAGCTTACGTTTAAGCCCCGCCACCGAGCAAATGCTGTTGCAGTATCCTTGGCCTGGCAACGTACGGGAGTTAGAACATGTTATTAGCCGCGCGGCAATTAAAGCGTTAAGCTTGGGCGAAATTCGGACCGACATTGTTACCTTAAGCCCAGACTATTTCGACGGTTTAGAACCCCCTTCCGAGCTTATTCAAACCCATGGTGCGCCAGCTAGCAACAACCAACCCACCGAGCTGTTAGCCATGCGTGAAGCGGTTGAGCAAACTCAGCGGCGGCTAATTCAAGAAGCCTTGGTTTATAGCGACCAGTCGTGGGCGCAAGCAGCCCGCATGCTAGAATTAGACCCCAGCAACTTGCACAAATTAGCCCGTCGGCTAGGCTTAAAAGTGAACGCCAGCAGCACGCCAATTGAGGGAACGGAGTTATGACTTTATTACAACGTTTTGCTTGGCGTGTGGCGGCCGTATTGTTTTTTATTATTGCCTTAATTGGTGTGCCTTTACCCGGCTTACCAACGGTACCGTTTTTATTGTTGTCGGCTTGGTGCGCAGGCAAGGGCTGGCCTCGATTAGAGCGTTGGCTATTGCAACACCCTCAATTTGGCCCGCCTATTTTACGTTGGCGCCAGCATGGCATAATTTCTCGTAAAGCCAAATACTTGGCTAGCCTAATGACTAGCCTAAGTATGTGCTTACTTTGGCTTAGTAGCGCACCGCGCTTGTTGGCGGGCATTATTACTTTAGCTGTTCTACTGGTACTTTTATGGTTATGGCGGCGCCCTGAACAGCCCGTTGTGGCCGAGCAAGCACCGCCCTTATCAACAACAAGCAAGAAGGTGCAACAACATGACTAAGCCAATAGTAGAGCTAACCGATGCTCAGTCGCTGCGATATGCGCGGCATATTATGCTGCCTAGTATGGACTTTGAAGGCCAAGAAAAGCTATTGGCTAGCCATGCCTTAGTGGTAGGTGCTGGGGGGCTTGGTTGTGCTGTTATTCCTTACTTAGTGGCAAGCGGTGTGGGTACTATAACCATTGTTGACAACGACATTATTGAACGCAGTAATTTACAGCGCCAAATACTATACCGCGAAGCCGACTTGGGCGCTTTAAAAGCATCCACGGCTATTAAAGCCGTGCAGCACATGAATAGTGATTGCCAACTTCAGGCCATAACCGAACGCATTACCGACGACAATATTGGTCGTTTATTTGCTGCAGATACCCAACCAAAAATAGACGTAATAGTGGACTGCACCGACAATGTAAACATTCGCTTGTGCTTAAACCGCTATTGCTTCAGTACCGCCACGCCATTAGTGTCGGGGGCGGCTATTCGAATGGAAGGTCAGGTGGCTGTTTACCCAATGAACAGAAAAACATTGCACCAAAAAGCTATGCCTTGTTATCGTTGCTTTAGTCATTACTTTGGTGAACAACAGCTAACCTGTATGGAAGCTGGCGTGCTTTCACCCCTGGTGGGAGTAGTGGGTACTTTACAAGCAGTAGAAACATTAAAAGTGCTAACAGGCATTGGCACCACGCTGCAAGGTAAAGTGCTTCTTTACGATGCAGCGCATGCCACTTTTCATACCATGCAGCTACCCAAACTAACTAGCTGCCCCGTGTGTGCCTTAGCTTAACCAGGCCGACCGTCGGCCCGTGGCGTGGTAAGCACTGGGAAGTACACCACAATGTAGCAACCATACGCCAGCACCCAAGCGCCTATGGCCCAGTTGTACCATTCAGCTGCAGTCATGGGGAACCAGCCGCCGCTAACAATACGTATAACCGCCGACACAATAACGAACAAGAAGGCAATAGCCATAATGCGTTTTGGTTGTAGCGGCCGACCAGAATGGCCTAACGACACTCGCGCCATCATGGACAAGATCATGATACCCATGGCGCCTGCTGTTAAGGCGTGAGTTGCAGTGCTAGCACTAATATTAAAGCCCGCATAACGCAGAGCAAACAATGCCAAACCCGCCGGTATAAAGGCCACGGCTAAATGTAAGCTCCATAGCAACGGCACATTAAGGGTTATCCAAAAGCGTAGCCGTATAAGGCGTACGAAATTAGTAATAGCTGCTAGGCTAAATAAAACCACCATGACCGAGCTTGGAATATATTTCACCAACACAAAGAAATGCAGCACAAACACTAACCAAATTGAACCTAGTGCTAACCGATCAAGCCATACTATTGGGGCAACTCTTGGAGTACTGGTGCCATTGGCGGTAAACATAGGCAATACTCGCCCCGACACTACCGCCATAACTAAAGTAATTAACCACACGGCATTGGTGCTGCCATGGCTTATAAATTGAAAGTGGCCTTGCAACACGCCTAGGTGCATTAATAAGTTGCACACTGCCAGTAGCAACAAAATAGGCACAAAGAACATGTTTCGCTGCTGCCCTGCTTTAAGCAAAATAAGGGCAAAGAAAATAGCTGCCATAGGCAAGAAGGCTAAGTCGACCAGCGCTACCACTATATGGGGCAAGTCGCCGCCAAACAGCATTAATAAACGCCCCGCTAACCACACAGCCGTTAACCAAAACAATGGGTAGCCGTGCGTGGCTCGTACCCCGCTCCAATTTTGTACTGCCGTTAGTAAAAACCCCACTATAATGGCAGTAACAAAGCCGAATAACATTTCATGCTGGTGCCAAAACACCACGTTGTAATATGTGTTTAACTGAATTGTACCGCTAAGTGCCAAGCCCCATAAGGCCATAGCAATAGCACTAAATATTGCCCCAAATAAAAACATAGGCCGGAATGCTTGGCGTAGTAATGGCGCTAGCGCGTCTTCTTTTGCTTGTTTAGTTACTTGCACGTTCTATTTCCCCTTCGTCTAAACAGCTGTGCTGATCAGTTAGTTGTCGTCATAAAAGGTGTCGGCGCGGGCTTGCGCCAGCTCTTTACGGTAACGTTCAGCGCGCATGGCAAAGAACATAGCTGTCATGCACATTGCCAGTACCGCATAGAGCACCATAAAGGCACCACTGCTTATGCCTAGCAAGTCTTGTACCAACCCGAAGGCTACCGGCAAAGTAAATCCGCCAACGGCACCAAGGGCTGCCACAATACCGCCCACCGAACCCATGCGGTTGGGGTAATAGTTATGTAACACTTTAAGCACACTGGCGCGGCCAAGGCCCTGCGCTATGCCAATAATAAAAATTAGCGCTGTGAACAACCACACGTTCACTTCTATCGATAGCACCACGTCGCGTTCAATGCCGTGAATGGTCATGGTGGTGGGTGGGTAGCTAAGAAAGAACAAACACACTAAGCACACCCAAAACACAGCCCAGTTTACTAGCCGGCCACCGTAGCGGTCGGCCATCCAACCGCCTAGCGCGCGCACCATGCTAGAGGTAGTAACAAAAAAGAGAGTGAAGGCCATGGCTTGGTCGAAGGGTAATTGGTACGCTTGCATATAATAACTTGGCAACCACAAAATAAGTGCCAAAAAGCTACCAAAAACAAAGTAATAATACAGGCTAAAGCGCCACACGCGGCGCTCTTTCAGGGGCGCTAAATGGGCACGCCATGGCTCGGTACTAAAGCCCACATAGCTTGGTACTTTAGGCGCCCCCACGGCAAAAATAACCAGCATAAGTAGCAACCCAACGGCGTAAACTGGCCCTGTCCATTGCCAGTCGTAGTACTTTACCAGCAGCGGAATCATAATAAAGGAAATGGCTGCGCCCGCATTACCGGCACCAAAAATGCCTAGCGCCAAGCCTTGCTTACGACTAGCAAACCAGTCGGTTACATAACGTACGCCAAGGGTAAACGACACCCCGCTAATACCAATCCAGAGGCCCATCCATAAAAAACCTGCGTAGCTTTCTATAAACGGCAATAACGCCAACGACGGAATAGTAAGCACCATTTGCATAATCCATAAGGTGCGGGCCGAATAGTATTCTGAAATTAAACCTATGGGAATACGCAATAATCCCCCAGTCAGCATGGGAGCCGAAAGCAGCACACCCAATTCCACACCGTTTAAACTCAGCTGTTGCTGAATATTAATGGCAAGCACTGCGTACAGCACCCACACCGAAAAGTTGGCACCGAAGGCCATTGTAGCTAGCGTTAACGCCCGCCAAGCATGAGGCAAGGTGGCGTCGAGTACTTTATTTGGGTTGGTATCCATTTTTATGTCCATAGCCTTTGCGTGGGTATTTGTCATCATAACGATTTTATAAGCAAGTTAACGCCCCTACCTCGCCCTACCTCTTTTGCGCCAAGAGCGCGCATTTGCGGGATCGGCATACCCATTTGTGAGTACGCACTCCCTACCAGCGTGCCGCAGAGCAGCACTACCGTTAACCCAAAGGGAATAGTTAGTTATATTATGCATTTACAACGCAACTTTGCCTTTTGACATAGATCAAGCAACCTAAAGCCTAAACCACCGACAATGCAAGCTCGTTATAATATTAGTTACCTCTTTGGTAACGCATCTGTAACATCATGTACTTCATGAGGTAACCATGTCATCTACACCGTCCGTTAGTAGTCTCAACTTGCTTCGCTTTAGCGACCCTAAAATTAAAACTCTACACCTTACTTGGTTTGCTTTTTTTCTAACTTTCGCCGTGTGGTTTGCCCACGCCCCGCTACTGTCGGCTATTCAGCATTCATTAGACTTAACCGACACCCAAGTAAAGGCCCTGCTTATTCTGAACGTAGCTATGACCATTCCAGCTCGTATCGTTGTGGGTATGTTGGTAGATAAAATGGGGCCACGCATTATTTATGCGGGGTTACTGATTATTTCCGGCTTTTTGTGTATTGGCTTTGCCTTTGCCAATTCATATACCAGCTTAGCTATTTTTCGTTTTTTACTTGGTTTTGTTGGCGCCGGTTTTGTTATTGGTATTCGCCTTGTAAGCGAATGGTTTCCTGCCCACCAAGTAGGTACTGCTGAAGGTATTTATGGGGGCTGGGGCAACTTTGGTTCGGCCGCTGCAGCCATGACCTTGCCTGCCATTGCCCTTGCCTTTGGCGGCGACGACGGCTGGCGTTATGCCATTGCCCTAGTGGGTGTGTTATGTGGTGTGTATGGTTTGGTGTTCTATAAATATGCCCGCAATACACCTAAAGGTTCAATTTATTTTAAGCCGAAAAAATCGGGCGCCATGTGGGTGTCGTCGTGGGGTGCCTTATGGACCCTACTGCTAATGAACATTCCCATGTACCTAGCCTTAGCACTACTGGCGTGGCGTTTAGCCCCAGGTGGCGTTAACCTTATTTCAGAAACCAGCATGTATGTGTTCTTCGCTTTACTAGCTGTTTTGTTTGTTTATCACAGCATTCAAACGTGGCAAATTAACGCCCAACATTTGCGCGAAGGGGTAGCTGAGTTAGAAAAATACTCGTTCAAGCAAGTGGCTATATTAAACGTAGCCTACTTTGCCACGTTCGGTTCAGAATTGGCGGTAGTTTCTATGTTACCGCTGTATTTTTTACAAACCTTTGAAGGCTTAACTCCGGTAACGGCTGGTTTACTAGCTTCGGCTTTTGCCTTTATGAACCTTATGTCGCGTCCTTTAGGTGGCTGGTTCTCTGACAAGTATGGTCGCCGCCGCAGTTTACTTATAATGATTGCCGGTTTAGCCGTGGGTTATTTCCTAATGGGCTTAATTGACAGCTACTGGTGGATTAGTATTGCTGTACTGGTAACTATGCTTTGTTCGTTCTTCGTGCAAGCTGGTGAAGGTGCTGTATTTGCCATGATTCCGCTAATTAAGCGCAGCATGACAGGCCAAATTGCTGGTATGGCAGGTGCATACGGTAACGTAGGTGCCGTTGTTTACCTAACTGTGCTTAGCTTCGTAAGTTACAGTAATTTCTTCTTTGTGATTGCCGCTTCAGCCCTGCTTGGTTTTGTGGCGGTGCTATTTATGGACAACCCGAAAGGCCATATTTCAGAAGTAATGCCCGACGGCACTGTACATACAATTGAGGTAGGCCATAAGTAAATGGACACTGTGCCCGCGCATAATAAGCAGTTACTGCTTGATTACCACGTTATTAGTGATGCTGCGGGCAAGGTCGGCAATGAAGACGCAGCGGGCATGTATTGCCCTAGCGACGCTTACATGCAAACCTACAAAGGCGCTGCGTTTGTAATTGCCGACGGTGTGAGCAGTGCCGAAGCCGGCCGCGACGCTAGCAAAACAGCCGTTGACGCCTTTTTACACGACTACTTTAAAACCCCCGACACTTGGTCGGTACGCCACAGTGCCGAACAAGTGTTATCAACCATTAATTTACGCTTATATCGCCACAGCCACGCCTTTAATAATGACAGTAAAGGCCACTTATGTACGTTCAGTGCAGTGGTTATTAAGTCTCATTCGGCGCATATTTTCCATGTGGGCGACAGCCGCGTGTACCATTGGCGCAACCAACAGCTAGACCAACTGACCACCGATCATACGGTGCATATTAGTAAGGGCCGTTCGTTCTTAGCCCGCGCACTGGGTATGGACGGTAACTTACAGCTTGATTATCAACGCCTACAGCTAACCCTTGGCGACAAATTGTTGCTTAGTACCGATGGCTTACATGAGTTTGTAAGCCCCACCGAAATAAACCACGCTTTAACAACCCTTTCTTCCAGCGAAGAAGCCGCCAATAGTTTAAAAGCGAAAGCCTTAGCTGCCGGTTGCGACGACAATTTAAGTGTTATTGTGGTGCATATACAGCAGCTGCCCAATGAAGACATTGACGACTACCAAGAGCGGTTAACCAAATTACCTTTTCCACCTGCCTTTGCGCCGGGTATGAAAGTAGACGGTTACGAGGTAATCAAAGAAATTTTCGCCAGTAGCCGTAGCCACATGTACTTAGTTAAAGACCTTGAAACCGGTGTGCTGGCCGCCATGAAAGCGCCTTCGGCTAACTTTGAAGACGACAGCAGCTATATTGAACGTTTTATACGTGAAGAATGGATTGGCAGCCGTATTCACAGCCCCCATGTGGTAGGTATTATTCGCCAGTCGCGGCCTCGTAGTTTTTTATATTATGTCATGGACTATGTGGAAGGCGACAGCATGGACGACTGGTTAGAAGCACAATGGCTACAAACTAGGCAACCCATAAAGCCCGCACTGGCGCTGCGGCTACTTGACCAAATAGCGGCCGGCCTACAAGCCTTTCACGACTGCGAAGCTATTCACCAAGACTTAAAGCCCGGCAATGTAATTATTCAGCACGATAAAGCCAGCGGCAAAGAAACTGCCATAATTGTTGATTTTGGCTCTGTGTTTGTGTCGGGCGTGGCTGAAATATTTATTCCGATTGAGCACGAGTCGGTACTAGGTACAGCTTCTTATTCAGACCCGCTGTATTTAACCGGGAAAAATTCGGCCATTCAAGGCGACGTGTATTCGTTGGCTACTATTGCCTATGAAATGTTTACCGGCAAATTGCCCTACAGTGATAAAATTGAAAACTGCAAAGTGCCGAGCGACTACGACCGATTACGCTACATTAGTGCCGCTAAAGTTAATCCACGGGTACCCGTATGGCTTGATCGGGCGCTACAAAAAGGCGTCGATTTTGATTTACAGCACCGCTACACCACAGTAGCGGAGTTTATGAAAGACCTCCGCCACCCTAACCCTGACTTTTTGCGTGACGAAGTTAAACAAAGCAGCAAAAACAGCAGTTTGCTATTTTGGCAACTGCTGTCTGGTTTTTGGTTTATTACCCTACTACTGGTTATTTATTTGTTTGTGCTGAACCGTAGTTAACCTACCTAGGGATTAAGGCTTGGGCCGAAACGGCTTTATAACCTCTTCGTTACACTCTAAAAACGGCCCTTCCATTAAGTCGATACAATAAGGTACCGCTGGGAATACTGCGTCTAAACACTGCCGAATGGCTTTTGGCTTGCCCGGTAAGTTAATAATTAAACTTTGCTTTCTTAACCCTGCCGTTTGCCGCGACAAAATGGCGGTGGCCACGTACTTTAATGATTCTGTACGCATTAGCTCGCCAAAGCCTGGCATCATGCGGTCGCACACGGCTTCTGTGGCATCTGGTGTTACGTCGCGCTTAGCCGGGCCAGTGCCGCCTGTAGTAACAATAAGGCAGCACCCTTCTGTGTCGGCTAAATTAATAAGCTCTGCTTCGATTAAGTCTTGTTCGTCTGGAATTACACGGTGTACCGCTTCCCAAGGTGAAACCAGGTAGTCGGTTAAGGTTGCAATAATAGCCGGCCCGGAAATGTCTTCATAGGCGCCGGCACTGGCCCGATCGCTCACTGTAACTATGCCAATACGTGCTACTTGTTGTTCTTTATTTTCCTGCGTCATTCCTATTTTTACTCCAACTGCTAAGTGCTAAATTTTAGTCTAAATGCTGCACCATACCCGCTAGTTTAAGCCAATAGCCGTTACAGTCGTTAGCCTCTAGCGGCTGGGGTGCTGCACCGGTAATGTTTTGCTGAAACTTGTGTAACCACTCGAAGGTGCCTTGCGACTGCGGACTTAACCGCACTACGTCTACCGTACCACGCATGCTAGGTAACTGGTTAATTAGGTTATAACGGTCGCCCGATTGGGTTTGCACCCCGTTTAGTACAAATACACGTTGGCCGTCTTGGCTGTCAACCACGCGGCCATCGGGGTATTTAATGCAACAGAGTTCGCATTGGTCTTTGTGGCGTTGCTCTGAACGGGCAGTAAAACACCGTGCCGACCAAGCTAAAGGCATGTGGCCGAATGAAAACAGCTCGGTTTCGAAGCAGTCGCGAACGTCTTGAATAATACTTTCGTTTAATAACCCGCCCAGCCAGTCGCCAGAAAGCTCCACCGGCATTACCCAACGCTGCATACCTAAATTAACCATACGACGCAGTGAATGGTGATTATAAATACTTATGGCTGCACCTGCCACAAAGGGTAGCTTGTTGTCGTTTAGTATGCCTATGGCGCCAACGTCGTTGGCTTCAACAAGAAATTCGCCATTGTCGCAATAGCGGCGTAATTCCCGCAGTTCGGAAGGTGCTTCCAATAAGGTCATGGTAGACAAGCACACTTGCTTACCCGCTTCGCGCAGCATGTGGGCAATGTCCATATAGTCGTCGAACTTAAGCTCGCGACGTTTGCTACACACGGCTTCACCTAAGTAAACAATGTCAACGTTACTTTCGGCGGCTTGCTGGTAAAAACTCTGCATTTGCTTTTTTGGCCAGAAATACAGAACAGGCCCAAGGGAAAATTTCATTTGCGTTATTTCCAAGTACGGTGGTACGCGCCAAGTGTGGTTTGACTGCCTTCCGACAAGTTTGCTAGCACACGTTGCCATTCAGCGTCGACAGTAAAGGTATCGGGGGCTGCTAACACGCTGTCAATGGCAGCTCGCCATACGCGTGTTATTTGCGCCACATAGGCCGGAGAACGTTGCCGCCCTTCAATTTTTAATGACTTAATACCTTCTTTGTATAGCTGGGGTAATAAGTCGAGGGTGTTTAAGCTAGTAGGCTCTTCTAAGGGGTGGTACACCGCGCCTGCCACTTCAAAGCGGCCTTTACAAAGCGTGGGGTAACCGGTGCGCTCGTCAGGCTGAAAACGGTCGATAAGCACACCATTTAACCGCGACTCGAGTATGCCGTCTTCTTCCTCCCAGCGCACATGGGCTGCCGGCGAACAAACACCCGCCGTGTTGGGCGACTCGCCGGTCATGTACGAACTCAAGTAACAACGGCCTTCAACCATTATGCACAGGCTACCAAAGGCAAATACTTCCAAATCAATATTGGTGGTGTGGGCTAAGGCACGCACTTGGTTCATAGCCAACACCCGTGGTAATACAATACGCTTCACGCCAAACTGCGACTGATAAAAGTCGATTGCGGCGGCATTGGTAGCCGAAGCTTGTACCGACAGATGAATTTCTTGTTTGGGATAACGTTCAGCGATATACCCTAACAATGAAATGTCGGCAACTATAAGAACGTCGGCTTTCGCTTTAATAGCCGCGTCGACGGCACCTGTCCACTGATCGTAGTTTTGTGGCTGGGCAAAGGTATTTATTGCCACATGTAGTTTACGCCCGTGTTGGTGGGCATAAGTAACCGCTTCTGCCAAGGTACCTGAGTCGAGGTTTAAACCAGCAAAATGCCGAGCATTGGTTTGATCTTTTAACCCCACATAAACAGCATCTGCGCCGTTTTCAATAGCAGCTTTTAGGGCCGGAATACTTCCAGCAGGACACAACAATTCCATAGAGGCTCTCTTCGATGTTTTACGGGAATCTGCTGCGACTTAGCTGACTTCCGTAGTGTTTCATGGCACTATAATTGTACGCCAAACATGAACGGAAGTTGTTGAATGTTAAATAAAAATCGAGTTATTCAGTTGTTGGTAGACCAGCTACCTACGGTGGCTAAAAAAGTAGTACCTTTTATTCCACAAACATTTTCAAGGGTGACGATAGAGCAAACTTTAAATCAATTTTTTAAGCACGAAATAAGTTCGGGCCTGCTCGATTTTATGCAGCAGCGTTCAGTACAAGTGACGGTGACAGACTTGAACTTTAGTTTTTATATTACTGGTCAGTTAAAACATGGCAAACCTTACTTGCAGGTTAGCCATACGCTAACCGACGCCGATGTAGCACTAGCGGGTAAAGTAGACGATTTGTTTTTACTGGTAACCCAGTACGTTGATCCCGACACTTTATTTTTCCGTCGGCGACTGACCTTACGTGGAGATACTGAATTGGGGTTAGAATTGAAGAACTTTCTTGACACCATTGAACTGCAAGCACGCTTACCTAAGCCGGTGCACCAGTGGTCGTTAGATATTGCCGGCGTTCTTGCTGAACGCCAGCCATTATAATTTCTAGCTTGTTAAAGTATTTGTAATAGCTCGCCTTCGCGATCGAAGGCGAGAAAGTTAGCGACAGTACCGCCTTTAATGCTTTCTACCATCATGGTTAATGGCTGCTCAGCCTGCTCTGTGGTAGGTGGTAAGCCCGCTAAACCACTCATACTGGCCGCAAAAGCAACGTCCCAGGTAAGCCCTGTTTCTTCTGACTCTTTAATTAATGCTTCGAGGCACTCTACTTCTTCTGGCAACTTATCAACACATAGTACGGGGTCTAAGTTGCCGCCACTGCCCTCTTCAAACCGTAAACGCTGCTCTTCTGTTGCTTGCTCGGGCATTTCTTTGCGAGCAAATACAAATAATAAACGTTGTGGCTCGGCTTGATCTTTGGCGGCTTTAATAAAATCGTCGTAACTACTTAACATGGTTTAGGCTCCTTAAACAACGAGCTGCAGTGTAACAAAAAGTCGGGCGTACTGCCCTTGAACCAAAGGAGGGATGACCTCCCCCTTTGGTGGTAGATTAACGACTAATTTGCTTCTGCGGCTTCGTGCTGGAGCACCTTGTGGGTTTGCTTTTCCCGGTGGTAATGGCGTATGGCATGCTCTTTACGGCGCCCTGCACTAAACGACGACACCCGCTTTAAATAACCAATAACCCGGGTGCCGTGGTCCACATCTTCGGTTCCGCACTTAGAGCACTCGTGAAGGGTACGCTTGTCGATATGTTCGCACTCGTTACAAATGGTAATTTTCACGTTAATACAGAAGTAGTTACAGCCGGTTTTTGCGGCAATGTTAAACAACGAGAAGTAACCTTCTGTGGATAACTTTTCTTCTAAGTTCAAATGCAACGCTGAGCCACCGTCGAGGAAGTCGATTAATTCACGGCCATGGAGAATAAACTTATCGAGGGCGTTGGTTGCGTCGCCTTCTACTGTATAAAAGTACGAGTTATAGCAGTCGCGTGGAACAAAGTAACCGTCATTGCGGTCCCACTTGGCATTTTTTACACCCAGGTTTTCCGCCGGCACAAACTCGGTATTAAACATATAGCCATATTCTTTTTTGGCTTCTTTGTTACCGTCGTAAATCACTTTTAAGTGTTGTTGCACGAAGTCTTTGTAAGCTTGGTTATTACCCACCACTAAACCTTGCGACTCAGCCGCTTCGGCCATGCCATTAATACCGATGGTTAAAAACTGCTTATCAAGGGTTATAAAGCCTGCGTCATACACAGTAAGCAAGCCGGCTGCTAAGTATTCGTCCATTAAATGACGGTAGGCCACCTGGTACTTATGTATTTTGCTCAGCTCTTCGCCAAGGTCGCGACCGTCTTGCACCAAGCGGTTCATATTAATGGTAATCACGTTTATCGAGCCCGTTGCCACACCACCAGCACCTAAGGTGTACGAGAAGGTATTGTCGGCAATTTCGCTGCGTAAGCGGCAGCACGAAGCTAATGAGTCGGCGTTGTCTGAAAGGTACACAAAGAACGAGCTGCCTTTAGCCATGTGGTTTGCCATGGTGCGGGCAAAGGCGGTGTCTTTACACAGGCCGTCGTCGGTTAACATGGCCACAGTAACCACTGGGAAGGTGAGTACGGTTTTATTACGCTCTTCGTTAAACCAGTCGAGGAAGAAGTTTTGTAGCGCTTCTACGGTTTCCCAGTTGGGTTTAGTGAAGTCTGGGAACACAAATTCGCCAAACATGCTGTCGAAATAAAACTGATCGTAAATGGAAATATTCCAGAACACACTTTGATAACCACGGGCCGCTGCCGGTTGGTTTAATGCGTACACCACGTGTTGCAAATGGTTGGCTATTTGGTGGCGATGGGTATTTAAGTAGTCGTCGCCATAGTCTTTACGGGCGAAGTAGTCGAAGTAGGTTAGGAATTCTACGGTGGCCACAGCCCCTGCAAACTGCGAGCTTACGGCAAACACGAAGTTTACAAAGGTACCGCAGAACGACTCGATATGTTTCGGGCCTTGCGACTCGCCACCTAACTTAGTCAGGCCGTCGCGTAAAAACGGATACATGGTCACCGACACGCAATAGGGTTTTAAGCTGGTTTCGTCGTGCACATAAATTTCATGGTCTTCAATTTGACGTACATATTCGGTGGCTAATTCAGCACCAAATAACGTTTCAATTTTGTTACTTACCTGTGCGCGGTTTACCTGCACGAAAAAGTCTTTCATTAACTCGGCTTCAAGTGTGGCAACGTTTTTGTGCGTTACGTTGGCGTTGGCGTCCATTTTCGAACCGTCTGCGGCATTTTCTGCGTGAAGGTAATCTTCCATAAACTGAAGCTTATTATTAATTTGTTCTTTCGTTAGTCGTAACATAGCGTTCCCCTTTATATTTCTTTTTTATTCCCAGAAGCGAACATTAAGTAATTCGCCACTGCTTAAATGCATAAATCGTTGGTTGGTTGCTCGGCTGTCGAGCCCGCCGCGAGAAGCGATCCACGGCCCTGTTTTTAAATAGTCGAGCTCGCGCTCCAAATAGCTCGGTACACTTTCTAGCCCGGTGTATAGGCAGGTTTTTAAACCCTGGGCTTTGGTTATCTTTAATAAAGTTTGCAATGCTGCTGGGTGCCATTCGCCACCAAGAAACAACACACAGGTAATGAGTCCTTGGTAGTCGTGCAGTCGCTGGCTGAAGTAGTCGGGTAGCAATTCTATGCCACTACCAGTAGGCCAGGTGTCGACGCTATGGCAGCCTTTGCAACCTACCGGGCAACCGGTAATGGTATAGGCTAAAGACGTCTCGCCTGGGACCTCTTGCCACACAATTTCTTCGCTGCTGTAACGCAATACTGAATTCATCAAAACACCACATGTTGTGCCTGCACGCCATCACTTGACACTATATATAGTGAATACCATAGCGTTACACCAGTCTTATGTGTTGATCTAAATCAATCAGGTAGGGGTATAGGTTTTTTATCGAACGTGTAGGCCGCATTCATTCAGCGGTTGTTACCCCGGCAGGGGTAGTCAGTAGTTTTAGGGGTAACTCGAAGCAAAAAGCCAAACAATTTTAGGGAGGTCGCGTTTAGGCTTTAGGTTGATCAACTACTCAGCTTTCATTGAAATTGATGTCATTCATGCTTTTAAACTCATTATTTGAAGCTTGAGGAACTTTTTCTAAAGAAGCCTCTGTGAAAGAAGAAACGAAAAAAAGCTGTTGTGCCAGCTCAGGCTGAAACAGGGCTTCCATTTCAAGCTCTAAATAGACAGCGTGCGTTTGAAGTTCATCTTGCTCGATTTCTCCCTTTCTAAAACCAGTTTCTAACTGCATAAATTTTTTGATAAAAGCGAGCTGTTCTGGTGAGAAGTCGTATGTTCTTGCTAACCTTTGTATTCGCCCTTGCCTAAATAATATTTGATTTTCTGCGTTCAGTAAGAGGAAAAACGTAAGTCGATCGTCAGCAGGTAAGCTACTGGCCAATTGCTCGGTAATAACAAGGCTGTCAGCGGCAGATAACTTATTCACACTATCAGCCATCGCCTTAATATGAGCAGGAGCGGAACACTCTTCTGCCGCAACAG
>NZ_JAMFTN010000005.1 GCF_023922585.1 Aliidiomarina quisquiliarum
TTACGATGTTACCGTTCTGATCGGTGATGGTGATGTTCACCAGCGAGCCTTCAGCGATATCTGTGCTGCTACCGCTGATGTCCAGCGTCGCTGCATCGTTATCTACGCTCGCATTCACGCTTAGTGCAGACTCAACCGCATCCAGTTCAGCCGTATCATTCGCGGTAATCGTGTTGCCATTGTTGTCTGTAGCCACCGCATCAATGAGCAATGGGCCATCGGTCAGCTCACTGACATCAACACCTTCCAGGCTGTAGTTACCATCTGCATCCACAGTGGCTTGTGCAGTCACTGTGTTGCCATTCTGATCAGTAATAGTGATGTTCACCAACGAGCCTTCGGCGATATCTGTGCTGCTACCGCTGATGTCTAGTGTCGCTGCATCGTTATCCACGCTCGCATTCACGCTTAGTGCTGCATCAACTGCATCCAGCTCGGCACTGGTGCTGTCATTGACCGGGTTACCGTTGTTGTCCGTCGCCACCGCATCAATGGTCAGCGGACCATCGGTTAGACCGCTAACATCAACACCTTCCAGGCTGTAGTTGCCATCCGCATCTACCGTCGCTTGGGCAGTCACGGTGTTGCCATTTTGATCGGTGATAGTGATACTCACCACGGTGCCTTCGGCGATATCTGTGGTACTACCGCTAATATCCAGCGTCGCTGCATCGTTATCCACGCTCGCATTCACGCTCAGCGCAGCATCAACTGCATCCAGTTCAGCCGTATCATTCGCGGTAATCGTGTTGCCATTGTTGTCTGTAGCCACCGCATCAATGGTCAATGGGCCATCGGTCAGGCCGCTGACATCAATGCCGTCCAGACTGTAGTTGCCATCCGCATCCACGGTGGCTTGTGCAGTTACGATGTTACCGTTCTGATCGGTGATGGTGATCGCAACCACGGTGCCTTCGGCGATATCTGTGGTACTACCGCTAATATCCAGCGTCGCTGCATCGTTATCCACGCTCGCATTCACACTCAGCGCAGCATCAACTGCATCCAGTTCAGCCGTATCATTCGCGGTAATCGTGTTGCCATTGTTGTCTGTAGCCACCGCATCAATGGTCAATGGGCCATCGGTCAGGCCGCTGACATCAATGCCTTCCAAGCTATAGTTACCGTCCGCATCCACCAAGGCTTGGGCAGTCACGGTGTTGCCATTCTGATCGGTGATGGTGAGCGCAACCACGGTGCCTTCGGCGATATCTGTGGTACTACCGCTAATATCCAGCGTCGCTGCATCGTTATCCACGCTCGCATTCACGCTCAGCGCAGCATCAACTGCATCCAGTTCAGCCGTATCATTCGCGG
>NZ_JAMFTN010000050.1 GCF_023922585.1 Aliidiomarina quisquiliarum
ATATTTTCCGTGGCCGTTGCCCCAACCATCGTGCGGCGTACGGCAGTGCCGTACCTACAAAATATTTCCCGTGGCCGTTGCCGATAACCACCGTGCGGCGTACGGCAGTGCCGTACCTACAAAATATTTCCCGTGGCCGTTGCCCCAACCACCGTGCGGCGCACGGGAATGTTACCGTTGTCGTTGCCGTTAACCACCGTGCGGCGTACGGCAGTGCCGTACCTACAAAATATTTCCCGTGGCCGTTGCCGTTAACCACCGTGCGGCGTGTGGGAATGTTTCCGATTGCCGCCCAACCCAAATACAAAAATGCCGCCCTAGTTTAACCTAGGGCGGCATTTATATTTACCAAAAACCAGTCCGGGAAGTTAACCAGTGCTGGTGGTGGTTACTGTGGTTGTCGGTGGCGTTGTTGGTGGTGGTGTTACTGTGCCGCCGTCGCCATCCATCGGGTTGGCTTTTGATTTACCAACTGTGCCTACAACTGCGCCAACAGTTACTGCTCCAGCAGCCAATACACCTGGGCCTAATGCACCTATTGCTGCACCAAATCCACCTGCCGCGCCGCCGGCTGCACCAGCTCCTGCGCCCGCACCAGCTCCACTGCCTGTGCCTTGCGCCATAACTGGGCCGGTCGCTAATGCTAGCGCTGCCACTATAGCTAAAGTAATTTTTTTCATAATACATCCTTAATTCGAAACGTACGTATAAAGTGATGGCCCGCTAAAGCCACCTTGAGCTCAAATGCTCGTTCATACCTGAACGAACACCCTTACTATCCTCTGATCCACACTAAAATTCAAGAACTTTACAATTCCTTCACCCTTAACGCCCATAAAACGGCGCGCGTAAGTCGGTGGCGCCATACAGCGACACGCGGCGGCCTAAACGTTGGCCACCATCCCGTGAAAGCGGTACCCAATCAAAGCCTAAGCGGTTGCGGGTTGGCAACACCCCTAACAAGTCAAAGGGTATGCTTACAAACACGCCTTTAGTAAAGCTGCCTTCGCCGTAATCTTCAGCCGAAACGTTGGTTATGTGCGCATAGGCCCCCACTATTACCCCGCTGTCGAAGCGGCGCTGAAACTGTATGGCGGCGCCGGTGTCTTTGGCTAAAAACTTACCTATGCCCACTTGTAGCATCGAATCTTGCAGCCAAGGCATTTGGTAGTAGGCGGTTAAAAAGCCGGTTACCGTGGTGTAGTCCCGTAAGCCAAAGCCGCCATTAAAATCGCGCTGTTTTACCCAGTTTACATCTAAGCCTAAAGAAAACGGCGAATCGAGCGGACGCCACAGGGCTTCTGCCCCTACACCCGCAAACATGCGCTCTAACAACCCGGCGTAGGCCATGCCATACACGGTGTCGCTAAAGCGCTGAAAACGGGTTATTTGCAAGGTATCTAACCAAAAGTCATTGTCCATGTACTCCCGCGAGTAGGTGCGTACCCGGGGTAATGGTAAGTGGTCAAAGGCGTCCACTTTAAAATTAAATTTATCGAAGTTGTTCGACAGGTTTATGCCCACATCGGTTACAAACCAGGTGCTGTCGTCTAACCACAGCTGTACCGAGCCCTTTAGCCCTAATTGGTAAAAGTGGAAGGTTTCTGGCGCGCCAAAGTCTTGCTCAAAAAATGGTTGTAGGGCATAGCCGGGTTTAAAGTTATATTCCGACGCATCGCGCCACACGGGGCTGTCCCAGTCCGGTCGGTGGCCTGGCTCTACGCGCTGAAACACTTCTTTTACTGCGGCGGGCTTGCGCTCAATCAGCTCGTTGGCAATTTGCGCCCGAAACTCAGCGGCAGGCACTTGGGTGGCCACCATGGGAATAAACAAACTTTGCTCAACAAATTCATAGGTTGCTACACTTTCTGGCAGCTCGGCGGCCAACACGCGGGCGGCGCGCTCTATGGCTTCATTGCCATCACGAAAACGGTAGGGGTGCACATAGGCGGTCACTTTGCTTTCATCTTCATTTACCGCAAATCGGGCCGACCGAAACGCATACTGCTTATCAAGCTTGGTAGCTACGCTGTCCCACTCAACATCTTGCAGGCGCACTTCTGGCGCAGGGGTGGCGGCAACCCGCGCTGGGGTCACTTTCATTTGCGACAAGGTGCTTAAATTGGTGCGTATGGTAAAGCCAAAAGTAAAGGTGTCGCCGCGCTCATAACCTAATTGTAAATCAAGCCAGTCGTAGGCACGGTAGGTTAAGCCTATATTCACTGGGGTTTTCGGGGTCATATCAACGCCGGCGTTATCCTGTGAATAGTCGTTGCCTTCATATTCTAGCTTCAAGCGTAAACCCGGTACTGGTGTTTGGTATTCAACCCCACCGAAAATAGCCGCATCGCCACGAAACCAATTGCCTGTTTCCAGCTTGCCGCCTTTGCCTGAAAAACCATCTTCCCGCTGACAAAAAGAATCTTTCACTTCACAAAAGGGGTTGGGGAATGAATCGCGCGTGCCTAAACGGCCAAAACCAACGCCTAAACTAAAGTCAAAAGCGCCCCAGCGTTTATTGGCCACTACATATTCGCCGCTAAATATGCCCGTGCCGGCAAAGTCATTTAAACCGACAGAAATTTCAGGCAAATAATCGCGCTCTTGCAGCAGCCGAACTTTTAAATCGAAGCCTTTGTCCGTATAAACGTTAGTGCCACTAAAGCCAGGTGAATTACTATAAAGCCGATTCGGAATTCGCACATAAAACCCGGTGGCTTCTAGCCAAGGTAATACTTGTAAAGAAGCACTATACCGACGGTACTCACTCATATCAGAATAGCCCAAGCTAAACTCGCCTTCCTCGGCCATGCGGGCGGTGGGGGTTTGTAGTAAACCTATGCCGCCATAGTTGGTGCGGGTTGGGCTTAAGTCGTGCCGCTGCCAGTTATTGGCGCTGGGTACGTACTGTTCAACGCTGCGCATAATAGACGAGTCCATCAGCTGCGCACCTGGGTCGGCCCACCAGTGGCGAAGTAAGCCGGCTATCTCTTCGTTCAGTTGTTTTAGGGTACGGGCGTGGGCTCTTTGGCTGGGGGTTAAACTTAGTAGCGGCTCTTCAAAGCCAAGTAGCACAATATCCCCAGGTAACATTTGCACTGGGCTGGCGTTATAGTTACCCCACGTTACATTTGTCCAACCTTGTTCACTTATGTGCGCATTAGCGGGCGCACCGCTACTAATATGGTAAGCATGGCTGGTATTGGCATCGGGCCAAAGTAGTTCATTGGCATGGTGTGGCTGTAAATAGCCACGTAGGGTTTGCTGCGGCTGTATCGGTTGTTTACCCGCGCTTTTAGTTAAGCCATACACATAAAAATGTGGCTCGCGTTCGGGTAGGTATAAATGGTAAATACCTTCTGCTAATAAGGGGTTTTCTTCTAAAAACAAGCGGCTGGCGTCTAAATTAGGTGCGCCATAGGGCTGCCACGCTAAAATCATACTACTTAACTGCTCAACTAAAGCCATGGCCTGTGCAGCGCGCTCACGCTCACCTTGCGCTAGCCAATAGTCTGCTAGCCCATGCAGTTGCTCAATAACAGTTAAGCGTTTGGCTTCTAGGCTATCTTGCTTACTTAAGGGCCCTGCCACCATGCTTAAACGGGCGTTGGGCCAATAAATATCTATATCAGGACTGCTTTCAGGCCAGTTTACTAAAGCCGCATCGAGCACCTGGCTTAACCGCACTCTGTCGTTAAAGCTAAGCTCTAACTGATCATTCACTATTACTTTTATCGGTGCGGTTGGCGCCTCTTGCTGCTCGGCAAAAGCAGCGCTGGTAAAGCTAAGGCAGGCTAAGGCCATCATCCATAGTAATCTAGTCATTGCGCCCTACCCACTTTACTTGTGTTAGTTCTATTGGCTTGGTGTTTGCGGTTAATTGCTGGCGGCTTTTCACCACATGGCCGTCGGCGGCTAACCAAAACTCATTGGTAAAGGCTTGGCCCGTAAACATAAACTGCCCTTGCTCTTGCACCCGGGTTACTTGCGTTAAGCCACTCGGCAGCGCTACCGTTTCTGGCCCTATGACAGTAAAGCGCGAAACAACGGTGTCCGTGCTTCGTGGCTCGCTGCTTTTTTTGTAGTTAGGGTGCGAATATGTAGGCTGTATGTCTATTTGGCGGGTCCACTTTGTTGGGCAGTTTGCATTAGTGGCACTGGCGTTAACAGTTGTGAGTATACAGCGCAGCGGATCGGCGGTTAAATTCGACACCCCAGCTAAATCCACCGCTAAGCCGGCGGTGCTAATAATGCGGTTATGCTCTGTTACTAAAGTTTCTCTACCACCGGTTACCCAGGTTAAGCGCTCTACTGCACTGGTTTGGTTCACAAAACCCAGCACAATTAGCACTTGCGTGCCGCCGTCTACTCGAGCATATATAGCCGTATAGGGTAATTCAGCAATTTGCTCCGCCGTTAACACCACATCTTGGGGCTTTTGCCGCGACACATCCCATATTTTTTTAATGTCAGCGGTTAGCGCAGAGCAGCCGCTGAGAAGAAGGCTAGCGAAGAGAGCAAAGCTGGCTAAAGAGGCAAGTCGTTTCAATATGAAGTTCCTTTGTTAAATACAGCGGTCTGGAAATACATTAAGCCCAAACAATACATCACATTCGGTTACTTTTTGTAACCGTTAGGGTTGTTCGACTGCCAGCGCCAAGTATCACGCACCATGTCTTTTATTGTTTTTTCTGTACGCCAGTTTAATTCTTTAGCTGCTTTATCAACTGCAGCATAACAAGTGGCAAGGTCACCCGCACGACGAGGTGCTACCTTGTAAGGGATCTTAACGCCATTTTCATGTTCAAATGCATGTACGAGCTCAAAAACGGAAGTTCCTTTACCACTCCCAAGATTATAAATAGCACACTCTGCTTCTTTATTTGAAAACATTTTATTCAAAGCCGCCAAGTGGCCTTTGGCTAGGTCCACCACATGAATATAGTCACGCACCCCGCTTCCGTCTGAAGTCTCATAATCATCGCCGAATACTGACAGCTCCGGTAGTCGCCCTACAGCTACTTGGCTAATGTAAGGCATAAGATTGTTTGGGATACCCTGAGGATCCTCACCAATTAAGCCAGACTCATGGGCGCCTATGGGGTTGAAATAGCGAAGCAAGGTGACATCCAATGGGTTCGCGGTATTCTTACTAGCCGCATGAATGTCTGTCAGTATTTGTTCTACCATGGCCTTCGACGTGCCATACGGGTTTGTCGTCGTACCACGAGGCATGCTTTCTTTATACGGTGCAGGTGCTTCTTCTCCATACACTGTCGCGGAAGAGCTAAATACTAGCTTAGAAACACCCGCCTTCTGCATTGCTCGCACTAAGCATAAGCTTCCGTTTACATTCACATCATAGTATTCTGTGGGCTTTTCGACACTTTCCCCTACGGCTTTTAAGCCAGCAAAGTGGATGACTGCTTCAATTGGATAAGCGCTAAAAAGCTCATGAAGACCAGCTTCATCCCGAATGTCACCCTGTACGAAGGTAAGCTTTCGGCCAGAAATTTGTTCGACACGTTGTAACGACTCTACACTTGCATTACTCAAATTATCGAGCACCAACACTTTATAGTTATCGTTCAAAAGCTCTAATACGGTGTGGGAACCAATATAGCCGGCACCGCCTGTCACTAAAATCATATACTCAATCCCTAATAATCAATGTGAACCAACCATTGCTCACTTAAACAATACAGATTACAAATCATGCCTGCGCTGTTATAATACGTTCTTCAACTACCTTTACACCTAGAAAAAGAAGGATTTTGCGCTGATGTTAAAGCCAAAAAGGAAAACAATCCACCTATACTGTCCGAAGGAACACGAAGCGTCAGTAACATCAGTATTACAAAAGTACGAAATTAATTTCACCATAAACAGCTTCGACTTTCAGACAAACCGTGGCGATGTGGTTTGTCACTATCGCAGCTATGATTTATCACATGAACAAAAGAAGATACTTATTGAAGCTACCGAAAAAGGTGCTTGGGTAGAGCCTCTCACAAGCTACCTCGACCGAGAGCTAGGCTTCACCGAAATTAAGCTGGTAGATAGTAGCTTTTTTCTCTATCAAAAAGCTTTCTCGATATTGAATAGTGCAAGCAGTAAGTTCATAAAGCGGAGTTTTGATCTCATTCTCGCTAGCATTGCTATCATCATGCTATTACCACTCTTTATTCTTACCGCTCTCGCTATCAAGCTAGATAGCCGTGGACCTGTGTTATTTAAACAAGCTCGCACAGGCCTTTTCAATAAAGAGTTTAAGGTTATTAAGTTTCGCTCTATGACAACAGATGCAGAGAAAGACGGCGCACAGTGGGCTACTAAAAATGACGCAAGGGTTACACGAGTTGGCAAATTCATTCGCAAAACCCGCATCGATGAATTGCCACAGTTATTGAATGTCATCAAAGGAGAAATGTCGCTCATTGGCCCACGACCAGAAAGAGAAGTGTTTATTCAAGATCTAGAGAAAAGCATTCCATACTACCGTTTTCGACACTCAGTTAGACCAGGGATTACCGGGTTAGCTCAGGTTAAATACCCTTACGGGGCTTCAATAGAAGATGCGGAATGGAAACATAGATACGATCTATATTATATAAAACACCAAAGCTTTTGGGTTGATGTTAAAATCACTCTATTGACTATACAAACAGTAATATTTGCCAAAGGCCTGTAATAGCTCAGTCTCCCAATCGAAGAGCTGATTACTTAAACACGACAACTATGTTGACAGACACCGAACGCCACCACGTCATTGCGAGCGAAGCGAAGCAATCCATCTTTCCAACAGCACGGTGCTACAGACAATACGTGGCGGGAAGCAATCCACCTCACAACACCCCAGCCAACAACCCCTGCGCCTCATCAATCAACAACTGCAAATGCGCTTCACTGATAAAGCTCTCAGCATAAATCTTATACAACGCCTCAGTACCACTGGGCCGCGCGGCAAACCAGCCGTTCTCGGTACAGACCTTAATCCCACCAATTGCCGCGCCATTGCCTGGGGCATTGAGTAGCACCGCGGTAATCGCCTCACCCGCCAATTCAGTGGCGCTAATATGCGCAACAGTCAAACCCTTAAACGCAGCCTTCTGCTCAGGCGTGGCAGCGGCATCAATGCGGCGGTAATAAGGTGTACCGTGTTGCGCCGTGAGCTTGGCGTAATACTGTGAGGGGCTTAAACCGGTCACGGCAGTGATTTCCGCCGCTAACAAACACAAGACAATACCGTCTTTATCCGTGGTCCAAGTGTCACCGGCAAAAGTCAATACAGTTGCTCCTGCACTTTCTTCGCCGGCAAAAGCTAATTCACGCTGATGCAAACCCTCAACAAACCACTTAAACCCCACTGGCACTTCATACAGCTCACGGCCATGGGCCGCGACAATGCGATCCATCAAGGATGAAGTGACCAAGGTTTTGCCAATTTTTAGCGTAGAAGACCACAGCGGCCGATGGGTTAACAGGTAATCCACACACACGCACAAAAAGTGGTTGGGATTCATCAAACCGGCGGCATCAACAATGCCATGCCGATCTGCATCGGGGTCATTGGCAAAGGATAAAGCAAACTGCTCACGAATCTTCAGTAAATTCGCCATGGCCGCAGGGCTTGAGCAATCCATACGAATACGACTCGGCAATATAACGCGCCACATAATCGTACTGCGCAAGCTGCGCCAAAGCATCCGATAACGCCACACGCTGCACCGCAGCACAAGCATCACGCAAATACTGATTCGCCCGCGCTTCAATCCAACTCGTCACATCACTGTCTGCTGGACCACCATCGGGCGTGTTGTATTTAATACCGCCATCTTCCGGTGGATTATGCGATGGGGTAATAATCAAACCATCGGCCAAATCCGCCGAGCGCTGCGCGTTATAGCTTAAAATCGCCCGACTGACCAAAGGCGTCGCCGTCACGACCTCATCCTGCGTCACACGCACCGCTACCTGATTGGCCAGCAACACCTGGAACGCCACCTCCCCCCCTCTGGCAGGATAGTTGACACTACTTAAAATTTAACCAGTTAGGGCGTTAAGGTTTTGATTGTGCCACGTTATTCTGAAGAACGTAAAAATGCAGTTCTTAGTAAATTATTACCCCCGTTGAATATGACGGTCGCAGAAGTATCTCGGGTTGAAGGCATTGGTCTACAAACTTTGTATAATTGGCGAGACAAAGCCAAATTACAGGGGCGCTCAGTGCCAGGAAACAAACCAACTTCCGAACAATGGTCAGCAGAAGCTAAACTTGCTGTTGTTATTGAAACAGGCTCAATGAATGAAGCCGAGCTTAGTGAATACTGCCGCTCTAAAGGGCTCTACGTTGAACAAGTTAAAGGCTGGAAAGCCAGCTCACTTAAAGGTTTTGCAAATTCACGTGAGCAAGAGATTGAATCTAAACAGCAGCGTAAAGCGGATCAAGTAGAAATTAAAAATCTCAAGCGCGAGCTGCGAAGAAAAGAAAAAGCTCTGGCTGAAACTGCTGCATTACTGGTACTAAGAAAAAAGCTGGATGCGTTTTGGGAGAACGACAACGAGGACGATTAACCTCGGTCTCAGAGCGCACACAGTATGTTGCATGGATACGTGAAGCCAACCAGTCGGGTGCGCGGTTACCGCTCGCCTGCGACGAAGTAGGGATTAGTTTGCGCACTTACAAACGTTGGTACCAAGACGGACAGGTACTTGCGGATAAGCGGCCTGATGCCGTACGCCCTGAGCCTTTAAATAAGCTTTCTAAGGCAGAGCAAGATGCAATATTAGCGGTGAGCAATGAAAAGCGTTTTGCTAGCTTACCGCCAACGCAGATAGTGCCAACACTGCTTGATGAAGGCGTTTATTATGGCTCAGAGTCTACTTTTTATCGGGTGTTACAACTGCATGGCCAGCTGCATCACCGTGGCCGTAGCGCTGCGCCTAGGGGGCATAAAGCACCCAAGACTTTTGAAGCAACTGGGCCATGCCAAGTCTTTTGCTGGGATATCACCTATTTACCGAGCACGGTGCGCGGTCAGTTTTTTTACCTGTATATGATCGAAGATCTGTTTAGTCGTAAAATCGTTGGCGATGAAGTGCATGAACAAGAGTCGGGTGAACTCGCTTCGGAGCTGCTGCAGCGTACGTTATTACGAGAGGGTTGCCTGCACTCAGGTTTGGTGTTGCACTCTGATAACGGTGCGCCAATGAAGTCACAGACGATGCGTGCAAAAGCTTATGAGCTTGGTGTTACAACGTCTTACAGTCGCCCTCGAGTGAGTAACGACAACCCATTTGCAGAGTCATTATTTAGAACCTGCAAGTACCGGCCTGAATGGCCATCGAACGGTTTTAAAGGCCTTGATGAAGCGCGTGATTGGGTGCTGAAGTTTACGCGCTGGTATAACTACGAACACAAGCACAGTAAGTTGCGTTTCGTGACACCTCACCAGCGTCACACTGGGCAAGATGAAGTTATCTTGGCTAAGCGCAAGCTGCGTATGGAAGCTATAAAGGCGGCAAATCCTGATCGTTGGGGTAAGCGTGATGTTCGCAATTGTGAGCCTGTTGGGCCTACCACACTGAATCCAGAAAAAGAACACATTAAGCAGGAAGATAAACAAGCCGCTTAAACGGTAAAAAGGTGTCAACTAGCTTGAAAAACACCGCTCCCAAGCCGGGCGTGATAAAGCGTGAGTGTCTAAACCGATAAACAACGGCCCAGTAATCCCCGCCTGCCAACGGTAATCCACCACAGCTTGAGCAATGGCGAGAATGTGCAGCTCATTAAAACTGGCAGTTAAAGAAGAACCGCGATGGCCAGAGGTGCCAAAGCTGACTAACTGAGCGGGAAAAGTAGAATCGGGGACAACTGAATAGAAAGCGTTAGTCCATGTACCAATCAAAACAGCCTTCCTTAGTCGCTACCAAACAAATCACGGGTGTAAACCTTATCTACCACGTCTTCTAACTCTACAGACAAGCGATTTGAGATAATCACATCAGCTTCTAGCTTAAACGCGGATAAATCTCGAATCACTCTTGAGCCAAAAAAGTACGCTTCATCGAGTACGGGCTCATACACAATCACTTCAATGCCTTTCGCTTTAATGCGCTTCATCACACCTTGCATAGCGCTGGCTCGAAAGTTATCAGAGCCTGTCTTCATAACTAAGCGATACACACCAATAACTTTAGGCTTGCGCTTTAATACCGCATCGGCAATAAAGTCTTTACGAGTACGGTTGGCATCGACAATTGCGCGAATAATATTATTAGGCACCTGTTCGTAGTTAGCCAAAAGCTGCTTGGTGTCTTTAGGGAGGCAGTAACCACCATAACCAAAAGACGGATTGTTGTAATGATTGCCAATACGTGGGTCGAGTCCTACGCCTTCAATAATTTGTCGACTGTCTAAACCATAAGCTTCGGCGTAGCTATCCAACTCGTTAAAGTAGGCAACGCGCATAGCTAGATAGGTATTAGAAAACAATTTTACCGCTTCGGCTTCGGTGCTTTCAGTGAATAGCAGCGGTACATCTTTCTTAATTGCACCTTGTAGTAACAGCTGAGCAAATTGCTCTGCTCTTGCCGAGCGTTCACCAACAATAATACGTGATGGATGCAGGTTGTCGTATAGTGCCTTGCCTTCACGTAAAAACTCAGGTGAGAAAAGTAGATTCTGCGTATTAAATCGCTGTTTAGCTTCTTCGGTGTAACCCACGGGAACTGTAGACTTAATCACCATCACAGCATTAGGATTAACCGCTAGCACTGCCTGAATTACAGTCTCGACACTGCTGGTATTAAAGTAATTATTTTTTGGATCGTAATCGGTAGGTGTAGCAATAATTACAAAGTCAGCGTCTGCGTAAGCAGTAGCCGCATCGAGCGTAGCAGTAAAATTAAGATTGCCTTCAGTTAAAAAAGCTTGGATTTCTTTGTCTTCAATCGGTGACTGGCCTGCATTAAGCAGTTGAACTTTTTCTGCAATAATATCGACTGCTATTACCTCATTGTGCTGAGCTAATAAAACAGCATTAGATAGCCCCACATAACCAGTGCCGGCAATAGCGATTTTCATATCAACTTCCTTAAATTAACTTTGGTATACACAATATAATCACTTCAAAATGCCTAAGAATCTAGCAACGCCTGGATATTTTGTACGTAACAACCCGCGAACAGCATAATGTGAAAAATAATAACTTGCTTTAGGTAAGCTTAATTTTTCAATGTCACGATATAAGCGCCAAGTAAACAGAGCAGCGCTTTTCTTGTTTGCAGATATGGAATCTTTACGTACTTTGTAAAAGCCTAATGTCTCGTTTAACCCATACGCATATTTAGTTTTCTTCAGCAGTTTTAACCACAAACCTAAATCCTGCCTTTTGCGTATTAAAGGCATGTAAACTTTGCCAAAAAACTCAGTGTCATACATTGCGGTTAAGCAACCAATAGAACATGACTTAAGTAAATCAGAGTAGGTAACTTTATCAGGTACACCTACATGGCCAAAAACCTTGCCAGCTTCATCGACTTTATCGTAAGCAGCAAAAGTGAATGGGTAATCGTTCGCTTGCATAAAAGCTAGTTGCTTCGCTAATTTGTCTGGTGACCATGCATCATCACTGTCTAAGAAAGCTATATAACGGCCTTTCGCAGCTTCGATTGCAGTATTGCGGGCAACAGCAGCGCCTGAGTTCTCAGCCAGTTGAATCAGCTTAATTCGCGGATCTTGATCAGCGAAAGACTGAATCACCTCAACGGAGTTATCAGAGGAACAATCATCAACAATGATCATTTCCCAGTTATCAAAAGACTGAGAAGTTACTGACTTAAGTGTTTTCAAGATAAAAATTGAGGAGTTGTAAGAGGGGGTTATGATGGTAACTAATGCCATTATTTATTTAACTCCAAACATCAAGGTTTTTGTAAAAGGGATGGCATAACCTTCTTTAAGTACAGCAGGAAGCTTTTTTAACCAAAATGCAAAAATAAAAACAAAACTTTTCCAGCCAAATATCCGTTTAAACATCTCGCGTTTTGCTAAGATTTTAGGGAAGTTCGAATAAAAATCCATCCCTGATATTATATCAGGGTGGATGCCTGTGATAATGGGATAATACTTAACCGCTAAGTTGTTTTTTAAACAGTCTGTTAGAAGAATGTACTCTTCTCCAGATGGAAGGTTTGTTCCTAGTCCAAAGCGCTCATCAAACGAAATATTTTTGTTTTTTAAAGACTGAATGTTCAAACAAATTTCAATAGACGCAACACGCGCTGAGCTTAGGAAATTGTGAGCGAACGTTGAGTTAGAGTATGGGCGTGGTGAGTTATCACTTTTAAATTGGTACTGACATGTAGCTACATCGACCTTTTCTTGTTCCATGAAATCAACTAGCTTTTCAATTGCGTCTAAGTCAACCTCAACATCATCATCCATTATGTACCCGTACTTAGTAGTGCATATCTCTAAGGCCACATTACGACTTTTAGAGAGACCAGGGTAATCCAAACGCTTGTAAGTAACGTCAAGTCGACCTTCAAAAAGATTGTCGTAGAGCAAGTCAATACAGTTATTATCAAATACCTGATGAACAACAACGTAATGAATATTTTGATTTTTTGGAAGAATCAAATTGCTGATGTTGTTGTTCACAGTCGATATGAGAACGCTTATCTTATGCATTGTTTAGCTTAGTCTTATAAGAAAAAATAGAAATTTGTACTGGTCAAGCCCAAGCAAACGGGCTAACCGTGGAAACATCGTGCGCAAAACACCACGCACTGCATAATACGAAAAATAATAACTGGCTTTTATCAGGTTTAGTTGTTCAACTTCACGATACAACAGCCAGGTGTAGGCAGAAGCATTGCTTTTTTTGGAGGAAATAGAGCCAGAACGAACCCGATAGAGTGCTAAAGGCTGTTGGATGCCATAAGCGTAATTGACATTTTTCAATAGCCTTAGCCAAAGACTAAAGTCTTGTCTTTTACGAATCAGTAGCATGTAAACCTTACCCAGTTTATGAGTATCGTAGATTGCGGTTAAGCAACCGATAACACAACACTTCAAAAGCTGATCGTAATTGACCTTTTCAGGCACACCAATCAAACCCAGAGGCTCTCCCTGTTCATCAATTTTTTCATAGGCTGAGTAAGAAAAAGCAATATCTTTTTCCTGCATAAACTGCAGCTGACTTTCCAATTTATCAGGAAGCCACAGATCATCACTATCCAGAAACGCAATAAAACGCCCCTGCGCATCCTTAATCGCCGTATTTCTTGCGACTGCAGCACCCGAATTTTCAGACAACTGAATCAGCTTAATCCGTGAATCCTGCTCAACAAAAGACTGAATCACCTCAACCGAATTATCCGTTGAACAATCATCGACAATAATCATCGACAATAATCATCTCCCAGTCAGAAAACGTCTGGCCCAAAACAGACTGAATGGTTTCAGAAATAAATGGATCGGAATTATGGGAGGGGGGTTACTATGGTAGTAAAATTCATACAATCTTCTATATATATGACTCAAAATCTTTTAACTTTTTCTTCTTATCATGTATAAGAACATTTGGAATTATTTCAATTTCCAACGCATCAGAAAAATATGATTTCGATACTTCATTTATCAATACCAATTCTTTATCAGTAATTTCTCTATCCAGTAAAAATTTTAATTTTCCAACCACATGTTGTTCAGCTTTATAATTCAGAACAACTCCGTAATCTAATGCCAGCACCTTAAAAATGTAGTAAAGAGTCAGTGAAGGGTAACTAGAACCATTTTTACCAACAATACTTTTACCGACACGACCTAATACTTCATTTATTATTTTATGCGAACGACCACATTTACATTTAGTATCTGACAAAGAAATGTAATCACCAAGTTCATACCTTATAATCGGAAAAGAAAATGATGCCAAATTTGTTACAACAATCTTACTCTCAACCACCTCGACTATACAATTTTCTTCATTGATATGCATAGAACCATGAGGACATTCAAAAGCAATTATCCCAGCTTCAGCAGAGCCGTACTCACTAACAATTTTCTGACCAAATGCTTTAGTTGCAGCATCTTGATAGTGATCATAAATCTTCTCAGAAGTACCTTTCACAAGTTTTAAATTTTTAAGCATTGTACCATCAGCAGTTAATTTTTTTGCAACCTCATAAATCATCGAACTATAACCGTGTATGTATTTAGCTTTTTTAGCCTTTTTTACAAACTTATCAATATCATTATCATAATAAGAGAAAAGCCTGAATCTATTTTGTAAAAAATCTAATAATGAAGTTTTCAACCTACCCAAAAATGAAAAGGAATAACCCCAAAAATAACCATTTCTGTCCCATAAATTCACACCGTACCAACTCATACCACGTGCTATCGATGCACGATTGATAGAGTCCCACTCCTCATTTTTCCAAAAAGTAAGAGGCTCTCCACTTGAACCTGATGTTTCGGAAAAAAATAGTTTTTTAAACTGATAATTTTTTATGGTGTGTATTCTCTCATTTTCACTTATTAATTCCGACTTAGTAACCGTATCTATAAGCCTAAGATATTCGAAAGGATCAAAATCCCGATTAAAATTCAATCCGACTTGGTCAAATCTATCCTTGTAAAATGAGCTATGATTGTTTGCAAAGACTAATAAATCTTTAAGCCTTGACCTCTGAATCTGAATTATTTCAGACTGCTCGGCATAATCCGTTTTTAATAAATTAGAATAACTATCTAAAAAAGAAGGGTTCCTCTTTTTCACCCCAAGCATAAACACAATTCTTGATATAAAGTTAATCATTTCTTTGAACTACTTCCCAATAAGCATCAACTTTGTAAAAGACCAAAAATATCCTCGTTTATAAACAATATTTATCTTTTTCAACCAAAATGCAAATATATAAAAAATACCAAAAGCACCAAAAACCCTTAATAACATTTCCCTTTTTGCAAGAACTTTCTGTGGGGAACTAAAAAAATCTGTGCCTGAAACTAAAACTGGATGGATACCAGTAAGCAAAGGAAAATATTTAATTGAAAGCCCAGCATTTAAACAATCACTCAAAAATATATATTCTTCTCCCGATGGTAAAGTAGTCCCCAAACCAAATCTTTCATCAAAATTTATGTTTCTTCTTCGGACAGAGTCAACATTTAAACTTATATCAATCGATGCAACCTTAGCTAGAGATAATTTGCCATGTTTAAAAACATTTTGCTTATATTCATATGGATATAAGCCGTTCTGATAAATATGCTGACATGTGCCTACATCCGCCTGTTCTACTTCCATCCAATCAACCAACTGCCTCATTTTTTCCAAATCGAAATCCACATCATCATCCATAATATAGGCAAATTTGGTTTTTACACTACTCAAACCAACATTCCGGCTTTTAGAAAGACCGGGGTAATCCAATCGGATATAAGTGACATCATCACGCGAGATAAAATCAGGCAGCGATTCATTTTTATATGAAGCATCATAAACTTGATGGACGACAACATAACAAACATCACTATGAACTGGCTTTAAATTCAAACCCAAAATGCGTTGATTAGCTGTTGAAATAATTACTGATAAACTTTTCATTAACTCCCTCGATGCAAAAAAAAAGGTATGTAGTTTGTAAGGAAGTCACGCGTAGGATTAGTGGAAGCAAGGTAAAGAGTATTAAAATAAGCAAACGCAGAAACAAACAATACAAAACCTGAATTCAGATAATAACCGCAACACTCATGTAAGGGGATAGGTCGAAGGGAGGTCAGCTACCGACTTCACATATGGTAGGCTTGCTTTTCGACCAAAAAAAACAGGTTCCAACATGAGTTATCGGCAGCTGACCGAGGGACAACGATATCAGATTTCGGCGTTCCTCTCACAGGAATTTTCACAGCGAGAAATTGCGAGAAAGCTAGATGTTGCACCCTCGACCATCCATTGAGAATTGCGACGTAACAAAGATAAAACAGAGTCGTATGACCCTGAAGTAGCTCAGCAGCGCACGTTATCGCGCCGTTTAAAGCCAAAGCCCAAGCGCATTTGTGACAACACCGAATGCGCTGTGGAGTTCATGCTCCAGCTCGATTGGAGCCCTGAGCAGATTTCAGCAATTTGCACCAGGCTGGGTTACTCGGTCAGTCACGAATGGATTTATAACTATGTCCGGGCTGACTTTAATGATGGTGGCTCGTTGTTTAAACACCTGAGGCATAAGCTAAAGCGCTATAAACGCCGCTTTGATAAGCAACGTGGTCGCATACTGAATAGACGCTCTATTCACGACCGACCATCAATTATCGAGCAGCGTGGTCGTTACGGCGACTGGGAAATCGATACTGTCATTGGTAAACAAGGCACGGGCGCGATGGTGACCTTGCTGGAGCGAAAAAGTAACTTTTATCTTGTGAAAAAAGTGTCCAGTAAGCAGGCCGACGTCGTGGCAGACGCCACGATAGAAATGCTGCAGCCGTTTAAATCACTGGTACACAGCATTACGAGCGACAACGGCAAAGAATTCGCTGAGCATCAACGCATCGCTCGTGAGCTTGATACCGATGTCTACTTCGCTGACCCATATGCATCATATCAGCGGGGTGCCAACGAGAACGCAAATGGTTTGCTACGACAGTATGTGCCCAAAGGCACCGACTTGCGCACAGTAACGCACAGACAAATTGAGGCATACCAAGCCCGGCTGAACGAAAGACCCAGGAAAAAACATGGGTACCTTCAGCCGGTGAATATTTTTAAAGAGCAATTGCAACTAGCTATGAGCGGGTGTTGCAGTTAATAGTTGAATTCGGGCACAATAATAGACTCAATTGGTTTGAGTCTGCGCTAAACAATTGAGTGCGTCACTGCGATTTCTAGAGAAACTACTGCTTTTCAAACTGAAGCTGTCAAGTTTTTTGTCATAGAACTATAGCCAGTTTTATAATTAATAACCCAACCTATAAAAAACCAAATATAAACACCACTCCATATTACACTTGAGAAAAATAAATAAAATACACCTCCAAAAAAAATCATAAGTATAAAAAACCAGTCGACAGCGCTAATGTTCTTATCAAACAAAACCAGACCAAACTTCACAAGAACACAAATAACTGGCACAGCAAGTATAAGCCCTCCTTCATAAAGCAATTGAAGTATAAAATTGTGCACATAATAATTATATTTACTTTCAAAAGAAGCTATACCGTTTCCAATTATAGGGCTATTTAAAAAACCCTCAAATCCTTCTCCCCAAATCCGATATCTACCAGAAGAAAGATCTTCATTATTTTCATAAGCATAAATAATTCTAATTAACGACCTAGACTCAACATTATAATCAGAAAGCAATGAATTAAACCAAATCATAATGCTATACAACTCAGAATACAAAACAAACATAAAAACGAGAACTATAAATACAAACTTAAAATTAAACGACTTGTATTTTTTAATAGCAAAAAATATAAAAAACAACACAAAAGCTAATAAAAAACTTCTAGCCCCAAATGTAATCATAAAGATAAAAAAAACTGAAGCCAAACAAAAGGAAACAACCCTTATAATTTTACTATCATCATGCAATGAATTATAAAATAAAATAAATAAATACATACTAACAATATGAGAAATCCGCATATAGTAGCCAAAAGTATCAGTTATATATGAAGGAGTAAAATTATAAAAAACAACTAGATAAACAACCGGAGATATAACAAGTGAAAACAAAACTGCTAATCTGTATAAAAACTTATGGTCAAAATCAATACTAGAGTAAATAAACCCACACACCCCATAAATAATGAATGTGGAAAAATAATCTATATACGTCTTGTGGTCAACATTAAAGACTAAAGGAGTTATTAAGAAATAAACAAAAAACAACAATAAAAAAACCAATGCACCCTTTTTTAAAACCCTTCCACCTTGAACATATATTCCTATAAAAAGACTTATAAAAGCAGATGCTGCAACTATACCGGGAACTGGAAACACAAGAGTTAACCCTGGAGAAAAAAACAATAGAGACAAACCTAAACTAGCAACAATAGGCTTTGAAATTATTAAAGTATTAATATATATGACTCCAGCAAAAATAAAAACACAAACCACACGAAAATATCAAATCACTGATTTTATCAGCCATCTTTTAATTATTTAACATATTCTCATGTTATATTAAAAACCTCGATCTGAACCACAAAATATAAACTTCTACATTTTGATTCAAACAAAACAACCATATAATGTTATTTAGCATATAACAGTCAGTCTGGCCAAGTGCAAAGAATCCAAAAAATTATAAAATATAAAACTATAACCTATATAGCATCTTCTTCAGTTTTTCTTCAAGTGCGAGATTGTTTTCAGCATACACTCTTACTTCTTCCGGTGCTGGTAGATCTCTTTGAGCAAGCTTTATCAGAATTTCAGCTATTGGTTCTATACTTTCATCGTTAGGCACAAGAAACCTATAAGGTGAGTCTTCTGGAAAGTCTGGATCTTTACCCGCCCCAATCACACACAAGCCTTTAGCTATATACTCCCTGGTTTTAAGCACAGATGCTTCATCAAGCCCAATTCTAGACAATCCAAGACTTGCCACACTTATATTCATACTTTCATAAGCTGCTTCAAGCTCTTGACCATAAAGTGCGCCAGAAAAACGAACATGAGCGTTTAATTTTAGTTCATCAGCAAGTTTTTTTAATTCAGGTAAAAGTTCACCATCACCTACTAAGTTTAAATTTATTTCGATATCAGGATCTTTTTGCTTTGCTAAAGCCATTGCTTTAAGCAAGCGATCATAACCATGCCAAAAAGCAATACTTGCGACAGCAATTAAATTAATTTTATTTTCTTGCTTTTGCTGTTTAACAATTTTAATTGATTCATCAATTAAAATACCGTTACCCATTTTTAGAGTTTTACTTCTTAATCCAAAGGAAAAAAAATTAGACTCTTCTGCATACTGAATTATTAAGTTTGCCGGAAATAATATCCAAGAACTAAAAATATAATTCCATACAATTTTAATTTTTAAGTTTTTAGCTTGTGCGCCTCGCATTTCATTTAAAGCAATAGCGCGTGGTGTCGGTATATCAATTATAATTTTTTTACCCTGCAGGCGCTTTATTAATACGATAGGAAACAGTAACGTTTGGATAAGAAAAGAAAACCGTATAAAAATAATATCAGCATCATCGATAAGGATTGCTTTCCAGCTTTTATATTTATCAGCAGATTTGTATGCTTTGTGCTCAGCTTGTAAACCAAGGTTTTGTGCAGCTTTGACTGTATTGTCTATTTTTTTCATTACCCCGGGGAAATTCTCACTGCCGTAGGAATAATAGCTCATCTTTTTAAAATTCATATTAATTTACGCTCTGCAATATTCGTGCTATCCGCTTTGCCGCTTTACCACCACCATACAACCCACTCTCATCCTTAACCGCACGGCCTAAGTTACGCGTAGCAGCCTCAATAATCTTATCGGTATCCGCCCCCACCAACTCATTGGCCTCCGCTTCAACTAACTCAACCCACTCCGTCTGGTCGCGCATGGTGACGCAGGCTTTGCCCATAAAGAAGGCTTCTTTTTGTACGCCCCCGCTATCGGTTAACACTAAGCCTGTGTGTTGTAGTAACCACAGCATTTCTAAATAACCCACAGGTTCAATAAGATGCACATTCAGGGTTAAGCCTTGTTCAGCAATGACTTTACGTGTGCGCGGGTGTAGGGGTAAAACCACAGGAGCAAGGTGTGCGTGCAAATGATTTAGCGCAGCAACAATGGCAGCGAGCCGTTGTGGGTTATCGGTATTTTCAGCACGGTGTAAAGTGGTCAAGATAAAACCATCCACCACAGAAAACCCAACAGGCATAATCGCGCGTGGTGCAAACAGCTCCGCGCTATCCTGCATCACATCGCCGACCTGCAACACTTGGATGAGCTTATCGGCAAAGCCTTCGCGTTCTAGGTTAGCCACAGCTGAATCCGTTGGGCAAAACAACACACTGCTGATTTGATCCGTCAAAATGCGGTTAATTTCTTCTGGCATCTGCATATTAAAACTACGCAAACCAGCTTCAACGTGCGCTACAGGGATATGCAACTTAGCAGCGGCTAAAGCACCGGCAAGCGTGGAGTTGGTATCGCCATAGACCAATACCCAATCAGGCTTTTCTTGCAGCAAGACCTTCTCAATCTCAATTAGCATGCGACCGGTCATATCACCGTGACTACCACTACTGATATTGAGTTGATAGTCAGGACGTGGGATGGCCAGTTGATCAAAAAACACATCCGACATATTCGCGTCAAAATGTTGGCCGGTGTGGACTAAAACTTCAGCTAGGCCGTCGGTTTCTTGAATGGCTTTGGAGACGACGCTGGCTTTAATGAATTGAGGGCGCGCGCCTATAACTGTCACAATCTTCATGAAAAAATTACACCCTTTATCTAATTATAAAACCAGACAACCTATTTCCTATATTAGAATAGTAAAACTAGCCTTTATAACCTTTGATCAGTAACCCTTCGGAGGTTTTATCTGAAATAATTTTCGCTGGTATTCCACCAATTGTTGCATTTCCTTCTGAAAAACTTCTATTCACTACTGCATTTGCCCCTATAGACATATTTGATCCAAGCTGTATTTTTCCAAATATTTTAACACCTGGCCCAATATAACAATTATCGCCTATAGTCGGTGCATAATCACTCTTTCCAGCCTCTGTACCAATATTTACACAAACATGTATACGGCAATTAGCACCAACTTTCGCACCACCATTTACAACTAGCGTTCCTCTATGAGCAATTGACAACCCAGGCCCAAAGATATTAATTGGAATAGAATAGCCTAATTTACGACCTTGCATCTTATATCTATAAGCAATATATGCTCGATAAAATCTATTTTTTTTGCAGTTAGTCAAAAATTCTAATTTACGCATTGTTTTTTGAAAACGCCAAATATCATTAAACAAATAATTCATAAGTGTTTTCTCAATGCCTAAAGAAACTCTATCTGCCTCAAGAAATTTCAAATACTGTGCATATGTTTTAATCATCAAACGTACCCATAAAATTATAAAACCTTTAAGATACACAAACTTTGGTATAAAGTTTTTTATCAAATTCATTATGAAAATGACTATTATGCCAAAGCAACGTAAAGCACCCACTCACCCTACGACACGTATCTTTCAGCCCTGCAAATTTGTTCTCAGCCTCAGCGCCATAGCCTAAGCCCATATAACGGTCGGCGATTATAGTGCATTCCATAGCTATTAGTGGCCTTATGCGTATTTGTAGTGATTGCTGGGTGATGGTGTTAAACGCTGGGTACTCAAAGCAAGTGCCGCAACGAAAGCCGGGCAAGTCGGCGTAGCTTAGCGTTGAATCGTAAGTCATGCCGGCATCGTTCCACGCTTGTAAGGTGCTGGGATGCTCCCAGCGCAGGTAATGCATACGTCCACCAAATTCGTTTTGTTTGATACCTTCTTTTTGCATTACAGCCCGTAGGCGGTTGGCTTCTTGCTTTATGAGCTGGGGCGTTTGGTAGGTGCCGTAGCTGGGGTGTAGGCCAATTTCGTGCCCGCGCTGATGTATTCGTTGTATCAGTTCGCGTATGGCTGGCTCTTCTGGCTGATAGTCAGCATCCATGTTGCTGGTGGTGCCGCAGATAAAATAAAACGCACTGGTTAGCCCGTTTTTTTCTGATACATCCATTAGCCAGTCAAACGTATTATACGGGTCAGCAGGATGCAGCTTCTGGCCACTGTTTAAACGCACCCAAGGGGCTATCATTGCGCCTTTAATATCTCTGCGCTTAAGCACATCGCCTGCCATGTTTTTAAGTATGCTTTTAGCCGAACCAAAGCCATAACGGCTCGGTGCATCCACATCATGGCTCACCTTCATACTGAATTCATGCTGCTTAAGCCCAACCTGCGGCCACTGTTTTTAAATCACTTGCCCTAACACATGCAACTACTCGTCTACTACAGGGCGTACAAGCTAGTTGTGCTGATCGGCGTGGCTTTGGATGACTAACAAAATTTATTAATTACGTCCGATTAATTTTTTTATAACTTTTGCCATAAGTGGAGACACTTTTAAATACAAAGAGGTTGGATATTCATTATGCTGTTTACCTGGCTGGGACATGATTTGGTCAAATTCTTCTTTACCCATATCTAGCTTATCAAGCACTCTTTGAATCGTTTCTTGCATATCGGCTTCATCATACAAAGGAAGCTCATATTGACGTTGAGCTTCTTCACGAGTCATTTGTCCGGAAGCAATCATGCTGGATAGATGGGATGTGCGTTTATCAACACCAAATTTATGATAAAACCAATACTGCTGCACAAACTTTGTCAAATCGTTTTCCAGGTGCTTACCACCGTAGTATTCAAAACCACAATAACCCATGAGTTCTTGCATAGCTCTATCGCGGTTGTAATCAATTAAATTTAAGGGTGTAGGAGTCTCTACTTTCAATAAATAAGCATCAATATCTTTCTTAAAGGCAGACAAAAGGGTTAGTTTATTCAAACTTCCTTTCCCAAAATTTTTATGAATATACTTTAAATTAGTCAAATCATATGCTGTATACGTGTTACCTGCTTGCAAAATACATTCAAGCGCATAGTTACTACCAGAGACAAATGTTCTAAGTTTATTTTTTTTCATAAACTCATAAACAGCTGCAAACAATACATTATCTTGCGGCACGGCTAGATTTGGTACGCCAGCACGCATATAAGCTTTAGTTAACTCATTAAATTGCTCTGTGTCTGGCTTTACAATTTTCATATCTAAATTAGGAAAGTTAGCTATACGCTCTATGTTTCTTTTGGAGACTTCTGTATCAAAGCCATCATCAACATGAACAGCTAATATTCTAAGCCCCCACTTTACAGAACCAAGGTAAGCTAAATAAGAGGAATCAAGACCTCCTGAAATACCCATTAAACAATCGTATTTATGATCTTTATTTTCTTCTTTTAATCGCGCAATTAACTCTTGAAGCTTTTGTTCTCCAAGTTTGTTAGGAAAATAAACTTTATCTTGTATTTCTAGTGCATAGCTACAGTAGTTACAGAAACCTTCTTTATCAAAAGCTATTTTATCATCAGATTTGTTGTCCATAATACAGCGGTTGCATTGCTGATATTTTTCTTTATTCATAATAAGTCACCTTTAAAAACTAGATTTTGTCTTGTATTTTCCTAACTGTAGCAAGCACAACCATTAAATATAAAGTATAAAAAATAAACCCTGATACTGCGTAGTATTCTCCGATGAATATATTTTGATACGTGGCTGCAAAATATACAGCACCAACTCTAATTACCAAGCCAGAAGCCTGAAGATAAAATGCTATTTTTTGGTTGTTTGTAATATATAAAATTGAAGAAACTGGTGAGGTTATAAATTGCATAAAAAACCAAGGCGCCATCCAACTAATCAAAACACCAGTACGACTCCATTCTTCGCCAAGTAAATAAGGCATAAGAATAGGAGATATTATTGCAGCAGCTAATATAGGAATACCAGATATCTTAGCAAGATTTATTATGGTTTTTTTTGTAAAAGATTTAAGTTCGCCACGGTGATATCGGTCTGCACCTTCTGCTAAATATACCTGTGCTATAGCGCCGCCTAATAAGCTCATTGGTGCTGAAAGCAATTGCATGGCGATCATTAAATAGCCTGCCTCTGAGCCTATTGTATAATAGGCGATAATTATTATTGGTAGCTGTATACCTGCAGTGTTGGTGAAAACTTCTAAAGTTGTATACTTTGGAAATTTATCATATCGCTTCAAAGCTAGTTTAAAGTGTTTGAGCTTAACGCTTTTAAACACTTTAATATCATATTTTAAAAGTGAAGCCCCTAAGCTAATAAAACCAGAACCTTGCGCAAGCAGTTGCCCAAAAATCAAACCAATGGTAGAGCCGGCCAAAAAATATCCCGCACCCAACTTTATGCCAGTACCACTTAGAGACTGTGTGACTCTTGTTTTGGCTATCAATCCAAATTTTTTATTACGAGTGCTCCAGTACTGTAATGCATTGTACATTCCAACAGCGAAAACCCCAATTGGAATAAGCCATAAAAAATGTATCAATTTATCATTAGTCAGGGTATTTATTAGTTCTTTTAAAAAGATAACAGCTAGTGTGGATAAACCAGTAAAAACAAATACACTCGTTATTGCAAGCAAGCATAATGCTGCAGCAACACGATCTGATTTTGGTAGTGGTATTGCGTATTCAAAACACAAACAAGAAACCACAGTTATCAGTGAAAGTGCAGATACATATACTGCTAAAACAGAGAAAGCATCAGGACTGTATAGTCTCGTTAATATTGGCAGGCTTAAGATTGCAATCAGTTGTCCTATTGCTGTACCGCCAACCAACATAGCAACCCGACGTAAGAAAGGATTACCAGATAGTTTATTTTTTATAAAACTCATCAGAGTAAGAACTCTTTTATAATAATCAATGCTTGTTTAGCATATTTTACCTACTTCATTTAAGTGGTGTTCGTCATAGTAAATTAGATAGCCTTGCCAAACAGGTGGCTGTATAAGAATATCCAATCTATCTAGCCTTAAATAGATAATTTTATTGGTAATAAGCGCTAGCTATGGCAAGAGCTAGCGCTTCACGAAACAGATCAAAACAATGTGCTAAAAAGCTGAGAAGCAATGTTAGCTCTGCAAAACTGAAACCACCTTCTGTTGTTCTCCTTCCGTCATATACGGATGCATCGGTAGGCTCATCACTTTCTCAGCTACGGCATCGCCTATGGGTAGTTGTACGCTGGCGTCTGCTACCGCTGGTTGTTTGTTAAGCGGGATTGGGTAATGTACGGCTGTGGGTATGCCGGCTTCGTTTAGCTTGGCTTGTACTTGGTCGCGGTTGTCTACTTGGATGGTGTATTGGGCGTAGACGCTGGTGTTGTGGTCTTCTATATAGGGGGTAATTATTTGATTTGTCGGGCTAAAGCCGCGACCTACAAGAGCATGTTCCGCGAACAGTTCGTTATAGCGCGCAGCAACTTGTTGGCGTAATGCCACTTCTTCAGCAAAGATTTCTAGTTTGGGTAGTAAAATCGCAGCCTGTAGGGTGTCTAATCGGCTGTTTACTCCAACTCGAATATGGTGGTAGCGACGGTCTTGGCCGTGGCGGGCGATCTGGCGCAGCACTATTGCCAGCTCATCATCATTGGTAAAAATAGCGCCGCCATCACCGTAGCAGCCCAAGGGTTTACTAGGGAAGAAGCTGGTGCAGGATACTGTACTGAGGTTGCAAGACTGTTTGCCCTTATAAGTTGCGCCGAAGCTTTGTGCGGCATCTTCAATGACGGGAATGCCGTATTTGTTGGCGATGGCATTAATGGCATCAAAGTCTGCGCATTGGCCGTATAAGCTCACAGGGATAATGGCTTTAGTGCGCGGTGTGATGGCGGCTTCTAGCTTGGTTGGATCTAGATTGTAGGTTTTTGGGCATACATCAACATACACAGGTTTTGCGCCTAACAAGGCAACGGTTTCAGCGGTGGCTATGTAGGTAAAGCCTGGGGTGATTACTTCGTCGCCTTGGCCAATACCGAAAGCCATTTGAGCTATTTGTAACGCATCAGTACCGTTAGCAACACTGATGCAGTGTTTTGAACCTGTAAAAGCAGCAAGTTTTTCTTCTAGTTCAGCGACCTCAGGGCCTAAAATATACTGACCATGAGCAAGCACTTTTTGAATGTTTGCGTCTATTTTATCTTTAATGCGCGCCTGTTGGGCTGCTAAGTCTATAAATTGCATGCTGAAACCTTTGTTATTGGCCACGGAATCCACTGAAAACACGGAAGTAAAAAATTTTAATAAATAATTCTTTTAATAGAGGCTTTGGGGTGGGTGAAGTTAATTAGTAGGCCTACTTTTATGCCGGTGACTTTCAAATAGTTGATTAGCTGTGCTTCAGCAGCATGTGGCACTTCTTTTTGAGCTTTTAGTTCAAGTAAGACTTTATTATCAACTATTAAGTCTGCTCTAAATTCACCTACTAGCTGTTCTTTGTACAAAACCTTTAGGGGTACTTCCGAGTTAACTCGTAGACCCTGTAATTGTAATTCTTTGATAAGCGCATTTTGATAAACAACTTCAAGAAAGCCAGCGCCTAGTGTGCGGTACACTTCATATACACAACCGCGTATTTTATAGGTCAGTTCTTCTTCATACATAAGCAATCCTTGCTTTTCTGTGTTCTTCCGTGGTTTCCGTGGCTAATTTAGTTTTTTGTTACTACGCCGTTTGTTAATGTATACGTTGCACCCGTGTGTTGGCATTTAGTTTGGGCGTTGCCGGTGAGGGGTAGGTCTAGAGCTTCGCCGTATTGGCTCATCCAGCCTATTTGTTTGGCTGGCACGCCTACCATTAGTGCATAAGCAGGTACGTTTTTATTGATGACTGCCCCAGCACCGACAAAAGAATATTCACCAATGGTTACACCACAAACAATGGTGCAGTTAGCACCTAGCGTTGCACCTTTCTTAACAATGGTGTCTAGGTACTGATCTTTGCGTTCTATCAATGAGCGTGGGTTGTATACGTTGGTAAACACCATGCTGGGACCACAGAATACACCTTCTTCAAGATGCACATTGTCGTATACAGAGACGTTGTTTTGAATTTTGCAGTTATCGCCGATCGTAACCTTGTTACCCACGAAAACGTTTTGCCCTAAAGAAACACCCTTACCTATTTGTGCTCCACTGCAAACATGAACAAAGTGCCAAACACGTGAGCCTTCGCCTATTTCGGCGCCTTCATCAACAATTGCACTTGGGTGTACTTGGTAGTTTGCCATTTATTTCACCAGTTGAGTGACATAGGGGTGATAGTCGCCTGTCAGTGGGCTTAGTTCAGCCGCACGTATCGCAGCAACTGTTTCAATAGCAACACGGTTTTCTTCTAAACCAAAGCCGCGACCAGCCAGTATTTCTTGGTAACTAACGGTATGTAAGTCGGTAAAGCCACCTGAGAATTCGATGGACTCACCATCAGCGGTAATTGAGCGATAGGTACGCTGCCCTTGCGCTCTCAGCGCTTCTGGTACGTCATTTACATCAACAGATAAGAACCAACGTACTCGAGCTTTTTCATATTCTAAATAACCAGCAGCTTTTGTCGGTGAGGTGAAATGAACTTTGTTGTCTTGCAGAGCACCGAATACAAAGTGCAGCATGTCATAAAAATGCACGCCGATATTAGTCGCAATACCGCCCGATTTATTGTCGTCGCCTTTCCAAGACTGCAGATACCATTTTCCACGGGAAGTGATGTAAGTTAAGTCCACGTCGAATTTATGGCCCGTTTTAGTTGCGGCTACTTTTTCTTTGAGAGCGATAATAGCTGGGTGTAAACGTAGTTGTAAAATAGTGCTTACTTGCTTACCAGTGTCTTTTTCAACTTCAAGTAAACCATCGATATTCCATGGATTAAGAACTAAAGGCTTTTCACAGATAGCATGGGCACCAGAGCGAAGTGCAAAGCGCATGTGTGAGTCATGTAAATAATTCGGTGAACAAATTGAAACATAATCGACTTTATTGCCATGGTTGCTACGGCTTAACTTATCAATATGGCGATCAAAACGCTCAAATTCAGTGAAAAAAGCGGCCTCAGGGAAATGGCTATCCATAATGCCGACGGAGTCGTTTTTATCTAATGCTGCTACTAAGGTATTTCCAGTTTCTCTGATAGCAATCATGTGCCGTGGTGCGATATAACCTGCAGCGCCAATTAATGCAAAGTTTTTCATAGTCTTAAATCCGATTCGTTTTTATTCAGGACGTGTTTTACGTCGTAAAGTACATGTTGCTTCTTTGCATAAGAGCGTATTTTATTTTCGCCCCACTGTTTAAACTCTGAGTGATCCACGGCAAGTATTATTCCGTCGTAAGCTTCTTTACTAAGCACTTTTACTAATTTAATACCATATTCATGTTCTACTTCAGAAGCATTTGCCCAAGGGTCAAACACATCTACATTGATATTGAAGCTTTCTAGTTCTTTGATCATATCTACTATTTTGGTGTTACGAACATCTGGACAATCGCCTTTAAAGGTAATACCTAAAATAATCACCCGCGCTTCATCAATGTGTATTTTCTTGCGTGCGAGCGCCTTTACCATTTGTGTTGCTGTGTACTGCCCCATACCATCGTTTATACGGCGACCTGCCAAAATAACCTCTGGTGTGTAACCCACTTCTTTTGCTTTATAGGTTAAATAATAGGGGTCAACACTAATACAATGCCCGCCGACAAGCCCTGGCTTAAAAGGTAAAAAGTTCCATTTAGTGCCAGCGGCATCAAGTACTTCTTGGGTGTCGATGCCCAGCAAGTTAAATATTTTGGCAAATTCATTAATGATGGCAATATTTAAGTCGCGTTGCGTGTTTTCTATAACCTTGGCGGCTTCTGCTACTTTTATAGAGCTGGCTGAATGCGTTCCTGCAGTGATTATAGAGCCATAAAGATCATCAACAAACTTTGCAATTTCTGGTGTAGAGCCTGAAGTTATTTTCTTGATTTTGGTTAATGTGTTTACTTTATCACCTGGATTAATACGTTCCGGACTATAACCAGCATAAAAGTCTATATTGAACCTAAGCCCAGAACCTTTTTCAATGATAGGAATACATACTTCCTCGGTGGCCCCAGGATAAACAGTGGATTCATAAATCACTAAATTGTTGGGTCGTATAACACTAGCTAACATAGCCGAAGCTTTGCGTAATGGTGTTAAGTCTGGCGCATTACTTTCATCTATTGGTGTTGGCACCGTAACGATATAAATATCACAGCTTAATAAGTCTTGAGCATTACTGCTAAACGTAAGGTTTGTAGATTGTTGTAAAACCTGGTCTTCAACCTCAAGTGTGCTGTCATGACCAGCTTGTAATGCTTTTATACGGTTTTGATTAATATCAAAACCTAACACTGAGCGTTTTTTTCCAAACTCGACAGCCAGAGGCAGACCTACATAACCAAGGCCAATGACAGCTATTTTTGCGGTTTTTAGATCAAGCATGAAAATTCCATCTTTATGACGTCATGCAATGCATGACCTACGGGTGAATGTTTGTGTGTCAGGTAATATCTGATTAAGATACTGACTCGTAAGCGTAACCGTATTGATATTGATAGTTATAGCCGCCTGCACGACGTTCAACGCCATTAAGGATAACACCTTTAATGTTCACACCGTTTTGTTCAAACCGTTTAATAGTGTGCAGCATTTCATTCACTGGTGTTTGATCAAAGCGTGCCACTAACAAACTAGTACCTGCATAGCGGCCAATAATGGCGGCGTCGGTTACAGCGAGTATTGGTGGGGTGTCGATAATGACATAATCAAAATCTTTGGCTACTTGCTCTAACAACTCTTCCATACGGTTATGCATTAATAACTCTGCTGGATTAGGTGCTGAAGCGCCTCGTGGGATAAAACTTAACCCCGGCACGCCCGTGCTTTGCACTATGGTAGTGTAGTTTTCTATTTTGCTTGTGTCGGCAATAAAGTCGGTTAGTCCACGGCTATTTTGCGCTTCTAATATTACGTGGCTGTAACCACGGCGTAAGTCGCCGTCGATATACAATACACTTTGTCCTGCATGAGCAAGTACTGCTGCTAAGTTGGCACTAATAAAACTTTTACCCACTTCAGGGCTTGGACCGGAGACCATTATAATATTATTTTTCGCTTCCATCATGGCAAAATGTAAGCTGGTACGTAATCCTCGAAGTGCTTCAATAGCTAAGTCTGTTGGGTCTTCCTTGGCTAACAGTAATTCAGTATTGGCGCGCCGCCTCGCTTTACTACGTGTGCCTGGCTTGAGGTTAAATTTCTGTTGTTTATCTGATAAAGGAATAGTGGCATATACACTCACACCATGGTTTTCTAATTCTTCAGCACTTTGAATGCCTGGATTAAGCGCACTTCGCACTAACACCAAAGCCACGGATAACATGCCACCGAGCATGGTGGCAATTACTACGATGAGTTTCTTTTTTGGAGCTACCGCAATGGCATGGCCAACGGCAGTGTCTAATATACGTACATTACCTACTGTGCCCGCTTTTAGTATGTTCAGCTCTTGCATACGGTTTACTAACTGTAAATAAATTTCTTGGTTTACTTCTACGTCGCGAGTTAAGCGTAATACCTGCTGCTGAGTTTCAGGTAGCTGTTCTATTTGCTCTGTAAGTTTAGCTTGGTCTGCTAGTAAGCTTTCTTTTTGGCTTAACAGTGCTTGGTAGCTGGGGTGCTGTTTAGTAAACAAACGGCTAATTTCAGTTTCTTTTATAGCTAGTTCATTCAGTTGTTTTTCAATAGCGATAACTTGGGTTAACAAGCCTGACGTTTCTAGGGATATGTCGACCGATTTACTTTGTAACCGATAAGCATTTAACTGCTCTTCAGCTTTGGTTAAGTTATCGCGAACATCGGGAATTTGCTGTTGTAAAAACGTGAGGCTTTTCTCTGCTTCAGCAGCATTTCGCTGAATATTCTGCAGCATATATTCATGGCCAATAGCATCTAATACTTCTACTGCAAGTTGTTTATTTGAGTGTTCAATGCTACCTACTAAAATACCTGTTTGCTTGCCCCGCTCTGAAACACTTAACAGCTCTTGCCAATCACTAATTACTTTTAACCGATCAACTTTTGTTAACGAGTAGGAGTTTGTATTTGCTAGAACTGCATCGCTAATATGCAGGCTAAAGTCACCGTTGATAACTTTACGCCCTACTTCGCCTTGTAGCACTGTTTGTTCATCGCTGTTTTGTAAGGTAAAGCTTTTACCTTCGAGCTTTAAACTTAATTCTTTGCCGATATAACCTTGCGGAACTGTAAAGCTTTCAATGACCAGTTGATCTTGCTCTTCGCTACGTCGCGCTAAAAAGTTTCCAATGAGCGGCATGTAATTGGGGGTGACTACGGTGGTTAAATTAAGTTGGTCGACTACACTGCCAATAATCATGCGCGATTTGATAATTTCAATTTCAGTGGCAGCTTCACTTTCACCGCCAAAGAGCTCGCCCATTTCACCTAAGGCCGGCATGCCTGAAGACTTTTTCTCTACTTGCAGCAAGGTATCGGCCCGATAAATAGGCGTCGCTAACAAGGCATAAGCAATCCCTGCTACAGTGAATAAAGCCGTAATTGCAATAATCAGCCATTTTTTTTCAATCAGTTGGCCAACCAAACGCATTAAATCAATTTCGTCATCGTCTGGCTGTCTGTTTTTTGACAAGCTAGAGGGCTTACCCGCTGGTTTTTGAGACAAAGAATCTTGCATGTAATCTACTACCTATAGGTCAATTATTTAAGCTTTGCGTGCCAAGCTGTCGCCGCAGTATCTATGAGTTGATACACATGTTGGAACACTTCATCGCTTTTTTTGTATGGGTCGGGAATATCTTTATTACTAGTGTTTGGTAGCCAATGCCCAAGCAACATAGTTTTGGCATGGGCTTCCGGGAAGCGTTCAGCGATTATATTGCGCTGCTTTGCTTCCATCACTAAAATAAGATCATATTCACTAATTAGTTTTTGGCTAAGCTGCTGTGCTTCATGTTTAGGGCAGTGTAGCCCATTTTGCTCCGCTATTTTGCGAGCGGTGGCATCCATGTCCCAACCCGTGCCATTACTATGAATACAGGCTTTTAAGCCTGCAGAAGCTATATGCTTATGGGGTAGTTTTTGTTTCAGTAAAAATTCTGCCGTAGGGCTACGACAGATGTTTCCTAAACAAACCACTAAAATATTTTCAAACATTAATTTTGCTCTTATTTACTTCACGTCCGTCTGAAAACGACCCAGTGAGTATAAACCGGTAATCGACGGTAATATTTGGCTGATCACACGGTTCCAACGGGCCACCGGCGCAGCGGTAACGTAAATAATATCACGTTGTTGCAGTTCAAACTGCTCGGCGAGTATAAGTGCCGTGGCATTTTTGGCGTTGAGTTGATACACATCAGCTAAACGACCACTTTCAGCGCTGGCTTGACGAATAACAAATACGCCTGAAGCATCGGCTGTTTGTTCAAATAACCCGCCCGCTTCTGCTAAGGCTTCAGCTAAGGTCATGCCGCTGCGGCCCATGACATAGCTTTTTGGCTGGCGCACTTCGCCAAGTACAAACACTTTATTGTCGTCGCTGCGGGCAATATGCACCACATCGTTGCCTTGTAGCAATATGTTCTGTTCTGTATCGCCTAATTGATATAAACGGCGTAAGTCGAGCTTTTGCTCTTGGCCATTACGCAATAAGGTCACATTTTCCCAGTTTGATTCTGGCGTTAAACCACCAGAAGCGTTAATAGCTTCGATTAAGCTGGTAGGTACGTTGGTAACTGGTAATACGCCTGGTGTATTCACTTCGCCGGTAACATAAATGCGCTGGCTCATAAAGCCGGCAATAGTGACATCTACTTGCGGTTTTTCAATATAGCGGGCGAGCCGTTCGGCGATTAAGTCACGAATTTCAGTAACTTTTAAACCTTCTACTGTTACCCGGCCAATATAGGGATAAAAAATAGTACCGTCGTTGTGTACCCAGTTACCCGCTTCTTTGGCGCTACGCATAGAGCCGGCAGGAATGGTTAGTTCAGGATGATCCCATACGGTAATATTTAAAACATCGCCACGCCCTACTCGGTAGTCGTAGTTAGCGCGCTGACCTTCAAAGCTAGTGTTCGCCACTAAAGCCGGTTGTTCACTACGGGCTAGGTTGTTTTCAGCTATTACTGCTGGGGTAATGGCGTAAAACTTCAACTGGCCAGTAAGCTCTGGGCTGGCTTCGTCGGTTTCAATGAAACTACCAGGGGCGAAGGCGCAACCGGAAAGGAATGCGGCGGCGCAAAGGGAAATAGTTATTTGTTTAAATGTTCTCATATTCGATTGCCCTGCAGTTTGATTAACGTCTGCCTCAACGTACGGCGGTGCCGTACCTACGATTATAATTTACGTCAGGCGGTGCAGCGTACGGCGATGCCTTCAACGTCAGGCATTGCAACGTACGGCGGTGCCGTACCTACGATAATATTGTGTGTCAGGCGGTGCCGTACCTGCGCGTGCATTTTTTAAAAATGCACGCTACCGCCCGTGGGTTTTTGGCTCCCAATGTGCCTGACGTTTCAATTTTTTGTATTGTAACCCATGCAATGCGTGGGGTGTTTATTTATTTAACCGTGTCCGTTTTCAAAAGTAGTGTACGTCATGCATTGCATGACGTACGAATAGACCTTTCTTCAATTTCTATGCGCTGCTGTTTGCCGAGCATGTCGAGTAATACCATGCAGCGCTCTTCGCCTTTGGCTATTTCATATATTGCTTGTAGGCCACTAAAGGGGCCTTCGATTATTTCTACTTTTGCACCCGCCGGAAAAGTTTGCTTGGTGCTGGTTTCTTGTAAATGCTGTTGTTCGATAGCCAGTATGTGTTCCATAACAGCACTTGGCACTGTGGCGGGTACGCCGCCGAAGCGCACAAAACCGTTCACGCCACGGGTACTACGCAAGGCGTTAAAATTAGCGGTTTTTTCGTTTAATTGTACAAATAGGTAATTAGGAAACAGTGGCTCGATACAGCTAGTACGTTTTCCACGTAGCACTTTTTGCAGCTTTACCTGCGGCAAGCTAGTGGTGTACCCCTGATTTTCTACATGAACGCGCGCACGGGCTTCTTGCCTCGCTTTGCAATGTAGTAAGTACCAAGCTGTCATTATGCGAATACCCCTTTCCCTAAGGTGTTCTTTATAATTGTATATTCTTATTTTTTACGCCGTTACTTTTTTACCCTTGCAAACGGGGCTCTTTACTTATTCTTAACATGCGGGCTGCTTATTTAGCCGCTGCTTGCTCACTGATTCCAAGTAAAGCCAAAGTAAGTACCTAGTAAGGGCGTAACGCCTTCCGAAGCTGAAGGATTCTACGCCAAATTAAGCAATAACTGAAGCGCAAATAGTGCAGGTTATGTAAATTATTTGTTTGATTTTTTGATTTTCTGATTTTCACGTTCGTTTTTCATCCACCCCATGCCTCAACGTTACCCAAAATTTGACGTTTCCAACCCACGGTACAAAAAAACCGTAGGTACGGCACTGCCGTACGAAATGCACCGCAGTACGCCGCACCATAGGTGAATCGTTACACCCACAGCAGGCAATGCCTGCCCTACGAATATGTCGGCACCGCAGTACGCCGCACCGTTGGTCAATGGATACGTCATGTTTGACGTTTTGAAATCCATGGCATACGTTTATGTATAAATTACAAACAGATAAGGATGTTGATATGAAACAAAACTCAGGAATTCAATTTATTCACCACGGCGCCCGTGAGGGGGTAACAGGCTCGTGCCATGAGTTGTTGTTGCCCAGTGGTAAGGCCTTATTGGTAGACATTGGTTTATTTCAAGGGGCGGAAACTTCGGGCCTACCTTCTAATTCAAAGGGTAGCGACAAAGGCGCGGATGCCAATAACCAAGCTATCGAATTTCCCGTTGACCATGTGGAAGCCTTAGTGATAACCCATTGCCACATTGACCACGTAGGCAGGCTGCCTTGGTTAATTATTGCTGGCTTTCGTAAACCAATTTATTGCACCAAGGCCACGGCCCACTTGTTACCTATGGTAATAGAAGATGCACTTAAAATTGGTTTAACCCGCGATAAAAACCTAATTGCTGCAGTGTTAAACTTACTTGAGCGCTTAATGGTGCCTGTTGCCTATGATGAGGTTTTTCATATTCCTGCTTTAGGGGTGAGCGGCCGTTTTAAACAAGCAGGGCATATTTTAGGCAGTGCCTTTGTTGAAATTGATGTTCCTGCAAACCACGTGCGTCATGCAATGCATGACGTACCAGAAATACCAAACATCCGGGTGGTGTTTTCAGGGGACTTGGGCTGTAAAAACTCACCTTTGTTACCCGACCCTGCCCCGCTTTCTCGCGCCGACTATTTGATTCTTGAAAGTACCTACGGCGACAAGAACCACGAGAACCGTAATGAGCGCCAGCAGCGGTTACGTAAAGTGATTGAGCATTGTGTTACCGACGGCGGTGCTGTGCTTATTCCAGCCTTTAGTATTGGCCGTACCCAAGAGTTACTGTATGAATTAGAAGACATTATTCATAACTTTGCAGGCGGCCACGAAGTGTGGCGCAACATGGTGGTGATTGTTGACTCACCCATGGCTGCTCAATTCACCGGTAAATATCGTCAATTGAAGAGATTATGGGATCGTGAAGCCACTCGGCGCTTACAACAAAACCGACATCCGTTAAATTTCAAGCGCTTACATACGGTTGATAGCCACGCCGACCATACCCGCATTGTGAATTATTTACGCCATACGGGCGACCCTTGCATAGTTATTGCTGCCAGCGGCATGTGTACCGGTGGCCGTATGGTGAACTATTTAAAGGCACTACTGCCCGACCCACGCACCGATGTATTGTTTGTTGGCTATCAAGCCATAGGCACCCCAGGGCGCGATATACAGCGTTATGGCCCAACCGGTGGTTATGTGGATCTTGATGGTGAGCGGGTGTGGATTAAAGCTCAGGTGCATACCTTAGGCGGTTATTCAGCCCACGCAGATCAAAAAGAGTTGATGGAGTTTGTTGCCACCGCCGAACACCTTGGCCAAGTTAGGTTAGTGCACGGCGACGCCCCCGCCAAAGAGGCCTTAGCCAAGAAGTTGCGGGAGCGGTTTGATTGCGAGGTGGTTATTCCTTGATGTGATTCACAATCGCAGGTTTACGGTAGCCGCTTTCAAAGAAATTATACGAAAGGCCAAATTGTATAAGTGGCTGGCGGGTTTCAAAGGGCACAATCACACTCACGCTAAACCCGAAGCCTTCGCCTAAACTAAACAAGGCGTTGGCCTCGCCAAATAAATAGCGGTTGGCTTTGCCGCCGGTGCTCGGTAACAGCGCCCATTCGTTATTCGGCAACTGCAGGTAAACGTCGCTGTCGTGGTTCCACTTGGCGTATTCGTAAGCTTGGTTCACGGTTACCGATGCCAGCACCATGCCGGAATAAAAACTATGCCAAAAACCTGCCCCAACACTGCCCGTTAGGCTATTGAGCTCAAGATCTTCATGGCTAAAGCCACTGGCATTGCTGGGTCGGTAAAACGTATGTTTACGAATTCCTGCACTGCCTTGCACGGTAAAATTAAAGGTGTCGAAGTAGCGTTGCACATTCAACAGGAAGTCTTCTGCTGAGCCCAAATGAAAGTTGTCATATTGGCCGGCGTCGCGCTTAAACTGCCCGTAATGGCCGGTACCAGTCATGCCAGCACCATCGCTGCTTGAGTATAAATAAGGGACTCGATAGGCAGCAGTGGGCTCGCCACCACCCCGTAGCATATACAAGCTTACCCCCCAACCATGTTTATAAGGCTCGCGATAAAGTGGCGCCGGATACACTCGGCTGTAGGTTTGTTCGTGCTCGAGTTCAAATAAGTCTTGGATAATTTGATAGTTTTCGTCGAAGCTTTGCCCTTGGGCCCGGCCCACTCGCGCCACATACGAGCCTGCTTCGGCGTATTCTTGCTCGAACGTTCCGCCATGGGCCAGTTGCCATTCTTGTAAATCGCGCCGTACTTGCAGCGTGTTGCCACGCCCCCGCACAGCTAGGTTTAAGTGGCCATATTGGCGCGCTTCAAGCTCGACCGCATAAAAGGCATAGGCGGCACCGCTTGGAATAACCAACTGATCGCTGCGCTCGCGATAGCGTTCGGCCCGCACTTGTAGCTGGTAGCTGGCCCCTGGCTTTAAGCTGTGCCTTACAGGTGCCCCGAGGCTTTCATTATTTATACGTAAGTTAGCTTCGCCTGGGTTTAAGTAAAAGAACACTGTAGTTTCATTGGCTTGGGTAATATTGGCATAGCTATAGCGGGCAATTTCACGAAACTGCTCTATAGCCGAGCCGCTTACGACACGCTCAGCCACTTTCATGCTGACGGTAAACTGCTCGCCAAGCTCTGCCCGAGACAAATAACGGGTGGTACCTTGGCTATTGGTGGTGAGTTCATATTCTTTACCAGCGTTAGGGCCTCTTGTACTTCTTACATAGAGTTGGGCGTTTCGCTGTGGCGTGGCGGTTTCCGTATGTAACAGCACGAAGGCAATTTCTTGGCTGTGGTCTTGGCTGCGGCCTTTGCTGCCTGCTTGTATGATAGGAATAGCGGTTAAGGCCCGCACACTGGCTTCGGTGACTTCTTTAAAATAGGTTTCAAAAGTGGCCGAGCTGCCATGACTGGTAAGGAAGTCGTGTTTAAAGACCTTGTCGCGGCTGGCAATGTTGTCGCCTTGTATGACACCCGCGAGACGCTGGGCCGGTTGGGTTAAAGGCAGTTTTTCAATTTGGTACACGGCGTTTAGGGCCGGTGCTTTTTCTCGCGCCAGCTGGGTAAGGCGCTCTAAGGTGGGGCGGTCGATGCGCAAGCGCACATAGTATTCCGTGGCGGTGTTGACCTGCAGCCGCTGTTCAAAGTCGACCCGGGTGTTTTCCAGTGAAACGTTCGACCATGAGAATGACGAGGAGGCAAATTCACGGGTCACTTCTTGTTCGGCGGTTGCCCGTAAGTCTTGGCGGGTTTCCGTGCGCACGTTCACCAAGATCATTTCTGCCAGCTCGTCGCGGGCCGCCCGCAGTGCTGCTTCACGGCTTTGGCCAAAACCATGGCCGTAGGCGTAACGGTCGGATTGGGATTCCGTGATTTGGAAGGTGCTTTGTTCTTCTTTTTGTGGGGTTAACACACAGCCCGTGACAAACAAAAGTGCCATAACGTAAGTCAGGCACCACCTGACGTTGCACCACCTGACGAATGAACCCAGGGTGCGGCGTACGGCAGTGCCGTTTGACCGTACGGCAGTGCCGTGCCTACGGATCACGACGGGTTTGTTTCATGCGCGCGTCGAATTCGTCGAGAATTTCTCGGCCGGTGCGGGCGCCTTGGCTACGTGGCATGCGCATGCGCACAAACACTCGGGTGGAGCCGTCGGGTAAACGCACCCGCTGTACCATATCGGTTTCCACCGACTGCACGGTTTCTTGTACGCGGGCTTGGATGGCGTCGATAAAGGTACCGGCGGTTTCTTGTTCGCCGAGGTCAACCTGCCCGGCTTGGCGCGCTTCGCTTTCCACATAAATAGCAAAAGATTCGGCTAATTGTGCTTGCGCATTTAAGCGGGCTTGGCGCGCAGCTAGGTTTGAGTCGGAGCTAATGCCTTCACCGAAACCGTAAAAATAGGTTTCAGGCTCGGCTTGCACGTCGAACCATTTTGGCCATTCGGATTCGGGCTTGCTTGAACAACCCGCGAGGGTGAGAAGCAACGTTGCGAGTAGGATTGTGATGTGTTTTTTCATTGTGTTTATCTCGCTTTTATCATTTTGGAAGTCAGGCACTGCCTGACCTACGGATACATTGTCTTACCAATGGTTAATTGGATACCATTACAACGGTGCGACGTACGGTAAATAAAAATCATACGGCGCCGGTGGTTTCCGGGTGGCGCTTGGCATATTCAATAAACGCTTTTACATAGCCGACTTTGTTGCCGCAGTCGTGGCTTTTGCCTTTCATGTAATAGGCGTTCACTTGTTCTTTTTCTAACAGCATGGCCATGGCGTCGGTGAGTTGTATTTCGTCGCCGGCGCCCGGTGGGGTAATTTTTAGCAGCGGCCATAAGTTTCTGGTAAACACATAACGCCCTACTACGGCTAAGTCGGAGGGTGCTTCTTCAACACTTGGCTTTTCGACCAAGGCACGAATAGATGCTTGTTCGCCTTCTGCTAAGGTTTCGCCATTAATGTCGGCGATGCCATAGCTGCTAACTTTGTTTTGTGGCACTTTTTCTACCATGACTTGGCTAACGCCCGAGGCGTTAAAATTTGCCACCATTTCGGCTAGGTTAGCGGTTTTTAGGTTTACGCTGCCTTGATCAAAGGAGTCATCCATTAATACGTCGGGCAGTACTACGGCAAAAGGCTCGTTACCCACAATAGGCTGGGCGCATAAAATGGCATGGCCTAAACCCTTCGCAACCCCTTGGCGCACCTGCATAATGGTAATCCCTTTAGGGCAAATGGCTTGTACTTCGTCGAGTAACTGACGCTTTACGCGCTTTTCTAAGGTGGCTTCAAGCTCAAAGCTGGTGTCGAAATGGTTTTCAATGGAGTTTTTCGACGCATGGGTCACAAAAATAATTTCGGTCATGCCGGCGGCGGCACATTCTTCGACAATAAACTGAATGAGTGGTTTATCTACCAGCGGCAGCATTTCTTTTGGAATGGCCTTGGTGGCGGGCAACATACGCGTGCCTAAGCCTGCGACGGGAATAATAACTTTAGTGATTTTCTTTGCTGCTGTGGTTGTTATATTAGTTGTCATGTTGGGTGCCATGTTATTTGTCATGTGGTTTAAACGTCCCTATTTATTTCTTTTATGTAAATTAGCTGGTTTGAATTCAGGTATTAAATGTCGCGTGTCAGACCAATAATACTGTCGGTGCTTGCATCGAAATGACCATTTTTATTATGAATGGCCGCTAAAGTGCCTTCTGCAACTTTCTTGCCCAGCTCTACGCCCGGCTGATCAAAACTATTTAGCTGCCAAATGAGCCCCTGAGTAAACACCTTATGCTCGTAGGCGGCAATAATAGCGCCAAAACTTTCTGGGGTTAAGTGTACCAGTGCTAATAAGTTATTTGGGTTATTGCCCGGGTAATGGTTTCTTGCTTGTTCGCTTTCGCTGCCATAGGTCATTAAATGCCGGTGGGCTAAACAGTTTGCGACTGAAAGCTCTTGCTGCTCTGCCAAGCTTGCTTGCACTGCTGGCGAAAACTGCTTCGCTTTACGGTGCAAAACTACAATAAAGTCGGCACAAAAGGCATCGTAGCCTTGGTGCAAATGCTGGAAAAACGCATGTTGGCCGTTCGGGCCAAAGCCACCCCAAATAATGGGCCCCGTGGGCGTGTCGATAGCTTCACCGCTGGCGGTGCACTGCTTACCGTTACTTTCCATATCGAGCTGTTGTAAATACGAGGGCAAATGCCGAAAGCGGCCGTCGTAGGGCAGCACAGCTAAGTTATTAATTTCTCGCTCTTCGCGGTTATACACCCCACATAGGGCCATAAGCAGAGGAATATTTTCCGTGAGCGGCGCTTCGGCAAAGTGGCGATCCATTTCCGCGGCACCTTGTTGCAGGCGACGAAACACTTCAACCCCACAGCTGGTAGCAATGGCCAAGCCAATGGTCGACCACATGGAAAACCGGCCGCCGACACTTTGGTCAAAGGTAAGCTGGTGCGCTGGCGGTATGCCGTAGTCGGTCATTTTTTGTGGGCTAGCGGAAACGCCAATAAGGTGATGTTCGAGCCAGCCATGTTCGGCTTGGTCAGGGCTCAGTTTGTTTTGGCCGGTGAAATGCTCCAACGCCCAAATTTTGGCCGTGTCGACGTTAGCGAAGGTGTCGAGGGTGCCAAAGGATTTCGAGGCAATAATAAACACCGTGGTTTCAGGGTTGACGATGGGGAGCACCGCGTACAGCTGGCCGCCGTCCATGGACGACACGAAGTGGGTGTTTACCTGGTGTTGTTGCACGTCGCTGGCGAATTCTTTTAAGGCGAAACTGGTCATAAGCGGGCCGAGATCAGAGCCGCCGACGCCAATATTTACGATATCGGTGATTGGCTTACCCGTAGCGCCCAGCCAGTTACCACTGCGCAGCCGGCGCACCATTTGCACAAAGCGCGAGTCGTCGCCATTTCTAAAGGGCGAATGGCTAGAGCGGCTGAGCACATGAGTAACTTTGCGGTTTTCGCTGATGTTTTTAAAAGTGCCCTGCATAAGCGCCGCCCGCTGCTCGTTAAAGTTTGCAGGCAGGCGCTTTGCCGCAAAGGCGGTTATTTTTTCCGGGCTAAGGAATTGATAGCTCCAGTCAAAAATAAGGCCATTAAGGGTTACCTGTTGTAAGGGTAAGAGTTCTTTCCGTGGCATGGTACTTCCTTAAATTATTATCGTAGGTCATGCAATGCATGACGTGTGAACGTTAACCATCGAGCAGCGTACGGCAGTGCCGTACCTACTGGGGGTCTTTTGTAATACCAAAGTGTATATACGCTCGCGGTGTGGCTATGCGCCCCCGCGGTGTGCGCTGGATAAAGCCCTGTTGAATTAAAAAGGGCTCGATCACGTCTTCAATGGTGTCTTTTTCTTCACCGATGGCGGCGGCAAGGTTTTCAAGCCCCACTGGCCCACCGTCGAATTTTTCCATAATGGCTTCAAGCAGCTTACGGTCCATATAGTCGAAGCCGGCACGGTCTACGTCGATCATATCGAGGGCTTGGCCGGCCACGGCTTCGGTGATATTACCATCGGCGCGCACTTCGGCAAAGTCGCGCACTCGGCGTAATAACCGGTTGGCAATGCGCGGCGTGCCCCGCGAGCGCCCAGCTACTTCCCGTGCCCCTTCAGCGGCCATTTTTAGCTCAAGATAATGGGCCGAGCGGGTAACAATGGTAGTGAGGTCGTCCACATTATAAAATTCGAGCCGCTGCACTATGCCAAAGCGGTCGCGCAGTGGGCTGGTAAGGGCGCCAGCGCGGGTGGTAGCGCCAATTAAAGTAAACGGTGGCAAGTCGAGCTTTAAAGAGCGCGCGGCTGGGCCTTCACCGATCATAATATCGAGCTGGTAGTCTTCCATGGCCGGATACAGAATTTCTTCTACTACCGGGCTAAGGCGATGAATTTCGTCGATAAAGAGCACATCGTTCGGCTCGAGGTTGGTAAGCAGCGCGGCTAAGTCGCCGGCTTTTTCCAAAATAGGCCCCGAGGTGGTTTTAATGCTCACGCCCATTTCATTGGCAATAATATTCGCCAAGGTGGTTTTACCTAACCCCGGCGGACCAAAAATAAGCACGTGATCGAGCGCATCGCTGCGACCACGAGCCGCTTCGATATAGATGCTTAACTGTTCAACCACATGCTTTTGCCCGGTATAGTCGGCAAGTTTTTTCGGCCGTATCGCCCGATCAATCACTTCGTCTTCTAGCATGGCCTGTGGTTGGATCATGCGATCCGCTTCAATCATTGTGGTTCCTTTAATTATGGGGTCAGAACAAACTTTCCACCCACTTTTCGCGTATTCCGTGGCTTATAGAGCGTTGGTTCTGACCCCAAGTTGGAGGGGTCAGAACCAACTTATCCCAAATTCAAACCTACATCATCGCTTTTAACGCTTGGCGAATGATATCTTCTGCTGACATGTCGTCGGTTGCAACCTTTCTCATGACTTGTTCTGCTTGGTTTGGCTTGTAACCCAGCGCCACCAGCGCACTTAAGGCTTCGCTTTTCGCACTTGGAGTCGGCGCCATCAGCCCTTGGCCGGCTTCGGTGCCTGGCAACCCGGTGTTGTAATCGGCGCCGGTGAAGTCTTTTAAGCGGTCTTTAAGTTCAACCACCAGGCGGTCGGCGGTTTTCTTACCCACCCCAGGTATTTTGGTGAGCATAACAATGTCTTTATTTTGAATGGCGGCAACGAACTGCCCACCGCTCATACTCGACATAATAGTAAGGGCTAACTTTGGCCCTACGCCTTGGGCACGCAGCAACAAACGGAACAGCGCCCGCTCGTCAACGGTATTAAAGCCAAACAATAGTTGGGCGTCTTCGCGCACCACAAAATGAATCCACACGGTAACTTGCTGGCCCACGTCGGGCAGTTCGTAAAAACAGGTCATGGGCATTTGCACTTCGTAGCCCACGCCTTGTACATCAATTAACAGCTCTGGCGGGTGTTTTACCGCTAAAATGCCTTGCAAACGTCCTATCATTGTTTTCCCTTTGTTTGTTTACGATAAATGCGCAACCACCCCGTACGTTGCATTGTATGACGGTTCAAAATCAACGCGCTGGCCCGGTGGCAATCACCACGGCGCGTTTCGGTGCTGGGTATCCTTCCACGGTAAGCGAGTGGTCACTTGCATCAAGAAAATCAACCAGCGATTGCCCCTGCATCCAGTCGGTACTGCGCTGCTCTTCAAGAGTGGTAACGGTTTCGTCGACCACCCGAATATTAGTCATGCCGAGGCGTTCGAGCCAGTGGCACAAGGCTTTCGAGCTGGGGATAAACCACACATTGCCCATTTGTGCGTAGCGCTCGCCGGGCACTAATACTTGCTGCTCGTCGCCATCGATAACTAAGGTTTCCAGCACCAGTTCGCCGCCGGGCGCCAGCTGGTCGATACATTGCTGCAAAAAATCAATCGGCGAGCGGCGATGATACAACACCCCCATGGTAAACACCGTGTCGAAGGCTTTTACCGGCTGTAAATGTTCAATGCCAAGCGGTAGCAGCTCCACGTCGCGGGTTATTTCTGCGGGTAAATAGCGCTGAATGGCCCGAAACTGCATCATAAACAGCTGGGTTGGGTCGATGCCCACCACCAAAGACGCGCCCGCCCCTTTCATGCGCCACAGGTGATAGCCGCTGCCACAGCCGATATCGAGCACGCGGCGGCCGTTTAAGTCGCTAATATGGGGTAATACGCGGTCCCATTTCCAGTCGGAGCGCCATTCCGTGTCGATATGCACGCCGAACAGTTCAAACGGGCCTTTACGCCAAGGCATAAGCTGCGACAGCAAGCCTTTAATACGGGCTTTTTCACCGTCGTTGGCATCGTTTTCAGCGCCAATGCGTACTTTGTTCGTAAGTTCAAAAGAGCTCGGCGTAATGTTCGGTAGCTGCTCGACACTGCGCTGCCATTTTTTCATTTCACCATGGTGCTCGTTTTGCTGCCAATGGCGAATAGCCGCCGGCAAAGTTTCCAGCCAATGGCCCAAGCCCGACTCGGTTAAACGCGCATAAAAAGGAGTGAAATCGTACATTTACTGATGCCTTATTAATTGTGGGGTCAGAACCCCTGCTCTACAAGCCGCATTATACGTGAAAAGGGTGTCAAAAGTTTGTTCTGACCCCAGCACTTTATTTAATAGCGAACCAGGAGGTGAAGTTGAAGCAGCGGTACCAGTTTTGGACGGTGCTAAAGCCGGCGCTGCGTAGGCGTGTTTCCTGTTGTTCGGCGGTGTCGATGCGCATAACGTTTTCAATGGCGGCGCGTTTTTGTGAAATTTCCAGTTCGCTATAGCCGTTTTGGCGTTTAAATTCGTGGTGCAGCTCGACTATTAAGGCGTCGGCGGTTTGGTCTTCATGACGCACTTTTTCTGACAACAACAAAATGCCACCGGGTAATAAGGCGTCGTAAATTTTTTGTACCAAGGCAGCGCGTTTTTCGGGCGCGATAAATTGCATGGTGAAGTTCATAGCCACCACCGAGCACGGCTTTAATGACTGTTCAACAATGTCGGCGCAGATAATTTCCACCGGTACGTCGCCCCGCCAAGCGTTCACGTGGGCTTGGCAGCGTTGCACCATGGCTTCCGAGTTGTCGATGCCGATAATGGTCACGCCTTTAGCTTTCACATGTTGCTTCATGGCGATACTGGTGGCGCCGAGCGAGCAGCCTAAATCGTAAATAAGCGCGTTATTTTGGGCGTATTTACCGGCCAGCAGCCCCATGGTTTGTACAATAGTGGCGTAGCCTGGCACTGAACGGCTGATCATGTCGGGAAATACTTCCGCAACGCGGTCGTCGAAGGCAAAATTGGCCACATCGCCCAAGGGGGTGGCATAAATCGAGTCGCGGGGTGTGCTCATGAACCCTAGTTCCTTTTCTGTAAAACAAGTGCATCGTGAATTGTACCTCAAGCACCCTGTATCGTATACTACACGCCATTCACAACACGACAAACAGGGTTTATAGCAGATGCGTAGTCACTATTGCGGGCAAGTTACGGAAAATTCTCTTGGGCAACACGTTACTTTAGCGGGTTGGGTTCACAAGCGCCGAGATTTAGGCGGGTTAATTTTCGTCGACATGCGCGACCGTACTGGTTTAGTTCAGGTGGTGTTTGACCCTGAGCACGCAGCTATTTTTGATACGGCCAACGCCCTGCGCCAAGAGTTTTGTATTCAGTTACGGGGTGAAGTGCGCGCCCGCCCAGACGGGCAAATAAACGAGCGCATGACCACCGGTAAAATTGAAATTTTGGCTACCGAGCTGACTATTTTAAGCAAAGCCGCGCCCTTGCCTATCGACTTTAATAACCAAGTGAGCGAAGAGCAGCGCCTGCGGTTTCGTTATTTAGATTTACGCCGCCCGGAAATGAACGAGAAAATAGTGTTTCGTGCCAAGGTGGCCAGTGCCGTGCGCCGGTTCTTAGACAACGAAGGCTTTTTAGACATTGAAACGCCGATGCTAACCCGTGCCACCCCAGAAGGTGCTCGTGACTATTTAGTGCCGTCGCGTACCCACGAAGGGAAGTTTTTTGCCCTGCCCCAGTCGCCGCAGTTATTTAAGCAATTGCTGATGATGTCGGGTTTTGACCGCTATTACCAAATTGTAAAATGCTTCCGCGACGAAGACTTACGGGCCGATCGCCAGCCTGAATTTACCCAAATTGATATTGAAACCAGCTTTATGAGCGCGCAAGAAGTGCGTGACACCACCGAGCGCTTAATTCGTGGTTTGTTTACTGAGTTGCTTAGCGTTGATTTAGGCAGTTTCCCAGTGATGAGCTACGCCGAAGCCATGCGTTTATATGGTTCTGACAAGCCCGACCTGCGTAACCCGATGCAGTTAGTTGACGTGGCCGACCTATTAACTGACATTGAATTTAAAGTGTTTGCCGGCCCAGCAAATGACCCCAACAGCCGCGTTGCCGCCCTGCGTATTCCAGGTGGCGCTAGCTTAAGCCGTAAGCAAATTGACGACTACACGGACTATGTAAAAGTGTACGGTGCCAAAGGCTTAGCTTGGCTAAAAGTGAACGACAAAGACGCCGGTATGGACGGTTTGCAGTCGCCGGTATTGAAGTTTTTACCTGAAGCCGCAGTTACTGAAATTCTTGCCCGCACCGGCGCAGAAACCGGCGATATTTTATTGTTTGGCGCCGACACCGCCACGGTGGTAAGCGAAGCTTTAGGTGCGCTGCGTTTGAAAGCTGGTAAAGACTTTGACCTTATTGAAGACAGCTGGAAACCACTGTGGGTGGTTGACTTCCCCATGTTTGAAGAGCACGAAGGTGGCTATGCCGCTATTCACCACCCGTTTACCGCGCCAGTTGGCGTAACCGCTGAAGAGCTAAAAGCCAACCCGGCCGCCGCTATTTCAGACGCTTACGACATGATTTTAAACGGTTGCGAAGTGGGCGGCGGCTCTGTGCGTATTTACAACGCCGAAATGCAGTCCACCGTGTTTGAAATTTTAGGCATCGACGCCGACGAAGCGAAAGAGAAGTTCGGGTTTTTACTTGAAGCATTAAAGTACGGCACACCGCCACACGCCGGCTTGGCCTTCGGTTTGGACCGTTTAGTAATGCTCATGGTAGGCGCCAGCAGTATTCGCGAAGTGATTGCCTTCCCGAAAACCACCACCGCCGCCTGCGTATTAACCGACGCCCCCGGCATCGCCAACCCCGACGCCCTAGCAGAACTGCACATTACCGTGAATGCCAAACCCGACGCGTGATAAACGATACAACGGCATCGGAATCCCGTAGGTCATGCAATGCATGACCTACAACGGTGAATATCGAAGCTCCGTAGGTACGGCATTGCCGTACGTTGAATGCATTGCATGACGCCGCTCGGTGGCTAACGGAACCAATGGAATAACGGCAGGCCATGCCTGCCCTGCGGAAATGGCGATAAACGGACATAACGCGGCACACGGCGGTAATAGAAACATCGTAGGTCATGCATTGCATGACGCCGCACCGCCGGTAAATATTAACACCTAAACGGCAGGCAGTGCCTGCCCTACGGAAATGGCGATAAACGGACATAACGCGGCAATAGAAACATCGTAGGTCATGCATTGCATGACGCCGCTCGGTGGTAAACATTAACGCCCAAACGGCAGGCCATGCCTGCCCTACGGAAACGGCGATAAACGAACATAACGCGGCAATAGAAACATCGTAGGTCATGCATTGCATGACGCCGCCCCGGTGGTAAACATTAACACCCAAACGGCAGGCAATGCCTGCCCTACGGAAATGGCGATAAACGGACACTACGAGGCAATAGAAACATCGTAGGTCATGCATTGCATGACGCCGCTCGGTGGTAAACATTAACACCCAAACGGCAGGCAATGCCTGCCCTACGGAAATGGCGATAAACGAACATAACGCGGCAATAGAAACATCGTAGGTCATGCATTGCATGACGCCGCTCGGTGGTAAACATTAACACCCAAACGGCAGGCAATGCCTGCCCTACGGAAACGGCGATAAACGGACATAACGCGGTAATAGAAACATCGTAGGTCATGCATTGCATGACGCCGCACCGCCGGTAAACATTAACACCCAAACGGCAGGCAATGCCTGCCCTACGGACATAACGCGGCACACGGCGGTAATAGAAACATCGTAGGTCATGCATTGCATGACGCCGCCCCGGTGGTAAACATTAACACCCAAACGGCAGGCAATGCCTGCCCTACGGAAATGGCGATAAACGGACATAACGCGGCAATAGAAACATCGTAGGTCATGCAACGCATGACGCCGCTCGGTGGTAAACATTAACGCCGAAACTTAACGACAATTAAAACAACAGGAGTTTTCATACATGGCTGGACATTCCAAATGGTCGAATATTAAACACCGCAAAGCGGCGCAAGACGCCCAACGTGGCAAAATATTCACCAAATTAATCCGCGAACTGGTGGTTTCTGCCCGCGAAGGTGGTTCTGACCCCGAAACCAACCCGCGTTTACGCGCCGCAATTGACAAGTCGCTGTCGAACAACATGAAACGCGACACCATTGATAACGCCGTGGCCCGCGGCGCCGGTGAACTCGACACCGACAACATGGTTGAGATTCGCTACGAAGGTTACGGCCCAGGTGGCGTTGCCGTAATGGTGGAATGCATGAGCGACAACCGTAACCGCACCGCCGGCGATGTGCGCCACGCGTTCACCAAAAACGGCGGCAACTTAGGCACCGACGGCTCTGTTGCTTACTTGTTTACCAAGCACGGCGTGTTGAGCTTTGCCCCCGGCGCCGACGAAGACGCCATTATTGAAGCCGCTCTTGAAGGTGGAGCCGACGACGTTGAAACCCACGATGATGGCAGTATTGATGTGTACACCGACCCGTACGAATTTGGTGCTGTGGTTGATGCCATGAAAGAAGCTGGATTCGAGCCGGATAACGCGGAAGTGACCCAAGTAGCCTCGACTGAAGTTGAGTTGGATATCGAAACCGCCAAAAGCATTGTGAAGCTGATTGATATGATGGAAGAGCTTGATGACGTACAAGAAGTGCACCACAACGCCGACATTCCACCAGAGGCTTACGAATAATTGTCTATTATATTGGGCATTGACCCGGGTTCGCGCATTACCGGCTACGGCATTATTCGCCAGCAAGGCGCGCGCCTAACTTACCTGGGCAGCGGTTGTATTCGCGCCGCTTCTACCAGCGCCAGTACCAAAGCCAATGGCGAGCCAAGCATGGCTGAACGGCTGCGCATTATTTATGATGGTGTGTCGGAATTAATCGCCCAATTTAACCCCGACCAATTCGCCATTGAACAAGTATTTATGGCCCGCAACCCCAATTCAGCGTTGAAATTAGGCCAAGCCCGCGGCGTTGCCATGGTAGCCGCCGCCAAACACGACCTAGCCGTGGCCGAGTATTCCGCACGACAAATAAAACAAGCCGTGGTTGGCACCGGCTCCGCCAATAAAGAGCAAGTACAGCACATGGTGATGCAGATATTAAAACTGCCCAGCCGGCCCCAAGAAGACGCCGCCGACGCCCTCGGAGTCGCCATTTGCCACGCCCACACCCACACCACCCTTATCCGCAACGCCCGTTAATGAACGTTTATACCGCAATAGAAACATCGACACCGCACCTGTGGGGTTAATGCAACGATGGAATTCGTAGGTCATGCATTGCATGACGCCGCTCGGTGGCTAACGGAACCAATGGAATAACGGCAGGCAGTGCCTGCCCTACAGGCATGGCGATAAATGGACACAACGCGGTAATAGAAACATCGTAGGTCATGCATTGCATGACGCCGCTCGGTGGCTAACGGAACCAATGGAATAACGGCAGGCAATGCCTGCCCTACAGGCATGGCGATAAACGGACATAACGCGGTAATAGAAACATCGTAGGTCATGCATTGCATGACGCCGCTCGGTGGCTAACGGAACCAATGGAATAACGGCAGGCAATGCCTGCCCTACAGGCATGGCGATAAATGGACATAACGCGGTAATAGAAACATCGTAGGTCATGCATTGCATGACGCCGCTCGGTGTTGCACGTTGCCACCATCAGCCATTACGCAACATTCTGGCGTGACCCCCTTTTGTTTCCTACCATTTCAGCCAAACCAACCCGATACATGGAATGTGCAATGGGAAATATGTTTCGTTACTACGCCGCGGCCGGCTATTACTTCATTACGCAAAACACGCTGAACAATAAACCTGTACTACTTCGACCTGAAATTCGTTCAGCATTAAAACAAGCAATTATTGAAACCCAGAAAACCTTGCCCTTTGATACTCACGCCTTTGTATTAATGCCAGACCATTTTCATCTTATTTTAGGCATTGAAGATGACAAGCTTTCTAAGCGAATAGGAACCATAAAACGCCTTACTAGTAAGTATTCAAAGTTTGGTCAAGGGGCGGATTTAACCGACAATTACCGCCGAGAAAGGCGTTCCAGCCTTTGGCAGGCACGGTTTTGGGAACAAACTATAAAAACGGAAGATGAGTTACACAAAAATATAATGTATTGCTATATAAACCCAGTGCACCATGGTTATGTGAAAAAAGTTGGTGATTGGAAGTTTTCGACATTTCATCGCGACGTGCGCAATGGCCTGTTACCCGCCGAATGGGCCGGCATAACCGTTGATCGCAAGTAATCATTGGTAGCATCGTCTGCCGTGGGTGTGACGATTAACCTATGGTGCGGCGTCATGCATTGCATGACCTACGGGGCCGACATATTCGTAGGGCAGGCATCGCCTGCTGTGTGGGTGTGAACGTTAACCACCGTGCGGCGTACGGCGGTGCCGTACCTACGGGGCCGACATATTCGTAGGACAGGCATCGCCT
>NZ_JAMFTN010000051.1 GCF_023922585.1 Aliidiomarina quisquiliarum
CGGTGTCGTACCTATGCGTGTTGTTTATACGCCCACCCGTACGGCGGTGCCGTACCTACGCGTGTTGTTTATACGCCCACCCGTAGGTCATGCATGGCATGACGAAGCATTGCCTGCCGCAACAACGCCGCCTTTTTTATTAACGGGTGCCGAATATTTTGTCGCCGGCGTCGCCGAGGCCGGGAATAATATATCCATTTTTATCGAGATGCGAGTCGAGGGCGGCGGTGTATATTTCTACCTCGGGGTGCTCTTGGTGTACATTGGCCACGCCTTCAGGGGCAGCTACAAGTACCAGTACTTTAATTTGGGTACAGCCTCTTGCTTTTAACATATCTAGTGTTGCGTTCATGGTGCCACCTGTGGCCAGCATGGGGTCGATCACTAAGGCTATGCGCTCTTCCATGTTGCCTGCAAACTTTTCGAAGTAGGCTACGGGTTGCAGGGTTTCTTCGTCACGGTACAGCCCTACTACGCTTACCCGAGCGCTAGGGATAAGCGTAAGCACGCCGTCGAGCATACCAATACCAGCCCGAAGAATGGGTACAACGGTAATTTTTTTACCTTTCAAGGTTTTTACTTCAATAGTGCTATTGCTCCAGCTTTTAATTTCTTTAGTAACCAACGGCATATTTTTGGTGGCTTCATAGGTAAGTAGGTTGCCAAGTTCATTGGCAAGTTCACGAAAGGCCTTGGTGCTAATATCTGCCTCGCGCATAAGGCCTACTTTATGCTGAATAAGTGGGTGGTCGATGACGTGAAGAGCCATGGTTTTCTCCGTTAGTAGTCGTATTGTCTTCGCTCATTATAGCGCTGTGCTACCATGAGTCACTGCTTTCCTATAGAATGACGCGTTTCTTATATAACATCCAATACGTCATCAGTGCGTTTTAAGCCCGTAGAGGAGAATGACATGTCTGCAGAAAAGCCGCAGCAACGCCCTAATATTGAACCACAACGTGGTTGGTTTACTCGTTTTTTAGACACGGTAGAGTGGTTAGGAAATTTATTGCCGCACCCTGTAACCTTGTTTGCAATTTTTGCCCTTACGGTTGTGTTGGCAAGTGGCTTGGCGGGTTACTTCAACGTAAACGTGCTTGATCCACGGCCAGGCTCTTTAGGCGAAGAAATTTATGTAAATAGCCTGCTAAGTGGTGATGGTTTACGCTGGATGGTGTCGAACCTGGTGAAAAACTTTACCGGTTTCCCTCCTTTGGGTGTGGTGCTGGTAGCTATTTTGGGTGTAGGTATTGCCGAGCGTAGTGGCCTGCTTGAAGCCATGATGCGCGGTATGGTAATGAATGCTTCGCCTCGCATGGTTACGGTAACCATTGTGTTTGCTGGTGTTATTTCCAATACAGCTTCTGAATTAGGCTATGTGGTGCTTATACCATTAGCTGCACTTATTTTTCATTCTTTAGGGCGACACCCACTAGCAGGGCTTGCGGCGGCTTTTGCGGGGGTTTCTGCTGGTTATAGTGCAAACCTATTCATAGGTACAGTAGACCCATTGCTAGCCGGCTTTACCACCTCTGCGGCGCAAATAATTGACCCAGACTACGTTGTTGGCCCAGAAATGAATTGGTACTTCATGTTTGTGAGTACATTCTTAATTGCAGCCATGGGGGCGTTCATAACAGAAAAAATTGTCGAGCCTAAACTGGGTAAATATAACCCCGACGATATGGACCCCGATGCAGATCTCGACAGCGACGTGTCGATGGATAAGCTAACCAAAGTAGAGCGTAAAGGCTTAATTATGGCGGGCTTAACCTTCGTGGCGTTGTTAGCTGTGCTAGCTATTACCATAGTGCCTGAAGGTGGCGTACTGCGTAACCAAGAAACCGGTGGTATTGCCCGCTCACCTTTCTTGAATGGTATTGTGGTATTTATTTTTATTACCTTTGCTATTCCAGGCTTTGTGTATGGCTTTGTTACCAAAACCATGACCAACGACCGCGACGTTATTAACGCTATGGCAGCCAGCATGAGTTCAATGGGGCTGTATATTGTGCTGGTATTCTTTGCTGCACAGTTTGTGGCATTTTTCGATTGGACTAACTTCGGCACCATTTTGGCAGTAAATGGAGCGAACTTTTTGCAGTTCATTAACCTAACTGGGCCTGAAGTGTTCGTGTTCTTTATTTTAATGTGTGGCTTCGTTAACCTAATGCTGGGCTCGGCGTCGGCGCAATGGGCGGTTACAGCACCCATTTTTGTACCCATGCTGATGCTGGTTGGCTATTCGCCAGAATTAATTCAAGCGGCCTACCGAATTGGCGACTCGGTAACCAATATTATTACACCAATGATGAGTTACTTTGGTTTAATACTAGCCGTTGCTGCGCGCTACCAAAAGAACTTAGGTATTGGCACCTTGATTGCAATTATGCTGCCCTACAGCATGGTATTTATGGTGGGCTGGACCCTGTTGTTCTATGTGTTTGTGTTTGTATTAGGTTTACCCGTAGGGCCTGGTGCGGAAACTTATTATAGTTTGCCGCCTGCACCATAGGCTTTACTTGCACCGCATGCATAAAAAAGGCAGTATTTAACTGCCTTTTTTTTGCCTAGCTTATAAGAGCTCAAGGGGGACCGTTGCGACTCAGTTTATTTTTGTGCCTTGCTGTCTTGCTCACACCATCGGTTGCTTATACTTTTGCAGCACAGCCGGTATACGTAGCTGTTTACGAATTTCCACCTTATTACTCGTCGCGCAGTTCGGTACATATTACCGGTAAGCTCGTTGAGGTATTAAATAAACAGCAAAATGACTATCAGTTTATTCTACGCGAAGTGCGGCCGGCAGAGCGCTATGGGGCAATAGCTGCAGGTGGTTGCTGCGACGTGATATTTTTCGAGTCGGAATTATGGGGCTGGCAAGAGTCGAACGATTACCATTGGGGTAGAGGTTTAACAGCCAGTGCAGAGCGGTTTTATGTTATGCGCGAAGCACTTGCAGCGGGCAAAGTTAATTTTGATCTTTTAGCAGCAAACCGCATTGGTGGCGTGCATGGTTATAACTATAACTTTGTCGATAACGTTACCAACGCTGAAGTGTTGGAAGAGCGGTTTAAAGTTTATACCGCCGATAGCCCCATGTCGGTATTGCATATGTTGGTGGGGAACCGTGTTGATATAGGAATTCTTAATGACGACTTTGTTGCTTGGGTGCGGCATTTAGAGTTTCCGGCCGTCGACGCCATTGTGGGCTCTGAATTTGTTGACCAGTTTTTTGTTACTCGGGTGGTGGTGAATGCGCAAGGGAAGTTGCCAGCCAGCTTCATTAACAACCAGCTGCAAGAATTAACAGAAAATGGCGGCTTAGAAGCAATTTTGAGTCAATTTGGCATTGCTAGCCTAATTTATAAAGGCACTAGCACCGAAGCAAGTGCTAACTAGCTATACACCGACAAGCCAAGCTCTTCTGCCACTTGGCGGATCATAAACATACCGCGATAGCTGTTGCCATAACTATTTAGCTTAGGGCTCCAAGCACAAATCACACCATAGTCGGGCACCACGGCCACTAAACCGCCGCCCACCCCGCCTTTTGCTGGTAAACCAACGGTAAAGGCAAATTCACCCGATTGATCATACATGCCGCTGGTCGACATCATGGCGTTAATGCGCCGAGTTGACCGTGGATCGCAAATAACTTCACCGGTACCTGGCTGCACGCCACGATTAGCTAAAAAGCCAAGGGAACGAGCAAGATCTACACAGCTCATGCTAATAGCACATTGGTAGAAGTAATGATCGAGCACATCAACTACGTTGGCTTCAATATTATTAAAGCTTTTCATTAAATACGCTAAAGCCGCATTGCGGGCACCGTGTTCGCGCTCCGACTCCCACACCACTTCATCGACAAAAATAATGGGGTTTTGCGCCAAGTTACGAATGAATTGGGTTAAGGCGGCGCGGCTAGACGAATAATGGCTTACCAAGGTGTCGGCTACCACAATTGCACCAGCATTAATAAAGGGGTTGCGTGGAATGCCGTGTTCCCATTCTAATTGCACAATAGAATTAAAGGCATGGCCCGAAGGCTCCATGCGCACACGGTTCCACAATTGGTCACCCACCCGCTCCATGGCAAGAGTTAAACCAAATATTTTAGAAATACTTTGAATTGAAAAAGGTATTTGGGCGTCGCCGGCAATATGTACTTTGCCGTCTAGTTCGGCCACAGCAATGCCCAAATGGTTCGGGTCAACCTTGGCTAGGGCCGGTATATAATTAGCCACAGCGCCTTCATTGGGCAAGGCCTGGGTGCGCTGCAGTATTTCTTGCAACAGTTCGGCCGTATGTTTCGGGCGCTGAGGTATACCTTCCATTGTTTAACGCTGCTCCAACAAAGGTTTTAAAAATTTAGCCGTGTACGAACCCGCGTGCTCGCTCACATGCTCTGGAGTACCTTCTACTAGAATTTCACCGCCACCGCTACCTCCTTCTGGGCCTAAGTCTATAATCCAGTCGGCGGTTTTTATTACGTCGAGGTTATGTTCAATAATTACAATGGTATTGCCGTGGTCACGTAAGCGGTGCAATACCGCCAATAACTGCTTAATGTCGTGAAAATGTAAACCAGTGGTAGGCTCGTCTAAAATATATAAGGTTTTACCCGTGTCGCGTTTAGAAAGCTCACGGGCTAGTTTAACTCGCTGTGCTTCACCACCCGACAAGGTGGTTGCCGACTGGCCCAACCGAATATAGGAAAGGCCTACGTCCATAAGGGTTTGCAACTTACGGGCAATGGCAGGCACGGCATCGAAAAATTCACGGGCGTCTTCTACGGTTAGCTCTAATACTTGATCAATGCTTTTGTTTTTATACAACACTTCTAAGGTTTCACGGTTGTAACGTTTGCCTTTACAAATGTCGCAGGGCACATACACGTCGGGTAAAAAGTGCATTTCTACTTTTATCATGCCGTCGCCTTGGCACGCTTCACAGCGCCCGCCCTTTACGTTAAAGCTAAAGCGGCCAGGTTTGTAACCTCGCGCGCGCGACTCGGGAACAGCGGCAAACAGTTCTCGAATAGGGGTAAAAATTCCCGTATAGGTAGCAGGGTTCGAGCGTGGTGTGCGGCCAATAGGGCTTTGATCAATATCTACTACTTTGTCTAAAAACTCTAAACCACGAATAGCTTTGTAAGGCGCTACTTTGTCGTGGGTGGCATGGTTTAGTTCTATTTGCGCTAAGGGCCACAAGGTGTCGTTAATTAAAGTAGACTTGCCCGAGCCAGAAACACCAGTTACACAGGTCATTAAACCAGTTGGTATGCGCAAGTTTACTTGTTTTAAGTTGTTACCACTGGCGCCGTCTATTTCTACCCAGTTGAGACCAGGGGCGTGGCGCTGTGCAGGAATGGCAATGCTTTTCTTACCCGACAAGTAGTCGCCAGTAAGCGAGCCTTCAGTAGCAATAATGTCGGCCATGGTGCCTTCAGCCACAATTTCACCGCCGTGCACACCAGCGCCAGGGCCAATATCAATTACGTGGTCGGCAGCACGAATGGCGTCTTCGTCGTGTTCAACCACCAGCACTGTATTACCTAAATCGCGTAGGTGTATTAAGGTTTCAAGCAGGCGCGCATTGTCGCGTTGGTGCAAGCCTATGGAAGGCTCGTCGAGTACGTACATAACCCCAACTAGGCCAGCGCCAATTTGGCTGGCTAAGCGAATACGCTGGGCTTCACCACCTGATAAGGTTTCAGCACTGCGGTTTAAAGTTAAATAATTTAGCCCCACGTTTACTAAAAAAGTAAGGCGGTCGTTAATTTCTTTTAGTATTTTTTCAGCAATTTGCGCCCGCTGACCTTCCAGCTTAATGTTTTGGAAAAACGCTAACGCGTCGCCAATTGAACGTTCAACCACAGCAGGTAAGGTCGTGTCGGCCACAAATACGTTACGCGACTCTTGGCGTAAGCGCGTGCCTGCACAGCCACGGCATGGCTGGGTAGCTAAGTACTTCGACAATTCGTCGCGTACCGCTGTAGAGTCGGTTTCGCGGTAACGGCGTTGCATGTTCGGTAAAATACCTTCAAAGGCATGGTTACGTATAACCGTGTCGCCGCGGTCGTTCACGTAAGCAAATTTAATTTCTTCCGTGCCACTACCGTTTAAAATCTTGTCGGTTATGTCGTCGTCAAGCTGTTTAAAAGGAATGTTTAAATCGAAGTTGTAGTGTTTGGCTAACGACAGCAACATTTGGTAATAGTAAAAATTACGCTTGTCCCAGCCACGAATAGCGCCACCGGTTAAGCTTAATTCGTTATTGGTAACTACTTTAGCGGCATCAAAGTATTGCTCTACGCCTAAGCCGTCACAGGTTTGGCAGGCACCCGCTGGGTTATTAAAAGAAAACATGCGCGGCTCAAGCTCTTGCATGCTAAAGCCACAATGGGGGCAGGCAAAATTAGCCGAAAATAGCAGGGTGCTAAAGCTGCTTTCGTCGTCCATGGGGGCCACCATGGTAATGCCACCACTTAGTTCAAGTGCCGTTTCAAATGACTCGGCTAAACGTTGTTGAATGTCTGGGCGTACTTTCAAGCGGTCGACTACCACTTCAATGTCATGCTTTTTATGTAGTTCTAACGCTGGTGGGTCATTTAAGTCGCACACGTTACCGTCGATACGGGCGCGTAAAAAGCCTTTCGCCGCCAGGGTTTCAAGGGTTTTTTGGTGTTCACCTTTACGGCCTTGTACCACAGGGGCCAGCAGCATAATTTTACTGCCTTCGGGCAAAGCCAATACTTGGTCAACCATTTGGCTAATGGTTTGTGCGGCCAAAGCCACATGGTGAGTAGGGCAACGTGGTTCGCCTACGCGGGCAAACATAAGCCGTAGGTAGTCGTAAATTTCAGTAATGGTACCCACTGTTGAGCGTGGGTTGTGCGAAGTCGACTTCTGTTCAATAGAAATAGCCGGCGACAAACCTTCAATGCTGTCAACGTCGGGCTTTTCCATTAGGCTTAAAAATTGCCGCGCATAAGCAGAAAGCGACTCAACATAGCGGCGTTGACCTTCTGCGTATAAGGTGTCAAAGGCAAGCGACGACTTACCTGAACCCGACAAGCCGGTAATTACCACAAGTTTGTCGCGTGGAATTTCAAGGCTAATGTTTTTTAGGTTGTGGGTGCGAGCACCGCGTACATCTATTGTCTTCATGGCGTCCTTATTACAACTGGCGCGAAAAATGATCGGGTATTATCGCATAAAAAACAGCGAACCACGAAGTGTTGGTTCAGCTTACGAGTTACAGCAATTTCTGTTAGAATAGCGGCCTTTCATAGAATCTAATTTTTGGGCTTATGCAGTCGTCAAAATTAAATAACACAGAAAAAAAATCAGCCTCCGCATTAGCCGCTATATTTGGCTTACGTATGTTGGGGCTGTTTTTGATCATGCCCGTGTTAGCTATTTATGGTCAAAGCTACCCCGACTACACTCCCATGCTGGTTGGTTTAGCCATTGGTGCTTATGGTTTAACCCAAGCGTTGTTGCAAATACCCATGGGCATGCTGTCCGACCGCTGGGGCCGCAAGCCTATTATTCTTGGTGGTTTAGCTATTTTTGCCATTGGTAGTGTGGTGGCCGCTATGGCCGACACCTTGGCCTGGGTAGTTGTTGGCCGAGTGATACAAGGGGCTGGTGCTATTGCAGGAGCAGTATTGGCGTTAGCCGCCGACAGTGCCCGAGTAGACCAACGACCCAAGGTTATGGCCATTATAGGCATGGGTATTGGCTTAAGTTTTGTTTTGGCCTTAGTAATTGCGCCTGTGCTAGGTGCGGTGGTGGGTATTTCAGGGTTGTTTTGGCTTACGGCCATTTTAACCGCTGCTTCTATGGTTGCGGTGGTTACTATTTTACCAGTACCACAACAGCGCGTGCCGGCGCGCGATATTTTGCCCGTACCAGAAGAAATGAAGCGTTTGTTTAAAAACCTACAACTGCAGCGGCTTAATGTTGGTGTATTGGTGCTGCATTTAGTACTTACCGCTTGGTTTGTTACCCTGCCCAGCCAGTTAGTGGCGGCAGGTTTAAGTGCCGAAAATCATAGTTGGTTGTATTTACCCACTTTATTACTTTCATTTACGGTTATGGTGCCCCTTATGCTGTGGGCCATACGTAAAGACAAAATATTAACAGGGCTGCGTTTTGCCATTGTATTACTGGCCGTGGGTATACTGGTTATAGCGGTATTTTCTCAGCAATTAACTGCACTTATTTTTGCCGTATGGTTGTTTTTTATTGGCTTTAATTACCTTGAAGCAAACTTGCCGTCGTTACTCAGCCAGCACGCACCCGCTGGAAACAAAGGCTCTGCGAGTGGAATTTATACCACCTTCCAGTTTACCGGAGCGTTTTTAGGCGGCACTTTAGGGGGCATTATTGCCCAACTCTGGGGTGCACAAGCGGTTATGTTTTTCTGTGTGGGGCTGCTAGTATGTTGGTTACTGTTCACCATCGGTATGCAAAAGGTTGATAGCACCAGCCGGGTAACACTACAGTTAGGGCAAATTAGCGTGGCACAAGCGGGTGAGTTGGCAACAATACTTACCCAGCAGCCGGGTATTGAAGAAGCGGTGGTTATTGCCGAAGAGCGCGCCGTTTATTTGAAAGTAAACAAAGAAAGCTATGAGTCAGCTGCAGTGGCGGCGCTTGTGGCTGAGTATGAATAAAGACAACAGGAGAGAACCATGTCGCGCGGAATAAATAAAGTTATATTAATTGGTAATTTAGGGGCCGACCCTGAAGTGCGTTACACCCAAAATAGTACCGCCATTGCCAATTTAAGCATTGCTACTAGCGAGTCTTGGAAAGACAAACAAACCGGCGAGCAGCGCGAGCAAACAGAGTGGCACCGAGTAGTATGTTATCGCCGCTTAGCAGAAATTGCAGGTGAATACTTGAAGAAAGGCTCTAAAGTTTATGTTGAAGGCAAGCTGCAAACGAGAAAATGGCAAGGCCAAGACGGCGTTGATCGTTACACCACAGAAATAGTGTGTAATGAAATGCAAATGCTTGATAGCCGCGGTGGCGGTGGTGGCTATGGTGGTGGTCAGCAGCAGTCTGCTGCTCAAGGTGGTTACGGCGGCGGCCAAGGCCAACAGCAGCAAGGCGGTTACGGCCAGCCAGCGCCACAGGCACAACCAGCCCAACAGGGTGGTTACGGCCAGCCGGCACCACAACAAGGTGGTGGTTACGGTGGTCAAGGCCAAGCAGCTCCGCAACAGCCTGCTCCAGCGCCGCAGCCAATGGCCCCAGACTCAGACTTTGACGACGACATTCCGTTTTGAATGATATAGAACTATAAGTGTTAAGAACTTAGTTTATTTAAACTCCTAATAATACTGTTTTATAAAAACATTTTTGAAATCGATGCCCTTTATGTGTGTAAACATGTAAGGGGCTTTTTTTATTTGACTTTCGGCTGCATCGATATAAAATCGTATAAAGTAAAATATGTAAAGATAGGGTTTTGTCTAGTATTACTTTGTAAACAAGGGCGGCACGATGCATGTAAAAGTTGTGACTCATAAAACGGGCGAACAAATACCAATCATGCTGGACGCACACGGTATGCCGATCACTTTGCCGAATGAGTTTGTTTTATCCAGAAGAGCACTGAGTACCAATACTCTTGTTAGAAACTTGAGAGAGCTGTCAGTGTTGTATGACTGGTTAGAAGTTTCTGGTTGTGACCTGTCGACAAAGTTACTAGCTCAAAACTCATTCAATGAAGCTGAGTTAAAAGGTGGCTTAATAGAGTCTTTAAGAGTTGATAAGGTTAGCGGTCGAGTAAAAGCGATATCACCAAACACGTTTAATCAGCGATTAACAACGGTCCGCCAGTTTTTTGGTTGGTATATGGATGTGTTGACAAGTCAGTTATCAATGTCCTCTTCTGATTACGAGCGTTTAAGAGAGCGGAAAACGTTCATTCTAAAAATTCTTGATAGCAGTTTTATGTCTGCTACACCAGCTCGAACCAGTGTTCGTAAAGGCTTGAACGATAACGAAGTAGACTTCTTGCTTGAGGTACTTGACCCAGACAATGAAAATGCATTTGGGCGCGCACCGGCAGTAAGATTCAGAAATTATGTATCAGTTGGACTCATGTTGTTTTGTGGCTTAAGACCGGGTGAACTACTTAGTCTCAGAGTAGAAGACATTCAGGTTGGGGCGATATCCTCCATTAAAGTTGAACGTAGGCCACCCGACTTGGCAGATACACGCCGACCTAAACCGCAAATTAAGCGAAACGGAAGGGTTATACCAGTCGATAATCGACGGTTTGCTGTCGCATTAAATGAGTACGTCACCACTTGGCGCGAGGAGCTCGAAAGCAAAAGTGATGTGGAATCACAATATCTAATATTAAGTGATGAAGGCGCTCCTTTGTCACAATCTTCAGTTACCCAGTTTTTTCAGCTTCTTCGCGCACAATATGCAAAGCATTTACCTGAAAATTTCACCGCCAAGTCTCTTAGGCATACGTTCTCTTCTCGTATTGAAAGAGCATTACGCAGTACTGGCATGGATGAACAACGACGCAGAGAAGCTTTGGCGTTGTTGAGAGGCGATAGTAGTTTAGCGTCCCAAGATACTTACATCGCCCAAGAAATCGAGCAACAGGCTCTCAAGTCGTTAAAACATTATCAGGCTGCAGTTATTTCAGGGAGTAAACTCTAATGGAATTAGCGTTACTGAACACAACCGACGATAGTCAGACGCAGCCTGAACAAGAGTCTTTAATCACTCGTGAAGGTAAAGAAGTCGATATTTCCGGTGATATTTGGCGGTTACCTTATTCTGCACGAGATAACGCAACGCTAAATTTTGAGAAAGTCGTCAATAATCAGGTAAAAGCAGCTCTTAAAATTCATATCGCTGATCGGGTTCGAAGAATATCAACACATGCGGGTTATGCAGCCTATCAGGATATTTGGAGGGAAGTCTTAAGGCATTGGGAATCTAATACCTCTGACTCTGATATTGATTCATATCTAATTAGTTTATTTGAAAGCGCCATCAATCGCGCACGTAAGCGTAAGCGGCTATGGGCGATGTACAGACCCATACAGTGGTATCTTTGGTGTGCTGAAAACTTACCAGATACGGTATTCTCAGAAGTGTATGCGCAAGAGCTTGAGGCGATCGAACTGCCGGGAAATCCAAAGGGTGAAGCCGTACGAATGGAAGATCCCGAGAGTGGGCCTCTTCATAAGAGTTTGGAGCTTCCTCTTCTTATCAATACACTTAAATCAGATGAAGGGAAATCCTTTGAATGTTTGCAACAAAAAGTTGTGGTTGCGCTTTCTATAGCCTTTGGTCGAAATCCGGCTAACTTAACTTTTTTGCGCGAGTCCGATTTGTTTCGGCTTACATCGAATCACGAAGATCCTTGCTACATCATTCGTATGCCAAGAATTAAAAAGCGATTTGTGAATCCGAGGGACGATCTTCTTGATGAGTACCTTGATCCGTATTTTGGATCTATGGTTGAACAACTAATCGAACTTAATCAGGCACTGCCTCTAAGCGTCGGGGAAAAGGCTTTTATCAAGCCGGAAGAGCGACCACTCCTGATTAATAAAAATGGTAATAAAGCTGCAGTTTTATCTGGCGATATTGATAACGCATTTAACTTTACAAGCAGAGATATATCGCGCTTACTCAATGCGTTTGTGCGGCGTCATAATATCATTTCACCCGTTACAGGTGCGCTTCTACGTATTACCCCTCGAAGACTGCGGTATACACTGGCCACAGGTTTGGCCGCTGAGGGAATTAGCAAGCGTGAGCTTGCGAGGATTCTTGATCATACGGATACCCAGCATGTGCAGGTCTATTTTGAAATGGCTGGCAGAATTGTCGAGCACCTTGATAAGGCAACCACAAAAGCCTTTTCGAATTACCTAAACTTTTTCAAAGGGAAAGTCGTCGATAGCGATATGGAGGCGGTCAATGGTGATCGTGACGACAAGCACCTAATCTTCGTTGACGAACAAAATCCGACAGTACATGCCGATATCGGCGTTTGTGGAGAGTCTAGCGTTTGCCACCTAGACCCGCCATATTCTTGCTATTTATGCCCTAAATTTCAGCCCTATCGACATGCCGACCATGAGCAGGTGTTGGATTGCCTATTGGCGAGTCGGAAAGAGCGACTTGAAAAATACGAAAATTCTCGCCTAGGGATTCAACTCGACGAAGTGATATCGGCGGTAGCACAAGTTGTGAAAATCTGCGAAGAGGGCCAAGAGCATGTCTGACGGTCGCTCGCAACGCAAAGCTAAAGTTATTCCCTTTATTGATCGATTAGAACGGGATCGGAATGCAAATTTACAAGCCCTAGTTAGCAAAGCCCAGCTTTTGAAGTTAGATGGTTTCGAGTCGGTTAAATGGCATGAATCGAATTGGAAGATAACATCTGGCAGACTTGTGAAGCTGACTGGAAAAAATATTAAAGCCGCGACTTTTGCCTTTACCTTATCACCAAAATTAGGCGCCGAGCCTCTAGTGGACAGTTGGAGTGAAGTTTGTAAGGCATTATTCGTTTTAAGGTTTCATAGGAAACATCAGTCAACGCCCAATCAGCGTAACTTCATAACAGCAGTCGGTTATGTTGCCGCGGCAGCAACCCAATTGGGCCAGAAGCTACTCAATCTGACTCCCGAAGCACTTGATAATGCATGCGCGTTAATTTCAAAACATTATCGCGAGACGACGGCATATAACCTCCATAAACATGTTGCAGAGTTTGCAGCACATTGCGATGCCAACGGTTTGTGCCGAGTTCTGTTGCAATTTAAATACGCGCGAATGAAGCGTCCAGCGAGCACGGGCGGTTTAAGCTACAAGCGGCTTGATGATCCAGAGGTTCTTGAGACCAAATCGGACAAACTGGTTGATCCAAAAGTATTCCGTGTAATAGGAGAGCTTTATCAAAATGTACCGAAAAGTCATAAATACCGGCTGTATGTTTTGTTACTGACTTTGCTTGCTTGCACGGGGCGACGGTTTAGTGAGGTTTCACTTTTACCAAATCAAACGCTATCTGTTGATGACGAAGGGAACGGTTATATCGAGTACTTCCCGCGTAAAGCAAGTCGAGGAGAGGTATTCACTCCGAAACGCAAATTGTACCTACCGTCAGAGGTGAAACCTATCGTTGAAGAAGTGCTCAACGAATTAGCAGATCTCACCGCTGCGGCTCGCGAGACGGCAGAAGAGATGCATAAAACACGTGGGCCGAATTTACGCTTTTTGGAGCAAATTCCGAGTGAACAGCGGCTCTATGCTAGCGATCTAAAGGAATTGGAGATTAGTGACGCAGCATTAATTTCAACGGGTTGGCTTCGCAATCAAAACCTCGCTTGGCCAGACATCGATGCGTTAACCAAACAAGAAAAACGCCCACGAAATCCAATTCATTTCACAACTAAGGAAGGTTTGAAAAAATACTGCGCTCGTGACTTTTCAGACGCCTGTCTATCAGCCATTCATACCGACCAATTTGGTAAAGAATATTACCTGAAGGATTTACTATTTCTCCGTCCGCTCGGCCTTTCGAGTGGCACTTATGCTCATTGGCTTGCTACCAGTTGCAGTCAGTCAATGTTTTCGACATTCCTTCGTTATTTTCCTGACCTCGCCGCAGAATACGCATCTGCTAGCGTCGAGGTGGATTTCACCAGTCATCATTTTCGACACACTCTCAATAACTTACTTGATGAAGGAGGTCTGAGTGATCTGCTGCAGACCGAATGGTTTGGTAGAACGAATCCACGCGACACAAAAGCGTATCAGCATACGTCACGAGAAAAGAGAGCCCTTATGTTACGCCAAGACATCAAGAAAGGGCTCGTGGGCGGACAAATAGCGGACCAGATTCAAGCAGTTCCGGTTGACGTTCAGGATGCCTTCCTCAAAGCAAGGGTGCAGGCGGTGCATGATGTCGGCACTGGTATTTGTATTCATAATTTCTCGCAAACGCCTTGTGAGCGTCATTTGCAATGTTCAGCAGACTGCAAGGATTATGTGTGGGCGAAAGGCGATGCTGGTCGATTAGAAGACTTAAAACGGCAATATGCACTCACGGCAATTGCTCGCAAGAGCGCTGAGCAGCAAATGGGTAGTCAAAAGCCAAAGAGAAGTGCCGACTGGCTTGCGCACAATGATAAAAAACTTAAAACCCTAAAAACCCAATTAACGGACAATGGGGTTGAGCATTTTGACCCTGAGCAATATCTAATAGAGGTGCATCATGGCTAAGCGTTTCAGACGTATGTCGGATAGTGATATTAATACCATTGTGGCGGATTTAGATCGTTGGGCTTTGGGAGAACTTGGTTCAAAGTTAACTTGGGCAGTGCTGGAAGAGCGTTTCGGGTTTAGTCGCCAATCACTTCAAGCAAAATCAGAAATTAAAGCAGCCTATGACAACGCCAAAAGAGCATTGTCAGGTGGCTTGGTTAAAACAAAAGAACAAGCAACCAAAGAGGCCGAAGAGCTACATGTGGAGCTAGCACGCCTTAGAACAGAACTCGAAGCATATAAGCAACGTGAAGAGCTATGGCAGCGCCGGTGGCAGCAAATTGCCTTTCATGTGCGGCAGAAAGGTATACAAATGGCTAGTGTCGATAAAGCGCCACCTGACGGCGCAGATTTGCCGTCAAACACCGAGTCAGCCAAAATACTGAAAATGTTTGATAAGGAAATACCGCCTTCGGGGCGTATTTAGCGAAAAGCTAACTCTACTTGATGGATTGGAGACAAAATGAACTTGATTGAAGAGCTGTCAGGTGATGCTGAAGTGTTATTTGGCGACGAATCTTATAACGCATCGGTTAGGGTGTCTGCGCGTATTGATCAAGTATATGATTTCCATATCTTAGTTGACGGGTTGCCTGAGTTTTTAGCGTTCAGGTTAGCAGCCGAAGACTCAAGCTTCGTTGCTAGGCTTGGTTTTGAAAGGGAAGTCGAGCTTCGAGCTTATAAGTTAAAGGGTGGTGTTCTTTGGTGTAAGCCTATAAAGGCAGAGATAGAGTTAATTACAGGGAATTCCCCCAGTATTGTCAAAGTTCATGCAAACTTGGTGAATTTTAAGTTTCAATTAAGCCAAGGCGCTGGTGAAAATTACTCAGTTCGTGATTCTCGAAGTGTTGCTCGTTATGGGTCTACTAAATTTTCTCTGCGCTCGGCTAGCATTGAAATCCGATGCACTGAACAGACCAAGTTAGCGCGGGAAAAGCTTAATCAAGATGGTGGGTTCGCTATTACTCACAACATAGTGATTAATTTTAATAACGCCAAAGGGGTGCAGATTGATGAGTTAAAACGAATCCTTTTGGATATTCATCGTGTTTTGGCATTTGCAAACGGTGCGTGGGTGGGTATCCATTTAGTTCGAGGCTTCAACAACGAAATCAATTTAAGTTACCTGTCACTTACCAACTCACTATGTACTCGGCATCAAGGCCGCTTTGGTTGGTTTGATGCACATCATGGACACGTATTGGCATCAGTTGGTCCAAAGTTAGTCGGAGCGTTTGATAACTCAAATTCAGCAGACACTTTTGATCGCGCTTTATACTGGTATATCCGTGCAAATAACTCCGCTGGAGTAGGTATTGATACGGGAATTATTTTAGCTACAACAGCATTGGAACTCTTAGCTAAATTTGTGAAACAAAAGAACACGCTAAAAATTCAGAGTACGGGAGAGCATAAACATCCTAGTTTAGGGGATAAAATCCGCGCTGCGGCGTTGCATCTCAAAATCCCCACACTGATTGGAGAGAGTACCTGTCCTGAATTCTGGGCAATAAAGACCGATGGACTGTGGTCTGACATCCCAGAAGCTATAGCCAAATATCGTAACGACTTAGTGCACCCCAAAGCGAGGATAAAATCACAGAACCAACACGCGCTTACTATTGAGATGTGGCGATTATCTGTTTGGTATCTGGAGCTCTTTATGTTGCGCTTGATTGGATATCAGAATGTCTATTCAAACAGGCTAACGGCTAAATGGCTTGGTGAGGTCGAGCATGTCCCATGGGCCGGTAGCAAATCATCCTAGCAACTAATTTGCATTCTATTGCTATCGCAAGGAAATTTAGCTAGTTTAGCTAAATTATAAAAATCAGCCGTGGCAAGTATCCAAATGAACGAGCAAGAAATCTACACACAAATCAAAAAAGCCCTGCAAGAGGCACCTCGCAAGCAATACACCGCTGAGCTGCATTTGCAAATGATCAAATACGCTGATGAGCTGAAGAACATCACAGCCAAAGAGTTTTGTGAAGGGGTAAGCCTGCGAAGCAGCTTTGGCACCGAATTTAGCAAAATGCGCAATCTGACTCAGCGCTTGAAAGCGGCCGGGCTCGATACAAACAAGCTATAACTACTCAAATTTAAACGTGCCGGGCTAATACTCGGTACTGAAAGGAAACAACCATGGCCATTAAGAAAACCGAACTCTACTCCTCCCTTTGGGCCAGCTGCGATGAGCTGCGTGGCGGTATGGATGCCAGCCAGTACAAAGACTATGTGCTGACCATGCTGTTTATTAAATACGTATCCGATAAGTATAAAAATGATCCCTACGGCATGATTGTAGTGCCGCAAGGTGCCAGTTTTGACGATATGGTTGCGCTGAAAGGCGACAAAGAAATTGGTGACAAAATCAACAAAGTCATCAGTGCGCTGGCCGAAGAAAACGACCTCAAAGGTGTCATCGACGTTGCCGATTTTAACGATGAAGACAAGCTTGGCAAAGGTAAAGAGATGGTTGACCGGCTAGGTAAGCTAATCGGCATTTTTGAAGGGCTAAACCTTGGCGATAACCGCGCCGATGGCGATGACCTACTGGGTGATGCCTACGAATACCTAATGCGCCACTTTGCTACTGAATCGGGCAAGTCCAAAGGACAGTTTTATACCCCATCGGAAGTGTCACGCATCCTTTCTAAAGTGATTGGTATTGATAGTAATACTCCGCAAGATGCCACCGTCTACGACCCCACCTGTGGTTCTGGCTCGCTGTTGCTAAAAGCCAGTGATGAAGCGCCGCGTGGTTTGAGTATTTTTGGCCAAGAGATGGATAACGCCACCAGCGCATTGGCGCGCATGAACATGATCCTGCACAACAACGCCACCGCCAAAATCTGGAAAGGCAACACCATTGCTGACCCGCAATGGAAAGAGGCAAACGGCCAACTTAAGACTTTTGATTTCGCCGTGGCCAACCCACCGTTTTCCAACAAAAACTGGACCAGCGGCATTAACCCGAACGACGACGAGTTTGGCCGTTTCAGTTGGGGCATTCCGCCGGAGAAAAACGGTGACTACGCCTTTTTACTGCACATCATTAAAAGCCTAAAAAGCACCGGTAAAGGCGCGGTTATTCTGCCTCACGGCGTATTGTTCCGTGGCAATGCCGAAGCCCGTATTCGTGAAAACCTCATCAAGCAAGGTTACATCAAAGGCATAATCGGTTTACCGGCCAACCTGTTTTACGGCACCGGCATTCCTGCCTGTATTATCGTGATTGATAAAGAGCACGCGCAGCAAAGAGCCCTCAGCGCCACTGGCGAAGCCAGTGATACAGAGAGTGGCATTTTTATGGTCGATGCCAGCAAAGGCTTTGCCAAAGACGGCAATAAAAACCGCCTGCGTGCGCAGGATATTCATAAAATCGTCGATGTTTTTACCAAGCAGCTAGAACTGCCGCGCTACTCGCGTATGGTGCCGCTCAGTGAAATCGCCGGTAACGACTACAACCTCAATATTCCGCGTTATATCGACTCCAGCGAACCGGAAGACCTGCACGATTTAAGCGCCCATCTGCAAGGCGGTATTCCAAACCGCGATATTGATGCGTTAGAACGTTACTGGCAAGTATTCCCCAGTATTCGAGCGACTTTGTTTGAACCTGCCCGTGAGGGTTATAGCAAAGCCTTGGTCAAAGCCTCCGAGGTGAAAAGCACCATCCTGAACCATAACGAGTTCAAAACCTTCGCCGCACAAAGCCTAGTGCCCTTTACAGAATGGGCGCAGCGTTCAAACCTCCACGCCATAGCGCAAGATGAACCGCCAAAACAGATTATTCATCGTATCAGCGAAGACCTGTTGCAAAGCTATGCCCAAACGCCACTGCTGAGTAAATACGATATTTACCAGATCCTGATGGACTACTGGGAAGAGGTGATGCAAGACGATGTGTATGTAGTGGTGCAAGACGGCTGGCAAGCAGGCAAAGTGCTGCGTGAGTTAGTCGTCAAAAAAGGTGAGAAGCTCAAAGAATCGCCCGATTTAGTGATTGGCAAAGCCAAATACAAAGCCGAACTGATACCACCGGCGTTGATCGTCGCGCGCTTTTTTGCCGCTGAACAAGCCAAAGTGGATAACCTGCAAAGCGCGCTGGATAGCGCCAGCCAAGAGCTTGAAACCTACCTTGAAGAAAACTCGGGCGACGAAGGCTTACTCAACGATGCGCTGAACGACAAAGACAAAGTCACCAAAGCCACAGTCACGGCACGTTTGAAACTCGCCACCGATCCCGATGAAAAAGCCGCGCTAAAACAAGCCAAAAAGCTGTTTGATCTTGAGGCCGATGCTAAAAAAGCCCTAAAAGAAGCGCAAGAAGCCCTCGATTTAGCGGTATTTAAGCAATACCCCAAACTTAGCATCGATGAGATCAAATCTCTGATTGTTGACGACAAATGGCTGGCAACACTGCAAAGCAATATCGTCGCTGAAATCGAGCGCGTCACCCAGCAACTGGCGAATCGTGTCAAAGAACTGGAAGAGCGCTACAGCGAGCCACTGCCTGCCCTTACCCAATCAGTAGAAAACTTGAGCGATAAAGTCGCAGGTCACTTAAAAGCCATGGGCTTGGAGTGGACAGTATGACAAATTTTTCGGGAAAACCTCTTTCTCCAAAAACAGGGAACGCCGCTTGCGGCGGCCCGCAGGGCGGAGGCATGGATAGCCGACGTAATGGAGTAGCTGAAGTCAGTTCGAAGTATCTGGCAGAAGCGGCTTCGAATGCAATTCCTGTTGGTTATAAACAAACGGAAGTTGGGCTTATTCCTGAGGATTGGGATGTTTTGTCAGTCGATGAATGTTCAATCAAAGTTGGTAGTGGTAAGACCCCAACTGGTGGAGCATCAGTGTATGTTGACTGTGGCCGTCCATTTATTCGTAGCCAGAATGTTGGTTGGGGTAAATTGGACCTGTCAGATGTTGCATTTATCACTGATGAAATTCATCTGACTTTTACTGGTTCCGAGATTCAAGAGCATGATGTTTTACTAAACATCACTGGAGCATCAATTGGTCGATGTGCCAAAGCTGACAAGCGAATATCTGGTGGAAATGTTAACCAGCATGTCTGCATAGTCAGAACAGACTTTACGAAGCTGATTCCTAAGTTACTGGTTGAGCTAATTAACTCATCCATCGGTCAAAATCAAATAGATAGTTATCAAGCTGGAGGGAATAGAGAAGGACTTAATTTTTCTCAAGTTCGTCAGTTACGTTTTGCGATATCCAAAAATGAAAAAGAACAAACCGCCATTGCCAATGCCCTATCCGATGTCGATGCCCTAATCATCGAGCTGGAAAAACTGATTGCAAAAAAACAGGCCATCAAAACCGCCACCATGCAACAACTCCTCACCGGCCGCACCCGCCTGCCGCAGTTCGCCCTGCGTGAAGATGGTACGAAAAAAGGTACAAAGAAAAGTGAGTTGGGCGAAGTACCTGAGGATTGGGAGGTTGTTGAGTTTTCAAGTATTGTTTGGTTTCAGGAAGGTCCTGGAGTTCGGCAGTATCAGTTTACAAGCTCTGGCATAAAACTTCTAAATGGTACGAACATTGAGAATGGATCGTTGTTACTAGAAAAAACCCAGCGATTTATTTCCGAAAAATTGGCTTATGGACAGTATTCACACTTCATGATAGATGCTGGAGATATTCTTATTGCGTGCTCTGGAGTGACAATTGCAAGGTTCGACGAGAAAGTAACAGTTGCTGGAGATGGAGATTTACCTTTGTGCTTAAACACAAGCACCATGAGATTTAAAATTCGCTCTGATAATACAGACAAGTTTTTCATTAAGAATTTTTTGAAAAGCTCATTTTTTAAAGATCAAATTGGTGGTAAAGCAACGGGGTCAGCTCAACTTAATTTTGGGCCGTATCATGTTAATCAGGTAAAAATCTCTGTACCAAACAAAAAGGAACAAACCGCCATCGCCACCATCCTCTCCGATATGGATGCAGAGATTCAGGTGCTGGAACAACGCCTTGGTAAAACCCGCCAAATCAAACAAGGCATGATGCAAGAGCTACTGACTGGTAAAACGCGGTTAATCAAGCCATCAAAGGAGGTTATTCATGAGTGAATCTGTATTTGCATACGGAAGCCGCTGGTTAAAGGCAGACTTCCACCTCCATACGCGCGCTGATAAAGAGTTTACTTATACTGGTGAAGAAAATGACTATGCTAACCAGTATGTTGCGGCGCTTACGAAGGCTGGCATTGGTCTTGGGGTTATCACCAACCACAATAAATTTGATGCAGATGAATTTAAAGCGTTACGCAAGAAAGCCAAAAAATCAGGCATTGGTTTGTTGCCGGGCATTGAGTTATCCATCAAAGATGGTCAGGCTGGTGTGCATACTTTGGTGGTATTTTCCGATGAATGGTTTAACAACAAAGAACAGACTAACCATATTCAAACGTTCCTCAGCCTGACTTTTGCGGGTATTGCGAACTTCGAAGATGAAAATGCGCGTTCGAACCATGATATTGTAGAGACAGTTCGAGAGTTAGATAAATTTCACAAAGATTACTTTCTCATTTTTGCTCATGTGGAAGCTCCAAAGGGCTTATGGAAAGAACTCGCGCCTGGTCGAATAAAAGATTTGTTTGATAATGCGACAGTACGAAGTAGAACCTTGGCATTCCAAAAAGTACGCACCCGTGACGAGCGAGCAAAAATCCAGCAGGCATTAGGTAATTTATATCCGGCTGAAGTGGAAGGTTGTGATGCCAAGAACCTTGCGGACATGTCGGCCCGTAAAGAGGCAAGCTACTTAAAGCTTGGCTCATTCAGCTTTGAGGCGGTGAAGTTTGCGTTGCGCGATAAAGCTTCCAGAGTCCGTGCAGAGTTACCTAGCTATAAGCATTCTTATATTCAAAAAATCGGCTTTGAAGGGGCTGGTACTTTAGGTGGCACGGAAATTTGTCTTTCGCCGGAGCTTAATACCCTGATCGGTATCCGTGGCAGTGGCAAATCATCTGTGTTGGAAGGGGTGCGTTACGCGCTGAATATTCCCTTTGGTGATAAATCGTCGGATGTGGAATACAAAGAGGGACTGGTAAAGCACTTACTGCGTAGTGGTGGCAAAATTACCATCGACGCCATTGACCGCCGTGGTCAGCCCTATCAAATCCGCCGCATTTTGGGTGAACGCCCCGATGTGTATGTGAATGGTCAGTTACAACCGGGCGTGTCGGTGCGTGAAACGGTATTGCATCAGCCGATTTACTTTGGCCAGAAAGACCTTTCCAGCACGGGCGCTGGCTTTGAAAAAGATTTGATTGAAAAGCTGCTTGGCGAAGCGCTGGTGCCCGTTCGACAAAAAATTGAGCAGGGCCGGCAGCGGGTGGTGGATGCGATTAATCAGATTAAGCGTCTTACCCGAGCGGCAACGCAAAAGCAAGAATGGTTGCAGAAAAAGCAAGATGCTGAATTTAAGCTCAAGTTCTATCAGCAACACGGTGTTGAAACTAAGCTACAAAAGCAAATTGATTTTGAGCGCGATGAGCGCAAAGCACAGCAAGTCATTCAAGGTGCTGAGCATTATCTTTCTGAGCTCAATAGTTTTGTCGCCAGTTTTGAAGATGAGCTAAAAAACCAGGCTTTGTATAAATCTGCCCAGAATCAGATATTTTTTGATGACTTTTTTGCGACCTACCAGCAGTTGATTACTGGCTTTGATGGCATCAAGCAAACAGTGCTCAAGGGTCACAATACGGTTGCTGTATTACAGCAGAAGCTGGCTAGCTTTGTGCAGCAAAAGCAGGCGCTAAAAGAAGAGTTTGCCGAGATTGAACGCAAACTGGCCACCGAGCTTAAGCAAGCCGGTGCACAGGCAATTAGCCCGCAAGAGTTTAAGCAGCTTAAAAGCCTATTAGACCAAGCCGATCAAATGTTAGCCGTACTCGCCAAAAGCGAGCAGCAGTATGCAGATTTGAATCAATCCCTAGAGCGTGAATTAGCGCAGCTTAATAATCTATGGTTGGAGGAGTACCGCGCCATTGAGCAGGTACTGAACAAAATCAATCGAGTTGATTCGCCCCTTAAAATTGTGCCGCAATTTAAAGCGAATAAGGCTGCCATGCTTAAGCACATTCAAGATTTGTATCGCGGGAGCCGTATTCGTGAAGCAACCTTGCAAAGTGTGGTGGATGAATACAGTGATTTCGCATCGGCCTATCGCGACGTTGAAAAACTGAAAAGTACGCTTAGCGGATCTTTTGATACCTTCTGGCAGTATTTTGAAGACAACCTAGAAGCCTTGTTAACCTGGCAAGTGCCGAATGTATTTACTATCGAGTATCACGGCAAAGCACTGGCGCACCACTCGTTGGGGCAACGGGCATCGGCGTTGATGCTGTTTGTGTTAAGTCAGCAAGAAAACGACGTGGTGATCATTGATCAGCCAGAAGATGATTTGGACAACCAAACCATCTATGACGATGTCATCAAGCTGATTAGAGAGCTTAAGCCTTCTACCCAGTTTATCTTTGCGACACACAACGCCAATATTCCGGTGCTGGGTGATGCCGAACAGGTGATTGCCTGTGAGTATCAAGATGACCATATCGCGTTAGTTAACGGTAGCATTGACTGTGCTGACGTTCAGCAACGCATTGTAAGTATTATGGAAGGTGGTGCCGAAGCCTTCGAGAAACGTAAGCAGGTATATGAAGCATGGAAACCGAAGAACTCTTAGCCATTATTGCACGTGATGAAGATAGTCGACATCAGTTTAAAGCCGATGTTAATAACGCCTCATCTTTGGGGGCTGAGATGGTCGCATTTTCCAATAGTGCCGGAGGGCTAATCCTAATTGGCGTTAAGAATGAAGATGGTTCGCGGTCTGGATTAACTAGAGATGATATAGGTCGAATCAATCAAATCGTCGCTAATGCGGCGACAAATAATGTCCGCCCCCCTATAAACCCAGTGACAGAAAATATCCTGCTACCTGATGGGTTAGTAATAGTTGTTCATATAGAACAAGGTATTAGCAAACCTTATATGGATACTCAGGGGTTTGTTTGGGTTAAAAATGGATCAGATAAACGTAGAGTAACTGCACGCGAAGAACTCCAAAGAATGTTTCAAGAAGCTGCACTGATACATGCTGATGAGACCCCTGTAGGCGGAAGTTCAGTTGCAGACATTGACCAAGAGTTTTTTGATGCATTTTTCGAGAGGGAATATGGCGAACGAGTTGAAGACCAAGACGTATCTCGCGTTCAACTGCTTGAAAACATGAATTTGGCAAAGAACGGGCAGCTTAATATCTGCGGCACTTTGCTGTTTGCTTCAAGACCCCAAATACGCCTCCCTGTTTTTATTGTAAAAGTGGTGGCTTTTCCGGGTGTTGATATCGAAGACGAGCACTATATCGACAGCCAGGATATTAACGGCAAGCTATCGGATGTATTCCAAAAGGTTCTGGGTTTTGTGTTGGCTAACATTCGCTATGTACAGAATGAACAAGGCTTCAACTCGGTAGGTGAGCCTGAAATTCCGCGAATCGTGCTTGAAGAGCTTATTGCCAATGCGCTTATTCATCGCGATTACTTTGTATCCGCGCCGATTAAGGTTTTAGTGTTTGCAGATCGAATTGAAATCGTGAGCCCCGGTCACTTGCCTAATAATTTAACAATAGAAAATATCAAAATGGGTAACTCGAATGTTAGAAACCCAATTTTGGCCTCGTTTGCTCCAAAAGTGTTGCCATATCGGGGCTTGGGGAGCGGCATAAAACGAGCGATAAAAGCGTATCCAGACATTGAGTTTGTTGACGACAGGGCTGGAAATACATTTAAAGCCATTATCAAGAGACGCATAGAATAAGGACGTTAAAATGAGTAACGTTGGTCAGCGTGAGCGCGCTACCCAAAATCGTATTGTTCAGTTTTTTCAAACAGACTTAGATTATCGCTATTTAGGCGATTGGCAGGATCGCGCTAATAATAAAAATATTGAAGTGGATATCCTCGTTAATTGGCTAAAAAAACGCGGTGTTAGCGAGGCGTTGATCAATCGTGCTATTCGCCAATTGGATACGGCAGCGGCACTGGGCGAAGGTAAAAAGCTCTATTACGCCAACAAAGAGGTTTATCGCTTGCTGCGTTACGGCGTGAAAGATAAAGAAGGCGCAGGTCACTTAAACGAAACTGTATGGCTGATTGACTGGAAAAACCCAGAAGCAAACGATTTTGCCATTGCCGAAGAAGTCTCTATCAAGGGTGAAAACAAAAAGCGCCCAGATATAGTGTTGTATGTCAATGGTATCGCGCTTGGTGTGATTGAGTTAAAACGCTCTTCGGTGTCTGTCTCCGAAGGTATTCGCCAGAGCCTCGATAACCAGAAGAAAGATTTTATCCGAAACTTCTTTACCACTATGCAATTAGTGATGGCGGGTAACGACACGCAAGGCTTGCGTTACGGCACCATTGAAACCCCGGAGAAGTATTATCTTGAATGGAAAGAAGAGATAGAGAACGGGTATAGCCATAAGATCGACTTTCACCTGAGCCGCGTATGCAATAAAGCGCGTTTTTTACAGATCATCCACGATTTTATTGTTTTCGATGCGGGTATTAAAAAGACCTGTCGCCACAATCAATTCTTTGGTATTGAAGCGGCAAAACGCCATATCGCAAGGCGAGAAGGCGGCATTATTTGGCATACGCAAGGTTCTGGCAAAAGCCTCACTATGGTATGGCTGGCCAAATGGATACGTGAGAATGTCAAAGACGCTCGTGTATTGATTGTGACCGATCGCACTGAGCTGGATGAGCAGATTGAAAAAGTGTTCACTGGTGTTGAGGAAGATATTTATCGCACCAAAAGCGGTGCCGATTTGGTGGCGACGCTCAATCAGCCCAACCCTTGGTTGGTATGCTCTTTAGTCCATAAATTTGGTCGGCAGTCTGATTCGGAAAACGATACCGCGACGGATGAGTTTATTGCCGAGTTAAAGAAATCCCGACCATCGGACTTTAAAGCCAAAGGCGACCTATTCGTATTTGTTGATGAATGCCACCGTACTCAATCGGGCAAGTTGCACGAAGCGATGAAGGCCATCCTGCGAGAAGCCATGTTTGTCGGCTTCACCGGCACCCCCTTGATGAAGAAAGACAAGAAAAAATCGGTTGAGGTATTTGGCCCTTACATTCATACCTATAAATTTGATGAAGCCGTGGCCGATGGTGTTGTGCTCGATTTACGCTACGAAGCACGAGACATTGACCAAAACGTCACGTCGCAGAAAAAGGTCGATGAATGGTTTGAAGCCAAAACTCGCGGTTTATCTCGCTTGGCTAAAACTCAGTTGAAACAGAAATGGGGCACCATGCAAAAGGTGCTGTCCAGTAAATCGCGTTTGCAGCAGATTGTGAATGATATCTTGCTGGATATGGACACTAAGCCACGCCTGATGGATGGCTACGGCAATGCCATGTTGGTCTGCTCTAGTGTCTATCAAGCTTGTAAAGCTTATGAAATGTTCAGCCAAACAGATTTAGCCGGTAAGGTGGCTATTGTCACCAGTTTTCAGCCGACTGCTGCGAGCATTAAAGGGGAAGAAACCGGTGAGGGTTTAACGGAAAAGCTCTTTAAGTACGATATTTACCGCAAGATGCTTGCGGATTACTTCGAGCAACCGGAAGACAAGGCCGCTAACCGAGTTGAAGAGTTTGAAAAAGAAGTTAAAAAGCAATTTATTGATGAGCCAGGACAAATGCGCTTACTGATCGTGGTCGATAAGTTGCTGACTGGCTTCGACGCCCCTTCGGCTACCTATTTGTATATCGACAAACAGATGGCTGATCACAACCTGTTTCAGGCCATTTGCCGCGTGAACCGCTTGGATGGCGATGATAAAGAATACGGTTACATCATTGATTACAAAGATCTGTTCCGCTCGTTGGATAAAGCGATTTCTGATTATACTCAAGGCGCATTTGATGGTTATGACAAGGAAGACGTTGCAGGGCTGCTGAAAGATCGTTTAGAGCAAGCCAAGCTCGATTTGGATAATGCGCTGGAAATGGTGCGCGCCTTGTGTGAGCCGGTAAAAGCGCCACGCAACACGGAAGACTACATTTATTATTTTTGTGGTAAGTCAGGTCTGAACCAAGACGAGCTCACCGAGAAAGAAGCACTGCGTTTAACGCTTTATCAGAACGTTGCCAAACTGCTGCGTGCGTTCGCCAATATCGCCAATGAAATGCCTGATGTAGGCTATTCTGCGCAAGATGTAGACTTGATAAGAGCAGAAGTTGCTCATTTTGAAAAAGTCCGTGACGAAGTAAAACTGGCCAGTGGCGATTTGGTAGAAATGAAACGCTTTGAGCCTGCCATGCGCCATTTGTTAGATATGTATATTCGTGCGGATGACAGCGAAGTACTGATGGATTTTGAAGAGCTAGGGCTAATTGAGCTCATTGTCGAAAAAGGTGCTGATGCCATAGAGGCTTTGCCTGAAAGTATTCGTAAGAATCAGGAAGCCATGGCCGAAACCATCGAAAATAACGTGCGTAAAACCATCGTTGATGAAAACCCGGTTAACCCTAAGTATTACGAGCAAATGTCGGTGTTATTGGATGAGCTGATCGAGCTTCGTCGCCAAAAAGCGATTGAATATCAAGAGTATCTGGAAAAAATCCGCGAGCTATCTCGTAAGGTTATACGTCCGGAGCAGACAGCGGCTAACTATCCGCCATCGATGGACTCTAATCCAAAACGCGCGTTTTACGATAATTTTGGTCAAGATGAAGTGCTGGCTACCAAAATAGATAGTGCCATTCGTTATACCAAAAAAGCGGATTGGGTGGGAGATCGATTTAAGGAGCGAGAAATTGCCAATGCGGTGCGAGAAGAAACGACGGGGTATGATGTGGATATTCAAAGCGTGATGGAACTGGCTAAAGCACAAAAAGAGTACCATTGATGCCTAAGGTAGAAATTGGTTCTATTGCGATGCAGTTAAATCGTAAGGCAATTAAAAACCTTCATATCAGCGTGTTGCCACCTGATGGGCGTGTGCGTGTTTCTGCTCCTGAATCTATGACAGAAACCGCAATCCGTATGGCAGTGATCAGCCGCATTCCTTGGATCAAGAAACAGCAGAGTGATTTTGCCAAACAACCTCGCCAATCTGATCGAGAAATGGTTAGCGGTGAATCTCATTACCTGTGGGGCAGGCGTTATCGTCTGAATCTTATTGAGCGTTCCGGAAAGCATGAAATCAAGCTAGGTCGTGGTCGATTGCATTTATATGTCAATCCCGCAACAACGCTTGAGAACAAGGCACTGGTACTGAACTCATATTATCGAGATGCACTTAAAGCGCGAATCGCTGAGTTATTGTCTGTTTGGGAAGATAAGATCGGCGTTAAAGCTGCCGATTGGGGAATTAAAAAGATGAAAACCAAGTGGGGCAGCTGCAACACGCAGGCCAAGCGTATTTGGCTGAATTTAGAACTTGCTAAAAAGCCACCGGAGTGTTTGGAGTACATCCTAGTGCATGAATTGGTGCACTTGCTTGAGCGTAATCACAATGAACGCTTCAAGGGGTATATGGACAAGCTACTTCCCGATTGGCGAGAGCGCCGTGATTTGTTGAATCGGATGCCCTTGGCGCACAACGATTGGGTGTACTAGGAAAATTATGCAGAGTTTGCATGGTTAGCCTGATTATGTATGTGGCGCGTAATTTGAGATAAACTTGATAGTAAAAGCGGGAAATGGATTTCATTTCTCCGATATTTTGCTCAGGTGCTGTCGCTAAAAGTGTCAAGATTCTATCTTTACGCTTGGCGGCCAATACTCCCGCAGTACCTGCCCATAAAATAGCCAATATTGGGATCAACTTAACAGTTTTGGCTTTGTTTATTATAAAAGCCAGCATTTTCAATTAGTTGAGTGGTTTGCTCCCTTGTTTATGTGAACTACCGTTTTAGTAAACCTTTAAAAACAACCCAACCCATGATCTAGATCAATAAAACGGTAACTCATAAGCCAAAGCCCTTGTAATCAAGGGCTTTGTTGTTAACGTCGAGTATCACTAATAACCTCTGTTTCTCGCCTTAAAGCTTAAGCTCGAATGACTATAATTATAGTTATTTCATTACCGTTAAATGCCACTATAATAATGAGTTAGATAATACTTTACCTTTGGGTAATGTAATAGGCGTATACTTAGGCGTTATTACGCTCTTAATAATGGGTGTCTATGAAGCGTTACTTATTGATTTTATTAATTTTTTTAATTGGTTCGGCGGCAGTTTTTGTCAGCTCTTGCTCACCACGGCAAGAACCATTTCATATTGGCAGCGGGCCATATTTAGGTTACCAACCCTTTTTTCTTTCCGATGAACTTTTTCTTTGTAAAAACTGCCCTCCACCAGGTAAGTTCATTGATGGCAGCCCTTACCAAATTAGCCTATTACCCTCGACCTTGTCGGCTATTCGATTATTTCAAGCTGGCGAATTAGACGGTGTTATTCTTACTTTAGACGCAGCAGTGGCGTTTCAGCAGCAAACCACAGTAGACGTTTGTATTGCTGAAGTAATGAGCCATTCAAAAAATGCCGACGCTCTTATTGTCGGCGCCAACTTTGACCCCACCCAACCCATTGTGGTTGGCTATGAACAAACCCCTTTCGGGGCTTATTTGTTGTCGCAAGCGGTGGAAGCTTTAGGTTGGCGGCCAGAATTAATTGAAGTGCGTTATGTAACCCCTAAGGCGCAAGTGGCGGCTCTTATGAATCAGGAAATTAACGCACTTATTACCTACGAACCCTATATAACGGAATTATTAGCATTAAATAACCAAGTAGCATTTAGCAGCAAACAAATGCCAGTAAAAATTTTAGACGTGCTGATCGTTACTCGTGCTGCCTATGAAAAACAAACACCGCTGGTTAAATGGATAACTACTGACTTTTGGGAAGCGGGAGTGCAGGCACTAAAAGCGGGCGAGCCAGAAACAATGGCGCTACTTCAAGAGCGCAGCGGCATATCTAGCCTAGACTTAGAGCAAGCACTTGCAAAGATAAGTTTTTTTGATCGCAGTAACCGAGCTGAAGTAAGTGCAGCCGAATTAAGTGAATTAGTGGCATATTTTACTGAAAGAAAAGGCATTACCGTGAATGGGCGGGCATTACAACGTTGCGACGCTACGCTAGGTGGCGCCCAATGAAAACGACAACAAACAAAATAAAACGCCGGCTAATGAGCCTACGCAGTCAATTTCTTGTTCTTATGTTGCTGCTAGGTGCTAGTAGTGTTGCCTTGTCTATTTATGCATTTACCCAAGAGCAGGTGCGCCATTCCCATGAACATATTGAGCGGGAAATAAAGTCGTTAATGACTTTATCGCAAGGGGCGTTGCAGCGGTCGTTACGCTACCAAGCATTGTCGGCCTTCGATGAAATAATGTCCGAGCTTGAAGCGCACCGGCGTATACGTGCGGTTGGTATATTTAACACCGCAGGCGAAGAGGTGTTTAGCTTTGGTGCGAATGGCAATATGCAGCCACTGTTACAGCAATTTCCACATATAAACATGAAAACCTTTTTGCGTACGCACAGTGAATTGCAGCTGAACCTAGAGCACAATAAAAGTTCGAATAGTTACTTTGCTTATATTCCCATTGCGTCGGTGCCCGATGCGTTTCAAGAAACCCATTACGACATATTAGTACTTGAATATTTAGTGCCTATTACGTGGTACGACGCTTTTTTAATACAGCTGCCTTACTTGCTTACTTGGATTGGCATATTTTTAACCGCACTAACCTTGTTGCTGCTGTATTTAAACTACAAGGTAGCTCGGCCGGCGCGGTCAATTGTGGATAATATTGCAGCCGTTGAACGGGGTGATGTAGGGGCATTAAAGCCGGTTTATGGTGCCGACGAGCTGGTGCAAATTGATCAAGCATTTGCTGCTATGGTGGCAGAGCGGGCTAAAAATGAAGCGCAATTAATTAAGCTTTCAACAGCAGTAGAACAAAGCCACGAGGGCGTGGTGATTACCGATCGGTCAGGTAATATTGAATATGTTAACCAAGCCTTGGTGGATAATACCGGCTATAGCCGAGAAGAGCTGCTAGGTAGCAACCCACGCATGCTAAGTTCGGGCAAAACACCACGGGCCACCTTCATTGCTTTGTGGAACCATATAACCAGTGGTAAGGCATGGACCGGCGAGCTCCATAACCGGCGTCGCGATGGTACCGAGTTTATTGAATTACAAACCATAAGCCCGCTAAAAAATGCACAAGGGGACATTACGCACTATGTGGGTGTGCGCCAAGACATTACTGAACAAAAGTCGATTCAAGAGCGGTTGAACTTTTTAGCCTACTTCGATGTGCTAACCCATTTACCAAACCGTGTGAGCGTACTAGAGCAACTTCAAGCTCAAGGCGAACAAAGTATTGCCCATGGCACCATTGGGGCGTTTTTACTTATTAATGTCGATCGGTTGAAAGTAATTAACGACGGCCGTGGCTTTGAATTTGGTAACCAAGTAATTGTAGCCTTAAGTAAGCGGTTACTTAACTTAAAAGACAAAGGCATGCTACTTGGCCACTTAGGTGCCGACACCTTTTGTATTATTTTACCGGCGCGCTTATCGGACCCAGCACAAGCCCGCACTTTGGCAGAAGAGTTTGCTACTTTTTTAGTAAAAAAATGTGCCGAACCGTTCCAGATCGAAGATGAAGAAATGTCGTTAACCATTAGCATAGGCATTCGCTTAATCGACGAAGGTGAAAGCGCTGAAGGCTGTATTCGAAGTGCGGAAACAGCGGTTCATAACGCCAAGGAAAAAGGCGGTAATCAGTGGTTTTTTTATCGCAGCGTTGACGGCAAACATGCAGAATTTGTATTTAGTATTGAAGGTGAATTACGCGAAGCAATTAAGTCGCACCAATTACGTTGTTTTTTACAGGCGCAAGTAAACGAGCAGGGCAAATTAACTGGGGCCGAATCTTTAGTGCGCTGGCACCACCCAGAGCGCGGCATGGTGTCGCCAGGCGACTTTATTACGGTAGCAGAACTTTCCGACTTAATTGTAGACATAGACCGTTGGATGCTAGCGCGAGCGTTGCAAATATTAGCACAATGGCAATACGACAAACGCAATTTAACTATGGCTGTAAACATTAGCCCACGGCATTTACGCCGGCCTGAGTTTGTTCAAGAAGTACTTGCTTTAGTGGAGCAAGCAGGGGCCAGCACGGAAGGGTTGGTACTAGAGGTAACCGAAGGCCTATTGGTTGAAGATATGGTTGGTAGCATTGAAAAAATGAAAACATTAAAAAGTCATGGGGTGCAATTTGCTATTGATGACTTTGGTACTGGCTATTCGTCATTATCGTATATTCGGGAATTACCTGTCGATGAAATAAAAATAGATCAAAGCTTTACCCGTGGCTTGCCAAACAGCCCTGTAGACGTGGCCATGGTGAGTAGTATTATTTCTGTGTCGCAAAATTTAGGCTTGCGGGTGCTTGCCGAAGGCATTGAAACTGAAGAGCAAGCTGATTTTTGCCGCAAGAACCGCATGTGGGGGCAGGGCTATTATTATGACCGCCCCGTAGACGAGGCGGCCTGGCAAAAAAAATGGCTTAAATAAATCCGTACTTGCGGGCGATAGTGTCGAAATACTCAAGGGAGTGCTTCGCATAGGCGCGCTTTTTAATATAGTTGCCGGGGAAAAAGTTCTTCTTAAAGCCATAAGCTACCATGTCTTTTAGGCGTTTAAGGGGAATAGGGAAGTTATCTAACGCCAGCTTATATTCGTCGCTTAACGTAGTACTCGACACCAGCCGATTGTCGGTACAAATAACCGTTACAATGCGGTTGTCGAGCATGTGGCGGAAGTTATGGTTCTTTATATCGCCAATAGTGGGGTTGGTTTGCAAGTTACTGGTTAAGCAAACTTCAATGGCAATACGGCGGTCAGCAATAAAGGAAGCTAAGTGGGTGCTGTAAGCTTCTTTGTCGGTTATGGCTGGGTCTTCAATCAGTTCTGGTGAAAATAATGAATAGCCATGGCCAAGCCGGTCGGCATAACACAGGGTAAGTGCTTCAAATATACTTTCTGCACCGTAAGCTTCGCCCGCATGCACGGTTTTCAATAAAAAATTCTGGTGGGCATATTCATACACTTCTTTGAAGCGGTGGGCTGGGTAACCATTTTCTTGCCCGGCAATGTCTAAACCAACAATAGGCAAGTTGTCTTCGTCGCGCATACGTACGCTGGCGCGAATCATTTCCATGGCGGCGGCTTTAATAACAGAAATTTCGTCGTGGTCGCTTAGTAAAGAAAACAACTGGGTGTAGTAAGGCGAAAAGCCTTTTTTGCCAAACATACGCATAGCACAGTTTATAATACCGTATTCAAAAGGAGGCTTTAGCCCAGGGCTTAAGCCCACGTCGCTGCGGCGGTTGTATGCTTGCTTGGCCCGTAATAAGCCATTGTTTACTGCGTGCATAACGTCGTCGAAACCTACGCCGTTGGCGGGGTCCATTAACAATTGTGGGGCAAAGCGCACCTCAATGTAGTTTACCCCCTCGGCTAAATTGTCTTCGGCCAACTCAAAGGCGGCGCGTTCTAGGTTCACTAAGTCGCGCAATACCGCACAGGTATACTGAAAACCATTTAAGTACTCACCTAAATTGGCATAGGTAGGTTTAAACACCTGTTCTTTTAACCCTTCAACCGTGTCGGCAGGAAGCTTAACATTCACTCGCTTGGCCATGTCGATCAAGCTTTCCATGCGTAAGCTTCCGTCGAGATGTAAATGCAGGTCGGCCTTGGGCATTTCACGAATAAAGTCGAGTGAATATGTGGTTGGTGCCAAACGAGAAGAAGATGCTAACGCCATGAAGTGCTCCTGTGGTTAATATAACTCCGCATTATATCGCAAATTTACCGCCGTTGCGCTGTAAACGAATTGCGCACAACTTCACCCTTAGGTAAGGTTCAGCACCAAATTATAATTTTTTGCCCTTGGTTAGAAATGGAATCTAAAGCTTATGGCATCCTTATATTTTACTTACTCGGCCATGAATGCGGGTAAAAGTACGTCGTTGTTGCAAGTGGCCCATAACTACGAAGAGCGTAACCAACATGTACTACTACTTACCCCCGCCCTTGATAACCGCGCAGGTGTAGGCAGGGTTCACTCTCGCTTAGGCATTGAACGCGAAGCGCTAGCCTTTTTGCCTAGCGAAAATTTATTTGCCCTTATAGCCGCTGCCCATAAAACCCAAGCGCTCGACTGTGTGTTGCTCGACGAAGCCCAATTTTTGTCTGCGGCGCAGGTGTGGGAGCTTACCAAAGTTGCTGATCAGCTAAATATACCAGTAATGTGCTACGGCTTACGTACCGACGCCTTTGGCCAGGCTTTTGCGGGCAGCGCGGTGTTATTAGCGGTAGCCGATAAAATATCGGAAATGAAAACAATTTGTCATTGTGGCCGCAAAGCCACCATGAGCTTGCGCGTTGACCAGCATGGAAATGCGGTTAAAGCGGGGGAACAAATCGCCATTGGCGGGAACGAACGTTATATCTCGTGCTGTCGGAAGCACTGGGCAGAAGCATTAGCCGATGTAGGCGAGCAGCCTGCAGACTTGGAGTAATAAATGTATGAAAAAATGGATCTTAAGCATCCTTGGTTTAGTTGTTGTGGCGGCCTTAGCCACGTGGTGGCTATTGCCAAAAACCGATAAAAATGAAGGTCAGCAACCAACTGCAAAAGTAGAGGTGCGTACCATTGAACAAATTGTTACCGCTACCGGTAGCATAGAGCCCCGCGACTACGTAGACGTAGGTGCACAGGTTTCTGGGCAGCTAGAAGTGCTGCATGTAAATGTAGGCGACACGGTTGAAGCAGGGCAGTTGCTAGCAGAAATTGACGCTACGGTTTTAGCCGCCCGGCTAGACGGTGTGCGCGCGCAACTAAAATATCAACAGGCACAGCTGGCCGAGCGGATAGCGTTGCACCAACAAGCGCAGCTTAATTTGCGTCGCCAGCAGCGTTTACGTGAAGACCGCGCCACCTCAGAAGAGGCTCTTGAAGCCGCCGAAGCACAAGCAAAAGCAGAAGCAGCCCGAGTAGACGGCATTAAAGCGCAAATTGAACAAACCCAGTCGTCGTTACGGGCCGACGAAGCGAACTTAAACTACACCCGTATTTTTGCCCCCATGAGCGGCACTATTGTGAATATGGTGGCACGCCAAGGGCAAACCTTAAACGCGGCACAAACCACACCAACTATTTTAACTATTGCTAATTTAGCGGTTATGCGGGTGCAGGCACAGGTTTCAGAAGCCGACATTAGCCGCCTAAAGCCAGGCACAGAAGTGTACTTTACTACCTTAGGTAGCCGCGGCGAGCGTTGGCACAGTAAGCTCGACCTAATTGAACCAACCCCTAAAGTTGAAAACAACGTGGTGTTATATAACGCTTTGTTTGACGTGGAAAACGCCAGTGGCCGCTTATTACCTAAAATGACCACACAAGTATTTTTTGTGGTGAATAAAGCCGAGCAAGTGCTTTCTGTACCGGCCGCTGCCATTAGCCCACGCGGGCCGAACCGTGCCGAAGTACAAGTGCGGCGCAATGGTATGGTAGAAAAAGTTATAGTTGAAGTAGGCTTGTCTGACCGGGTGCATGTGGAAGTTAAGTCGGGCTTAGTCGAAGGCGATGTGGTGTTACTTGGTGGCGGAGCTAACCAACCAGCCCGACCAAACGGTGCCCCTAGCGGCATGCGTCGTGGATAAGGGACAACCATGAAAGAGTCACAGCAGCCATTAATTCGGTTACGCGGTGTAACCCGAAGCTTTCAAACCGGCACGGTGCTTACGCAAGTGTTGCATGGTATCGACATTGACGTTTATCCCGGTGAATTTGTTGCCATTATTGGTAGCTCGGGCTCGGGTAAGTCAACCCTAATGAATATTTTAGGCTGTTTAGACCAAGCCAGCTCAGGCGACTATTGGTTTCGGGGCGAAAAAGTGGCCGACATGGCGGCCAACAAGCTGGCGCAATTACGCCGCGAGTCGTTTGGCTTTGTGTTTCAACAGTACAACTTACTTTCGGGCGTAACGGCCCAAGCCAATGCTGAACTGCCCGCCAATTACACCCGCGCCTCACGGGCCGAACAGCAAGAGCGTGCCACAGGCTTACTTACTCGGCTTGGGTTAGCGGACAGAACCCACCATAAACCCAGCGAGCTTTCAGGTGGGCAGCAACAGCGGGTGTCTATTGCCCGGGCGTTAATGAATGGCGGCGACGTTATTCTTGCCGACGAGCCCACCGGGGCGCTTGACAGTGCTAGCTCGGCGGAAGTTATGGCACTGTTGAAACAGCTGTCGGAAGAAGGCCACACCATTATTTTAATTACCCACGAAGCAGAAGTGGCTGCACACGCCGACCGCGTTATAGAATTAAAAGACGGCCACATACTGTCTGACAAAATGGCCGAACATGCCAAACCGGAACAGCGCCAAGCCAAGCCTTCGTTAGTTCACAAAGCACCTTCGTGGGGCCAAAGTACCTGGCGCTCGTTAGTAACGGCCTTAAATTCATTGCGCACCAACATATTCCGTACCGCACTAACTTTGTTAGGCATTGTTATTGGCGTGGCGGCAGTTATTTCTATGCTTGCCATTGGCCAAGGGGCACAGCAAGAAGTAGTAGATCGTATTAGCGCTATGGGCTCGAACCTGTTGTCGGTATACCCGGGGGCGCCGAATATGCGCGGCCGCTGGCAAGTAGCCACGCTTATGCCAGAAGACGTAGACGCCATCAATACCTTGCCCAATATTTTAGCTGCGGTGCCTGAACTAACCGGTAGCCGCACCTTGCGCCGAGAAGGGTTCGACAAAGAAGCCCAAGTAAATGCCACCTACGCCGACTTTACCAAAGCGCGGCAATGGGGCTTAACCCAAGGCAGCTTTTTTACTAAAGAAGACGAAGAGCTATATGCCACGGTGGCGGTTATTGGTGAAACAGTACGTAAGCAGTTGTTTCCTGACAGAAACCCACTGGGTGAAGTTATGCTTATTCATAATGTGCTGTTTCGGGTTATTGGTGTAATGGAGGAGCGCGGTGCCACGCCGTGGGGGCAAGACCAAGATGACGTGGTGTTTGTGCCCTATAGCACCGGTAGCCTGCGCCTGTTTGGTCAACGCCATTTACGCAATGTTACCGTGGCGGCGCTAACTTCCGACGCCCAGCTAATGAAACAAGTACAAGACGACGTGCACGCTTTGTTGTTAGAGCGCCATGGCGTTGAAGACTTTATGATTCGAAATATGGCGTCAATTATTGAAACCGCCACCGAAACCCAAAACACCATGACAGTGCTACTTGGCGTTATTGCCGTTATTTCATTGGTAGTGGGCGGTATTGGTGTAATGAATATTATGCTGGTAAGCGTAACCGAGCGTACCCGTGAAATAGGCATACGCATGGCCGTTGGTGCTAAGCCGAGCCTTATTCAGCAGCAGTTTTTAATTGAAGCAGTTACGGTTTCGCTGATTGGTGGCGCCTTGGGGGTTGCTATTGGCCTAGGTGTTACCTGGGTGCTGGCAAGTTTAGGTACCGCGGTGGTGTATTCAACGGCACCGGTGGTGTTAGCCTTTGGTTGTGCGTTCATTATTGGCTTGGTGTTTGGTTATGTACCGGCCCGAAAAGCAGCCCAGTTAGATCCAGTACAAGCACTTATGAATGAGTAATATTGCAACAGCAGGTAAATGAACTAGGGCCGCTAAGTGTGTTGTACAAGTAATGAGCATAAATTCGCGATATAATAAGCAAGTTATTTGATTTCAACCATTTGGGCTGATGTACTACTTACGGTATAGTAGGTAGTACATCAGCAAATAAAGGAAACTACGGCTATGCAGTTGCAGCGCATTACTATTTTACGCCCCGACGATTGGCATTTACATGTTCGCGACGGCGATGTGCTAAACGATATAGTGCCCGAAACTTCAAAGGTATTTCACCGTGCGGTGATTATGCCCAACTTAGTGCCCCCGGTAACCAGCCTTGAAGCCGCAGCAAGTTATCGTGAACGTATTCTTGCTGCCGTGCCAAGCCAGCATCAGTTTCAACCACTGATGACCCTTTATTTAACTCAAAACACCTCGCTAGACTTAATTAGGGCCGCAGCTAAAGCGCCCCATATTATTGGTTTTAAACTTTATCCTGCGGGCGCTACCACTAACTCGGCGGCAGGCGTTACCAATGTTGCCAATATGGCAGAAGTATTTGAAACCATGTCAGAATGTGGCGTACCACTGTTAGTGCATGGGGAAGTAACTGAAGCCGATGTAGACATTTTCGACCGCGAGAAGGTATTTATCGACCGTTACCTACGCCATTTAGTTGAACAGCATTCGCGTTTAAAAGTTGTGCTAGAACACATTACTACGGCAGAAGCCGCACAGTTTGTAATGGCAGCACGGGAAGGCGTGGCGGCAACCATAACACCACAACATTTGCTAATGAATCGTAACGATTTATTGGTAGGCGGTGTGCGCCCGCATAATTTTTGCTTACCCGTATTAAAGCGTCGTACCCACCAAGAAGCCCTACAGCAAGCAGCCGTTAGTGGTAGTTCACGGTTTTTTCTCGGCACCGACTCGGCTCCACATTCACAATCGAATAAAGAAAATGCCTGTGGTTGTGCCGGCTGTTATTCTGCCCCAGCCGCCATTGAACTGTATGCGGAGTTTTTTAGCCGCATGAATTCATTAGATAAACTAGAAAACTTCGCGAGCCGTTTTGGCGCTGAATTTTACGGGTTGCCAGTAAATGACAGCAAAATAACCTTAGTGAATGAAAGTTGGCAGGTGCCTAAAACAGTTCAAGTTGCAGGGCAAACTTTTGTACCTTACTGGGCTGGGCAGGAATTACAGTGGCGGCTACAAATCTAAAGGCGTAGCGCTTGAAGTTTAATGGTGGGGTATTCAATATAAATTGATGTACTACTTTTTGCATTAGAGTATGATTATAGTGTTTTTTTGCGCCCTTTTTCTTTTAACTTGGTTGTTAAAGTAGGGTAAGGGAGGTTTTTCGCGTGTAATGGCAAGCAAGAAAGCAAACAAGGGAAGCGTTATTAAGGAATAGAGGCAGACGTATTGAAGTGGCCCAATAAAAAGAAAAACCAATATGCATACTCTATTAGTGTGCACAAGGAAGCGGTTCACATTGCTATTTTAAAAGCGGTGCCTGCGGCCGTGCCTGCCGATAAAGGAATTGATTGGCAAAATACCCATTGGGAGCTTATTGTTAACGACGACATAAGCGTTGAGAACGAGAACGTGCCTGAAGCGTTAAGCGCCTTGCTGAAACGTTATGAAAAGTTTGCCACTAAACGTCAAGCCCTACAATTAGTGTTAGGTACCGACCTTACAGAAGAAGTAAGCGTAGAAAAGCCCGAGCTTGCCAATGAAGAAATAGCTGCGGCGCTACAGTGGACCCTAAAAGATTTAGTTAAAACCCCAGCTGCCGACATTATTGCCGACTTCTACGATCCGGCCATACACGCCAGTGGTAGTAAAAAAATTCAAGTGGTGGTTGCTAGTCGAACGTTTCTTCAACCTTTACTCGATGTATTGCATGCCGCCCAGTTCGACATTCAAGGTATTGTGAACGCCACGCTTGCCTTTAGCCGTTGGTTTAACCCCGACGAAAAGCTAGTGGTGTTAACCCAATCTTTCCGTGATGTGAATCAATTACATATTATTGCCAATAATATGTTGGTTATTAGTCGCGACTTAAATCGAATTCAGCCTTTAACCAAAATTGCTATTGACGACACCAGCGAACTTGAAGTGCTGGCGCTTGAAGTACAGCGGTCTATTGATTATTACACCGGGCAGTTACGGCAGGCACCGTTAAGCGAAATTTGTATTGCCACAGCGCATCCACAAGCGGCAGATTTAGTAGCTGTTTTAGGGGCGCAGCTGGGCCTGAACAGTGGTGTGCTGCCTTATCCTGCTTGGGCGCAAGAACTGAAAGCCAGTGACTACAGCGACTTGCCCGTATTGTCTGGGTTAGTGTGGCTAACTAGGCCCGTTGCAGAAAATAGCGGGGAGCCAGCATGAAACGCGATATAAACTTATATCACGATTCGTTGCGGCCCTCGAAAGAGCTGCTTACCACAGGGCGCTTGCTAATTAGCCTGCTGATTGTGGTGGTGGTTAGCGCTTTCGCCCGCGGTGGGTACGAATACGCTACAACAACATTAACCAAAACGCACAATGAAGCGCGTAACGAGCAAACCGCTTTAAGCACTCACATGGTTGAATTAGCAAGCCAACTTAGCCGCCAGCAGCCAGACAGGTTATTATTACGCCGTACCGAGCGTATTGAATTAGACGCCGATTCAAGGCGAGCGCTGTTAGACGAGTTTAATCGGCGCGGTAAAATACGCCGCGACAATTTGTCGCCCGTATTACAAGAGCTAGCGTCAATTCACATGGCTGGCCTATGGCTAACGCGTATTAGTATTCAGGCAGGTGGGGTTGAGCTTGAAGGGCATACCCTTGCGCCGGGGCTTATTCCCCGTTGGATGGCCAAGTTTGATGCGGCCAGCACATTAACAACCCATAAGTTTTCGGTAGTAGAGCTGCGCCGCGACAGCCGCGATATTTTAAGTTTTGCGTTGCTAAGTAAACCGAAAGCACCTATTGCAACAGAAAGCGCTGCAAATAGCGGCAACTTGCTCAATCAATTTAACGAACAACTTCAAGGTGAGGTGCCAGATGAAAAACCTATACCTTAAGTTTGATCAGTTTTTTAAAGCCCGAGTTGAACGCGAACGCTGGTTGCTGAGTATTGTGCTGGTAAGCATGTTGAGCTGGCTAAGTTGGTTGTTAGTCATAGAACCAGCAAAACTAAGCTATGAGCAACTTATTGTCGACCACACAACATTACAAAGTGAAACGGAAAAATTAGCCGTAGAAATACAAAATATAGAGTTACAGCTGGCACAAGATCCGAATGCGTTATTGCGCGAGCGTTATCAGCGTTCAGTAGAGCGTCGTGATCAGCTCGGCCGCTTACTCGACGAGAAAGCAGAATTCACCCAGCCAGAACAGCTACTCGGTTGGATTCAAGCATTATTAGAGCCAGGTACCGGTTTAACATTAGAAGCGCTTTCGGCGTTGCCCTTAGCATTTTATTGGCAAGGGCTAGATTACCAAGTAATGGAACATCCCAAGGCGCATATTACCTTGGAATTATTTACTTTAAGCTATTCGGCGGCGAACGATGAAACGTAATATGCTGTTACTCAGTTTGGGCTTGTGTTTAGGCGTGGTGGCCACACCAACCCTAGCCGAACGGCCTGCTGTAGACCCAACTCGGCCACCGGCAGATATACATAACGATGAAGCCGCTGGCTCAAGCAGTATGCCCAAGTTGCGGTTACAAAGTATTTGGTACAAGGAAGGTTACTCTCGTGCACATATCGACGGCCAAGTTTACCGAGTAGGCGACAGTATTGGCCAGTGGCGAGTTGAAAATATTAAAGCGTCGGAAGTAAAGCTTACGCAAGGTAGTGAAAAACTAGTGCTTACAGTTTTCGAGCGAACGCAGATGACAATACGCAGGGACATTGAATGACGAATAATAAGCTAATTAAAGTTGGAGTATCGGTATTAATAGCAGGCCTGTTGGCAGCATGCGTAAGCCGTAGTCCGGAGCAGTTATCAGCCGATGCGCAAGAAATGCTACGTTCAGGCACGCCTGTGGCTACCGAAGAAGAGCGCCAAGTGCCGGCCAGCGTTCGAGCCGAGCTACGAGAAAATATGGGCGCGCGCGACGCATCTATTCGTTCGTTACTTGAAGAGCCACGCTTTTCAGTGCAGGCGAAACAAATGCCGGCAGCCGACTTTTTTGCCCAGCTAACCGACGAGTCTCCCTATAGTTTGGTGGTACACCCCGACGTACGTGGCTTAATTAGTGTGACTTTACGCGACGTAACCTTGCAAGAAACCCTCGACGTAGTACAAGATATTTATGGCTTCGACATTCGTAAAGAAGGCCGGGTATTTCGCGTTTATCCTGCGGGCTTACGGGTTGAAACGCTAACGTTAGACTACCTAGCGTTGCGCCGTTACGGTATTAGCCAAACTCAAATTACCGCAGGTGGCGTGGTCGACAGTAATAGCAACAATAGTAACAATAGCCGTAGCCGGTCGAGCTCAAGCTTTGATAATAATTCTTCGGGTCGCGACAATTCTAATAATCAAGGCTTGCAAAATAACAACAGTGCTTTAGGTAGTGGCCAGGCGGGTAGTTCTATTAGTACCACCTCAGAAACCGACTTTTGGCAGGGCTTACAAGAAATTCTACAAGGCATTATTGGTACGGGCGAAGGTCGGCATGTGGTGGTTTCTCCGCAAGCGGGTTTGGCCACCATACGCGCCTTGCCTGCGGAAATACGAGCCGCCCGCGACTTTTTGAAAATGGCCCAAAGTAGCCTGCAGCGCCAAGTTGTACTGGAAGCCAGAATTGTGGAAGTAACCCTAAGCGATCAGTATCAACAAGGGGTTGATTGGTCGCGCATTACCAGTAAAATAGGCAGCGGGGTAACTGAATTTACCTTTAGCGGCGCCGATGTGGAAAACGGTAGCTTGGGCGGTGTGCTGGGGTTAAGTTTTACCAACCAAACCTTTGGCGGCATGGTTGAATTGCTGTCTAGCCAAGGCCAAGTGCAAGTGCTTTCAAGCCCACGGGTGACAGCAACTAACAACCAAAAAGCGGTGATAAAAATTGGTGAAGACGAATACTTTGTTACCGACATTTCCACCACCACGGTAACGGGTACCGCCACCACTTCAACGCCAAATATTCAATTAACACCGTTTTTCTCTGGTATAGCGCTCGACGTTACCCCGCAAATTGGTGAGTCGGGGCAAATTACCCTACATATTCACCCGTCGGTAACCGAAACCACCGAGCAAGAAAAAGTAATTTCCTTAAACAACGAACGTTTTGTATTGCCCTTAGCCCGCAGTAATATTCGCGAGTCGGACACCATTATTCGGGCCCGCGACGGCGAAGTGGTTATTATTGGTGGCTTAATGCAAACCGGTTATTCGGAAGACGTAAGCCAAGTGCCTTTATTGGGTCGGGTACCATTTTTAGGCGAATTGTTTACCAACCGTCGCCAGCTGGAAACGAAAAAAGAGCTAGTGATTATGTTGCGGCCAACCATTGTAGGCGCCGACACCTGGGACGCCGAGTTAGAGCGCTCACGCGACTTATTGCGCCGTTGGTATGAGGCAGACTAAGTAGCCTATGTATTTATATCATTTTGGGCTTAGGGAACTTCCTTTTACGCTAACCCCAAACACCAGTTTTTATTGCGACCTACAAGTGCATAACGAAGCCTTGGACGTACTACTAACGGCATTAAAAACCGGAGAAGGCTTTATAAAAGTAACGGGCGAAGTAGGTACGGGTAAAACCTTACTGTGTCGAAAATTATTAAATGAAATACCTGACCATTTTGTAACTGCTTATATTCCGAACCCTTACCTTTCACCCGCCGAGCTGCGCCAAGCTATAGCGGTTGAACTGGGTATTAAAGGGGTCGACAATTTCGATCAGCACAAATTAACCCAAGCGCTCGAAAATGAATTGTTGCGAATAAACAAATTGGGCCGCTCGGTGGTTATTTTGCTCGACGAAGCCCAGGCTTTACCGCAAGAAAGCTTAGAAGCCCTGCGGTTGTTTTCTAATATTGAAACCGAAACTCGGAAATTAGTTCATTTAGTGCTGTTTGGGCAGCCCGAGCTAGACGAGCGCTTAGCTACGCGCGAGTTACGCCAGCTACGCCAACGAATTTCCTTTTCGTATCGGCTTAGCACCTTAAGTGAAGAAGAATTTGGCCGTTATTTGCACCATAGGTTACAAGTGGCAGGCTACCGAGGCCCGCCTATGTTTACCCCGCGATTAACGCACCTAGTGCATAAAGCAAGCCGTGGCGTGCCGCGCCTTGCTAACGTTATTAGCCACAAGGCACTGCTTTCTGCTTACGGCGCAGGGCGGTTTTATTTGGAGCGGAACGATATTATAGCCGCCGTAAAAGACACGGAAGACGCAAACAGCTTGGGCTACAGCCCTTGGGTTTGGACCACTACCGGCATTGTAATAGGCGTATTGTTGGTTGCTACGCTGGCCTATGGACTTGGTTGGGTGAACCTATGAGCTTGATTAATCAAATGCTAAAAGACATCGACAAGCGCGAAGGCGAACAGCAACAGGCTGGTCGCTCTACGTCGCGCTACGAAACAGGTAAGCGGGTTTGGCCTGCTTGGCTGTTTATGGCGTTGGGTGTAATTAGCACGGTCGTTGTGTTGCTGCTGGTGCTGTGGGTTTGGCGGGTTATGAATACGCCTGCCACTGTGGCAGTTGAAGCAGTAACAAACCCCGTGGAAGAAACCGTTAACCTGCCACCACAGGCGCAGCCGCAGAGCCTGGCCCAACCACGCCAAGCGCGGCCACCAATGGCCGAAACTCTAGCTAAGCCAGTTGCTGTACCCGTGGTTGAAGCAGCTACGCAAGCAAAGCCTGCGCCCACACCTAAGCCCGTAACAGAGCCGCAAACAGCCGCAGCAACACCCGAGCCAGTGGTTACCCCTGTGCCAGAAGTTGAGCCAGAGCCGGTTGGTGAAATGGCCATACAGCGTTCAAATACACCACCTAAAGTATTAGCCGAGCGCCGTTTTCAGCAGGCCATGAGCGACTTGCAAGGCGGGCGAACGCAACAAGGTGCCCAGCGGCTGCAAGAAGCGCTACTTATGGCCCCCGATTACCATGAAGCGCGGCAACAATTAGCAGTGTATTATTTTAGTTATGGTTTTTTAACCGACGCCTTAGCTGTATTAGAGCAAGGGCTGGAAGAGTTTCCTGGTGAAACCGGTTTAGTATTGGTACAAGCCCGTATTTTAGAACGGGCCGGCGAGCCTGCTATGGCGCTAAACGCTTTACGTAATGTGGCAAATGAATTACCCGCCAATGCCGACTTATTAATATTACGGGGTGCGTTAGCCAGTGAATTGGAAGACTACCAAGTAGCCAGCGAAACTTACCAAGTGCTTACTAGCTGGCGGCCACGAGAAGGGCGCTGGTGGTTGGGGCTTGCTTTAGCGCAACAGCAACTACAGTTAACCGAGCAAGCCTTGCAGGCGTTTCGGCGTGCCCTCGACGACCCCAGCATAGGCACCGCCACCCGAGAATTTATTCATCAACGTGTTGAGGAGCTACGATAATGCGTCGACCACGATTACGCATGCGCCTTGGCGACTTGTTGGTACATGAAAGTATTATTACTGAAGCCCAACTAACGGAAGCACTCACAGCTCAACGAAGCAGTGGCCGCAAGCTTGGTAATGCCTTGGTCGAGCTTGGCTTTATAAGCGAGCAGAAGTTACTTGAATTCTTGTCGCAGCAACTTAACGTACCTTTGGTCGACATTCGTGAACTACGCCTCGACCCCAATGTGGTGCGTTTACTGCCAGAAGTACAAGCCCGCCGCCACCGCGCCTTGGTGCTAAAAGCCGACGCCGACAGTGCTACTATTGGCATGAGTGATCCTGCCGACCTTAGTGCCATTGATGCCATTAGCGATTTATTGTCGCCGCGACAAATTGATTTAGCGGTGGTACCCGAACAGCAATTAATGGAGTCGTTCGACAACCTGTACCGGCGCACGCAAGAAATTGACAACCTTGCGCAGCAGTTACAAGAAGAAAGCGGCACCACAGAAGAATTTTCACTAACCTCGTTAAGCGACAGCGACGATGAAGGCGACGTAACGGTTTCACGGCTGTTGCAATCAATATTTTTAGATGCCATTCAGGTACGGGCGTCGGACATACATTTAGAGCCAGACGCCAAGGGCCTACGTATTCGGCAGCGGGTAGACGGTCAGTTACAAGAAAACATGCTCGGCGAAATGAATATAGCTGGTGCAGTGGTGTTAAAGCTAAAGCTCATGTCGGGGCTCGACATTTCTGAAAAACGTTTGCCACAAGACGGCCGCTTTCAAATGCGTATTCGCCATCGCCAAATAGACGTGCGGCTTTCTACCATGCCTACTCAATACGGCGAAGCCTGTGTTATGCGTTTGCTCGACCAGTCGTCGGGGTTACTTAATCTCGACGAAACCGGTATGCCCGCCGACATGATCAAGCGTTTCCGCCACCACTTAAAACGCCCCCATGGCTTAATTCTAGTAACCGGGCCAACGGGGTCGGGTAAAACCACCACCTTGTATGGCGCTTTAAGTGAACTGAACGAGCCGGCAAAGAAAATTATTACCGTAGAAGACCCGGTGGAATACCGCTTGCCGCGAATTTCGCAAGTGCAGGTAAATAGCAAAATTGGCCTTACGTTTGGCCGCGTACTGCGCACCACCTTGCGCCAAGACCCCGACATAATCATGGTGGGGGAAATGCGCGACCAAGAAACCGTAGAAATTGGTTTGCGGGGCTCTATTACAGGTCACCTGGTGTTGTCGACACTTCACACCAACGACGCCGTTACCAGTGCCATGCGGCTAATTGATATGGGTGCAGCACCTTATTTGGTGGCCAGTGCACTACGTACCGTATTAGCCCAGCGGTTATTACGCCGGGTATGTAAAGACTGCGGTGCCCCCCATGTACCCGATGCTCAAGACTTAAACTTAGTTACCGTGCTTATTGGGGCAATTCCGGCGGGTGCAACCTTAATGAAGGGCCGCGGTTGCCAGCGCTGCAACTACACCGGTTACCGAGGCCGAATTGGTATTTTTGAATTACTCGAAATAGACGAAGCCATGATGAAGGCGTTGCGGTTAAGCGACACTCAAGCATTTGCTGAAGCGGTAAGTGCCGACAAAAGCTTTACCACACTAGCACAAACCGCCTTAAACTATGCAGCACAAGGCATTACCACCATTGAAGAAGTAATGACTTTAGTGGCGGGTTTACCTTATTTAGACGACGCAGAATTAGACGCACAACACGCTTTACAGCAGCAGTTAAGCGAGCAGGGCGAAGGTCAGCCAAGCTCAAGCGAGCTAAGCAATGATTAACTACAGCTATCAAGGGCGCGACCAGCAAGGCAATAAAGTACAAGGTAGGCTTGCGGCTGCAAGTGAAACGTCGGTAGCAGAACAACTGGTGCGCCGCGGCATAGTACCCTTAAGTATTATTGCGGGCGGCCAAGCGGGTGGCTCTTTATTTGGTAATGTGGACTTTAAAGCCCTGCTAGAACGGCCATTACCTTTGCCCGACTTAGTGATGTTTATTCGGCAAATGTATGCCCTAACCAAAGCAGGGGTGTCGATGCTGCGGGCAGTGCAGGGCTTGGCAGAAAACTCTACCAACAAACAGTTAGGTAAAGCGCTGCATGGTATTAGCAACGAGTTAGAGCGTGGCCGCAGCCTTTCTGCCGCCATGGCCGACTACCCCAAAGTGTTTCCGCGCTTAGTTATTGCGGTGGTGCATGTGGGTGAAAATACCGGTCGGCTAGAAGAAAGCTTTCAGCAATTAGCTTTTTATATTGAAAACGAACAAGAAACTCGTAAGCGTATTAAGCAAGCCACTCGCTACCCAAGTTTTGTAGTAATAAGCTTATTTATAGCTATTTTCGTGTTGAATATGTTTGTTATTCCAAACTTCGTAAGCATGTTTGCCAGCATGAACGTAGAACTGCCCTTAGTTACTCGTATGTTATTAGTGAGCTCAAACTTTTTTGTTAATTACTGGCACCTGTTGTTGCTTTCCATAGCGGCGGGTATTGGTTGGCTAAAATACTGGATGCGCCAAGACTCAGCGAAAGAAAAATGGGATTACTGGAAAATACGCATCCCTATTATGGGCGACATTATAGAACGGTCGTTATTAGGCCGTTTTTGCCGCAGTTTTAGCGTAATGCTAAGCGCAGGGGTGCCACTAACTCAGGCCCTTAACTTAGTGTCTGAAGCGCTTGATAACCGCTACATGGGCAAACATATTATTGAAATGCGCCGTGGCATAGAACGGGGTGAATCGCTTAGCAGGGTAAGCCGAGCCAGTAACATGTTTAGTGCGCTAGTGCTGCAAATGATAGCCGTAGGGGAAGAAACCGGTAACCTCGACGACTTATTATTAGAGTCGGCCGAATACTACGAGCGCGAAGTAGACTACGACTTGAAAAACTTATTGTCTAAAATAGAGCCCGTACTTATTGGGGGGGTAGCTATTATTGTGGGCATATTAGCTATGGGTATTTTCCTGCCTATGTGGGGTATGATGGAAATGACAGGTAGCATGTAGTGGCCTTATCGAAGAGTAATTCTCGGCAAGGTAAAAACAACGAAGCTAAAACCAAACGTTTTTATATTACCTTGCTGGCGTTTTTATTGGTGGCATTGTTTGCTAGTTGGTTTATTCGCGCCATGTTTAGCCCAAATGCCAGCTGGCGCGACGTTGAATTTGATACCGCTTTAAGCCGCTTCGATTATAATATAATGCTGGCGCGGGTTGAATGGATGCGCCAAGGGCAACCCAGCGACGTGTATTTGTCGCTAGCGGAATGGGACAGCGCAGGCAACCCCAGCATAGAAGCCCAAGGCACAGTACGAGTGTTAATGAGCCGCACCGGCTGGCCCATGGCCCGCAGTAAGGGCGTAAATGGCTGTGTTGAGCTTTGGCATTTACTTGGGCAGGCCGGGCAATTAAAACGCGAGCTAAAAGTTGAATACGACGCCACAGGCCAAGCACCATTGTGTAAATTTTATTATGGCGGCATAGAAGGGTTTCACTATTACCCAAACAGCGGGAAAGTTGATAAATTGTACTAAAAGGTAGATATTAATAGCTACATTAGAAAAAAATAGTGATAAACTATATTAGTATTTAGGTATATAACGTGCGTTAGGGAAAGCTGATAATGGCTAACAAAAGAAGTAATGGATTTACCTTAATAGAATTAATTATAGTAGTGGTAATATTAGGCTTATTAGCCGCTGCTGCTTTACCGCGCTTTACCAATGTGGCCCGCGAAGCGGAAGACGCATCAGTAGAAGGCGTGGCAGGTGGCTTTGCCAGTGCTGTAGGTATAGTGCGCGGCCAATGGGAACTCGACGGCCGGCCAGCGGGTAATAACCCAAGCACAGGCGCAGGCGCCAGTGTTATAATAGATTTAGTGCAAGTAAACGTCGACGGTAACCGCGGTTACCCAGTTAGCGGCAACAATAACGCCGCGGCACATGACCAAAACATGAATGCCACCGACTGCCGAACGTTATTTGCAGCAATTCTGCAAGGTGCACCAACAGCAAGCACAAACTTTGCAGATGTAAACCGAGTTCGCTTCTTTGTTACGGCAGAGAATAATGGTACGAACGACCTTTGTGTTTTCTACCAAACGAACACCATAAAGGGGTTGGCGGCAGCGCCAAGTGGTAATGATTATCTTACTGTGGGGAATAGTTTTGTATATAATCCACGCACAGGTAACGTTAATGTGAATTTAAATCGCAATTAGCATTTGAAACAACAATTCTCGGCATCGCGTTATTTAACGAGGTGGCCAGCTTAGCTGGCAAGGGAATATAAAATTTATTTTAACCATAGGTAGAGAAAATATGAAACAACAAAAAGGTTTTACCCTGATCGAACTGATCATCGTGATCGTAATTTTAGGTATTCTAGCCGTAACAGCAGCACCACGTTTCTTTGATTTTTCGAAAGATGCGCGTATTAGCACGATTGGTGGATTAAAAGCGGCTATTCAAGGTGCTTCCCAAATTGGATATGCAAACAATGCAATTACCAACGGCAGCGCTACCTACCCTACAGCAGCGGAAATTGCTGACGCAGCGCAAATTAGTGCAACAGACTGGAATATAGGTGCAGTAAGTGGTACTACTCCTGCAGTAATTATAATTTCTGCTAAAAATAACGCTGGTACAGGTGCCAGAGCTGATTGCAATGTAACTTATACTGAAGGGGCGACATTAGCAGATGCGCCCACAATAGTGGCAACTGTTTCGGGCTGTTAATCGGCAGTAGGTCATGCACTGCATGACGCCGAGCCGGAAGTGAACTTAAAGGGGCTTTGACCCCTTTTTAATACCTGAATGAAATTTTGGTCATGCACCGCATGACGCTGCTGCGGCAAACAGATGATGTACCAACGGCAGGCTATGCCTGCCCTACGGTGAAGGCTTAGATTTTACGCATACAAAAAAGGGCTTCGGCCCTTTTTTTATAATTCGTAGGGCAGGCATGGCCTGCCGTTGCGATAATGAATTTAAATAGGTAATAAAATGAAACAACAAAAAGGTTTCACCCTAATCGAACTGATCATCGTGATCGTAATTTTAGGTATTCTAGCCGTAACGGCAGCACCACGTTTCTTTGATTTTTCTTCAGACGCACGTAAAAGCACAGTAGGTGGTTTGAAAGCTGCTATACAAGGTGCTTCGCAGATCGTATATGCGAAAGCAGCTCTTGATGGTCAATTAGGTGCTACAGGCTCTATTGGTAGCGGCTCCTCGGCAATCGCTACAGTATATGGGTATCCAGCTGCTACAGCCGCTGCTGTTCAATCAGCTGCTTCACTAACCGCAACAGACTGGGTGTTTGACACTACAACAACATCTAATACAGTTTACGTTTTGCCAATAGGCTATACACACTCAAATACAGCTACAGAACAGTGTCATGTCGCATATACACAGTCAACAGGTGCAAATTTAGCCCCTGTTATTACTTCAAGCACAGGCGGTTGTTAATAATCCGTAGGTCATGCACCGCATGACGCTGCTGCGGCAAACAGATGATGTACCAACGGCAGGCCATGCCTGCCCTGTGGTGAAAGTTTAAAATCCACGCATACAAAAAGGGCTTCGGCCCTTTTTTTATAATTCGTAGGGCAGGCATGGCCTGCCGTTGCGATTTTTGATATTTAAAGAAGATGTGAAATGGACAATCAAAAAGGATTTACTCTAATAGAGCTTATCATCGTTATCGTTGTATTAGGAATTCTGGCAGTTACAGCCGCGCCGCGTTATTTTGACTTTTCTAGAGACGCACGTATAAGTACTCTAAATAACATGAAAGGCGCAATAAATTCAGCAGCCACTATTGAGTATGCCCGAACTGCTATGAAAGGTGATGCAAAGTATCCGCGATCGTTCGATGGGCAAGGCCAATCTAAGCGGGATAGCATTGTTGATGCAGTACGCGCAGACGGAAAAAAATGGTTTATCGAGCGAGTTGTTGACGAGTCCGTTACCTTTAGTGTTCGTAAAAGCTCTTCATCGAAATTTGATAATTGCTTTGTTAAGTACCACATGGACGCTACCCGCAAAACACCGCCAACATTAACAATGGAAACGAGCGGCTGTTAATTGTACGAGATTAATTCCAAAACTTAATATTCCTTCGTAGGGCAGGCACAGCCTGCCGTTGCGGTGTTTAATATAAAGAAGAAGTAAAAAATGTATAAGCAAAAAGGATTTACTTTAATAGAGTTAATCATTGTAATTGTTATATTAGGAATTCTAGCTGTAACAGCAGCACCTCGCTTTTTTGACTTCACCAAAGCCGCCCGTATAAGTAGCCTTAATGGGTTAAAGTCTACTATGGTTAGTGCTGCAAATATGATTAACGCCCGCGCAGTTATTGAAGGGAAATTAAACTCAATAATTGCTGACAATGTTTATGTTGAAGGTGTGCATCTTGTTTATAGCTACCCAACTGCAACACCAGAAGGCATATTAAAAGCTGTTGAATTACAAAAAAGCATTAGCTTAATTGATAATGATGAGTGGGTTTACCATCATGCCCCCGGAGTGATTTACATTACTCATGCCAGCTTTAAAAAAGAAGGCACAGCCATTCAGGCTATAGACTGCTATGCATTCTATGTGGCTGCTGAATCGCTAGGTGGAAGCCCTAGAGTTGGTGCGCATACCAACCATTGTTAAATATAATGCCTTAGGAAAAAATGTCGTTTACCACAAGTGCAAGTGGCCGTAACGATAGTATATATTTGAAAAGGAATTTAATATGAACCAGCAAAAGGGATTTACCCTAATAGAACTTATTATAGTCATTGTTGTATTAGGAATTTTAGCTGTAACAGCAGCACCTCGCTTTTTTGACTTCTCAAAAGACGCCCGAATAAGCACATTAGCTGGTGTGAAAGCAGCACTGCAAGGTGCGGCACAAATTGAATACGCTAAAAATGCAGTACAAGGTAACCCCCTGAACTACCCAGAGCCAACGTTAGCCGGCATTGCGGCTGCGGCGGGCCTAACAGAAGACGATTGGCTTATTCTTGTTGCCACAACGCCACGCAAAATAGCAATAGCACCGAAGAGCTATAACGGCTGCTAGCTTTACCATTGAGCTTATTACTAACGAGTGCTGATTAATCATTGAGGTTTGGGCGTAATTTTTAACTCAAAGGCGCTTTAAGCAATGCATGACCTAGCGTTATGATAGTGTTAATATCTTGTTTATATAATATCTGTCTGTGCGGACGGCTGCTTCGTTCGTCCATTAGGAGTAGCAATGCTAAAAGTTAAATCATGGATGAAGTCTGCGACTGTCATCACTTTCCTTTTTGCCAGCATGATGTCGCTGACAGCTTGTAATGAAGTTCACCCCGATAACGAGCCTGGCGCAGTAAACAACCCTTATCCTGAGCTTTCTGTTGCTGCAACTTCCACCGTGTCAATTGATGCTGCGGATGCCAGTATGGTTTATTCCATTCCGGTAAACTTATCAGTGGCTGCTCCTGAAAATGGCCAAGTTAATTTTCGTTTAATATCAGGCACCGCAATTCAAGGCCGCGATTATGAAGCCAGCAGCGGCAGTGTTGCGTTTAATAAAGGCGACCGACAAGCCAATATTGAAATAACCTTACTTAATGATGCAACACGCAGCCAAGCTCGCGACTTCCGAATTGAACTCATTCCTTCTACTAACGCCAGGTTAAGCTCGAATGTGAATCATAGTGTAACTATTGCTGCTATTGAGTCTACTGGTGGAACAGGCCCATTAAGTGTTTTAACTTTACCGGCGACCCTAGAGTTTATAGCGCCTGCTGTGGGCGAAGCGAATTACTCGGTTGTGTTGCCCTTATCAACACGTTTAAACACCGACGCTTCAGTTCAAATAAACAGCCTTGCGGGTACAGCCCGTGAAGGTGTGCACTACCGGCCTGTTTCAGGGCCTAACTGTGTTGAAGGTATTTGTAGTATTGCCAAAGGCGCTGCCGAGCTTGTGTTTGCACTTCCTGTTATTGGGCAAGCAATAGAAGACACCCGCTCGTTTAAATTGCAGTTTCTAGCAGCCACAGGCGTTGAGCTAGACAGCAACCGTGAAATTGAGGTGTCATTAAAATATACTGCCGAAGCGGTTGTACCAACGTTAAATGTGCCAAGCAGCTTAAGCTTACGTATGCCTTCCATTGAACGTGGCACTGTTACCTACCCAGTTATTATTACTTTAAGCGATATGTTACAGCACAGCGCTAAATTACAGTGGCGCACAGTAGACGATTCAGCCATTGCCGGCGTACATTACCAAGCAGTAAACGCTACAGGTGCTAATGCCGTTATGTTAAGCGCAGGGCAAAGCGAGTTCGAAATTGAACTAGAGTTACTGCATGATCAAGCCACCAATGAAGACATACGTTTTCAATTACAGTTAGTGTCGGCAGAGGGCTTAACTTTGCCTTCTCAACGGGTCATTAATGTTGAAGTGTTGCATAGTAATGAACAAGACACAGGTTATCCGCGAGTGTCGATGCCTGACACCTTTGTATTGCACGAGCCAGCCGCAGGTAGCCAAGACTACAACTTGCATTTTGCGCTTAGCGAGGCCTTACCAGAAGCGGCCGAAGTTGGCATTCGCTTTATTGCCGGTAGCGCAGAGCAAGGCCTCGATTTTGACGTGGTTAAAGAAACGCTAAGGCTCGACAAGGGTACCAGTGTTATAGCGCTACCCGTGCGTTTAATGGCAAATGCTACGGCGACCAACGAAGTAAGCTTTCAGGTTGAACTGCATAGCCCGTTAAATATAAATTTGCCGCGTAAGAAAACATTTGAAGTGCGTGTGATCGATCAAGCCGATGTCGCGCCCGAGCCACAATTAACCTTAAGCCCACAGCTTATTAAGGTGCCTGTGCCAAGATGGAACCTAGCTGAAGATATTACCCTGTATTTTCAACTTACAGACGTAGCTGTTGGTGCCACAGTGAACGTGCAAAGCCGTAATGGTACAGCCGTAGCAGGGGTCGACTTTAGTAGTGCAATTGCTACCAGCGTTAATGGCAGCCAACTAAATGTAGACCTTAGGTTGTTACCACAAGATTTAGGCGATGAACCACGCGAGTTTGACCTGATATTCACACAGGCAAGTGGTGTGCAATTACCAGAAAGTAGAGTCGTGACAATACAAATAGAGCCACGAGAAACGCCTGCGTTACCCGACTTGGTTCCACCTCAAGTGGGAACTCCTGTCGAGTTTAATGCGCCCGCTGTTGGTGCTCCTAAAACGCGTAAAATAGTATTGCCGTTAAGTAATGTTGCGCCCTTAGCCGGTACCTTAACCGTATTTATTGAAAACGGTTCAGCCCAAGCAGGAGTAGACTTTTCGCTTGCTAATGTGAAGTCTGAATTTGGCATTGGCGCCCAAGAGGTTGTTGTAGAGTTTGAAATAGAGCCTACCGCTGCCGGTAAAGGCTTCCGGGTTATTCTGGAAAGCGCAGAGAACCTTGCATTACCAGCTACTTATGAAGCGCGTATTATAGAGGTGATTATTCTGTAGGGCTAGCAATGCCTAGCCTTCGTTGTTCTCTGATTGCCCACACAAGCGGGCAATCAGTACGTTTGTACATATATCTAGGCTAAAAGTTACGCTCTAAGCTGAAGATTATTTTGTCGTTGCCTCGATACAAGCCAAAGCCTGCAGTGGCCTGTGGGTTTTGGTTGGTACCATTTAGGTCGCCAACCCGGCCCCAATCAAACCTTAGCCATTCTGGCGCGTTGTATTCAAAGTTGAACTGACCAGGTAGGGTGCCGCCGGTAGGCTCTTGCCAGTATAATTCGCCGGGCGTAACAGAGCCGCTGTGGACAACCCCTGCTATGAGGCCAGGAGCAGACTCAATGCTGTTAGGGTTTGTGCCAGGAATAATTGCCAACTCAGCAGGATCAAAATCTGTGCAGCGGTCGGATGAATTTATAACAAAGCTAGTGCCATTCCAAAACTCGGTATTAAGCACCACGTTAAGGTTTTGGTCTTCTGGGCCACTAACACTTTCCAAAACCATACGGCCGTATTTTAAACTTAACGAGCCCTGTAGCTTCTCATTATTGCTACTAACAAAGCCACGACCGTCTTCTGCGCCAGACATTTCAATGTATACTTCAAGGTTATCGAAAGGCCCGTCGGGTGTAGTTGAAGCAGGGCGGGCAAAGGCAACGGTAGTAAGGTCTTCAATAAGTATGCCTTTATCCCAAGCGGCGTTAAATACCGAGTTTAAACGCCCAAGCAGCGGGTAGACTGTTTGGTTTACGCCAGCGACAGCACTGCCCACATAATGGCCAGTAGTACTAGAGTCGCCATTACCATAGTTGGTAAGTAGGCCATCAGTTTTATTCACCGCATGTATTTCAAAGTTAATACCAATATTAGGGTCGGCCATATAACTGAAGTCGCCAACAGAGCAGCTATTACGTACTTCCGACGACTTAAGAATAAAGTGGTGCGGATAAAAACGCCCAACAGGTCTAGCAGGGCGTTCAAAGGCATCGCCAGCGCCAAGATAAGAATTACCCGTTAGGGCAGCAGTTAAGTTCACGGTACCAGCCTCGTTCCAAACCACGCCTTGGTTCACTAGCGCACCTTCAACATTGGGCAGGGGCACAAAGGTTTGTCCAAACGTTAAATGACTCGCCATGCTAGGGTCGTGTGCAATGGTTGGAAACTGTATTGAGTGGAACGCTACTGAGCCTTCAGCGGCGGCAATTTCATTGCCGAAATTTGGGGTAGGGTTGCCCTGAGCATTTAATGACTGGATAGCCAAGAAGAAATTTTCACCCGCAGCTTTAAACCCGTCACCCGTTGCCGCTGTGGCAGTCCACGGCGAGAGGTCATCGTTTAGGCCTTGGGCAATTAGCGTATAGGGGCGTACTACAACACCACCTGTTCCCGTTAAGGTTGTGGCTGGCTCAGGCACGTTAGGATCGCTGGCATCGGCGGCTATGTCTAAGGAAGCATTAAATTTTAAAAGCCCTACATCGGTGTAGTTTGCATTGAAGGTGGCTTCGCCAGCGGCATTGAAGATTAAACTAACACTAGTACTGGGAACTGAAGAGCCTTGATTGTATAAATCGACTGATGTGCCGTTGGCATTGAACACTTGATCAGTCATGCAACTAGAAGGATTGACACATTCAACCCCTAAGTTCACAGTTTTAGACCCTTCAACACGAGCTTCACAAGCGCCTGTTTCGGTGTTAGTTTCGACTGCACGAATAGTTACATTGAAATCGTCACCAGCAAAAGGGGAAAGCGCGCTAACCAGCAAGCCCGCGGTTTTGAAGGTAATGTTGCAATTAGGAAGTGGCGTACCGGTACTGTCTACACACTGAGTAGTATTTGTGGTGGCAGGGGCTAGATTGGAAAGGGAAACGGAAGTGGTGCCACCTACAATTAAATCGAGCCCTAAGGTGGCTTCACCACCGGAAAAGCTAAATCCAGCAGAGTTAGCTGCAACACCCTTCCATTTAGAGTTGGCTGCCGTTGAATTTACTTCACCTGTTACTGCGCCTACAAAAGGCGACGAACAACTAGCGTTCTCGCAGGCTTTAATAGTAACCGGCGCTGCATAACAACTAACAAGCTCTTGTTCATGCAACACTATTCTGTAGTGGTCTAGAACGGGATCTGGCGGTAAAGCACTACAGCCTGCCGCCTCAAGAATTTGTTCTTTAGTAGTAACTGCGTCAAAATCTATTTTAACTTTATCACCTAACTCAACCGTACCAGCACTAACAATACCACCTTCGTAATGTGTTTTTTCGCCAATGTTAATAGTAGTGTTGGTGAAAGGGCTATAAATTAAACCAGTAAATCTATTATTATGGTCCCCCTGATCTTTCGCGAGAGTGAAGCTTGCGCCAGAATATAAAAAAATGGCCAACCCAGAAACGGTACCATTTTTATTTATTTTAGAGTTCGTGCCTGAAGCCAGAGAAGTTCCGAGAAAAATATTAACGGAAGCACCTGGAACTAGGTTTATCTCTGCCTGATCTGCTATGTCTACGGTATTAATAAAGTAGTTGCCTGAATCCAACAGCAGCTCTGACTGACTATCTAATACCACACTATTAATATAATACTGGCCAGCTGCGAGTGTCATCTTAGCGCTGCTACTAGTTAAACTAACTTTATCAATATAATAAGTCCCTCCCGAGGTGGAGGAATGATTACTAGTGCTTATTTCCCCATAACTACCAGGTGCAATGTTTGTTGCATTGTTTTTATTTGTGGAACCAGTGTTAAAGGAAGGGAAGCTACTTGGTTGAAGCCCTGGAAATGAAGTAGGAACCGGAGCTACTTGTCCTGATGGAGTTGGTGAATTACCGATGGAACCAGTGATATCTGTATTGTTAATAGTGGCTTTATTGCCATAAGTGAAACTAGTATCACCAATAACGCCATAGCCCATCATGTCACTAAAGGCTTGGGAACAGCTATCAATGCCTGCAGAACCAGAGGTGCCTCCAGAGGATGCAGTCAAACACTCTCGGATTAAACCAGTGCGGGTGTCACAAAAAATATCACCAACAATAGTTCCACCATTATTTTCAATATGTGGGGCGGTCACATTACCTGTAATAATACCTTGCCAATTAATGGTGACTAAAGCCGTGGCGGTGGCATTGCCTTCAATACCCGCATTAGAGCTTGCTAAGGTGATAGTGGTCCCGTAAACATCGCCAATAATATTGTTACCACTACCAAGGACTACATCATTAGCGGCAGACACATCGCCAGTAATAAGAGAGTTGGAAGGCGCCATAGTAATATTCTCAGCGTCCACATTACCGACTACGGAGCTGCCACTGGCTAAGGTAAAGTCTCCACCAGCACTCATATTGCCAACTAAAGTTACCGGGCTATTGGTAGTAATATTACCACCTGCAGAGATATTGCCGTTAATGGCAGCGCCACTACCAAGAGCAATGTTGTTTGATGCCGTTAGGTCACCATTCACTACACTATTACTTGCTTGTATGGTGATATTGGTGGCGTCGATACTGCCGTTGAGCGTGTTTGCTGAGCCTAAAGTAACGCTAGGTGAGTTAATGTTTCCAGTTATTTGAGTGCTGCTGCCCGTTGTTAGCGTACTGGTGGCGTTAATATAGCCATTTACGGTATTGCTTGAGCCTAACGAGACAGTTTGAGCGTTTACATTTGACAACAAAACATTACTGCCAGTGGTTAGGTTGATAGTGTTAATTAGCCCGCCAACGGAGGAGCCATTTCCTAGGGTAATGCTGTCGGCTTCAATGCCCCCACTAATAGCAACATTGTTACCCGTTGAGTTGACGCTACTCGCCACGTTGACAGAGCCGGTCATAGTGTTTTCACCACCAAAAGTGGCAGAGTTAGCCGTTATATTGCCGATTAGCGTGCCATTATATCCGAGAGTCACTTTGCCCGTCGAAGCTACTATATTGGCTTCAATTTTAACGCCGGTGCTGCTATTTAAATTTCCGGTTACGTTAATAGCTAATTTGTTGGGGCCACCATTCACATTCACTTTTGCATTACTGAAGTTTGCCGTACCGTTGATGTTTAACGTAACGAGTGCACTACCGTTAATATTAACAATGTCGTCATTTGATAAATTTAAGTTGTTACAGGTGACAACACGACTGCTTCTTGAACAGCCATTGGGTAAACTCCCATTCGGTAACACATAAGTGGCCGCCTCTGCCACTCCAGCAAACAAAAGCACCAAGGCCAAAGCCCATTTAAATTTAAGACTCATCGCGGGCCTCCACTAATAGTTGGCGGGAGAATGTTTGGCCGGCGGCGGTGCATTGGCCGGTGCTTAATATGCGGAAGTGGTGGCCAACAAATGGGGTTACTGCTAGCGAGTCGCAGCGCACTTGAACACTGCAATTAGTAAGGCCTGTGGTGTTGAAACTGTAGGTGCCGTAGGGGGGTAGGCTTTGTATATGCACGTTTTCGTCGCGGGCGGGGCATATATTTGCCGCGCCTGGGTTATCAAGCGGAAACAACTCGGTTAAAAAAACTTCAATACCACTTTGCGCCGCATGGTGCGCACGAGCACCGTACACTTCAGTAATGGTACTGGTTGCGCTGTCGTTTAAAAGCCGAATAAGAGCGGCACCAATAACGCTCATCACCACAATAATAAACACAGCGATCATTAACGCGCTGCCCTGTTGGTGTTTGCTAACATTGCTTTTAAGGCACATTGGGTACAAATACCTCGTGTTGAATGCGTAACGGTTCGGTGTCGTTGGCACGGCCAAAGCGGAAGTCGATTTGTACTAAACTGTTGCGCTGTAAAGTGGCCGGCAATACATAAAAAGGCACTTGGTTTGAACTAAAGTCGTTATAAAGCTGCTGTGCCATTACTTCAGCAGAAGCACTGCTAAGCTGGCTAAATGTACGTTGGGTGTTATGAAAACCATAGCCCTTGAAGCGCGTTAAAGTGCCGCTTGCAGAGGCCGTGCGCGATACACACCAACTTACCGGTTGTTCGGTAATGAAAAAACGTCGGGCAAGGCTACCGGTTGGAAAAGTGGGGGTGCCAGCAAAGGTAAACTCGGTTAAGCCAGGGTTTGTATGCGCTGTGGTGCCAGTTATTTGTTTCCGCCGCGGTGTGGCAACGTTATAAATAAGCGCATGGTTAGTGGCATATACATACAAATATTGGTTAATAATGGTTTGGCCCGGCTCTAATAGAGGCGTTACGCCAATAAAGGCGTTGCTTGCGAAGGGGCCTGGCCGAGGTAGCTGTACATAACTACTACTAGCAATAATAGGTACAAATTCAATACAACTGTAATTGGTACCATTAATTACCCGCACACTGCGAGGTAACGAGTTACGCAGTTCGCGGCTAAGGCGTTCAACGGCAAAGCGGCTTTGGTTTAGCAGTTGGTCGCGGCCCACCGCGTCGGTGAATACTTTGGCGCCCAAGCCTAAATAACTAAAACTAAAGGTGCCAATGATTGCCAATAGCACAATAACAATAATAAGCTCGATAAGGGTAAAGCCTTGGTTACGCATGGCCATTAGTAATTACCCCGAATGCTACTAAATAGGAAGTTTTGGCCCATGGGTGTGGTAACGGTTATTTGCACCCGCTTAAATGACGGTGGAATGGGAACTGGCGTTACACAAGTTCCGCTGGCAGTGCTGTAACACACGTGAATACTGTAAGAAAAACCCGGGTAGCGGGCGCTAAGGTCGCCGCCAAGGCTGTCGGTCATATTATTTAAGCCGTGGTAGTCGTCGACGTCGTTAAATTCGTCACGAGCTTCGCCATCGGGGCCCAAAACGCCAGTGCCAGAAAGCATATTTGTGCAAGACGGTGCGCCGATTTCACCACAACGAATAGCGCCACCCGCGTGGTCGCTGTTGTGGTCAAAGCTTTTGCTGGAAATTTCGTTCATTAGGGCAATGCCAAGCTCGGCGGCACGCATTTGCAATAGGGGCTCGGCGCTGCGTTTGGCTTGGGGAAATAACAAAACTGTAAGTAACGACAATACAATGCCTAAGGTAACAATGCCCACGATAATTTCGATCAGGGTAAAGCCACCTTGTCGTGCTATGGTTTGTGCATTCTTCAGCATGACAGCATTCCATTTGTTGGTGTTCATTCCAACCCTTAGCATACAACGGAATGAATAAGATTCATATTATGCAAGTGCTTAAAACTTGTACGAAATAGGTATTGTTGTCATCATTGCTGTGTTGTTACTGGGTAAGGACTCTAAAGTGAGCAAAAACAACTCTAACGCCATGGGCTTTACGTTAATTGAATTGATTATTGTTATCGTTGTGCTTGGCATTTTAGCCGTTACAGCGGTACCTCGCTTTATGGCGAGCGACCCTAGTACTGAAATGGCCACCGTTGAGGCGCGTTTAATGGGCTTATTACGTTTACAGCAACAGCGCGCCATGCAAGACACAGCCAATTTTGGTTATGGCGTAAGTATGGGCGCAAACAAGGTAACAACACTGCCTGTAGAAGCCGAACGCGACATTAACCTAGATGCGGTGGCTGTTTCGGGATTAAATACGGGTTTGTATTTTAATAGTAAGGGCTGCCCAGTGCCTTCGGGGGGCGGTGTGTGTGGGGTTGCCGCGCGCGAAATTACAATTACTGCGGGTAGTTTAACCAGAAACATTTGTGTGCAGTCGCAGGGTTATATTCGCTTAGGCAGCTGCTGATTTAGCAAAACCGCCGTAAACCCTCGCCCGAAAGGGCGGGGATATAAGGCGGGGCGCAAAGCGCTTTACTCAATCGCTGTTTGACTTTCGATATACGCCTTTAATGTGTCAATGGTTGCGCCGCCAGCGGTACAAGCAAAGTAGGAGCGTGACCACAGGGCTGCACTTTTACTTTGTCTTGCTAGGTGGCTATTTTGCAGCCTCAACAGGCGAGACGAAACAGATTTAAGGTTATTGACCATTATGCTGACGGCCAGCTTGGGCGGGAAAGCAATCAGCAAGTGAACATGATCGGCTTCGCCGTTCATTTCTAGTAAATCGCATTCCAGCTTTACGCAAGCCGATTCAAATGCCTCGCGCAACTGACCGATCATTGCATCATCAAACAGCTTGCGTCTGTACTTGGTGGTAAACACCAAATGAACAACTAATTTACTGACGCTATGGCGCTTGCGTAGATAACCCGATAGTGCGATTTTGTCTTGCTCACTCACTTTACTTTACCTGTTTCAAGCCATATAATACGGGCATTATACTAATGAGCGCTTAATATGTTAAGAGCTACTAAAGTACGCATCTACCCTACGCCTGAACAAGCTGAGTTTCTAGTGGCTCAGTTTGGTGCGGTGCGCTTTGCGTACAATAAAGCTCTGCATATTAAGACGCATGCTTACCGCTTGCACGGCATCAACCTAAGCCCTAAAAAGGACTTAAAACCTCTGCTGGCCGTGGCTAAGAAATCAAGAAAGTACCATTGGTTAAAGCTGTATGATTCTATTGCCTTGCAGCAAGCGGTAATTAATCTGCATACAGCCTTTGATCGTTTCTTTGATCCAAAGGTAAAAGCACACTACCCCAAGTTTAAGCGCAGACATGGCAAGCAAAGCAGCTATCATTGCGTGGGCATAAAGGTGCTTGATGGTGCAATTAAGCTGCCCAAAATGCAGCCCATTAAGGCCAAGCTGCACCGTGAAATCAGCGGCACAGTTAAAAGCATTACAGTCACGCTCAGCGCTACCGGAAAATACTACGCATCAATATTGGTTGATGATGGGCTTGAAGCACCACAACCTATCCATTCGGTCGAAAAGGTGGTCGGTATTGATCTTGGCATTGCTCACTTTGCCATTGAGTCCAGAGGTAAGAAAAAAACCAATCCGCGCTTTTTGAAGCGTGCAGCCAGAAATTTAAGGCGCAAGCAGCGCCAGTTATCACGCAAGAAAAAAGGCAGTGCCAATCGCGCCAAAGCTCGCTTAATTGTGGCTAAAGCCTATGAAAAAGTAACCAATGCTCGGTCTGATTTTCAGCATAAATACTCTCGAACTCTTGTTGACGAAAACCAAGCGGTGATAGTCGAGACGCTTAAATCAGCCAATATGATGAAAAATCGCAAACTGGCAAAACATATCGCTGATGCCTCATGGCATAGTTTTGTTGTGAAGCTGGAATACAAAGCCAAAGAACAGGGCAAGCATGTGATTAAGCTGGATCAGTGGTACGCCAGCTCAAAAACCTGCAATGGCTGTAAGCATAAAGTTAAAGATATGCCTTTGTCGGTACGCACATGGAGTTGCCCATCATGCGGCAGAGTCGGTATTGATCGTTATCTACTACAATAATTATTTCTTCTACAAAGTAAATAAGGAATCATTTACAAAGCATATCCATCTATATAGAATCACTATCTAGTACAATTCTACAGTGTATGAGATAGCCTAATGAAAGTC
>NZ_JAMFTN010000052.1 GCF_023922585.1 Aliidiomarina quisquiliarum
CCAGGGTAGGTCAGGCACCGCCTGACGAATAGAGGCATGGCCTGCCGTAAAACGTGACCACCCACCCAAACCATCGCATGGCCTATCGTTCACCAATGGTGCGGCGTAAGGCGGTGCCTTACCTACGATTTGGCTGCTAAGGCTAGATTTAACAAACAAACAACAACAGTTTGTGTTGCGTCCTGTTAGAATGCGTGTCCGCTTGGGTAACTAAGTGGAACAGAATGACAGTGGTCCCCTATCTTGCAGGCATTCAAAGCCTGGCAACTTTAAGAAGCGGTGCAGCAGTAAGCACCCGCTCACATGAGAACAGGGTCTAAGGGGCAGTTGTCAGTTGCGTTCATTAGGAACGCCAATGCCCAGCCTTGGTTCTATCAGCGCCCCTCGCGGTTTGCGCGAAAGCGATCTGTATGCCGAGTCTGATTTAAAATGAGTTTTCCGTCTTCGGTGGCGGTCGTTTATTAGTGGGAAAAATATGACTGAATTTAATACCTTTTCAGCTTTGGAATTACCAGAGCCAATTTTACGAGCTATTTCTGAAATGGGTTACACCAACCCGACACCAATTCAGCAACAAGCTATTCCAGCCTTGCTAGAGCACAAAAACGTTTTAGGTGAAGCACAAACAGGAACCGGTAAAACGGCTGCCTTTGGTTTGCCTGCGCTTGCCAATATAGATACGACAGTACGCGGCGCACAGTTATTAGTAGTTGCACCTACCCGTGAGCTGGCCTTACAGGTGGCTGAACAAATTGAAGCCATGGGAAAACATATGCGTGGCTTAAACGTGGCGACTATTTACGGTGGTTCGGCTTACGGCCCACAAGTTAAATTACTTCGTGGCGGTGCACAAGTTGTTGTTGGTACACCAGGCCGTTTAATGGACCACTTGCGTAAAGGCACCTTGTCGTTAAGCCAGTTAAAAGTAGCTGTACTTGACGAAGCCGACGAAATGTTAAATATGGGCTTCTTAGAAGACATTGAATGGATCATGGAGCAGGTTCCAGACACAGCTCAGCGCTGCTTATTCTCAGCTACTATGCCACCACAGATTCGCAAAATTGCAAATACCTTCTTATCTAACCCAGTGCATGTGAAAATTGCCTCGTCACAAGCAAATAACGCGAATATTACGCAAAAAGCTTGGCGTGTACAGGGTTTAACTAAAGACGCTGGTTTAGAGCGTATTTTAGAAACTAGCGATTATGAGCTTGTACTAGTGTTTGTACGCACACGCCAAGACACTTTAACCCTAGCGAGCCATTTACGTGACCGTGGTTTTGCTGCTGCAGGTTTGAATGGCGACATGAACCAAGACCAGCGTGAAGCAACAGTTAACGAATTGAAAGCAGGTAAAGTTCGCATTCTAGTAGCAACCGACGTAGTTGCTCGTGGATTAGACGTGCCTGGTGTAAGCCATGTTATTAACTATGACTTACCACAAGAAGCAGAATCATATGTTCACCGTATTGGCCGTACTGGCCGTGCAGGTCGCTCAGGTGAGTCGATATCGTTTGTTCGCCCACGCGAAATGCATATGCTGAAGCGTTATGAGCGTTCAACGAATGGTACGATTGAAATGATCGATGTACCACGTGGTCGCGAATTAACTAAGCACCGTATTGGTAAAGCCCAAGAAGCACTGGTTGCTTTAATGGACAGACCTAACATGACTGAAATGGCTTCGTTACTTAACCAGATTGTTGAAGGTTCAGAACGTACTTTAGAAGAAGTTGCCGCCGCTTTGTTATATGAATTCCAAAAGCAGCGCCCTCTTATTGTTAAAGAAGAGCCAGCACCTCGTCGTGAGCGTAACGACTTTAATTCACGTGGTCGAGATGAGCGTGGCGGACGCCGTAGTGAGCGCAGCGAACGTGGTGCCCGCTTTGACAATAAAGGCAGGGCTCCTGTTCGCGAACGCAAACCGCGTATGAATATCGAGTTTGATACGTACCGCTTGTCGGTAGGTAAAGAGCACGGTGCTCGCCCGGGTGACCTCGTCGGTGCAATTGCTAACGAAGGTAACTTAGACAGTAAGTATATCGGCGAAATTCAATTATTCGACAAGCATGCGACAGTGCAGTTACCAAAAAGCTTGCCAGGTGAAGTTTTACGTAAACTGCAAAAAGCACGTGTTCGTCAACAGCCGATATCTATTACATTGGCGTGATATAGTAGTCTCTTCTTAACCGAGGAGACTTCCTATGATTAGACAGATCGTTATAGGGCTCGCACTGGTTGCGGGCCTTTCTGCTTGTAGCGCTGACCATAGCGCAGCACACCACCATGAAATACAGCCAGGTAGCTTGGTTGCCCATTTAAACCCAACTGCCGGGAATGAAGGCATTCAAGGCCAGGTGATGTTTCACCAAACAGGCGACAAAGTACAAGTTACCGTTCATATTGAAGGCTTACCTAGTAATAGCACCCATGGCTTTCACGTGCATGAGTATGGCGACTGTAGCGCGCCAAATGGTACGTCTGCCGGTGGCCACTTTAATCCAAGCAATATGAACCACGGTGCCCCGTACGATGCTGAGCGCCATGTGGGTGATCTGGGTAACTTGGTGTCTAATAGCAACGGCATTGTGGAATACGAAGTTGCCGATAGTCACCTTGCCATGAGCGGCGCACAGTCAATTGTAGGGCGCGCAGTGATTGTTCACGCCCAAGCTGATGACTTAACCTCACAACCTGTAGGAAACGCCGGAGCGCGTGTTCTATGTGGTGTGATAGGGGTAGCAAAAAGCCTTTAACGCTCAATACTATAAAACAGGTCGGCACCTGAGCCTAAGGTGCCGGTTTGTGTTTCAAAGCTTAGGTAGTCGGTTAATCGATAGCGGATAAAAAAGGTATTTACCGGCTCCACAAGCCCAATGCCATACTTCACATAAAGACGTGATGATAGTTGCTTCCCTATATAGAGTGACGCACTGTCTAGCGTATCACCCGCATCAAGCATGATATCGTCAACACCTAAACTAGTACTTAAGCGCTCGCCTAATAGGTTTCCACCCTGCATGCCCAAAGCTAAACTTGCTTTTAACAGCATGTTTTGGTCTTCACCCGTTTCTTCGCCAAAACCGCGGCCAAATATTAAATAAGAAAGTACCTCAGCGTCTTGCATAGTTGGGGTTGAAAATAGGCTTAAGCTGGGTTGTTGTAATGAACCCCCAACGCGAGCACCAACGGTTACTTTTTCAATGTCGAAAGCACGACTAACCCGCAAGTCTAAGCCCGGGTTTGAAACTGCACCGCCTGTGAATACTAACGCGCCACGATCAATGTTAAGGGACTGCCCATATAGTTCATAACGCCCCGACTCTACCTTAATATTGCCTACAGCGGTGGTGTCTTGGTTGGGCTTTTCAATAATGCGAATACGCCCCGCTAGCCGGCCGTCGAAGCCATAGGCTTGTACTTTGAAATTGTCGCCTAAGGACATTTGTATATCTATATCGGCAATACTTTGCGATGAATTTTGCCAAAGGGTTTCTTCGCCGCGTAAAATTATTGTGTCTGTTGAAGCCAACTCTACGGTTTTGAAGTCGGGTGGAGTTATAAGGGCTTTGGGTACAGTAATGTTGCCGCGTACTCGCATTAAGTTAGGACCTATTTCTATTTGCGAATCTGGGCTAACTACCAATAAAATTTCGCGGCTATTCATAGCCGTAAAATTCTCACCCACCAGGTGCAATTGTGAAATATGAGTGGCTAAGTCGTATTGTCCTACTAATTGCAGCTCACCGGCACCTGAACGAACACTACCTGACATGGTAAAAGGCTGGCCAATTTGTACTGGCGATTGAATGCTAAGGTTAAGCTGCTTGAGGGTAAGTCCTGCAGAAGGCACTTCTGCACCCGCACCATTAAGTGCTAATTGGCCAGCAATGGCAGGTTTCACCAATGGTCCCTGCAGTTGGAAGTGGCCGTTCAGCTCGCCTTTCACATTTTGAATATCGGGTATAAGCAGGCTAACAATATTCAAACTGGCAAAATCTAAGTCTATTTCGGCATTTATTGTAGGCTCTTGAAACGGAGAGTTGATGGCAAAAGCACCAATAATTCCACCGTCTACCGCGTCGGTACCAATAGTAATCCGGCCATCTAATCTATTTTCGTTGCCATGCAACTCAACAATATTACTCGCTCGAAGCACTAAATTAACGTCTTGATCGGGTAGTTCTAAATGTGTTTCGTGTAAATACACATGGCCTTGATAAGAGCGCGTATAGCCCTGCTGGTTATAATGAGCCTCGACGTCTAAACTGCCTTGTGCGGTAAGCGTGCTAGGCAACCATGGTTTGAATAAATTTAGGGCAATATTGCTCATGCTGAGGTCTGCGTTAAATACACTTTCTGCAGGTAACCATTCTAAACCCGCACATAGCTTGGCTTCATGGGAGTTTACCGTTAAACAGAATGGGCTCACCAGTGCAGAACCATCGGCAAAGGCAAAGGCTGTTGGTGCGTTTAATTGCCAATCACCAAGGTCTGGGTAACTAAGCTCTAATTGCTCTACTGTGCCTTGCCAAGCACCGTTCAGCCATTCACCGGTTACTACCGTTGTAGCGTCTAAATTTGCACCAGAGCCCTCTAGATGAGCGCGGTAAGCTGTGTTTTGACTGAGAGTAAGCTTGGCAGATGTTGCTGGCAAACCATTTTCTTGGGCGAAATCAACAATTGAAAGTTTACCAAGCGGCAGCTTCTGCAAGCTTGCGTCAAACCAGAGATCTGCATTTAAGGCCGCGAAGCTAAAACCATCGAACTGCAACTGTGCTGCGTTTAGCAGCAATGTAAAACTATTTAGGGTGCCACTGCCCGAAGCCTGCAAGTGACCTTCCCCAAGCGCAAGAGCAAGGTTTTCCAATAAAAGATTATTGTTATCGAAGGTGGCTTGGCCTGTAAAAGCCAGCGCTTGCTGGTCAACGGTGGTGTTTAGTTTAGTTATATTTAGCTGGGCATATTGTAGGTTGTCACTCCATTCGCCTTTAATATGTAAGGAACTGTTTAATAAGCTGCTTTGCAGGTATTGCTGAATATTTTGGGGAAGCATAAGGCGATCAAGCTGTAGTGCATCTGTTTCAAGGGTGAAATTCCAAGTGGGAATCGTATGCCAAGCGGCAAAACCCGACACACGAATAGCGCCTAGTTCAGTTTTCAGCTCTAGCAACAAGTCGTCTACCTGACGAAAATTACCCTTGTAATTAAGCGCCATAGCTAATTGTGGATAATCGCGCCATTGGGTATCGCCTTCCATGGCAATTATTAACTTTTCAGGAGTGATGTGTGCATTGCCATATACTTGAGCGTCTAAGCCAAGCTCACTAGCTTGGATAGAAAACTGAGTCAGTTCGGCTTTGTTTTCGGCAAAAATGCCGTTTGCTTGTAAGGTAATTAAGCCATATTCATGGGAAACCCCAGTAATAAGTAAATGGCCTACGGCTTCTTGCAGATCACCGCTGCCATTAAACTGCACGGTAAAATTACTAACATGTTGGTGTACGCTTGGGTGGTTTAGCTCATAAAGAGCGGCGTCTAGTTGCCATTTAGGTGTGCCAGAAAGAAGTTGTTGGGCTTGGCCTGTTACTAAAGCGGCAATACCACCTTTTGCTTCAATAGAAAAATTTAGTTGGTCGAGTACGCTTCCCTGTAGTTCAATTTGAGTAGCGACACTGCCAATATCAGGCAAGTCGGTGTGTAGCTCACCCTCAACACTAATAGCATAACCGTCGTGCGGGCTTAGTTTAGCTCGTAGTTGTACGCGGCCTTCAGGAGCGTTGAGTTGAAAGTCATGTAAGCGCAATTGATTGTCTTCATAACGTCCCCGCGTTTGTACTCGATGGATAAGGAATGACTGCTCGCCCATTTGCAACGTGGTGTTTTCTACCAGCAGGTGGTCGAAACGAATACGCATATTAATGTTTATATTCGGTAGCATAATAGGCCATGCTATTGGCGCGGATTCACTTTCAGTATCGGGCAAATTAATATGCATGCCGTTAATGTCGATAATTCTAATATGAAATTGGTTTTGTAATAGTTGCCAAGGACGCCAACGAAAACGAACTTCGTTAAGCTTAACAACTTCACCTGCGGGCAAACTAACAAGTACCTTATTAAAGGTAAAATCACGCAGTAAGGTACCTTCAAAAGACTCAAACTGAACCCAATCTTGTACCCAGCGGTGGGCCGTATTTACAGTAAAACGACTACCCGCTTGGGTGCTAAGTAAAAACAATAGCACTACAATCAGTGACAAAATTGCTGCCAATAAGTAAGTGAACGCTTTGCTGAACCCATACCAAAAAAGGCGCTGCATCATAAGTCTGGCCCTATGGTTAAGTGTAAGCGTAGCGAATCGCCGGGGTCAGAAAGCCCTGAAGCAAAGTCAACGCGTACTGGCCCAATAGGACTTTGCCAACGAAACCCAACACCAACGCCAATTTTAAAAGAGTCACTGACGTCGTTAAAGGTATTGCCCGAATCAATAAAGGCTGCAAGGCGCCAATTAGGCTTAATTTCGTAGTCGGTTTCAACGCTGCCAACAACAATATTGCGTGCTCCCTCAACTTCGCCACGGTCGTTACGTGGCGAAACAGAACGGTAGGCATAACCTCGTATACTGCGGTCGCCACCGGCGTAAAAACGCAACGAGGTAGGCACCTGGTCAAAATTGCTGGTCATCGAAGTGCCCACTTCCGCTCGGGTAATAAAGCGTACGCGCTCGGTAATTTGCGAAACATATTTAGCGTAAGCAAGGGTTTGTAGAAAGTCTGAGTCTGAAAATAGCTCTTTGGTGGCACCACGCACCGTTAAAGAAAGCCGCCAGCCGTTGGAAACATTTAATCTATTTGCCGTATGCACCCGTGTCCATTGGGCGCTAGGTATTAAATACTGGGTTTTACGAACATTACCGTCTAGGCGGTCGCGCTCGTCTTGCCAATCAACCGAAATAATTTGTTGCACGCGCTCGCGTTGGCTTTGCCAGCTTGCACCATAAGTAAATCGTTCCGATTGTACAGTGCTAGTATTTTCGTCGGTCCATAATGCCCGTAACACATACTGATCAGCTTGTGGCCGAACCCCTGGAAACGTATAGCTAGCACCCACACTGGTAAGTATTTCAGACGCTTGTACTTGGGTGCTAAAGCGGTGTCCGCGAGCGTTTACCCAGCGTCTACTCTGTTCAAACTTTAGCCTTGGCCCAGTGTCGGTACCGTAACCAATACCTGCTTGGTAGTGAGTGCGCTTATTTTGCTCGTACTCAATATTAACTGGCACGCTAAAGTCGTCGCTGGCCGTTGCCCAAAGGGGCTGCACTTCAACACGGCTAAAGTAGTTACTGTCGGAAAAACCAAGTTGTAATTCAAGTAAATCGTTAGCTGAAACGTAGTCGCCCTCTTTAAAACCTATAAAACGGCGCATTACGTCGTCATCTAGATGCCCAGGCGAAATAAAAATTTTGCCGTACCGATACCGCGGGCCAGTGTCTAACACCAGCACAATATCGGCCGTGTAGCTGGCTACGTCGATACGTAATTCATGAGTGGAAAATTCGGCCTGATAATAACCGCGTTCAGAAGCATGGCGCCGAAGGCGTGATTTCGCGGTTTCATAATCCGCATGACGCAAAGGGGTGTTGGTTACTAAAGGTAGCTGGTCTATAAGCGTATAAAAAGTGGCATCTTCATGGCCAGGGCCCGCTATGGTTATAGTAACATTGCGAATAGGAATAGGCTCGCCAAGGATTATTTTATAGTTGGCATACCAATTGCCGTTTCGTTGTTCGAGACTGGCAGTATAGTCGTAGCGATAATATCCATACGGTGACAAAGCGCGCCGAAATTCTCGTCGGGCTTGGTTATGTAAATAACGTAGGCGGCCTTCACCGGGAGCTACTTTGCTGTGGTGCTCAAAAATACTTAAAAGGTGTGTTGCATTAGTTAAAGCGCGGCCATTAAGGCCTTCAATGGTTACATAAACACGCGCGGGCTCGCTTTTTTCTGCGGCCATAGCTGTACTAGGTACAAGAAGTATTATGCTTACAAGAGCGATCCACACTACGCGCAAGTTGTTCTCCTGCTACCGTTGGCCACTTGCTTTTCGGAACGCTTGTAAAGCACCTTCAGGTTTGTTGGCAGCCAACAGGGTTTCCCCAAGTAACCGATAGGTATATTGCTCTGGTTGAATAAGCAGCGCTTCACGCAAAGCTTGTTCTGCCAGCTCATATTCTTGGTCAATAAAACGGGTGGCAGCATATAGTGTTAGTGCATCAACATTATCTGGATCCGCCTTAACTTTCTGCCCAACCCACGTATGTAAAGATTCGTCTTTCGCCCATAGCTCAGGCGACAAGGCTATAATTTCATGAATATTTAGTTCGCCTCGTTTTAGGCCTCGCTCGGTTACTTTAGCGGCTACTGCGTGGTGGCCTTTCATTACGAGCACTTCAATATAAGCGATACGGATAGCTGGGTTGCGGCGCTCTGCCTTGCTTAAGCTTTTCCATTTCTGTTCAAAACCAGCAAGAGACAACTCTGCTCGGAATAAAGCTTGAAAACAAAGTCGCTTGAGCTTATGCAAGCGTATTGGTGGCAATGCTTGTTGTTGTTCAATACGAGGCAATAAGTCACGCAAGGTTGCCCAGTGTTCAAACCGAGCTAATTGTTCGGCAATAGCACGCCATAGCGCGGGAGTGAGTTTTTTTCGGCTACTTAACCCTTCAGCCAAACTTAAGGCTTCGGCTGCGTCGTTGGTGTTTAGCAAACGTAACACCTCTAAACTTTCACTTTCAAAGCCAGCTATGCGCGCTTCAGTTAATAATCGGCGCTGATCGTCGTTTGCACCTGCTTCGCCATAGGCAGCGGCAGCTAAAGCATAGGCCAGCTGTGGGTCGGGGTGATCAAACTTACTTTTGTCTGCCAACTCTGCGCTGGCTTGATAGTCTCGGTTTAACCAAGCGTCTAATGAGGCCCGTAGGTTTTTAATGGCTTTACGTTCACGACGAACTTTTAGCCAACGTTTGGTCCATAACTTACTGTGCAATAAGCGTTTAACCAAAGTGGCAATAAACCATATAACAACAACTACCAGAACAAGTAATAATACAGCCACAACCAAACTGGTTTCTATTGTATAGCCAGCGGCTCGCACCAAAACATAGCCAGTACTGCCACTCCAAAAAGGAGCAATAACAAGACCAATAACAATAGCTAAAACAATTAGGCTGTATTTAATCATTGTCGCCCTCCGTGGCCTGTTGTGGTTTACTTTCTAGGTCGCGCAAGCGTTCACGCAACATAGCGCGCGACAACAGGTTAGTGGGAAATTCGGTTACTATGGTTAAATTACGTACCGAATTTAAAGCCGCCAGAAAGTGCGTTGTCTTTAAATCCGCTAAATCGAAGTAGGTGGTTACCAATTCATGTACCTCGTTTAGAGTTGAGTTAAACACGTCTTGCTGGTGACGGTTTAAAGCTTGCTGAGCAAGCTGTAACTGTAATTCTAAGCGGCTATTCAAGGTTAAGCGTTGCTCTTGATTTAAACGTATGGGTAAATCTGCGTCGCGTTGAATACGCACTAAGTCAGCACTAAATGATTTCCACGCATTGGCTAAGTTATCACGCCAATCGCGAGTGTCTGCAGAAACTTCAGCCGGTTCGCGGTCAATTATGGCATGAACATCAAACTTCATGGGTAAGCCCGCTATTTGGCGCTGCATATCTTGTAGTTGCAGTAAAACGCCTGAATAGTCTACTGCAGGTACGGCAGCGACCATGGCAATGTCGCGCTCTAACTGATCGATAATGGTCTGATAATTTGAACGGTCGTCGGCTAGTATTTCTTTTGCCACGGTTAATAAACTCAGCGCTACGGCAGGGTCGCCATCAATACTTAAGCGCTGTACGGCAATATTTACTCGGTCATAGGCTTCACTCAGTAACCAACCGTCGGCCTTGCGACTTTCCGACGCCCGCACACGTTGACTAAGGCGTATTAAGTCTTGCTCTTGCTGTGCAACCTGCTGGCGTAATCGGCTTTGGTGAGACTCTTGTTGAGCACGTAACTCGGAAATTTGTTGCTGTTGTTTTTCGCCTTGCTTGTTAATGCGTTCATTGGCGTCTTGCTGTAAACGGGCCGTTAAGCGGGCTTCAAATTCAGCGTCGGTGCGTTGCGCTGCAGACAGGCGATTGCGTAAAGCGTCAAATTCTTGCTCGGTAGCACTTACGAGAGCAGTTTGCTGCTGCCATAAATACCAACCGCCAGCACTAAGCGTAAGGACAGAAAGCAAAAGAATAAAAATGAAAAAACGAGTCCAGAAGCGCGACTCGGAGCGGGGTTTAGCTTCTTTGGGTGCAGTCGGCTTGGTTTCTTCAGGCTGTGGTATGGTTTGTGCTGTCATAGGCGTCACTGTTTTTATCCGTATAGTAGCGGCCACTAAGTCATCGGCCATAGCGCTCGTAGCAAAGTGAATATGCGGGCTTGTTACACCAAAATCACGCAATACTTCAGCAATACGTTCACTCGGTACCACCCAATGGCAAGACTTTGCCCAGTCAGAAAGCCCTTCTTGCTGCAAGTAGGCGGTGAGTAATTCTGCCTGCTCTTTACTACTGACAAGAATGCGGTCAATTTGTTCGAACCATTCGCTAGCAATTTTAGCCGCCGTGTTTTCTTTGGGCACGCGCTCATACACGCTGGCTATGGTTACGCTAGCACCCCGTTCAGTCAGCGTATCAGGGATAATACTACGGCCAGGGGTGCCATTAATAATTAGCCATTGCTCATTCTCAACCTGCTGAAGTTCAGTTAAGGCTAATAAGGCGTCGCTATTGTGTTCTAAAGTGGGCCAAGTAACCGGTTGTTTGGCACGGCTTAACAAAGGCTCGCCGGTGCCCGGGCCAACGCTGAAATAGTGCTTGTTTGCTTGTGGCCAAGCGTCGGTAGCAACCACCTGCTCAAAAAAACGTACAGCATTAGGACTAACAGCAACAATGCCGTCCCAACGAGTTTGCAGCCAGAGTTCTTTTTCGGCGTCGCTTGGCGTTAGCGCATTAATATCCACCATGGAATGACAGTAAGGATTAAAGCCACGCTCGCGTAGTTTTAGCTCGAGTACACTTTGCTCTTGTTCTGCCCGGATAATTAATACGCCACGACTCATTTACTCGTCCTTTGCTTCATATACGGCTTGAAGAATTTCGCCCGCACCTTGGGCTAACAATAGTTCGGCCACGCGTTTGCCTAAGTTTTCAGCGTCACTGCGGGGGGCTTTTAATTCAGCCCGAATAATTTGTTCACCGTCAGGGCTGCCTACTAAACCACGTAACCACACATGGTCGCCTTCTAGTATGGCATAGGCACCAATAGGTACTTGGCAACCACCTTGTAAAGTTCTATTCATTGCTCGCTCGGCTAACACGCAGTCACTGGTGTCGCGGTCATTTAATGGCTTTAATAAGGCTTTTATGCGCTCGTCATCGCTACGACATTCAATGCCTAAGGCACCTTGGCCATTTGCCGGTAATGAGTCTTCAACAGACAATAGCGACGTAATACGGTCTTCCAACTCTAAACGAATAAGGCCAGAAGCGGCTAGAATAATAGCGTCAAATTCACCTTCGTCGAGTTTCCGTAACCGTGTTTGCACGTTGCCGCGCAAGTCTTTAATAACTAATTGCGGGTATTTAGCTGCAATTTGGCAACGTCGACGCAAGCTACAGGTACCAACAATGGCCCCAGCGGGTAAGTCGGCCAGCTGCTGATATTTATTAGAAACAAAAGCGTCGCGCGGGTCTTCACGCTTGGTAATGGTTGCTAGTTTTAGCCCTTCAGGGAATTCTACCGGTAGGTCTTTCATAGAATGTACGGCAAGGTCGGCTCGGTGTTCCAGCATAGCTACTTCTAGTTCTTTAACGAAAAGGCCCTTACCGCCAATTTTGGCCAGTGGCGTGTCTAAAATAATATCACCACGCGTACTCATAGGCAGTAGCGTGACAGCTAAGTCGCTATGAAGCGACTCTAACTGGGCTTTAATATGCTCGGCTTGCCACATGGCTAGCATGCTTTTACGAGTTGCTATGGTTAGTGTTTGTTTTTTACTTTGTGTTGAGGTCATTGAACAGCCATCACCGTATAGTTGTATTAAACCGTAGTTTAAATGTGTGTTGCATGTTTTTTGTTCATTTAAGCTTCCGCCAGTTCACTGAATGTTGTTTTGTAAACGTCCGAATGACGTATGACGAGATGATCGGATGACAAACAGCCCTGTGAATGCGATTATGAGCTTCTTTTAGCCTAGTGTAACGTTACTTATGATAAAACGCACGAGCCTAGCGGTGTTGCTTTTTTTACTGGTGTTGTCGGTGGCCGGGTGTGGTCAAAAAGGCCCGTTGTATTTGCCGGAACAACCACCGGCAAACGACACCCCTTCTACTGAACCTTCTCCGCCGGAGACGTAATAAAACTTTATGTCAGATTTTTCCTTAAAAAATGGTGTGCTACATGCGGAGTCGGTTTCGCTGCTTGAGCTCGCTACAACCTATGGTACGCCTTTATATGTATACTCACGAGCTGCCATAGAACGCCAATGGCGAGCCTTTGCCGAGTATTTACCTGAACCACACCGAGTGTGCTTTGCCGTAAAAGCCAATAGCAACCTTGCTGTGTTACAAGTGCTGGCCCGTTTAGGTGCGGGCTTCGATGTGGTGTCTGGCGGCGAAATTGCACGAGTATTAAAAGCCGGTGGCCAAGCGCAACGAATTGTTTTTTCTGGCGTGGCCAAGTCCGACACAGAAGTTCGTGAAGCACTACAGTTAGGTATTGGTCAGTTTAATGTAGAAAGCCGCAGTGAACTTGAGCAAATTAACCGTATTGCCCTTGAACTTGGCGTTGTTGCTGCTATTAGCTTGCGGGTAAACCCCGACGTTGACGCTCAAACCCACCCGTACATTGCCACTGGTTTAGAGCAAAACAAATTTGGTATTGCCATGGCAGAAGCTGTCGCTAGCTATGAGCAAGCAGCGCAGTTACCGGGCTTGAACATTGTTGGAGTAGCCTGTCATATAGGTTCGCAACTTACTCAAATACAACCCTTCCTAGACGCTATGGACCGCATGCTTGACTTAATAGAGCAACTGGCAGGCAAAGGTATTCAAGTGCAACATCTCGATATGGGGGGCGGGCTGGGAGTTCGTTATGGCAAAGAAGCGCCACCACCGGTTAGCGACTATATTCAAGCGCTGCTGCATAAATTATCTACCCGTAAGCGGCAAAGTCTTGCGCTTTACTTAGAGCCGGGGCGCGCTATTGTAGCTAATGCTGGGGTATTACTTACGCGGGTTGAATTGCTGAAGTCGAATAAAATAAAACACTTTGTAATGGTTGACGCGGGCATGAATGATTTGTTGCGGCCCTCGTTGTACCAAGCCTGGCATGATATTGTGAATGTACAACCACGCCAAGGCTGCTCCATTCAAGGCGATATTGTAGGGCCCGTTTGCGAAACTGGTGACTTTTTAGGTCAAAACCGCTCGCTTGTTGTACAGCCGGGTGACTTGCTTGCTGTTATGAGTGCGGGCGCCTATGGTTTTACCATGAGTTCTAATTATAATTCGCGCCCACGACCAGCAGAGGTCATGGTAGATAGATCGGACACATACTTAATTCGCGCCCGTGAAACACGAGAAGATTTGTGGCGCGGTGAGTCGCTAATTCCCTGAAGGACACAGAGAAGAACATAAAGGCAACTGAATGCAACTTCATTTTTCTAAAATGCATGGGTTAGGTAATGACTTTATGGTGGTGGACAACGTCACCCAAAATATATTTTTTAATCCAACCCAAATAAAACAATTAGCCGACCGTAATTTAGGCGTAGGGTTTGATCAGTTATTATTAGTTGAACCGCCCTATGACCCCGATGTAGATTTTCACTATCGTATTTTTAATGCCGACGGCACCGAAGTAGAACAATGCGGTAATGGTGCCCGTTGTTTTGGGCGTTTTGTACGCATGAAAGGGCTAACCAATAAAGATGAAATTACTGTTTCAACCAAAAGTGGTGTTATTAAAATTCGGCTTGATGGTGAAAATCAAGTAAGTGTCGATATGGGCAAGCCGCGATTAGAGCCCCATGCCATTCCGTTTAAAGCGAATAAAGAAGAGCTAACCTATATTTTACGAGCAGGCGAGCAAACGTTTTTGTGTGGCGCCATAAGCATGGGTAACCCGCACTGTATAATGTTAGTCGACAATGTGCAGCAGGCACCCGTATTGGAAGTGGGCGCTTTGTTAACTAAACACGAACGTTTTCCAGCCGGAACAAACGTTGGCTTTATGCAAATTACCGGTGAACGCAGCGCTCAATTGCGCGTGTTTGAACGTGGCGCAGGTGAAACACGAGCCTGCGGCACAGGTGCTTGCGCGGCGGCTGTGTGGGGCATATTACAAAATAAACTAACTTCACCAGCAACTATTAGCTTGCCTGGTGGCAGCTTAACTATTACTTGGCAGCGCGGCCAAAGTGTATGGATGCGTGGGCCAGCAGAACATGTATACGACGGACAATTAACCTTATGAGTGAACAAAAATCGACCGCAGCAGAGCTTATGGGCAATATACTCGACGCTGAAATGGTGGTGGAATATTTAGAGCAGCATCCGAACTTTTTTGAACAACATGGGCATTTGTTGTCGCAAATGAACCTGCGTCACCAACAAGCAGGCTCTATTTCCTTAGTGGAACGCCAACAGCGTATTTTACGTGAACAAATTGCGGCACTGCAGGAAGAAATAACCTCGTTAATGGTAAATGCAAGGCGTAGCGAGAAGATTTTCAAAGGCTATAGCGCACTTTATGTACAGCTATTGAAGTGTGAAACCATAGACGATGTGCTGGCTAGTATGAAAGAAACCTTCCAGCAAAAATTAGCTTTGCCCGAGTTGTCGTTGAAGTTTTTCGACAGCCCTATCGAACTAGCTGAACAGTATTCATTTACTTCCGACACGCATAAGCAGTTATTAAGTAAACGCTTTGCCAATGGTAGTGTTTATTTAGGCCGGGTAAGCAAAGAAGAGCAAAAACTACTGTTCCGCGACGAGCAAGTAGAGTCGGTGGCCTTGGTTTTGCTTGGCAATAACCAAGAACTAGGAATGCTGGCGTTTGGCAGCAAAGACCCAGCCCACTTTGAACCTGAAATGGACTACTTGCTTATTACCCAGCTGCAAGCGCTATTAAGTGTAATTTTGCCAAGGCTACTGGCGCAAACGGACTAACATGATGCAAGCAGAGGTCGAGCGTTATATTCAATACTTGGCCGAAGTACGTAATTATTCGCCCCATAGCGTCGATAGTTATCGGCGCCAATTAACACGCGTAACCCGTGATTTAACCGGCTTTGGCATAACCTCGTGGTCGCAACTTAAGGCTCCGCATGTAGAACAGCTAGTATTGCAGTGGCGGCGAAAAAGCAACGGTATTTCTACCATTCAACAACGCTTGTCGGCGCTGCGCTCATTTTGTGATGACCTGCTACGCAAAAACATTTTAAAAGCAAACCCGGCGCGCCAAATACAAGCACCTAAAGCACCCAAGCGGTTACCCAAAAACCTTGATGTAGACGGGGTAATGAAGCTGCTTGATATTGCCCCCGACGACCCGCTAGCGCTGCGCGATCGCGCCATGTTCGAGCTGTTTTATAGCAGCGGTTTACGGCTCGCTGAATTGGTAAGCTTAAATGTAAACGACATTCACCCAGACCGAGAGTTACGAGTGGTGGGTAAAGGCCAAAAAACGCGTATTGTGCCGGTGGGGAAAGAAGCCCAGCGTTGGCTAGAGCTGTGGCTTACAGAGCGCAGTAACTGGGCTGGCGCTAGCGACCCCGCACTTTTTTTAAGTAATCAGCAACGCCGCATTAGTGCTCGGTCAGTACAACTGCGGTTACGCAAGTGGGGCATTATTCAAGGTGTAGCCGATAACGTTCACCCGCATAAATTACGACACAGCTTTGCTACCCATATTTTAGAATCAAGCCGCGACTTACGCGCTGTGCAAGAGCTGCTTGGCCATGCCAATTTAAGCACCACGCAAATTTATACCCAAGTTGATTTTGCCCATTTAGCGAAGGTATACGACGACGCCCACCCACGGGCCAAAAAGAAAGACTCCTAGTTTTTACTAATCAAGATTAACGGTCTAAAGAAATATAAACTTCATGGGGTTCGCCATCGTTTTTTGTTGTCATGGTCGTTTCACTGTTTGTACCATACCAATCTTGTGTTACGAGAACTTTTTGTAAATGCATAAGGCCCATAAAGTGATGCCCTTCAATATGGGTTTTAATTTGGCAAACAGAGCTCTTGCATTCAATAGCTACTACATTAAAGCTTTCAAGCTCTTTTGCATGTAAGGCGAAAAGGTCTTTTATTTGCTGCACTGCTGTATACGACCAATCGGTATCATAGTCTTCATCATAAAACTGGGTGGTATAGTCTGTCACTTGCTGTTGCAGTAATGCCGCCACATCAGGAGTTGGTTCTAACTCCAATGCTGCTTGGTTATCAATAACGGGCCCAGGGGTTGCTGCGGTGGCGATAGTGGTAGGTTCAGGCTCCAGCTTTTCAGCGTTCGTACTTAAAAACTCAGCGTTATTGCCAACAACGTGCTCAGTGCTTGCTGAAATGGCAGGCGTGGTTGGTTCTGACTTCAGCCTTTGCTGATCGAAAAACCAGCCGATGAGTACAAGACTAATGAGTACAATATAAATAAAGTGGGTGCGCTTACTCATATCTTAATGTCCGTTTGCATTATTCTATCCTTAGTGAGGTATTCTAGGTTAAAAGCATGAACATAATAGAACATAATCAACGAGGAAATAAAATGTCTTGGCAAATTCATCGCCGTTTAGAGCCTATCCGTGTGTTAAGTTTTGATCTTGACGATACCTTATATGCCAACGCGCCAGTTATGGTGAAAGCCGAACAGTATTTGGTCGACTTTATTGGCGCGCGTAGTCCTGAGTTGGCGGGTGTTAATGTGGAGCAGTGGCGTAGTTTGCGCCAACAAATGGCAGCGGAAGACGCTGAGCTTGGTAGTGACATGACCGCCTTGCGCTTAGCTACTTTTGAGCGTGAGCTGGCCAAACGTAACGTTGTTAATGCTGAAGCCATAGCCAAAGAAGCCATGGAAGCGTTTTTTGTCGCTCGAAATCAAGTGGGTATTGAGCAAGGCGTACATGAGTTGTTAGCGCTGCTAGCAGAAAAATATACCTTAATTGCAATTAGTAATGGCAATGCCGACATTCACCGCATTGGCTTAGGTGACTATTTTGCCGCAGCTTTCCGGCCCGGCCAAGGCGTTCGTGGCAAACCTTTCACCGATATGTTTGAAGTTGCAGCTGAAAAAATTCAGCTGCAACACCCAAGTCAAATGCTGCATATTGGCGACCACCCCGTTAGCGACGTACAAGGTGCACTCCGCTTTGGCGCCCAAGCGCTGTGGTATAACTCGCCGTTCAAGCCTGCAGAAGGTATACCAGCAGTTACGTGGCTGCCCCACGCTACCATCGATAACTTGCAGGCCTTGCGGGCACTGCTGTAAACCGACTACTGGTTGCATATACAGCCGTAGGCCAGTAAACTTGCGCCAGTATTTCACAAATAAATAGGCAGGCTATGGACGTTTCTCATCTTCTCGACGGTATGAACGATCGCCAGCGCGATGCTGTTAGTGCAGATGAGCGACACATGCTGGTGCTAGCGGGCGCAGGTAGCGGTAAAACCCGTGTATTAGTGCACCGTATTGCGTGGCTTATTCAAGTTATGCAGTATTCGCCCATGTCGATTATGGCGGTAACCTTTACCAATAAAGCAGCGGCTGAAATGCGTGGCCGAGTGGAAAAACTACTAGGTCGCGATGTACGTAGTATGTGGCTAGGCACTTTCCATGGCCTTGCCCACCGGTTGCTGCGCGCTCATTACCAAGACGCGGGCTTGCCGCAAAATTTTCAAATTCTCGACAGCGACGACCAACTACGCTTGGTGAAGCGCAGCATGCGCGCCTTAAACATTGACGAAAAACAATGGCCAGCAAAACAGGCCCAGTGGTATATCAACGGTAAAAAAGACGAAGGTTTACGTGCGCAACATATCGACGCCTTTGATATCAATGATAAAACCCATAAAGAAATATATGCCGCTTACCAAGAAGCCTGCGACCGTGCGGGGCTGGTCGACTTTGCCGAACTGTTATTGCGAGCCCATGAACTGCTGCGCGACAACAAATATGTGCGTGAGCACTACCAAAAACGTTTCCGCCATATACTGGTAGACGAATTTCAAGACACCAACCAAATTCAATATGCCTGGGTGCAAATGCTCGCCGGAGCGAAAAACTATGTAACCATTGTGGGCGACGACGACCAATCTATTTATGGCTGGCGCGGTGCGCAAGTTGAAAACCTACAGCACTTTTTACGCGACTTCCCTAGCGCTGACACAGTACGGCTAGAACAAAACTACCGTTCTACCAATATTATTTTACAAGCGGCTAACGCCGTTATTGCCAATAATGACGACCGCTTAGGTAAAAACTTATGGACTGAAGGCGAAGAAGGCTCGCCCATTTCTTTATACGGCGCCTTTAACGAACAAGAAGAAGCCCGTTACATTGTGTCGCGTATTATGCAGTGGCAAGAGCAAGGTGGTGCTTTAACCGACGTGGCGCTGCTGTACCGTAATAACGCCCAGTCGCGAGTATTAGAAGAAAGCCTGCTGTATGCACAAATGCCATACCGAATTTATGGTGGTTTACGATTCTTTGATCGCCAGGAAGTAAAAGACGCTCTTGCTTATTTGCGCTTGATCAGCAACCGCAACGACGACGCTGCTTTTGAACGGGTGGTAAACACACCTACTCGTGGCATTGGCGAGCGCACTATTGGTTTATTACGTGAAGCGGCAAAAAATGAAGGGCTTACCCTTTGGCGTGCTGCGCAAACATTAGTAAATGAACAAGTATTAACGGGTCGGGCAAGTTCAGCGGTGGGCTCGTTTTTAACCATGATCAACGATCTTGAAGAAGCTACCAGTAACTTATCGCTTTCAGCCCAAACCGATAAAGTGCTGCATGGCAGTGGCTTGCTGGCCATGTATCAGGCTGAAAAAAGTGACAAAGCCGAAACCCGGGTAGATAACTTAAAAGAGCTAGTAAGTGCCACCGAAACCTTTGTGGCTACGGGTGAAGAGGGTATGACTCCGTTAGCTGAATTTTTGTCACATGCGGCACTAGAAGCCGGCGAAGAGCAGGCCGACGCACACCAAGACGCGGTGCAGTTAATGACCTTGCACAGCGCTAAAGGCCTCGAGTTTAAACTTGTATTTATGACCGGCATGGAAGAAGGCACCTTCCCTTCATTGCAATCGACCTCGGAATCGGGACGGTTAGCAGAAGAGCGCCGCCTTTGTTATGTAGGTATGACCCGAGCCATGGAGCAGTTAGTACTTACCTACGCTGAAACCCGTCGTTTATACGGGCAAATGAATCACCACCGGCCTAGCCGCTTTATTGGCGAGCTGCCCCCCGACAGTGTTGATACGGTGCGTTCGCAGGCACGAATAGAAGCACCTGGGCAAGGTCGTAGCCGTTTCCATACCGGCGCTTCCCATGAAAGCTTTGTTGAAACAGGCTTTAGGCTTGGCCAGCAGGTACTGCACAGCAAGTTTGGTGAAGGCACGGTATTAAATTACGAAGGTAGTGGCACCCAAAGCCGCATACAGGTTAACTTTGAAACGGGCAGTAAGTGGTTGGTGGTGGCTTACGCACGGTTAATGCCGCTTGATTAATTGGCTTTAATGTCATGCCGTGCATGGCCTACGACCCAACTTTAACAGTGTTTGCTTTTAAAAGTCGGTAGGTGCGAATTGCGTCGTAGGAATAAAGTGCCAAAGCGCTCCAAATAATAGCAAAGGTAAGTAGGCGCTCTAGCTGTAATGGCTCGTCATAAATAAACACGGCCAAGATAAACATTAGGCTAGGGCCTATATATTGGAAAAACCCCAAGGTGGAGTAGCGTAGCCGCTGTGCTGCCGCGGTAAAGCATAATAAAGGCAAGGTTGTTACAACCCCCGCTAGTATAAGCAACAAGTTTAATTGCCAGGTATTAAGCAACATATTGCTGGCGCTACTTTGCGCAAAGAAGAAAAAGTAAACCAGCATTACGGGCAACATTAAGGCTACTTCTAGCCACAAGCCGGTTAATGAATCAAAAGGTAGCTTTTTCCGCAAAGCACCATAGGTAGCAAAAGACCCGGCCAACACCAGCGCTATCCAAGGAATAGAGCCAAAGGTAAATAGTTGTAACAATACGCCAGCTAACACCAGCAATACGGCAACCCATTGTAATTTGCGCAAGCGTTCGCCAAATACCAACATACCAATTGCCACATTTAACAGCGGATTAATAAAGTAACCTAAGCTGGCATCTAGAATAAAGCCGTTGGTTGTCGCCCAAATAAATAAAAACCAATTGCAGGCAATAAACATGGCAGCTAGGCCAAGTAAAGCAAGTTTTTTCGGCTCTTTAAAAGCGGCGGATATTTGCTTTATTTTTTTGCTCACAACTAGTAAAAGAAACACTAAGCCGAATGACCAAAATACTCGATGAGCAAGAATTTCTAGTGCAGGCACCTGACTAACTGCTTTAAAGTAAATTGGTGCAATGCCCCACATACTGTAAGCCGCAGCAGCAAAGAACACGCCCTGTTTGGTACGTTTTGCAAACGCGTCTGTTGTCATGTTAACCCACTAAATAAGTGCCAGTACCAAAGGCAATGTGTTCGCCTTCTTCATTATGCATTTCCATACGAGCGACAGCTACTTTGTTCCCTGAGCGAATAATCGTAGCGGTGCAAATAAACTCTTCGCCGCGGCCTGGGCGTAAATAATCAACGCGTAAGTCAATGGTGCCGCACTTAGCTACTTTTTGCATGATTTCTTCAACGGAAGCTTTGCCCGCCAAGCGTTCTACTAAACTAGCAATTACCACAGCACCGCCGGCCGTATCTAACGCTGTAGACGTCACGCCGCCATGTAAAATACGTTGCGGCATGTTACCAATCAGTTCGTTTTTCCAACGAAAGCGAACTTCAGACTGCTGCCCAGAAAATTGCGTAATCTCCAAGCCCAATAGCTGTTGAAAAGGCACTTGCGAGTTCATATAGTTTGAAATTTGAGCGACTAATTCTGTAGTGGGCATAAGCCATGGTCATTGTTGTGCGGGACGCCTACAATAGTAATCAGTTTCACCCAAGTCAACCGACACCTCTTCGCAGGTTTTTTAATTAAGGGTAGTACATTAAAGTGGTTTACAATGGTGCAGCACAAGTGGCGGCCGTTGCTGATGAAAACAGCGACGCTTCATTAAACGACGCCCTTGAAGTATTACAAGACGTCTTTGGTTATAAAACCTTTCGCTATGGACAGGCTGAAATTATTCGCCAAGTACTAGCGGGCGGTGACACACAAGTTTTGTTGCCAACTGGTGGGGGTAAGTCGCTTTGCTACCAGTTGCCTGCACTGCTTTTACCTGGGCTTACTCTGGTTATTTCCCCTCTAGTGGCGCTGATGGACGATCAGGTCGCTGCCTTGCGGGTGCTTGGTATAAAAGCAGCTGCTATTCATTCAGGTATGCAGCCCGTAGAAGTGTTGGCGACCTTAAAAGGCATTCAAGAGGGCGAAGTAAAGCTACTCTATTTGGCGCCAGAACGAGTATTACAAACCCACTTTTTAGAGCGCTTGCAAGGGTTACGTATATCGTTAATCGCTATCGACGAAGCGCACTGTATTTCTCAATGGGGCCACGACTTCCGCCCTGATTACGGCCAACTAGGGGTGCTGCGCCAATGGTTGCCTGGGGTACCTATTTTAGCGCTTACAGCCACTGCCGACGCGGTTACCCGCACCGACATTCTTGAGCGTTTACAGCTTACCCAGCCCCATTTGGTGCAAGGCAGTTTTGACCGTCCCAATATTCGTTATTTAGTACAAGAAAAATTCCGCAAGAAACCACAGGTGGTTGAATATGTGCGCAAGCAACAAGGCGCGTCAGGCATTATTTATTGTGGCAGCCGCAAGCGCACTGAAGAAATAGCGGAAAAACTGTTGCGCGAAGGCGTTAAAGCTGCGGCGTATCATGCGGGTTTGTCGCATGAATTAAGAAAAAACACGCTGTATCGTTTTTTGCGTGACGACTTACATGTGGTGGTGGCCACGGTTGCTTTTGGCATGGGCATTGATAAACCTAACGTGCGCTATGTTATGCACTACGACTTACCCCGAAGCGTGGAAGCGTATTACCAAGAAACGGGCCGGGCTGGCCGCGATGGTGCTCCGGCAGAAGCCATTATGTTTTACGAGCCCAATGACGCGGCATGGATTCGCCGCATGCTTAACGAACAAGAAGAAACACCACAAGTAATGGTTGAACGGCAGAAATTTCATGCTATGAGTTTATTTGCTGAAGCACAAACTTGCCGCCGTTTGGTATTACTTAATTACTTTAATGAATTTCGTGAAAAGCCCTGCATGAATTGCGATCTTTGTTTAAGCCCGCCAAAACAATATGACGGTACTGAAGACGCACAAAAAGCATTAAGCTGTGTTTATCGCACTGGCCAACAGTTTGGTGTGCAACATGTGGTTGATGTATTACGCGGCAGTAAAAACCAAAAGGTTAAAGAGTATAATCACGACACAATTAGCACCTGGGGAATAGGTAAAGATAAAAGCCCAGAGCATTGGGTGTCGGTATTACGCCAGCTTATTCACCGTGGTTTGTTAGTACAAGATATTCGCTTTCATAGCGCGCTGCGATTAACCGAAGAAGCCCGGCCAATATTACGTGGTACCGTGTCGCTTACTTTGGCCGAGCCGCGCTTACAAGGGGTGCGTATCGACGAGCAAGTCGAAGCTCGTGGGCAGCACGATAAAGCCTTATTCCGCCGCTTGCGAGCACTACGTAAGCGTATTGCAGAAGAAAACGAGTTGGCACCCTATATGGTATTTAGCGACGCAACCTTGCAAGAAATGGCATTGTTACTGCCTACTTCGAATAGTGAAATGTTGGCGGTGTCCGGTGTTGGTAAAATTAAATTAGCTCGTTATGGCGCAAGCTTTATTGCCGAGATATCTACTTATCTATTAGAAAATCCACTTTCTTAATTAAATTAACTTTGTCATATTTCTATCACCATCTACATTTACTATGGGCTTTTAAAGATTACAAAGGAGTTAACTTCAGTTAGTGGTTTCAAAAACTCATAATAAACATGAAACTGTACAAAATTTATCATAGAATACGCATGTTTCTAGTTCTTGAGGGTGATGATAGGTGGTACTCACCCTGCGGCATAGTTCATAGAAGCTCCTAGTTTTCACACACAACTATTCAGGTAAATCGCATGATTAAAATGAAACTGACCCGTATAGCGACCGTAGTAGCGCTTACTGTGGGTCTTTCTGGTGTCGCTATGGCGCAAACATCGTCTTCAATGCGAGGACAGATTGTTGGACCAGCGGGCCAAGTAATCGCAGATACACGCATTATAATAGAACACGTTCCTTCAGGAACGCGTACAACAGCGGTAACAAACGAAGCAGGTGCGTTTGTTGCTGGTGGCTTACGTGTTGGTGGCCCCTACCGTGTACGAATCGAGTCGGACACTTTTGAAGGGCAAACGCTGGAAGACATTTTCTTACAGTTAGGTGATTCATACCGTTTAAACGCACAGCTTGAACCACGCGTTGAAAAATATGAGCGTATTGCAGTAACTGGTCGTGCAGTGAACTTCACCTCGTTGCAAGCTGGCTCATCAAGCACATGGGGCGAAAGTGAAATTCAAACACTACCTACTTTTGACCGTGACTTGAAAGATATTGTACGACAAAACCCATTAGCTACAGACCTTGGTGACGATAACCGCTCACTAACGGTTGGTGGTAATAACCCACGCTACAACAGCATTACAGTTGACGGCATTGGCCAAAACGACGACTTCGGCTTGAACTCGGGTGGTTACCCAACCAACCGTTCGCCTATTTCTATCGACGCCATTGAGCAGGTTTCAATTCAATCAGTGCCATTTAATGCGCGCTACAGTGGTTTTACTGGCGCACGTATTAACGCGGTAACTCGTTCAGGTACCAACGAGTTCTTCGGCTCTTTATTCTATGAGTATGCTGGCGACAACTTAGCTGGCTCACCAAAAGTAAGCCGTTACGAACCAAACCGTGACGCACCAGAGCTTGACTATAAAGAAGAAAGCATTGGTTTTAGTGTCGGTGGACCATTGATTAAAGACCGTTTGTTCTTCTTTGCTAACTTTGAAAAATATAAAGAGCCAACATCAATTGCACAAGGCCCTGCCGGTTCAAGTGCTATTGAAGCAAAAGACATTGACCCAAGCGTTATTAGCGAAGTACAGCGTATTGCCCGTGATGTTTATGGCGTAAACGCCGGTGACTGGAATGTACAGCCTGATCAGAAAGACGAAAAGTACTTACTGAAGTTAGACTGGAACATTAACAACGACCACCGTGCTGCGTTTACTTACCAGCGTGCCGATGACGAAGCTGCGAATAACACCAGAACAGGTGGTAACACCAACCTGAACTTAAACTCGCATTGGTACACACGTACACAAACCATGGACAACTTTGCCATGCAGTTGTTCTCTAACTGGACAAACAACTTCAGCACAGAGTTCAAAGCTTCGATTAAAGACGTGAAAACCGACCAAATGCCTTCATTAGGCAAAGAAATGGGTCACGTTACTGTTCGCTTTACCGACGCAGAAAACCCAGCAGGTGGTGAAGGTCAAATCAATATTGGTCCTGACTATTCACGTCACTTAAACAAACTAGACACCAAAACTACTGAAATTCAATTGCACGCCGAGTACTTGTTAGACGCGCATAACATTCAGTTTGGTATCGAACACCAGAAAATTGACGTGTTCAATGCGTTCGTTCAGCGTTCATTAGGTGAGTTTACTTTTGACAGCTTGGCTGACTTTGAAAACCAATTTGCTAGCCGAATTCAGTATCAAAACGCCTACACTAACAACGCTAATGACGGTGCCGCAGAGTTCGGTTATGGCAGCACAGCATTATATGTTCAAGACTCTTGGGACGTTACTTGGGACTTAACACTAAACTTCGGTTTACGTTATGAGCGTTACTTCTCGAATGACAGACCTGCTTATAACCAAAACTTCTTCGACCGTTATGGCTTTGAAAATACCAATAACCTCGACGGTATCGACTTGTTATTACCACGCTTTAGCTTTAACTACGAGTGGACAGATAACTTAACCGTTCGTGGTGGTGTTGGCTTATTTGCTGGTGGTCGTCCGAATGTTTGGATTTCAAACGCCTATTCAAACGATGGTGTAACTATTGTTTATGCTAATAACCGCAACAACTATGCTGGTGCAGACATTGCCAATGTACCACAAGAAATGCGTGACGAGCTAAAGGCTGGCGACGGTAACACAACGCCAATCGATCCGAACTTCAAAATGCCATACGACACCCGTTATAGCTTAGCCTTTGACTATGAAGACCTGAACTTAGGTATGTTAGGTCAAGGTTGGTTTGCTTCTGCCGAGTTCATTTATACGAATAAAGACCGTGAAGTATCATGGACGAACTTAGCTAAAGCACCATTGCTAGATGCAAACGGTAATCAAGTTACGTCTATGGGCGGTCGTCCATTATATGTAAACTGGGACCCATTAAAAGGCCCACGTCCAGACACCATTGGCGGCTATAATACGAACCGTTTCGATATTATGCTAACCAACGTGTCAGGTGGCGATAGCTTAATTTCTACCTTTACTATGGGTAATGCTTGGGACAACGGTTTAAGTGTTCGCTTTAGCTACACTAACCAAGACGTAACCGACATTACTTCAGGTGGTTCTTCAACCGCTCACTCGAACTACAGATACCAAACTGCAGTAGACAAAAACTACGCTTCTGTAGGTCGTGCGTCGTATGAAATTGAGCACCGCTTCATGGCAAGTGTGAACTATACAACAGAGTTCTTTACTGGCTATAAAAGCCACATGAGCCTGTTCTGGGACCGTGCTTCTGGCCGTCCATACAGTTATGCACTTAATGCGTTCCGCTTCCGTGGCTTCGGTGACGGCAGCTCAAGCAGCCTAGACAGCAGCACCAACTACCTGCCGTATATTCCAACTGGGGCCGACGATCCTAACGTTCGTTACGAAGGTGGGTTAACATACGCAGAGTTTGCTACATACCTTGAAGCCGCTAACTTAACTAAGTATGCCGGAGGTTATGCAGTACGTAACGAAGGTAATCGTGGTCCTTGGAATACCAACCTCGACTTCCGTTTCGAGCAAGAAGTACCAGGATTGTTTAACAATCACCGCGGTGCTATCTACGTCGACATTCGTAACGTGTTAGCTATCTTCACAGATAATCAACGCCATACGGTTCGTAACGCCGACACTGGTATTAGCTTAGTAGACATTGACATTGACACTACAACCGGACAGTACATTTACAAGCGTCCGTTTGGTGGTTTCGACGAAACGCCACGTAGCGCAACTTACTATAACGCGCGTGCTTCTACCTGGACTGCAAAAATCGGTGTTCGCTACCGCTTCTAAGCAGTACGCACGAAGCTAAATTAGCTTTAATGCAAATAAAACGGCTCCTAAGGGAGCCGTTTTTTTGTTTGTGGTTTACGGAAATACAATTGTTATTTATAGCGTGCAAATACCTGCACAAAAAAGCCCTGCTTGATGGTTCAAGCAGGGCTTATATATTGTGAGCCAAGCATGGAATAATTACTTGGCTGTAAGTGATTGCTAACTAGTTACGGCGAACTGGGTCGGCACCGTAAGGCGCGCTTAAGGAACCAGGCTTTAATTGTGGCCGCGGGTTCTGCTCGAGTAGCTTATGCAGTTCTGCAATACCACGTTCAAGTTGAGCGTCGCTGCCATTAAAGGTGGCATAGGGTAAGTTATTCACCTCAAGGTCTGGCTCTACACCGTAACCTTCCACCACCCAAGTTCCGTCCATGGCATGTTGTGGCGTTTCCGCAACACGAGCTAAACCGCGATCGGCTAGCGTATTGCGACCCGATAACCAAACGCCAGCACCAGTGGTGCGTTTACCTATCAGTGGGCCTAAGCCTAAGGTTTTTACCCCGGCAGAGAAGGTTTCGCCATCGGAATAGGTTAACTGGTCGGTTAATACCACAAACTGGCCACGGAAGGTTTGTTGCATGTTGGTATAACCTTCACCTTGGCGCGGTTGCCAGAACATCCAAGCACGGCGTAATAGCTTTTCAATAATCCAGCTGTCGATATTTCCCCCGCGGTTACGGCGTACGTCAATAATTAAACCGTCTTTGTCTACGTTGTCATAAAAGTCGCGAGCAAAGCTGGCAATGTCGTTAGCACCCATGGCGTAAATATGAATGTAACCATAGTTACCATCGCTAGCATTAGCTACCTTCGCACGGTTGCTATACACCCAGTCGTCGTAACGTAAGCGGTGATCTCTTGAAGTAGAAACCGGCTCAACTACGGTTGACCAACTACTGCGGCCACGCTGTAAGTCAACACGTACCTGCTTACCTACTTGGCCACGCAAGGCAGTGGTTAAGTCGCCTAGGTGTTTTATTGGCGCACCGTTAATGTGAGTAATAACATCGCCCACAGACGCCTTAACACCAGCTTGAGCTAAAGGTGAAGCACTAGCAGGAAGTTCGGGGTCGGTTTGATAAATGTGTTTTATCTCTAAGCCGTTGGCATGGTTAGCAAAAGCCGCCGCTAGGCTTGCTGCCGTTGGTAAATGGTCGCGTGTTGTGTACTCACCGCCACGCACTTGCGAATGTAACACGTTTAATTCACTCAGTAACTGGGCAAACAAGTCGTCAAGTTCGTTTCGGTCGGTTAAACGAGCCACCAAGGGTGAGTACTGCTCGTGCATGGCGTTCCAGTCGACACCGCGCATATTGCGGTCGAACAAGAAATCGCGGTGCATTAGCCAAGCGTCGTGGAACATTTGCTGCCATTCAACCTGCGGGTTAAGTGCAAGCTGCCATTGGCTAGTGGCAATGCGAGATTTGCTTAAGTCACTTGGGGCACTGGCGCCGGCATCGACCACAAACATGTCTTCAGGTTTTCTTTGGCGGAAGAACAAACGCTTTCCGTCATTGGAAAGTTGGTAACTAGTAACGTTACTGGCGAAGCTGTCGCGGCTAATGTCTGTTTGCGCAAATGGAATTTGGTACAAAGTAGCAGGGCCATTATTGCGTGCTTGTACGTATAAACGAGACTCAGACACCGTTAAATTATAGTAGTTGTCGGCTTCTACTGGTACTTGCCACAAACGTTCGGCTAAGCCGTCCCAGTCAATAAGCTTGGCTCGACGCCGGGCGGTACGTTCGGCTTCAGCAACTGCGTTGTCACAATGAGATACTTCTGTTGGCGGCGCGAATGGAAAGCAAGCCTGCTGCTTAAGCGCCACGGCAAATAGCTGTGTGCGTTTGTTAAACATTGGGCCCATATTGCGGTCGCCCCAAGGGCTGGTTGGGGTTGCTTTGAAGTTACGATCAGACAAAAAATACAGCCAGTTACCGTCGGTACTAAAGCTAGGAGAATACGATTCGTATTTATTTGAGGTTAATACCTCGGTACGTTGATCGGAAAAAGAGTGTAATACAACTTGGCTACGAGAGCCGGTTAAGTCGGTACGGGCAAAAGCAACCGCCTTGCTGTCGGCAGACCAAGCTAAGCTACTTATGGGTGAATGACCATTGGCACCAGAATATACTTTGGTGTTTTTGTTATTGCTAAGATCAAGCAACCAAAGATTACCGTCTTTGTCGTCGTGGGCAATATACTTGCCGTTTGGCGACAGATATAAATTCCATCGGAAGGTGCTACCGTCGGTGGTTAAGCGCTTGGCATCATCAGAGCCGTCGGCAGCAAAACGCCAAATTTCATTTTCACCGCTTTGGTCATTAATTGCATAAACCCATTTGCCGTCGTGGCTAATAATAGCGTTGCGCGAGCGACTTGCATCGGGTGTATCAATGTTCACTAGCCGGCGCGGTGCTTTGGCAGCAAGTGCAATTTGGCTACGAGCGGTAAGCACTACTTGCTCGCTACTACCCCCAAAACTAACGTTGGTTAAATAATCTAGTGGCTTAGTTAACCACCGCTCTTGGCGCTGACGAAAGTCGCTGGCTAAGGCTAGCTTTAGCTCTGAACCTTGGTTATTGGTTAAGTTTAGGGTGTGTAAATCAGCCCCTTGCTGGTACACAATAGTGCCGTTAGAAAGGGTAGCGTCCCACACCTGCCAGTCGCTGAAGTGGGTATGCTGAGTAAAGTTGCCGCCGGCTGCGGGTACCGACCAAATATTAGGAGTGCCGTCGGCGTCGCTAATAAAGTACACCCGGCCTTGCCAATACATAGGCTTGCGCACAGAGCCGGCATGGCCTGCGGTTAAATGCACCGCTTCTTCATTACTACCTAAGGTATAACGCCAAATTTCACCCATGGCACCACCACGGTAAACGCGGGCGTTATCGGTGGTAGCTTGCAGGCCAAAGCGGGTAAAGAATAACTGTTTGCCTTCGCTGTCGGTTACACCTTCAATAGCGTCAACCAAAGGAATGGTTTCGGTGTGTAGTGTTTGTGGGTTTACTTTACGAAGTACCCACTGGTTGGCAGGGCCCATTACATGGTCGGTAGAATAAATAATGTCGCCATTTGGGGTCCAACTTTGTAGGCGCACTCGGCTTTGCTCGAAGCTAATACGTTTCGGCGTACCGCCACTAATAGGCATAACATAGACTTCAGTAGCGCCTTCGTAGTTGGCCACAAAGGCTAGCCATTCGCCATTCGGTGAAAGTTTTGCGGTGTGCTCTTCTGCTGCGCTCGAGGTTAAGCGTTGTGGAGCAGAAGCGGCAAGGTCAGTGAGCCAAATGTCACCTTCAGCAGTGAACACTAGGTTATTACCTACTAAATGTGGGGCGCGGTAATAACCTTGGTTTGATTGCTCGGTTTGGGTAGCTGCTAGCAAGGTAGGTGTAGTCACCAAGCCTGCTAATATTAAACCCGAGAGCACCAAAGAAAGAGGGGCCGTTCGTTTCATGAAATGTTCCTAGTTTTATTTGTTGGTGCCTAGGCCTCCACTTAATACAAGTTGTAAGGCTTCGGCGGGCTTCATGTCGATATTGCGGGTGCAGCTTCGCGGCACAATAATAGTGTAGCCACCCACGTTGTAGGCCATGGGTAAAAACACCGCAAGCTGGTCTTCGGCTAATAACGCCGACATCTTGTCATCTTTTATACCCCCTTTCTTAGTGACAATGCCAATGAGTTCAACGTCAGATTGGGGGAGTTTAACGAGAACAACCGATTCGTCGGCAAAGTTTTTACCCGACATTACATCAACAAGGTCTTGCAGCATGCCATATATTTGCTTGCTACCTGGTATGCGCAGTAAAATACGGCCCGGCAACTGCCAGAACCAGCCAATGCCTTTGTAGCGAGCACTAAAGCCAATAATAAAGCAAAGCAATAGAAAGCTAAGAATTCCTAAACCAGGCAGGTACCACTTATCGGGCAAGGCAAAAGAAAGTATGGGCGCTGTCCACGCCTCCATTTTAGCTAGTAGCCAGCGTAACAACTCAATAGTAATAATAACCGGCAGTAAAATAGCCAAGCCACGTAAAATAGACTGAACAAATAACTTCATGCTTAATTTTATCCTGTTTAAAGGCCTTGCTTAGCTGGCGCTAAACAGCGCTATAAAACCTAAAACAATAAGTGCACAGTTGGCAAACCAAGCCAGCATAAAAAACCAAGTGCGTGGGCTGGGGTTTTTATTTGTAGCTATTGAGTAATAAAGCACCATGTGAGCAAAGCGAGCTATAACCATAATGGCTATACATACTTGGGTCCAAACGGGGTTAGCGCCAGTGAAAATAGCAAACACCCCTGCTCCCAGCATGGTACCAAGGTTTTCAATGGTGTTTTGGTGCGTGCGCCAAGCACGAAATACAAAGCTTTTATGCGCGCGCTCTTGCTCGGGGGCCATGCCAGGAATTGCCCCGGGTTGGCGTGCTTTGCTAGCGCTGGCAACAAGCCATTGCACCATAACTAGGCTGAGTAACAAGCCAAGCCAGAGTATACTGCCTGAATATAGTGAAAGGTTAATCATAGCCGCTCCATTATTATTGTTAGTTACTATAGGTTAGCGTATTAATAGTTCACGGTCGCTAGTTGAATAGCGCTATTTAATTAAATGTACGAATTAACGCACTACCAATTGCCAATCTACTTGTTCCGTGCTGATATGGATTTCTATGTTGCCTGTTGCCCTTGTTTTATTTACCGCGCTAACTTACTTTTTAGTACTGTTTAGTATTGCCTACCGTGGTGAGCGCCGCCGCCAAGACACGCCAAAACCATGGCGCTATACTCTTGTGCTTGGTGTTCACTGTACCACTTGGGCATTTTACGGCACAGTTACCCAGGCGGTTCATTATGGCTGGAGTTTTGCTCCAACCTACGCGGGCGCCATTTTGGTTTTTCTTTTTGCGCACGGTATTTTAATGAAAACATTAAGTGCCGTGCGTGAGCATAACTTAAACTCTATTTCCGACTTTATTGGCTCGCGTTATTCGAAGTCACATGGCATAGCGGCAGCAGTAGCTATTATTGCCCTTATTGCCTTAGTTCCCTATATATCACTGCAGTTACGCGCAATTACAGCTAGTTTCTCGAGTGTTACCGGTGCAGCATCAACTAATATACCTTGGTTTTCAGACCTTTCAGCAGGTGTCGCTTTAGCCATGATAGGCTTTTCAATTTTATTTGGCGCCAGACGTTTAAGCTTAGCAGAGAAACACCCAGGGCTAATGGACGCAGTTGCTTTCGAGTCGGTAATCAAACTAGCCGCCTTTATTATTGTTGGCTTATTCTGCACCTATTATTTATTCGATGGTTTGAATGATTTATTACTACAAGCATCGCAAAACCCAGTAACTCAAAACATTTTAGTGGCTAAGCCTAATGGCTCCTATATTTACATTACTCACATGCTCTTAGGGGCGTTGTCTATGCTGGTATTGCCACGCCAGTTTCATGTGAATTTTGTTGAAAACTTACACCCCGACGAATTACGTACGGCCCGTTGGGGCTTTCCACTTTATTTATTTGCTATAAATTTCTTTATTTTGCCTATTGCCCTTGCTGGTGGCTTGCTGGTACCAGAGTTTCGTTATCAAGACACTTTTATGCTGGCGTTGCCTATTTTTGCCGAGCGCCCAGATATCGCCTTAATTGCTTTTATTGGCGGTTTAGCGGCGGGCACCAGTATGGTTATTATGGCCACGCTATCGTTAAGCATAATGATTTCTAACGACGTAATAACCCCCATGTGGCTTAAATTTCGCTCGAGCAAAAACTTAGCTTTAAGTTTAACGCCAGGGTTGGTGTTAACTATTCGCCGGCTAATTATGGTGGGCATTATTTTGCTGGCCTACTTTTATCACGTGGCCACTCAAACTGGCATGCCATTGGTAAGTAATGGGTTAATTGCAATGGCGCTGATGGCGCAAACGGCTCCTGCTTTAATAGGTGGTTTACTATGGGAGCGAGCCAATAAGTATGGTGTAGTTGCCGGCCTTGTTGCGGGCTCCGCACTATGGATTTACTTACTGCTATTGCCGTCGTTACAACTTTCCGCCAACGACTCTCTAGCGCGACTTACCGACACGGATATAAACCAAGGTGTATGGTTAAGCTTAGGCATTAATATAGCCTTGTATGTAATAGTGTCGTTGTTAACAAAGGTACCGGTGCACGAACGCCATAACGCGCAACGGTTTGTTAATCCGGGGCGCTCTAGCCATGCGGGTGCCTTAGAACGAAACGTAACCTGGGGGCGGTTGCGTAGTGTTTTGGCGCGCTTTATTGATCAGCGCGACGCCACCCGGCTTGATAAGCGTTTAGGGGTGGCTATAGGTTCTGCGCCGAGTGAAGGCATGGTGCCGGCATTAATGTTACTGCGTATTGAACGAGAACTTGCAGGGGCAATAGGTAGTGCTGCTAGCCGGTTGCTGATCGACGCTTTAGCGCGGCAGTCGCATGTGTCGGTTGAAGAAGTGGTTGACTGGGCCTCCGAAGCGTCGGAACTGTACCGATTTAACCGCGAACTATTACAAGCCTCTGTCGAAAACATTCCTCAAGGTATCAGTGTAATCGACGTAGACTTGCGTTTAGTGGCATGGAATCGCCGTTATCTTACCATATTTGAATATCCAGAAGGTTTTATTCAGGCGGGCATGTCGGTAGCCGACATACTGCGGTATAACGCCAGCCGTGGTTTGTTTGGTGTGCCGAACGAAGACATTGACGCCGAAATTGAAAAGCGGCTCGACTATTTGCGCTCTGGCAGCGCTTACCGTTATCAGCGTAGCCAGGCCGACGGGTTAGTAATTGAATTGCAAGGCTCGCCAATGCCCGATGGCGGCTTTGTGACTACTTACACCGATGTAACCGAATTAGTGGAAGCGCAAGAAAAATTAAAGCGTATTAACCTTGAGCTAGAGCAGCGGGTGTCGGAACGCACGCACCAGCTGTTAGAAGCAAAGCATGCCGCAGAGCAAGCCCATGCCAGCAAGTCACGCTTTTTTGCTGCGGCTAGTCACGATCTAATGCAACCCTTTAATGCTGCTATTTTATTTTGTGAAATGCTGGAAAAGCGCAGTGAAGGAGAGTCGTTGCACTTTGCTCAGCAAATTCAGCGCTCGTTACAAAATGCTGAAGAGCTGCTAACTATGCTATTGGAAATGACCAAGCTAGACTCTGGCAAATTACAGCCCGACTTACGCCGAATTCCACTGGCCGACATTATGCTGCCCTTAGTAGAAAGCAGCCGTGCCCTTGCAGCCGAAAAAGGGTTGCAATTTAATGTGGCAGACTCGTCGGCGGTGGTGTTAACCGACGCGAAATTATTACGCCGTGTGTTACAAAACCTGTTATCAAATGCGGTGCGCTATACCAACAGCGGCAAAGTGCTATTTGGAGTACGTCGTCGTGGTGGTTATGTTGAAGTGCAAGTGATCGACACGGGGCGGGGTATTCCTTTAGCGCAGCAAGAAAAAATATTTGATGAGTTTCACCAGCTCGACAAGAAAGCTGAAAACCCCGGCTTAGGTTTGGGTTTAGCCATTGTTGAGCGTATGTGCCGATTGTTAAATATGCCTATTAGTTTGCAGTCTATCCCTAATAAAGGCACTTGTTTTAGCGTGCGTATTCCTGTGGTTGGCTGGCAAAAAATTAGTAAGCCTCAGTTAGTGCAAGCCATCCACGAGCCTTCAACAGCGCTATTAAAGGGTAAGCGGGTGATGGTAATTGATAACGACCGCGCAGTGCGCGAAGCTTTGTCGTCGCTACTTGCCGACTGGGGGGCAATTGTTTCAGCTTGCCATACGCCAGCAGAAGCCTTAGCGCTTACTGAAATGCCAGAGCTTATGTTGGTTGACTATCATTTAGACGACGGTGAAATAGGCGTTGATGTAATTCGGCGCATGCGGGTAAAGTGGAATAAAACGATACCTGCTATTGTTAACACGGCGGACCCAAATGAAGCCATACGGGAAGAAGTAGTAGAAGCACGGGCCTTATTTTTGCCTAAGCCAGTAAAGAAAATAGCATTAAAGCGGTTAATCAAACGACTGCGGGTTTGAGTCTTCTTCGCCAGCGCGTAGCATGTCTTTAAAAATTACCCCCGCTTGCGTTCGGTTTATAACACCAAGCTTGCGTAAAATTGCCGACACGTGCTGTTTTATTGTGGTTTCTTGAACTTGTAATTCCCAGGCAATTTGCTTATTCAACAGGCCGTCAGCAATACAGCTAAGCACCTTAAACTGTTGTGGGGTAAGTTGTTCTAGCCTATAGGCAAAGTCTTCGCTTTCTGCATCAGGTTCGTTGGCGGGTGTTTGGCGCAAGTGTTCCGGTAGCCAATTGTCCCCATTTAAAACAATTTCAACTGCTTCTTTGATCATGGGTAAGGGCGCCGACTTAGGTACATAAGCACTGGCACCAAAGGCCATAGCTCGGCGAATAACGTCGGGGCTTTCGTTGGCCGACACAATAATAACTAAAATGTCGGGAAATAAATTACGCACCGCAGTTAACCCGGTTAAGCCTTGGTTACCTGGCATATTTAAGTCTAATAGTACCAACTCAATTTGTCGCTCACGCTCAAGTAACTCTTGTAGCGCAGGAAAGCTTTCCGCCTCCAAAACATCGCCACTTAAGGTTTCTGACAGCGCTTGTTTAAGAGCGGCACGAAATAGAGGGTGGTCATCAGCAATTACAGCTCTAGCCATGTTGTTCCATGTATTCATTCAAGTATAGGCCTAATGTTGTACCCGAAGCACCGCCGAACCGCAACTGGAACCGCAGCAAGAAAAAAGCCACCAACCCATAGGGGTGGTGGCTAAAGGTTAACCAGAGAACTATGTTACATGCTTAGAAACGGTAACCAACAGTTAGAGAAACAGTGCGTGGTTCCCCGTAGTAGCCGATTAACGTTGTGTCGCCACCAAGACCAGGTAAGAACTGGCCAGGGTTAGCAGGGTCTGGGCTTAAGAAGGCATAGTTACCTACTAAGAATTCTTCTTGAGTAAGGTTTTTGCCGTGTAGGCCCACGTTCCATTTGCCATTTGCGCTATACCAGTTAATCCCAAGGTTTAGCATGCCGTAGGCGTCTTGAGTTAGCAGGTTGTCGAGCTCGTTTAAGCCGTAGCTGCTGCGGTAGCTGTAGTTACCGTTGAACACTAGGTCGCCATTAGCGAGGGTGGTGTCGTAGCTAAAGCCAATATTGGCAGTGGTTTTAGGTGTATTGGTAATAACGAAGCTGTCGGTAATATCAATTTGATTACCTTGCGCGTCGAAACTCATTACGTTACTAAAATTTGCGTCAATTAGCCCCAAGTTACCGTAGATGGCTAGGTTATTGGAGGCAATCCAGGTGACTTCTAATTCAAAACCTGTTGCGTCCGAAGTACCTACGTTCGCTAAGCGCTGGTTCAGTACTGTGGCATCGTTAGGGTCTGGAATAACCGACACGTACTGACGGTTTTTGTGGTCTAACATGAATGCGGTGGCGTTCACCCGCAAGCTATTCGTCACGTCGCTTTTCACCCCAATTTCGTATGAATATACGTCTTCCGGGTTAGCTGCCGGCTCTGCAGTTTCTGCTCGAGGGTTAAAGGTACCCGACTTAAAGCCTTGGCCAAAACTTGCATAGAACATAGTGTCGCGGCTGTGGCGGTATTCAACCCCAACGCGTGGCGTTAGCTTGTTCCATGTTTTGCTGTCATCGAGTACCACGGGCGTGCCCACCGAAGGGTCGCGTACATAGCCAGGAATCCAGCCCGACTCAGGGTAAATAGTATCGAATACCAAGCCGTTTCGTACTAAAGCTTCTTTCTTATCACGGGTATAACGCAAGCCGGCGGTTACTGACCACTTGTCGCTTAAGTTATAGGTACCCTGAGCATAGGCAGCTTGGCTGGTGCTGTCGGAACAACCAGCAACCTCACGGGTTAAACCAGGGGTACCAAAGGCACCTTGGCCTAACACTTCAAGAATTGCGTCAAATACACCACACGACTCGGCGTCGTAGTAGTACACGCCCGACACAACTGTTAGGTTGTCGGTACGATAATTCATTTGAAACTCTTGGGTGAACCATTTGTCTTCGTATATGGCAGGTACGTCGAAAATTCGCTCGGAGGTGTTGTCGAAGTCAATGTTAACTGGCGAGTAGTTTTCACGCCGAGAAGTAATTGAACGTAATGTAATAGCGTCGCTGAATTCCCAGTCAACCGTTAAGCTAACCCCCTCGGTTTCCACTTTGTTCTCGGTGGGTAAACTGGTGTATGAATCATAAATACTGTCTGGTACAGGCGCATTGGTAACAATACTTGGCAGTAAACGGTAACCACCTTTCGAGTTCGACTTGTCATCGGTGCGGTCGTAGGCAAGGCGTACAAACACGTCTTCCGACGGGTACCATTCAACGGTACCGCGCATGGCTTGTAAGTCTTTATCGTAGTTTTGCATGTCTTGGTTAGGCAATGCGCTAGTAAGGAATTTACCATAACCGTCGCGTTGTAGGTTGGCGTAACCAAAACCGAAATAAAGGGTGTTGTCGATCAGTGGAATTTCACCCGTCAGTTTTAGATCGCGTTGATTGAAACTTCCCACAGTACCGGAAGCAAAAAACTCACGTTCGCCCGACATGCGGCGCGTTACATACTTAACAGCACCACCAATAGTGTTCTTGCCGTAAAGCGTACCTTGTGGACCCCGTAACACTTCTACCCGCTCAACGTTAAGAATGTCGAGTACGGCACCTTGTGGGCGAGCAACATAAATGTCGTCAATATAAATACCCACGCCCGGCTCATAGCCCCATAATGGGTCTTCTTGGCCTACGCCACGAATAAATGCGGTAATGGTAGAGTTCGTACCACGGCTTTGCTGCAGCGTAGTGTTTGGTGAAAATTGGGCTACTTCAAGAATGGTTGAAATACCACGCTCTTGTAGGTCTTTGTCGCTAATAGAAGTTACTGCTACAGGCACGTCTTGAATACTTTCTATGGTGCGCCGTGCGGTAACTTCAATACGCTCTAGCGTGCGAGCTTCAGTTTTGCCTTGTTCGTTGGCCTCTTGCTCTTGTGCGACAGCTGTTGCCATCATACCCGCCATAGCAGCGGTAACCGCTAAAGCGCACAGTGAGCGTTTGAAGGTTACTTGTCTCATGTTTCTTTCCCCTTGGGTTCGCTATCTCCCGGCTATTAGCCAGGGACTTTTATTGTATGCGAACAAACTTTAGCCTAAAGCCAGCAGTTTGTGACCTGTACCATAGTACTATGGGTATGAGCGCCGTCCTGAATAACAATACAGCCTACTGTAAAACCGTGTAACAGCTTAGGTTGCATGCACACAAAAAGAATAAAAGAGAGGCTAATATGTTGAGTATGTTGGGTTTAGTGGGCGGCTTAGTGCTGTTGATCATACTAACATTGCGTGGATGGAACTTATTTATTAGTGCACCTTTGTGCGCTTTGTTCGTGGCAATGACAGCCCAAGTTCCGGTTTTTGTTGGCGACATAAACTTTGTCGACAGCTATATGAATAGTTTTTCAAGCTTTGTTGCGTCCTGGTTTTTAATGTTTTTACTAGGCTCTATTTTCGGTAAGTTTATGGAAGATACCGGCGCAGCAGACAGCGTGGCAGGCTGGATTATTAATAAACTGGGTAAAAACCAAGCCGTTTTAGCGGTGGTGTTGGCTTGTGCGATTTTAACCTATGGTGGGGTGAGCGTATTTGTGGTGGCATTTTCAGTGTACCCCATGGCACTTAGCTTATTTAAAGACGCCAACTTGCCGCGGCGCTTTATACCCGCAGCACTCGCTTTTGGCTCGGTTACTTTTACCATGACTTCAGCAGGCTCACCTGAAATTCAAAACTGGATACCCGTGCAATATTTAGGTACGTCACCTTGGGCGGCTTGGGAAGTAAGCCTAGTAGTAGCAGTTATTATGTTTATTGTTGGTTACTGGTGGCTTATGGCCATGATTAAAAAAGCCGTTGGCCGCGGTGAAAGCTTTGTGACCCGAGCCAGCGATCCGATATTAGTAGAGCGTAAATTACCGCACCCAGTTACCGGCATATTACCTCTGCTAGTTGTTCTTGGGCTGTCGTTCGCCTTTCATGAAGCCTTAGCGCAAAAAGCCTTAATTGTGGCTTTAACCGGTGGCGTGCTTGCCATTATGGCAATTAACTGGTCCTTCTTTAGCGACATGCAAGAAGCTTTAGGTAGCGCCACCACGGGCGCGCTTATCGCAATTGGTAACACGGCGGCAGTGGTGGGCTTTGGCGGTGTTGCCAAAGTAACACCAGCGTTCGACGTGGCGGTGGCTGCCATGACATCTATTCCGGGTAATGAGCTAGTGGGTGCGGCTATAGCCGTAAGCGTGATAGCCGGCTTAACAGGGTCGGCTTCGGGTGGGCAAGTTATCGCATTACCTGAAGTAGCCCCGCACTATCTTGATCAAGGCGTAAACCCTGAACAATTACATCGGGTGGTGTCTATTTCTTCCGGTGCCCTCGACTCGTTACCCCACAATGGTTATGTGGTGACAACTATTCGTGCAATTTGTAATGAAAAACACAGCGACGCTTACTGGGCGGTTGGAGCGGTAACCGTTGTGGTGCCAGTTATTGGCTTAACCATTGCGATTGCCCTGTTCAACTTTTTTTCATAGAGGTTTGAGGTAAATATGAGTACTCAAGCAATACGCGGCGACGTAATGGAAACACCGCTGCTGATCATCGACATGTTGGCCTATGCCAACCAGCGTTTTCCAGACAAGGAAATAATTTCTCGCTTACACGACAACAGCATTCATCGTACCAGTTATGCAAATACATGGGCGCGTACCGCTCAGCTTGGCCATGCGCTTGAAGCTCTTGGCGTACAAAGTGGCGACTTTGTTGCTTCAATGGCGTGGAATACTCACCGCCACGTGGAGCTTTATTATGGTATAGCAGGGCTAGGCGCCGTCTTGCATACGGTAAATCCGCGCTTGTTTTCCGAACAAATTGAATATGTTATTAATCATGCAGAAGACACTTACGTTTTTGTCGATTTAGGATTTGTAGCCCAGCTCGAAGAAGTTGCCCCGCAATTAACCACCGTAAAGGGTTATATTATTCTTTGCGATGCCCATGAAATGCCACAAACCAGCTTAACTAATGTGCATTGTTACGAAACCCTACTTGCTGAGCAGGCAAGCAATTTCCCCTGGCCTACCTTCGACGAACATCAGGCAGCTATTTTATGCTACACCTCGGGCACTACGGGTAACCCGAAGGGGGTGCTGTATTCGCACCGCTCGATGGTACTGCATGCGCAAGCTTCGGCGTCGTCGGCATTGCTTGATTTGCGTGAAGACACGGTACTACTACCTATGGTGGCAATGTACCATATTGGGGCATGGGGTGCGCCTTATGCTGCGCCGTTAGCTGGTAGCAGCTTGGTACTGCCAGGGCACGGCATGGACGGCGCAAGCATGTGGCAACTTATTCGCGATGAAAAAGTAAATGTAGGCCTAGGCGTACCCACTATTTGGCTAACTTTACATAATTACTTACAAGACCAAGGTATTACAAAACTACCTTTAGAACGAGTTTGTGTGGGGGGGGCGGCCTCTCCGCTGGGGCTAGTGAAAACCTTCGACGAAGACTACAACATTTATTGGCAGCCTATTTGGGGCATGACAGAAACTGGCCCGCTGGTCACCTCGTTACCTCCCACCAAGGCCATAATGGCGCTCGATAAAAGTACCCGTTACGGCAAACAAACCACCGCCGGCAAAGCCTGTTTTGGTATCGATATGGAAATATTCGATGACGACGATCAGCCGCTCCCGCATGACGGCATTGCTTCTGGTGAGCTGCGTGTACGGGGTCCTTGGATATGCGCACAATACTTTAAAAACAACGACACTAGTAATTTTCCTAATGGTTGGTTAGCAACAGGCGACATTGCGGTTATTGACCGGGAAGGCCACATGAAAGTGGTAGACCGCACTAAAGACGTAATTAAAAGCGGTGGTGAATGGATTAGTTCGCTTGAAATTGAAAGCATTGTTAGCCAACACCCAGCGGTAAACGAATGTTGTGTGGTTGGGGTAAAACACGCTAAGTGGGATGAAAGGCCGTTGTTATTGGTGGTGCCCGTAAAAGGCCAAGAGGTAACGGCTGCCATGATGGTAGAGCACCTAACCGGCCGCATTGCTAAGTGGTGGATGCCCGACGACTTAGTGGTGGTGGCCGACTTTCCACGCACCGGCACTGGCAAAGTGCTAAAGCGTGAATTGCGCAATCAATACATTGACTACTTGATAAAGAAATAATTGCAGGAGCACACTATGAAACGCATGAATATTTGGCTAACGAGCATTGCGCTACTATTTTTAATGGGCTGTTCACAAGACGCCGTAAGTTCACAATTTGTTGAAAAGAAAGAATTTGTGACAGAAAACTTTGCCACTCACGGGGGGGAAACCATTGCGGAAGTGCGCGTGGGCTGGGAAGCTTATGGCACACTAAACGCCGCTAAAGACAACGTTATTCTTATTACCCACTTTTTCTCGGGTAATAGCCATGCAGCCGGGCGTTATGCAGAAACAGATCCTTTCCCAGGTTATTGGGACGCTATAATTGGACCTGGCAAAGCCATCGACACAAATAAGTTTTATGTTATCAGCTCAGACACTTTAGTGAACCAAGAGCCGCATAATCCAAATGTAATTACCACAGGGCCAGCCAGCATTAACCCAGCTACGGGCAAACCGTATGGACTAGACTTTCCAGTGGTTACTATTCGTGACTTTGTGAATGTACAAAAAATGTTACTAGAAAGTCTTGGTATTGAACGACTCCATGCAGTGGTTGGAGCTTCGATGGGCTCTTTACAGGCATTAGAATGGTCGGTAGCCTACCCTGATCAAGTCGACCGTATGATCTCTGTTATAGGCATGGGTGAAAGTGATCCTTGGACTATTGCTACCCTGCAGCAGTGGGCGAACCCTATTATGGCAGATCCGAACTGGAATAATGGCGACTACTATGCTGCTGAACCGCCTACAGCTGGTGTTACACAAGCGGTTATGGCTATTACTCTGCAAGCGCAGCATCCGCTTATTTTTAATCAGCTAAATGCGGCAAGCTCTGCGAAAGAAAAAGCACCTTTACATAACATTCGTTCTAATTTTGCTGTGGTTGATCAACTTAAAGCTGCAGCAGGCGCTCGTGCAACCTATGCCGATGCAAACCATATTTTATACCTAGTGCGCGCTAACCAGTTGTTTATGGCAGGCCACGGAGAAAGCCTAGAGGCTGGCTTGTCGCGGGTTAAGGCGGCTACTCTGTTCCTTCCTGCAGCGAATGACCTATTGCTACAGCCTTATTTAGCACAGCGAGCACATAACATACTGAAACAACAAGGTAATACGACCGATTATGAGGAAATACAAGGGCCGTGGGGGCATTTAGACGGCGTATTCACTATTGCTACTAAAGCAGAAAAAATTCGTCTTTTTTTACAATAACTTACGGAACACTATCGGAATGTAACAAGGTTGTTTTTGAATATAGCATTCACTATGCTAATATTCGTAATGTTCTCGTTTGTTGTGTTGTGTCATGGCACGAACAAGGTTGGTTCGACGTGGTTTCGCCACGGTATTGGAAGGACAATGTAAAAACAAGAACTCAATACCGAGTGCACACAGGGACGTGTGCTTTTAAATAATATTTCTTCTCCACCTCTCCTTTTATCTGCGAACATCTTTAACTGCAAAAACACCCCTTGCCTAAATTAAAACGTGATTTGTACATATAACTCGCTAGTATAGATGGGGTTATAAACATATTGAGTAGGCAAAAATGGGTACAGCACATACCACTGCAGCTAACGGCAAACGACCTTACGCCCTGATTGGCGCCGGCCCTATGGGTTTGGTTATGGCCCGCGAGTTATTGCGTTACGGAATCGACTTTCAAGGCTTTGAAATGCACAGTGGCCCCGGTGGCTTATGGGACATTGAAAACCCCCATAGCACCATGTATGAAAGCGCTCATTTAATTAGCTCAAAAACCATGACTGAAATAGCCGAGTTCCCCATGGCTAAGTCGGTAGCAACTTACCCAAGCCATCGCGACGTGGGGCTATATTTCAAAGACTATGCCCACCACTTTAAGTTAAACGAAAAATATCAATATAACGCCAAGGTACTAAAGGTTATTAAATTAGCCGCAGACCACTGGCAAGTTATTTGGCAACATACAGAAACCAACGAAGAATTTACCTTTGCAGCGGCAGGCGTGTTAATAGCCAGCGGTACTTTGCATTATCCGAACACGCCTAAACTACCGGGTAACTATACTGGCGAGGCCATACATGCGGCAGCCTATCGTTATCCGCAGAGCTTTAATGGCCAGCGCGTGCTTATTGTAGGTTGTGGAAATAGCGCCTGCGACATCGCGGTAGACGCAGTACACCATGCACAGGAAGTGGGTTTAAGTGTGCGCCGCGGCTATTATTTTTTCCCTAAGTTTGTGTTTGGTAAACCTATCGACACGCTAGGTGGCAAGCTTAAACTACCTACGCGGCTAAAGCAGTGGCTCGACAGCCTTATTGTTAAAGCCCTAGTAGGCAAGCCAAGCAAATACGGTTTGCCCGACCCCAACTACCGAATTTATGAGTCGCATCCAGTAATGAACTCCCTGGTGTTGCATTATCTTGGCCATGGCGACATTCAACCACGCAGCGCTATTACCCATACGTCAGGCTTAACAGTTCATTTTGCCGATGGTACCAAAGCCGAGTACGACAAAATTGTGTTTGCTACTGGCTATAAACTGCATTATCCGTTTATCGACAATACCTTGTTAAATTGGCAAGGGCCCGCACCGCATTTATATTTAAACGTGTTTAACCCTAATGAACCTAATGTGTGCATGCTCGGTATGATCGAAGCCACAGGCTTAGGCTGGCAGGGCCGAGTTGAGCAAGCGGAACTAGTTGCCTTATATTTAAAAGCGAAAGCTAGCAAGGCAGGTTTAAGCCCGCAGTTAACCGCAGCGATTAAGGGCAATAACGAAACCTTCAGCGGCGGCATCAATTATTTAAAGCTCGATCGTATGGCCTATTACGTAAATAAAGACTTATACCGAGCCACTGTGGCTCAGCATTGCCGAGAGCTTAAGCACCGGTTAGGCGTGGCATAATATGCTTGATCACGTCACTATTCAGTTTGATCCAAGCAATTTGCTTATTTTAAACCTGATTATGGCATTAATGATGTTTGGTGTGTCGTTGGGGTTAAAAACAAGCGACTTCAGCGCTATTTTAAAAGCGCCCAAGGCACCAATAACTGGCTTACTGGCGCAGTTTTTACTTTTACCCGCGGCTACCTATGGCTTTATTCTCCTAGCAACGCCCGACCCAGGCTTAGCTTTAGGTATGATGCTGGTGTCGGCCTGCCCAGGTGGTAGTTTTTCCAATATTATGACCTTTATAGCTAGGGGTAATGTGGCCACGTCCGTGTCCATGACGGCTATTTCCAGCGTGGGCGCCTTAGTGTTAACACCGTTTAATTTTCTTTTTTACGCTAATGCCTATGAACCTACGCGCAACTTAGTCGACGCCATTGCCATGGACAGCAGCCAAATATTCATGCTTATATTTCTCGTGCTAGGTATACCGCTGGCGCTTGGTATGCTTACAGGGCGTAAATTTCCACAGTTACTAAAACGTATCGAACAACCCATGCGTTGGGTGGCGTTAGCTGTATTTCTGTTATTTGTAATAATTGCCTTTAAAGCCAACTTTAAACTGTTTATTACGCACTATGCGGCCTTCATAGGGCTGGTGATTGCGCACAATAGCTTGGCACTAGGGTTAGGTTATGGGTTAGCACGTTTAACGCGTCAGTCAGCGGCAGATGTTCGTGCGGTAACATTAGAAGTAGGCATACAAAATTCAGGCTTGGGGTTAATTATTTTATTTACCTTCATGAGCAACCAAGGCGGCGCTATTCTTATTGCCGCATTTTGGGGCGTTTGGCATATTGTTAGTGGTTTAACCCTGAGTACGTTTTGGTCGAAACGTGCCTTGCCGCACAAGGACCTAATATGATCCGGGTACTTATTACCGGTGCCGCCGGTTATATTGGCAGGCTGCTGGGGGCAAAATTACAACAAGCAGCTGTATATGTAGTGGGCATTGATCGAGCCATACCAAAGGCCGCTAGCGTTAGCTTTCCGGTACAACAACTTGATATTCGCGACCCAAGCTTGGCTACTGTTATGGCGCAGCACAGCATTACTCATGTGGTGCATTTAGCTTCAATTGTTAGCCCCGGTGGCAATGAAAAACGTGAATACGACATCGACGTAAATGGCACCCACAATGTTATTAACGCTTGCTTAGAAGCCAAGGTGCAACACTTAACCGTAACCAGTAGTGGTGCTGCTTACGGTTACCATGCCGACAATCCACGCTGGATTAAAGAAAGCGACCCATTGCGTGGTAATAAAGAGTTTTCATATAGCCGACATAAACGGGCCGTGGAAGAGTTGCTGGCGCACTATCGCAAGGGGCACCCAGAACTAAAGCAACTGATATTACGGCCAGGTACAGTGCTTGGCGCAGAAACCAACAATATGATTACTGAACTTTTTAGCCGACCACGCATGTTAGCCATTCGGGGGTCAAGCTCGCCCTTTGTATTTATTTGGGATCAAGACTTAGTGGCCATTTTACTTCAAGGGGTTTTAAGCAGCCAGCAAGGTTGTTTTAACGTGGCGGGCGACGGCGCGGTAACCGTTAGCGAATTAGCAGCAATAATGCACAAGCCAGTTCAGCAAGTTCCAGCATGGTTGTTGCGTAGCCTGCTGTGGTTAACCCATAGCCTAAAGTTAACCAAAGTGGGGCCAAACCATGTGCTATTTCTTCGTTATCGGCCAGTGCTAGCCAATACGGCCTTGAAAGAAACCTTTGGTTATACCCCCACTAAAACCAGCCGAGAAGTGTTCGAATTATTCTGGCGTGGGCAGCATAATGGCTAAAGTTCTTTTTCAAATGTACGCAGGTAAGCACATTAACAAGAGCAGAGCACATGGCCATTGAGTGGGTTTTATTAGGTGTTTTTATTTGGATAGCGTTTACCAGCGAAGCTATAACCGGCTTTGGTAGTATTGTTATAGCCGTAGCCTTGGGTAGCATGCTGTTCCCCATTCCAACCTTACTGCCTATTTTGGTACCGCTAAGTGTAGTGATGACCACCACACTTATTGTGAAGTTTTATCGCGACATTAACTTTCGTTTATTATTACGCCGAATTTTACCGTTTATAGCAGCGGGCATGGCACTAGGTATCGTACTGCTTGAAGTATTAAGTGCCGACTCATTAAAATTAATATTTGCTGCACTTATAGTATGGTTTGCCGGCCGAGAACTATACAAAATGCATCGTGGGTTGGTAATAAAAGCCAAACCAAGTTGGTGGCAGCCACTATGGACCTTTTTTGCGGGTATAACCCATGGTTTGTTCGCCTCGGGCGGACCTTTACTGGTGTATTCGTTAAATAGCGAAAACGTACCAAAAGCGCAGTTTCGAGCCACGCTAGTAAGTGTTTGGTTTGGGCTTAATGTGGTTTATGCTTCGGTTATGTTTATGCAAGGCAAAATACAACCGGTGTTACCACAAGTAGCCAGCTACTTACCTGTGTTAGCGTTGTCTTTTTGGGTGGGGCATAGTTTGCATAAGCGCGTGTCAGAAACACAGTTCAAAAAACTGGTGTATTGGTTATTGCTGCTTTCTGCCGCAACCATGTTCATTTAAGGTCTATAATTAGCTAAGTTTATTGATCTTAGTCATAACGCCAAAGTGGGTAGGGCTTTATACTAACGTTATATATTGATTAGGAGTGAAGCGATGAGCTTTTTAAAGGAATACATTAGCAACCCAATTTTTTTCTTTACCTTTACTGGGTTAGCTATTTTAATTGGCATGTTCATATTTTTTGGCTGGTACTTTTGGCATAAAACCAACCAAGCGGTCAAAGAAATAGAAAGTAAAACCAAATAGCCTTCTGTGGAACAATTACCGAAGGTATTACTGGTGGCGATGGGTGGTACTATTTCTGCGCACCATCCGCGGCGCTGCGAACTGCGGCAGTACCGCACAGGGCACTACAGTGGCCAAGAGCTAGTGGACGCTTTACCTGAACTGCAAGCAATAGCGCAAGTAAAAGTAAAACAGCTCGATAACATAACCAGTACCGGCATTACCTTTCAGCACTGGGTTGAACTTAAACAGCTGCTTGAGCGTGCTGCAACTGAAAACTTTAGCGGTGTTGTTATTACCCATGGCACTAACACCCTCGAAGAAACTGCATATTTTCTGCATTTAACCTTAAATACCGAAATGCCAGTGGTTTTTACTGGCTCTCAGCGCCCTTTCTCGGCACTTAGCAGCGACGCTGCACTTAATCTAATCAATGCCGTGCGAGTAGCAGCCGAGCCCAGCTGTGTTGGGTTAGGCGTGTTAGTGGCCATGAATGACAAGGTTTATTCCGCCCGCGATGTGAGCAAAACCCACAGTTACCATGTGGAAAGTTTTCAAGCATTAAACACAGGCCCATTAGGCACTATCGACGCTGATCGCCAAATTCGAATTCACGCTAAGCCATTACGAAAGCACACAATAAACTCTAAGTTTACGAGCAAAATAACGGCGACAGAGCCTTACATACCCATTTTATATTCGTACGCTGGCGCCGATCAGCGCTTACTCGACAGCTTACTTGCCATGCATAAACCAGCCGGTTTAGTTATTGCTGGTACAGGAGCTGGCCGCTGCTCACCCTTGGAAGAGCAAGCATTGCACCGTGCAGTGCAGTTAAACATACCTATTGTAATGAGCAGTCGACTAGCCAGCGGGCGTATTTTAAGCTTGGAAAGCTACGACCACCTGCAACTTATAACCGCCGACAACTTGCCTCCGCAAAAAGCGAGAATATTGCTTATGTTGTGTTTAATGCAAGAACTCCCAATTGCTGAAGTACAGTACTGCTTTGACAATCATTAAATAGCCAGCAAAATCTACGAAAAATTCGTTTAAAAGGCAAAAATTGGATTATTTGTTCCGATTGTCGTTTAATTGCGCGCATTATTTCACTAACAGAGGTGTGAGGAAAGCGCGCAGTGAGAGAGTTGTTTTGGGAGCGGTATTCCCTGGGAGAGCTCAACAAGAAAGAGTGGGAGTCGTTGTGTGACGGTTGTGGTCAATGTTGCTTAGAGCGCTATGTTGGCGACGATAACAAAGTAACCGTGTATAGCATTGCCTGTGAACTATTAGACATTGAACAAAGCCGCTGTAAAAGTTACGAAAAAAGGCTGACAAAAGTACCGAGTTGTCATCAATTAACACCTTCAAACGTGCCAAAGTATAATTGGCTACCAGAAACTTGCGCTTACCGTGTTATCCATCGTGGCGAAGCGCTGCCTAAGTGGCATCCGTTACTTACCGGCAACCGAAACAAAATGAAGAAAAAAGGCATTAAAGTGTCGAGCTATGCTGTGCCAGCAAAGCAAGTAGCACGGCGGAAAATGTCGAACTATATTATTGCCCGCTGGAAGGTTTAATAATGAAAGGCCTTACGTACAGCCGTGCCTTAAACATCGCTAGGTTAAACCGACTGCCCTGCCACCCAGGCCGAGCTCCACGCCCATTGGAAGTTGTAGCCACCCAGCCAACCGGTTACGTCGAGTACTTCACCAATAAAGAACAAGCCAGGTTGCAGCTTGCTTTCCATGGTTTTTGAGCTCACTTCGTTTACGTTCACGCCGCCTAAGGTCACTTCGGCGGTACGGTAGCCTTCGGTGCCGTTAGGTTTTACTTGCCAGTGTTCGAGGGTGTGAGCAATGTGTTCAAATTCAGCGTTGCTGTGATCGGCTAAATTTTTGTTTTTCCAGCCCTGTTGATCGCACAGGGTTTGTGCCAAACGTTTAGGAAACCACTGCTGTAGTAAACCGTACAGGCCTAACTTAGGTCGTTGTTGGCGGGTGCTTTGTAACTCGGCTAACACGTTTGCATTGGGGCGTAGGTTTACGCTAAAGGCTTCGCCGGGGTACCAGTAAGACGAGATCTGTAACATGGCGGGGCCACTTAAACCGCGGTGGGTAAACAGCATAGCTTCTGGAAAGCCAATGCGGTCGTTTTCAGCAACTACGTCGACGGACAAACCCGCCAGCTCGGCAAATTGCTCTTTTTCTTTATCGTGCATGGTAAAAGGCACTAAACCTGCCCGTACGGGTTCTATTTTATGGCCAAACTGTTCGGCAATTTTGTAGCCAAAGGGCGTTGCGCCAAGTTTAGGCATGGAAAGGCCACCAGTGGCTATCACCAGCTTGCCGCACGTGTAGTCGCCTTGCGAAGTTTCTAATTTATATTGCTCATTGGCATACGCCACATTTAATACTTCAGTGCGCAATTGCACGGTAGTGCCGGCAAGCTGGCATTCTTTCACCAGCATACGAACTAAGTCTTTGGCGCTATCGTCGCAAAATAACTGACCCAGTGTTTTTTCGTGCCAAGGAATACCATGTTTGTCGACCATGGCAATAAAGTCCCACTGGGTATACCGGCTGAGTGCCGACTTACAAAAGTGCGGGTTACCTGAAATAAAGTTTTCAGGAGTGGTGTACATATTGGTGAAGTTGGAGCGGCCGCCACCGGAAATTAGAATTTTGCGGCCCGCTTGTTTACCGTGATCAAGTAATAGCGTGCGCTTACCTTGGTACGCCGCCGTAGCAGCGCACATAAGCCCAGCCGCACCTGCGCCAATTACAATAACGTCGTAGGAGTTTTTACACTGAGGCGATTGGGGCATAGCGAAGGGCTCACAAGGTTACAAAAAGAGCGCGTATGATAGCAGAATAAATGTGGCTTGAATGAACAAAAAGGCGCCCAGCAAGATGAGTTGCCGAGCGCCAAATAATAACTTAAAGCCAACTGGTTAGCTTAAGCGAGCGTTGTCCACTAAATGTACCGCTGCTTGAATGGGCTCTTGCAAGCCGGCCCCATAACCAAAAATTACCGCCAGCACTAACACTACCGCCGCAGCTAGCATCATTTTAGCCAGTAGCGGCATACAAAACTTAAACCAGCGGTCATAAGGAACGCCAGCAATGCCGATAATACCCATTAGCACGGCATTGGTTGGCACTATCATGTTCGAGAAACCGTCGCCAAACTGGTACGCTAATACAGCAACTTGGCGCGGTATGCCAACTAAGTCACTCAGTGGCGCCATTAACGGCATGGTAACGAAGGCTTGGCCCGAGCCTGAAGGTACAAACAGGTTTAGAATAGTTTGAATTACCAGCATGCCAACGGCAGAAATAGCTGCAGGCACATGGCTTAAAGGCATGGCAAGGCCGTTTACAATGCTATGGAGTATTTGGCCGTCTTCTAAAATAAGTGCAATACCACGAGCAACACCAATTAATACCGCGGTGCTGGTGAGGTCTTTAACGCCTTCAATAAAGCTTTCTGAAGCTTCGTCGAACGACAAACGGCCTAACACGGTAATAAGCAAGCCCCAGCCAACAAAGCAGGCACCAAGCTCATAAAGGTACCAACCGTATTGGGAAATACCCCAAATAGCGATACCAACCGTGGCTAAAAAGGTTGCTAAAATAACTCGGTGGCGGGCATTCAATTGTGGATAATCAATTTTTTCTTGGCCATCAAGTGGGCAAGGCAAGTCGGCTACCATTGAATTTGCTGGGTCGGCTTTCACTTTTTTGGCGTAGCTCCACACATGATGAAAACCAATAAGTACAAAAGGTACAAAAATAACTAAACGTAGCCATACGCCCGAATATAGCGGAATGCCAGCAATGTCTTGGGCAATAAGCACAGTAAACGGGTTAAAGGCCGACACTCCGTAACCAACGCCGTAACCAGCTATGGTCATACCTACGGCTGTCATACTGTCAAGCCGCATAGCCTTACACAGAGCAACTAAAATAAGCACGAAAGGAATATATTCCCCAGCAGTACCAATGGCACTCGACGCTAAGGCAAAAAAGAATACCACCATGAAAATAAGCTTTTCAGGGGCTTCGCGGTGTTTACCTAACAAGTTGCCAATAAGTGCGTCTACAGTGCCGGTTTTGCGCGCTATAGCTAACACCCCGCCGACAATAAAGACAAAGAAGATAATGTCTTGGGCCGCGGCAAAGGCCCGTGGTACAGCGGTTAGTAACTCCCAAGGAGTAAGGAAGTGGCGCTCTGTTGAAAGTTCAAAAGTGTTGGGAATAACCACGCTGCGGCCGGCGTCGTTAACAAAGGTTTGGAAAAAACCTTGCGGCACAATCCAGGTCGCAATAAGCGCGATAACCATCATGCCAAACAATAATGTTAAGGTATGAGGAACTTTAAAGTTCTTAAATGCTTTCATGGGTGAAAGGCCTTTCTAGTAATTTATTTGCAGAGACGGATAATACTAGCTTAAGCCCATAACGCAACCAAGGTTATCGTTGTGGCATAAAACACGATACAATCAGCGGAAAATAGTAATCTAGATGGTGGCATGAAAAAACAACGCGCATTTCTGAAGTGGGCTGGGGGCAAGTTTACCCTTGCCGATGCAATTCGTCGCGTTTTACCACCTGGCGAAAAGCTTATTGAGCCTTTTGTTGGCGCAGGCTCGGTATTTTTAAATACCGACTATGACAAGTACCTGCTCAACGATATTAACCCCGATCTTATTAACCTGTACCGAACCTTAAAACGTCGGCCGCGCACCTATATTAACGATGCGCGCGACTTGTTTGTGCCTGAAACAAATACAGCCGACGCATTTTATGCCTTACGGGCCCAGTTTAATGCCAGCTCCGATATTTACGAACGCTCGCTGTTGTTTTTATACTTGAATAGGCATGGTTATAACGGTTTATGTAGGTACAACGCCAGTGGCGGCTTTAACGTGCCGTTTGGGCGCTACAAAAAGCCTTATTTTCCTGAGGCAGAGCTGGAATTCTTTGCTGAAAAGTCGAGTAAGGCCACTTTTACCTGCGAGCCGTTCCAAGACAGCTTTCGGCGTGCTCGCAAAGGCAACGTGGTGTATTGCGACCCTCCTTACTTGCCGCTAAGCCCCACGGCAAGCTTTACCAGCTACGCTGCCCGTGGCTTTAGTTTTGAAGAGCAAGCCCTGTTGGCTAAAAAAGCTAAGCATGCGTCGCGCTATCGCCATATACCGGTGCTACTTTCAAACCACGATACCGACGAAGCGCGGCATTTATACCAAGGCGCCGAGTTAACCACACTGCAAGTGAGTCGTTTTATTAGCCAAAATGGCGCAACTCGGCGTAAAGTAGCCGAATTGTTGGCATACTTTCCGGCAGGCGGGGTAGTACTCCAGCCTAACGCTGAACCCAGCACCGGCATTATTAAAAAAGGTAGGAAAAGTAAATGACCCCAACTTGGCATATCAAACCATTTGCAGAACTTACAAAAACCGAGCTGTACGACATTCTTCGTGCCCGCCAAGATGTGTTTGTGGTAGAGCAATCGTGCCCCTATAACGACATCGACGGCAATGACGACCAATGGGTGCACGTGTTTGCGAAGCAAAATGAAAAAATATTGGCCTACGCTAGGTTGCGTTTTGAAAATGCTAAACAACAGCCGATAGCACGAGTAGGCCGTGTACTTGTGGTTATGCCAGCGCGGCATAAAGGGCTAGCCCGCCAGTTAATGCAACGCTGCATAGATCATATTCACGCCACAGCCCCAAACCGGCCTATTCAGCTTAGCGCCCAATGTTACTTAATCGACTTTTATCGCTCACTAGGCTTTGTTGAAGTGGGTTATGAGTATTTAGAAGACGATATTCCCCACCACGATATGGAATGGCGCCCGTGACCATAGCACTGGTAACCGACATACCTGAGTTAACGGCAGCTGCGGCTACCTTGGCGCAGGCCTACGGTATGCCTAACGAACTGCCTGAAAATGCTACAGAACATGAATTTTATTTAGAGTTAACCCTCGACGGACTTGAACTGGTGTGGCATTCGCGCCCCGACTTGCAGCCGTTGCAGCTTAGTTTTACTCATGGCCCACAGGCTTGGCGGCAGCAACAAGGCGGCGGCAGGCAGGAAGCTGTGGTTCGGGCACTAGGCATTGCTAAAGGTTTTCGGCCAACAGTGCTAGACGCCACTGCAGGCTTAGGGCGTGACGGTATGATGCTAGCCCATGCAGGTTGCAAGGTTTACTTATTAGAGCGCCATCCAGCGGTTCATGCGCTGCTCGACCAGGCCGTGGTGCATGCCCAACAAGATGAACGAATAGGTGCGTGGGTAAAAGAGCGGGTAACGGTACTACCCAGAGGTAGCTTGATCGACACCGAAGTGTTGTCGGCGGCATTCCAAGACTTAAAACCCGCAGCAATTTACTTAGATCCGATGTTTCCCGAGCGAGGCAAAGCAGCGGCGGTTAAGAAAGACATGCAAATGCTACAAGCGTTAGTAGGTGGCGACAGTGACGCCGACCGCTTATTACCAGCGGCGCTTGCTTTAGCAACTCACCGTGTAGTAGTAAAGCGCCCTGCCGCAGCGCCATTTCTGAGCGGGCAAAAACCTTCTAGCCAAATTACTACCAAAAAGCATCGTTTCGATGTTTATGTTAAACATGCCTACAGTTAAATTATTCTTCAGTAACTACGGCTAGCTCATTGTGAATCCAACTAACGGGTTTTGCCCATGGTTGTAGGGCTTGCACGCTACTTGGCAGGCTTGCAACTGCGGCTCGTGCTTCGTCTAACGAGGTGTAGTTGCCGGTAACTACAACATACCAGCTACGATTGTTTTTTAGTGTGTGGTACACCTTAAGGTTTGTATAGTCTACGTTGTTTAAAAACCGATTAAGTGCTGCTTGGCTGGTTACGGTGCCTAATTGCAACACCACTTGACTTGCCGGGGCAGCTAAAAAATAAGCGTTATCATGGGACACAAGCCAAGGGTTTTCGTTCACATTTGGGTTTGGTGTTGCGGTACTTGTTGCTGGTTCTGTTTTGGTGGGCTCGTTTACTTCGGGTTCATTTACTTCAGGCCCACTTGTCGTTGTTGGCTTAGCAATTAAATTAAGTGCTATTTCACGATCAGACTCAAAGCTTCGCGCCGCTTCTGTTAGCTTCGGTAGGGCGTCGTCGTAACTCATTACCACTTGGCCTTCACCTTGTTCAAGCACCGACTTAGGCGCCGCCTCCGCGTTTGTTTCACCCAATCTGTCAGAAGTCAATGTTTGTGCGGGCTCCAGCGGCTCTGGTTCTGACCCCAACGCTTCAGAATCCGAAAAAGTTGCTTCTGACCCCAACGTTTTACTAGGGGGTATGAGGGTGTCTTTGTTTAGCCAAATAGCGGTGGCAGCGGCAATAAGCAAAGCCACTACAGCCATAATTGAAAATAGCTTCATGCCATTACGTTTGGGTATGTTAGCAGAGCTTTTTTGTGAACTAGGCTTGGTTGGTTTGTTGGGGCTAGAAATTGCCACTTCATCGTCGGTTACTTTATAACGCGCGGCAGGTATGGGGTTAACAAGCTCTTGTAGCTGATTTTGAATAATACCCGGGTAGAGCAGGTTAGTGCCAATAGTGGCTTGAATACGAAAGCTATCCATGGCTAATGCTTTGCCCTTTTCGTGACCAAACAATAATGCCCGAGCAAAAGCTAGTGCTTCGGAATCTTCAAGCTCAGGAATAAGCACAATTTCCGGCTGCTCGCTAGTGTCACTAGGCGACACTTTGCGCTGCCTTGCAGCCCAGTCGGTAGTACCAGACACAATAACGCTAATCCGGTGTTTACCACCGGTAAAGCGACTATGCAGCACGAGTTCTTGTAGCTCGGCCACAATAGCCGGCTCGAGTGTATGGGCGTCGTCGACTACTAGCATTAAATGCTGTGGCTCTTCAGGAAGAGCGCGGCGAATTGTTTTACTTAAAGAGGCGTTGGGTTGGGCGCGGCTGTCAGAACTAATTTGTTGGAAAAGGCGCTCACGAACGTTTTCAATCGTTAACCGGGGTGTGGCACATAAATAGGCTAAGTTTGCGTAGTCTGAGGCTTGCTCAAGAAATACTTCAAGCAGAGTCGACTTACCCGCGCCTTCAGGGCCAGCCAGAATAACCATGCTGGTATGAAAAGTAGTGAGGTAATGCAATTGTTCCAATAGCTTTTGCTGGCTCGGCATAATTTGTACCGGCACGGCTAATGGAGCTTGTGGTGTGTTTGTTACTGCGTCACTCATAGCTTATCCTGATCGATGGCACCCACGCAGCCTAGCTGCGAAGAAACTAAGTAAGTGTAACGCTGGCTTGTAACAATGTTTCGGGCACAGGCTCGGAAGTGATACGTGCAAAGCCTATACCCGTAGGTAAAATAAACCGCACCTGCCCTGCTTGTACTTTTTTATCTCGATATAAGCCCGCTTGCCAAGTGCTCCAGTTAATATTTGGTGCTTGTGTTGGCAAGCCCGCTGCGGCAACCAATTGCTGCACTCGACGTAAATCCGTCGTACTACACCAATTCATTACACTTGCTAAATAAGTTGCAATTACCATGCCAGCGGCCACAGCTTCACCATGTAGCCAGTTACCATAGCCTTGGTCATTTTCTATGACATGGCCAAAAGTATGGCCAAAATTTAATAAAGCACGCTGGCCTTGTTCGCGCTCGTCGTTGGCCACAATACGGGCTTTAATGGCGCAGCTAACGGCAATTGCATGCTGTAAGGCTTGTTCGTCACGCTTAAGCAAAGCTGGCATATTTTGCTCTAACCAGCCAAAAAACTCACTGTCGTCTATTACCCCATACTTAATAATTTCGGCAATGCCCGCTTTCAACTCCCGATCCGGCAATGTATGCAGCGTAGCGGTGTCGATAAGCACGCCGTCGGGCTGGTGAAAGGCCCCGATCATGTTTTTGCCTAGCGCATGATTCACTGCAGTTTTACCACCTACCGACGAGTCTACTTGCGCTAGTAAGGTTGTTGGCACCTGAATAAGCGACACGCCCCGTTGAAAGGTTGCAGCAACAAAACCAGCTAGATCGCCCACCACGCCACCGCCAAGTGCCAGAATAATGCCGTCGCGGTGCAAACCGCTGGCCATTACTGCGTCCAGGGCTTCGCTATAAGTGGTTAAGGTTTTATGTTGCTCACCATCGAGCATTATAAAATGGCCTTGGTATAAACTACCAAGTGCTTGGTGCACGGCATTAAAATATAGGGTTTCAACAGTAAAGTTTGAAATAACAAAAACCGGCCGCTGCAATAAAAGCAGCGACCTGATTTGTTCGAGAATAGTATTGCCGATAATTACGGGATAACGGCGAGTACCAAGCTCAACGGTAAGTTGTTTCATCGGATACTCCCTACGTTTTCAGCCGGTTTTTATGGCGATAGGAATGTCATAAACGCTAGTTAGAAACCTAGCTGTTCAATAATTTGGCTTGCAACAACTTTAGCGCTTTGGTCGTCAGTTTCTACGACTAAGTCAGCAATTTCTTCATAAAGAGGATCACGCTCTTTTGCTAGTTCTGCAAGCACTTCGCGTGGGTTTTCAGCATTCGCTATAAGCGGGCGCTTTTTATCGCGCTCGGTACGAGCAACTTGCTTGTCGAGTGTGGTTTTTAAGTACACCACAATACCTCGCGCCGATAAACGATTGCGATTTTCGCTGCTGATAATGGAACCACCGCCGGTCGCCAATACAATACCCATGTTTTCAGTGATCTCTTCGATCACCTTTTCTTCGCGAGCGCGAAAACCATCTTCACCTTCCAATTCAAATACCCAACTAATATCTGCGCCGGTACGGCGTTCAATTTCGGTATCAGAATCGAAAAAGTCTAAATGGAGGGATTTGGCGATTTGCCGTCCGATAGTGCTTTTGCCCGCACCCATGGGGCCAATCAGGAATATATTACGCTTCTCAGCCATAACTAGATTACGTCACTTCTTTTGAATCGCGATTACACACAAATGATGAGTGTCTATCCACCCCTGTACCTGTGAAAAAAGACACCAGATTATCGCAATTTAAGGGGGCTGGCGCAACCAGTACGGGTTTTTAATACCTTAAGGGCTGATTAGGCGGTGCTTTTATGGCTTGTATTACGTTGCAAAGAAACTCTTGGTGCTGCCAAGTAATTGAATGTTTATCAATGCTTTGCAGTACCCACTTCGACTGCTCTAAATGCTGACCAAGGCTAACATGCAAATGTCGGCCTAAAGGCGAGCGCAACACCAGTAACTCACCCTGTTGCTGCCATAAAACAGCAGTTATTTGATAGTCAGGGGGCGTTAAGTCGGCACAGGGGTTGGGTTTATCGAGCAGCTGGGGGGTGCTATCAAGCGTGGTATAATTAGGCTCCTCGGTGGTGGGTGCGGGCATTAGGGCAGGTACTTCAGGTGCTATTAGCTCGGGCATAACTTTAATGGGCTGGGTTATTATCGGTTCAGCCGTAGTTGAAGCGGTGGTTAATGCATACCGCAGCTGTAAGAAGCCCAAAACGACACAAGCGCAGGCAATAGTAGAATAAAGCCACCGTTGCTGCGCTTGTTTACGAGCGTAAACAGGAGTGATCAAGTTATGCATATATGTAACCTAGCCCGGTGGCAGCTAAGCACACCGCCTGTTTGGCAGCAATAGGGTCGGGAAGCACGGTCATGCCGGTGTACTGTGGTGCTAAATGGTTATCTAAGCTAACTAAACGTTCCGGGTTAATATAACTAACAGCGTTCGGTACACAGCCAGCTTTGTTTAAGGGCTGCAAATAATGATGTAGGTCTACCATTTTCACCAATAAAAATACACAAGCACTGCCCTGTAGGCATACGTCCCAGCGCCACTCATTTAAATTGTAGCCTGCATCGGCTAGTGCCGCTGCGGCCCACTGGCCAGTGAGTTTTAATGTGTTGGGCTTTTCTACAATAAGTGTTTCATATAACCTTTCAGGGAGTTGTAAAGAAACAAATGGCTTTTTAATCATGGGTATAGGCGTTGTTTTTAAAATAACCTGGTTTAAATTGGAACTTATGAGCTCAGCCAAGCTCATATGATTGTGTGTGTAAATTGGACGCTGGCAGAGCATCACCACCTTAGTGCTCTGCCGGTCGGCCAGTATCGAGTTACCTTTTCTGTTTCGCCTACTTTTATAACCTATTAGCCATGCGCTTGTTAACCAGCGTTCACCAACCACAAAGCCAACCGCAACATTATTTTTAGTCCAACTAAATAACATTCCATTTACCTATGCATTAAAGTTAAAGTGGATAACGGTTAAAGTTAGTTCAAAAACCACCTATAATGCGGCTGTATTTCATAGGGTAATAACGGAAAAATTTGTGCTAAGACTTTTAAAATGGCTGTTTGTTGGCTTCTTTGCGTTCGGCATATTAGGTGTTGGAGCTATTGTAGGGCTTTATTTTTACGTTAAGCCTGATCTGCCAAGTGTTGAAACACTCCGCGACGTGCGTTTTCAAACGCCTATGCAGGTGTTCACCAAGGATGGCAAACTAATCTCACAATTTGGTGAGCAGCGCCGCATTCCCGTTACTTTTGAAGAGCTGCCCAAGCAGCTTATTGACGCCGTATTAGCAACGGAAGACGCCCGTTTTTATGAGCATTTTGGTATCGACCCTATCGGAGTTGTGCGAGCGTTTAGTGTTTTGCTTTCTACCGGCGAAATAAAGGAAGGAGCCAGTACCATTACTATGCAGGTGGCGCGAAATTTCTTTTTAACCCGCGACAAAGTATGGACCCGAAAAATAAAAGAAGCTTTTATTGCGCTGCATATTGAAAGCTTACTTAGCAAAGAAGAAATTATTACCCTTTATATGAATAAGCCAGGTTTAGGCCACCGAGCTTTTGGCGTTGCTGCCGCCGCGCAGGTGTATTACGGCCGCTCATTAAATGAATTAACACTAGCTGAATTAGCTACAATAGCGGGTTTGTTTCAAGCCCCTTCAGCCCAAAACCCCATTAGCAACCCAGCTCGGGCATTGCAGCGCCGGCGAGTGGTATTACGGCGTATGCTCGATACAGGGGTTATTACGCAAGAAGAATATGAAGTTGCCTATAACGCCCCGGTAACGGGCTCGTACCATGTGGCCAAAATAGAAGTAAGTGCGCCTTATGTAGCGGAAATGGTACGCCAAGAAATGGTCGACCGTTATGGTGAAGAAAAAGCATATAACAGCGGTATGCGTGTTTACACAACGGTAACCACGGCTGCACAAGAAGCAGCAGAGTCGGCGTTGCGCGAAAATCTGCATGAATATGACGAGCGCCATGGCTACCGCGGCGCGGTGGTTAAGTTATGGGGCTACGACGCCGCAGAAGTTAATAGCTTAAAGGTGGGTGGTGCAATGGACAGCGCTACGTTACAAACCATTCAAACGCACCAAGGGCAGCCTTGGGACAACGCCACTATACAGCAGCACTTAAACCGTCAGCCACGGTATGGCCGATTAATTTCAGCTGTGGTTTTAGAAGTTAAAGAGCAAACTGCCGACGTTATGCTACGTGGGGGCGAACGGGTAACCTTACCTTGGCAGGCTATAGACTGGGCTCGGCAGTTTCTAGATCACGACCGGCAAGGGCGAGCACCACAAACAGCCGCCGAAATACTTACCGCCGGAGACCAAATTTGGGTTCGAGAAGTAGGCAACGAACTGCGTTTAGCGCAATTGCCTGGACCAAGTTCGGCGGTGGTTGGCTTAGATCCACAAACCGGAGCAGCACAAGCCATTGTAGGTGGGTATAGTTTTAACGAAAGCCAATATAACCGCGCTATGCAGGCAAAACGTCAGGTAGGCTCAACCATTAAGCCCTTTATATATGCGGCAGCTCTAGACAATGGCTTTACCTTATCAACCTTGGTGAACGACGCCCCAATTACCCAATGGAACCCAGGCACCAATTCTGCTTGGCGGCCCCGTAATTCGCCAGAAGTATACGACGGGCCTATTCGGTTACGGGAAGCTATTGCCCGCTCTAAAAACGTTGTGTCGGTGCGGTTATTACGCAGTTTAGGTGTTAATACCGTGGCCGATTATTTATTACGCTTTGGGTTTTCAGAAAATGATATTACCCGTAGCGAAGCCTTGTCGTTAGGCTCGGCTAGTTTTACCCCGATGGAAATGGCGCGTGGGTTTGCGGTGTTTGCTAATGGTGGGTTTTTAATTGAACCGTACTTTATTAGCCATATTAACGACGCCGACGGCAACGAAATATTTCGAGCTAAACCGGTATTAGCTTGCCTTGAATGCGAAGCCTTACAGCAACGGCTCGAGCAAGGCACAATTAGCCTAGAAGAGCTGAGTGAAGAGCAGCAACAACTACTTAATATACCTTTAGCTCCACGAGTTATTTCAGAACAAATCGCGTTTTTAATTAGCGACGCCCTTAGTTCATCTATTTGGGGTGGTGGCTCGTGGCCAAATAATACCGGCTGGAACGGCACTGCTTGGCGTGCTCAAGCATTACGCAACCGCAACATATCGGGTAAAACTGGTACTACCAACGAAGTCAAAGACGCGTGGTTTGCCGGCATTATGCGGGGTAGTGCCACTATTTTTTGGGTGGGCTACGACAACCTTGAAAATCGCTTAGGTCGAGTAACCTTAAACAGTAACTTAGGCCGTCAGCGCCAACCCATTGTGGGCTCTGACGCCGGTGGAACCACGGCGTTACCAGGTTGGGTGCGCTATATGAAAGATATACTGCCGCAGTTAGATACCAGCCCTTATATTTTGCCAGCTGGAATGACTTCGGCCCGCATTGATCAAAAATCAGGTCAGCTTTCTCGACGTACCGACTACACTAGTACCTTTGAGTATTTTATTCAGGGTACCGAACCAACTAAATTTGTTGAACAAGGCGAAACTGCCCCGCTTATTTTTGAAGACGTTGACAACGGGTTATTTTAATCGGGTCACGTATAACAACAGGAGAATTTTATGCCTACCTCGAGCCAATTGCCTTTTGACCAATATCCCCAACAGCCTCACGGCGGCACCTTGGTTAACCAAGTGGTGCCCGAGCATTTGCGTGCTGCCGAAATAGCCCGCGCGCGTGAATTGCCGTCTATTCGAGTTGATCTTGAAGCGGTTATTACCATTGAAATGATAGCTACTGGCGTGCTTTCTCCCAACACGGGTTTTATGAACCAAGCCGACTACTTGTCGGTATTGAAAAACGGTCGCTTAAGTAACGGTGTGGTGTGGCCAGTTCCTTTAAGCTTTGCACCTATTGGTGAGCGCAATGAAGAAATTATTGCTGGCCTTAAACAAGGCGACGACATTGCGCTTATCGATGCGAACAACGAGCCCGTGGCCATTTTAACGATTGAAGACATTTTTGCTTACGATAAAGAGCACCGGGCGCAAAACTTATTTGGCACAACCGACCGTAGCCACCCGGGGGTCGACTCTATTCACCGTCGTATGGGTAACACCGCTTTAGGTGGAACCTTGCATTTGCTTAACCGGGTAGACTGGGGGCCATTTGAAAAGCTGCGCCAAGAGCCACAAGACACCTGGCGGTTGTTTTATGAAGAGAAAAAGTTTGGTTCGGTAGCAGGCTTTATTACCGGCGCAAACCCATTGCATCGTGGCCATGAATATATTCACCGTAATGCTTTAGAAGAAGTAGACGGCTTGTTTTTACAGCCATTGGTAGAAATGGCCAAGCGTGAATATGTGCGCCATGAATACCGTATGCTGGCCTACCGTAATGTGCTCGACACCTACTACCCGAAAGAACGCTCAATTCTGGCGCCGTTACGGGTTACATATATTTTTGCCGGCCCGCGCGAAACCGTACTGCATGCACTGATCATGAAAAACTACGGTTGTACTCATGCCTTAATTGGCCGCGACCATGCGGGTATTGGCAGCTTTTACGACAAATATGCCAGCCATACTATTTTTGATCAGTTTACCCCCGAAGAACTTGGTATCGACATCCGTTTATTCCATGAAGTGTTTTATTGCACGCGCTGTGCAGCCCATGCGTCTACCCAAACCTGCCCTCACGATGAAAGTGTGCGGATGAATATTTCTGGTACGGGTATTCGTGAAATGCTGCGTCACGGTATTATGCCGCCAAAAGAAGTGGTGCGCCCGGAGTCTGCTTTAGCCGCCATACAAGGCGTGCAGCCAAAGGGAGTGGATGAGTTCGGTACGGCTATGTCGCCAGTGGGTAAAGTGGTTAAAAGCATGTACCCCTTCTACTTAACCCACCACGGGCTAGGCGGTGCAAAGCGCGCCCAGCCGTTGGCCATGGAAGACTTACAGGTGAGTGATTTAGAAGCTGCCACCAACGATGTGCGCCGCCATGCCACCGATATTTATAACGACGTATACACAGAATACACAGCGCTACTTGATCATAATCGCGCCTTGCAACCGAAATGGCTAGAAGACGCGCGCTGCGCATTACGCTCACAACAAGAGCGAATTATAAGTGATTTAGAAGAGAAACTGAGTCAGGCCCCCGACACCGCTTCCGACGAGTTTATGTACCAAGACAAAGCGGAAGTAGAGCGCGAGCTGGTGCTAGCGAAGAAATTGTTAAGCGAGATACCGCAAGCGTTAGAACCAAGGGATTTCGAGCAACGCACCTGGAACGTTTTACCCTACAAACGTTATCGTGGTGATGACTCCTAACAGTAGCTGAGGCCAGCCAAATGGCTGGCCTACGGAGTTGGAGCGCTGCCTAAGCGCGACAGTAACTGATGTAAATCAGATTGCACACCGCCGGCAGTTACCTGCTTGCCGGCGCCAGGGCCGCTAATAACCAGTGGCATGTCGTTATACCATTCGCTAAAAATAACAAAAATATTTTCGCCTGGAATTAGGTTGGTAAGCATGTCTTTATCGGAAATAAAGTCGATGCCTACACGTGCGTTACTACGATCGTTTTCAACTGAAAAACTAGCCATTAAACGAGGTAGTTTGCCATCAACGCGGGCTTCAGCCCAAAGTTTTTCCATTGGCTCGTTCAATTCGTCTAAACGCTGCATAAACTCGTCTAAAGGAAGAGTGGCTAAGTGTTCTGGCACCAAGCTTTGCACATCAACGTCGCCCCAGTCGAGCGAAGCACCAATATCGCGGGCAACAATCAGTAACTTGCGCACAATGTCTTGGCAAGACAAGTCTTCCCGAGGGTCTGGCTCTGTATAACCTTCTTCTTTGGCGCGACGTACTAAGTCGCCAAAACTTTCAATGCCTTCGTCGTAATTTTCAAATAGCCAGCTTAGCGTGCCTGAAAAAATACCAGAAATGCTTCTTATCCGGTCGCCCGAGCGAATTAAGTCTTTAATGGCATAGTTCAAAGGTAGGCCAGCGCCCACGGTGGTGTTGTACAGCCACTCGCGCTCCCACTCTTGCTGAATGGTACGGATTTCACGATACATAGCTTCAGGGGCCGCTCCTGCACGCTTATTGGCACTGATTATATGCAAGCCGTTGGCGAAAAAGCTGGAGTAATGACGAGCAATGTCGTCGGAATCGGTTAAGTCGATGGCTACTAGCTCGTCGTAGGGCGCATTCGGCAGTTCACGCAACAGTTCTGTGAGCACATAAGGGCGGGCTAAACGGTTGAAGTCGTCTTGCCAGTTATTTAGTTCAACGCCATTATAGTCAAGCCATAAACGCGATGAATTAGCGACACCCATAATTTTAACGTCGATAGATTCATTTATATGATCACGCTGTTGGCGGAACAATTTAAGCCATTCGCTACCAATATTGCCACAGCCAATAACCAACAAACCAACACTACGGCGGAAATTAAACAACAAGCTATGTAGCCGGTTTAAAAAACTGTGGTCGAGCTTTTGCCCCAAAATAGCAATGGCAGAATTGTTGTTTTCAGCCACCGCAAAGTGGTGCAGGTGCTGCTCGTCTACTTCGCGCTTTAGTACAGCGAACTGGCGGGTTTCTTTAATTCGTGCACCCACTAAGGCCACCATGCTGTAGCCGCTGATTTCTCGCACCTGCTCGGCGGCGTCTTGCTCACTAAACCACTGGCGTACATATTCCAGTAGGTTTTGATGGAACGCAAAATGTTGTTTGCCGTTATTAATCCAGCTAATAAGTGGCTCAAGGCCTTTTTCATTAAAGGCGCGCAGTAGCTGTTTGTGTTCTAAAGCAATGCTAAATAGGGTTACGTCTTGTAACGACGTAAGTACCTTACCTTGGGCATCGGTATAGTCGTACTGGCCAATACGGGTTTGTTGATTTTCAACTTTTAAACTCGAACGCACGCTAATCACCATGCGCTCACGGTTTATCGGCTGAAAGGTACGCGGGTGTAATACCGGGCTGCCTAGCCGAGCTAATTCTTCCGCTTCCGCCCAATCGAGAGAGGGTAAACTAACCACCCGTTCAACTTTTCGTGGGTCAGCACTGTAAACGCCGGCAACGTCTTTCCAAATAGTGGTTTGGCGGCTGTTTACTAAACTGCCAATAAGGGTTGCCGAATAGTCGCTACCATTACGGCCAAGCAGCAAGGTGCGGCCGGTACCTGCTTCGGCACAAATAAAACCAGTAACAATAAAGCGCGTGCCCGGATAGGGTGCAATGCGCTCTAACAGCGCGGCGCGGGAAGGGGCGGTATGAATAACTGGCTCAGCGGCGTCGTCGGCAGTTAAAAAGGTACGGGCGTCGATATAGTCAGCACGGGTACCTTGGCGTTGTAACAAAGCCGCTAGTAAACGAGCCGACCACAATTCGCCGTAGGCGCACAATTCAGCTCGCTCAATATGTTCGCCACCAATAAGCCAACGTTGCCAACGGGCAAAGTCTTGTTCGGATAAGGCACGGCATACTTCAAGTGGCCGGCCAGCCAACAATTCGTCAATTAAGTCTTGCTGGTAGCGCTGTAATGAGTCGAGCAGGCTAGCCGCATACTCTGGGTCATTTTCTCGCGCTTCTATAATAGCAATAATGCGATTAGTGGTGTCGCCCGCAGCAGAAACAATAACTAAGTCGCTGGTGCCCGCATGCTCTGTAACAATACGCGCCACTCGGCGGTAACAATAAGCGTCGGCCAAGCTACTGCCGCCAAACTTATGCATATGCACTTCATCGGCAATGGTTTGAATGCGTTCAGGCGTAACATTTAAGGGAACTGCTGCTGTGCTCATGTTGTAACTCAACCACTTTTATTGTTGTACCAACCTGCAGTACAGAATTGTATTTTCCAATGCTTGGCATGATAGCGAAACTTTTTTGCAATTGGAAGTTTAGATGGCTAAATGAATTCTCATCAGGCATAATCTTTACCCATAAGATATAACTAAAAGGCGGGGTTTACCGCCACATTTGCAAATATTTACCGGAGGTTTAACCAATGAAGTGGAATGGTGATTATATTTATCCTTATGCAGAGCATGGAAAGAAAGCCGAGCAAGTTAAAAAGGTAACCGTTTCTATTCCGCTGCGGGTATTGAAAGTTTTAACCGACGAGCGTACGCGTAGGCAAGTGAATAACTTGCGCCATGCCACCAACAGTGAATTGTTATGCGAAGCCTTTTTACATGCTTTCACCGGACAGCCATTGCCAACCGACGACGACTTAAGAAAAGACAACCCGTACCGAGTGCCAGCACGGGTGCGTGAAATTCTTCAGGCCCAAGGTATTGAAATTGGACCAGAAGAATTATTTGAAGACACCATGAGCCTAGATTTAGACGAAGGTTAGTCAGCCATGTAGTTTTTCGGCAGATCAATGCGGGCAACGCCAGACGCAACCGCAGCTTCAGCCACAGCCCGCGCTACGCGCTGACACAAGCGTGGGTCCATGGGCTTAGGAATTATATATTCGGGACCAAATACCAGCTTGTCTACGCCTGCCGAAACCAATACGCTTTCTGGCACGGGTTCTTTTGCTAACTGGCGAATAGCTTCTACTGCAGCTATTTTCATTTCATCATTAATGGCGCTGGCGCGCACGTCGAGTGCACCACGGAAAATAAACGGAAAGCAAAGCACGTTATTCACTTGGTTTGGGTAGTCCGATCGGCCTGTTGCCATAATTACGTCGTCGCGGGCAGCAAGTGCCACTTCAGGGCGAATTTCTGGGTCAGGGTTTGAACAAGCTAATACCACCGGGTTAGCTGCCATGAGGCGCAAGTCATCGGCGGTTAACAAGTCAGGGCCAGACACACCTAAAAACACATCCGCATGACGAATTACTTCTTGCAATGTGCGCTTGTCGGTGTTGTTAGCAAACAGCTGCTTATATTCGTTCAGGTCGGTGCGGCGGGTATGAATAACCCCTTTCGAGTCGAGCATGTAAATATTTTCGCGTTGGGCACCACACTTTATAAGCAGTTCCATACAAGCGATAGCTGCGGCACCTGCACCCATGCAAACAATTTGCACGTCGTTAATGGCTTTATTGCAAATTTCTAAGGCGTTCAAAATGCCCGCCGCAGTAACTATGGCGGTACCATGCTGGTCGTCGTGGAAAATTGGAATATTGCACCGTTCAATCAGGGCATTTTCAATTTCAAAGCATTCCGGTGCTTTAATGTCTTCTAAGTTAATACCACCAAAGGTTTCAGCAATATTAGCTACAGTGTTAATGAAGTCTTGTGTGGTGCGGTGAGTAACTTCAATGTCGATCGCGTCTATGCCAGCAAAGCGTTTAAATAACAACGCCTTACCTTCCATAACGGGCTTCGATGCTAGAGGGCCTAAATTACCTAAGCCTAAAATAGCGGTGCCGTTGCTGATAACACCAACCAAGTTTCCTTTGGCGGTATAGCGATAGGCGTTATCTGAGTTTTCAGCAATAGCGCGTACTGGCTCGGCAACCCCAGGGCTGTAAGCCAAGGCTAAGTCTTTAGCACTTTCAGCAGCCGTGGTAAGTTCAACGCTTATTTTACCTGGGCGTGGAAATTCGTGGTAATCAAGAGCCTGTTGTTTGAATGCGTCTTTAGGGTCTGTCATGAGCGTAGCAAGTCCTTAGGCATTAAGAATAGATAAGCCCTTAGTGTAGGTACTTTTGGTGAAAAAACATATCATACCAATGCAGTTAGTAGCAAAGCGGCTATTTCTTGTTAGCTAACAGTGCGGTAACACTTGCGAGATGGGCCTCACCTCGGTATTGTAACTTCCTTGTTAATAGCCTGAAGCCGGCAACAGATCGGCAATTTTTTCTTTAACGTACGACTCAAGTCGAATTAGGTGGAAGTAAACATGAAACATTGGAGCCAGTTTTGGCGTGCAAGCAGCTCGTTAAGTAGTTTTTCTGAAGGTGCTGCTGCACAAGGCTATAGCGGTGAAGTCAAAGACTTTTGGGTAGACGCAGTAAAGGGTTTAGCGAACGATGCCGTTATTGTCGACATTGGTACCGGTAATGGCGCGTTAGCGGTATTATTGAACGACTATCGCCAAGCTGAAAAATTAAACTGGCAGCTGCATGGTGTCGACGCCGCTGACATCGCTCCCAAAGACCTTGAAGCAGCGAATGAAAGTTTAAAAGGGCGCTTCGACGGTATCGAGTTTCACTCTAAAACAGATATGAGCGCCATGCCCTTTGCAGACGCTTCAGTTGACTGTGTAGTAAGCCAGTTTGCTTTTGAATATGGTGACGAAAAAGAAGTTCTGAATGAAATTATGCGGGTGTTAAAACCAGGCGGACGTTTTATTATGATGGGTCACCACAAAAAATCGACGGTGCATAAATCAACGGAAACGGGTATTCAGGTGTTGCAGTACATTCTGCATGAAACACCGTTATTTATTCAGGCCGACTTATATTTACGCATGGCCAGCCAAGCCCTAAGAAGCCTAGACATTCAAGCTTACCAAGCCACACAAGAAGGTCAGGCGGCGGGTAAAACCGTAGAATGGTTGCTGTATCACATTCAAGATAAATATAAAAAAGAAGACGAGCAAATGTGGGTAGCAGATGTTGGTAATCGTGTTATGCAACTGGTAAGCGAGCCTAAAACAGCCGCCGAAGCAAGCCAAGCAATGCACGACTTAAACATTCAATATCAGTTACTTGCTAGCCATATATTACGTATGCAAGACATGGCCGCAGCAGCGAAAACTGAAACCCAAGTGAAAAAATTGATTACTGCAGCCAAAAAAGTAGGCGCAGTGGGTGAATTTGACGTGATGATGGCCGATGACGACGTATTTGCTTGGCTATTAACGCTAGAGAAGGGTGCTGCTTAAAAATAAGTGGTTTTATACCTACAAAAACGCCGCGAACAATATAGCTTGTTTGCGGCGTTTTAATTTTACAGCGTATTGCGGCGCCCAGTGCAGGGCCTTAGCAAAATAAGCGAAGCTTATTTAGACTTAAGTGAACCGAAACGTTGCTTGAACTTGTCTACACGTCCACCTGAGTCTACGTTTTTCTGCTTACCAGTGTAGAACGGGTGACACTCTGAACAAACGTCGATGTGCATGTCTGAACAACGGGTTGAACGAGTTTCGAATTTGTGTCCGCACGAGCAAGTTACGTTAATTGCTTCGTACTTAGGGTGGATATCTTTTTGCATTAGGGTTACCTCGAATATTTCGGGCCGCATCGCCATCCGTGCTTTCCACGAACACCATACGTGTTTAAGTAGCATCGCTACCTTAGAATAAAATGAGCGCGGATCTTATATCAGCTGCGCAGAAGGATCAAGGGCCTTGTTATTCCTTTGTGCATTTCTTTCAATCTGCATAGCAGGTAGCATAAGCGTGATCTCACTGCAGGAACTAAACTCGTGTCGATACGGTATGTACGCGTAGCATTACCGGTGCCAATGCGCCAACTTTTTGATTATCGCCTACCGGCAAGCGCAGCTTTGCCAAGCGAAGGGGTGCGCGTTCGGGTGCCTTTCGGGCAGCGGCAGCTTATTGGTTTTGTGCTAGCAACAAATGTCACGCCGGAAGTGGCGGAAACACAACTAAAAGACGTAATAGAAGTGTTAGACACGGCACCCTTATGGCCAGACAGTATGTGGAACTTGCTGCAATGGGCCGCACGTTATTATCATCACCCCATTGGCGATGTACTAAGCCATGCTGCACCAGGTTTGGTACGTCAGGGGCAACTACCTAGTTACGCCACCACCACCCGTTACCAACTTACTGAATTGGGCCGTGAACAAGTATTAAGTGCACTTAATCGTGCGCCTCAACAACAACGATTTATAGCCGCGCTACAACGTGGTGCTATGCATGCAGATGGGGTGCGGGCGCTAGACATACCTAGTAGTACCGTAAAAAGCCTGCTCGATAAAGGCTGGGTAAGCGCTGAACAATTAGAGCTAAAGCCCAGTGCGTGGCAGTGTGAAGGTGCCCATGGTGCATTAATATTAAATGAAGAGCAGGCAGCGGCAGTTGGCGCAATGTCGGGGCCTATTGAGCGCAAAGAAGCGAAAGTGTGGTTGCTCGACGGAGTAACCGGCAGCGGTAAAACAGAAGTATACCTGCAAGCAATGGAAACGGTGCTAAAACGGGGCGAACAAGTGGTGGTGTTAGTGCCAGAAATTGGTTTAACTCCGCAAACCGTGGCTCGCTTCGAACAGCGTTTTGAAGTGCCCATTGTGTCGTTGCATTCCGGCTTAACCGACAGTGAGCGGCTACAGTCTTGGCTGCAGGCTCGAGATGGCGGCGCTGCCATTATTATTGGCACTCGTTCAGCTATTTTCACGCCCTGCAAAAACATTGGTTTAATGATTCTTGATGAGGAGCACGACAGTTCCTTTAAACAGCAAGACGGTTTCCGTTATAATGCCCGCGACTTAGCCGTAAAGCGCGCTTATCAAGAAGGTTTTGGTTTAATTTTAGGCTCGGCCACACCTTCGCTCGAGTCGCTGGCCAATGCCAAAGCACGGCGCTATCAGCATTTATTATTAAGTAACCGTGCCGGCGGGGCCAAACTGGCTCACCATGCGGTCATCGACTTAAAGCAGCAGCGTTTACACCAGGGCTTGTCTGATCAACTGTTAGCCACCATGGCCAAACATTTGCAAGCGGGTAATCAGGTACTACTGTTTTTAAACCGCCGTGGTTATGCCAGTGCGTTACTCTGCCACGAGTGTGGTTGGACGTCGGAGTGCGATCGTTGCCAAGCGAATATGACCTTGCACCAACAAGAACACATGTTGCAATGTCACCACTGCGGTGGGCAACGAAGAATACCGCGCCAGTGTGGCGACTGCGGCAGCACCCAGGTTATTTCACAAGGCTTAGGCACCGAGCAGTTAGAAGAAGCCATTGCTAAGCACTTCCCTGGTTATGAAGCGTTGCGTATCGACCGCGACAGCACGCGGAAGAAAGGCCAGTTAGAGCAAGCATTACAAGACGCGGCCAATGGCAAGTTCTCTATTTTAATTGGCACCCAAATGTTGGCCAAAGGGCACCACTTTCCCCATGTTACTTTGGTGTCATTACTTGATGTTGATGGCGCATTGTATAGTTCCGACTTTCGCGCCCCAGAACGGTTAGCGCAATTGTATTTGCAAGTTGCGGGCCGTGCTGGGCGAGCAGAAAAGCCGGGCACCGTGGTATTACAAACCCACCACCCTGAACACCCGCTTATTCAAGAGCTGGTGAACAACGGTTACCGAGACTTTGCCGCCGCTGCGCTTGAAGAGCGGCAGCAAGCGTTGTTACCACCCTATGCAGCTATGGCATTGTTGCGCGCTGAAGCCACCAAACGTGACGCCGCGGAAGCGGTATTAAAAGCAATGGCGGGCTATTTAAATCAGCACCCAGAGGTTACTGTTATTGGCCCCATGTCGGCACCATTGGGGCGGCGTGCAGGCCGCTATCGATATCAGTTATTATTACATGCAGAGCAGCGAGCACCACTGCATAGTTGGTTGAAACAATTGTTGCCAACACTAGAAAAGCTGCCAGAAACACGTAAGGCCCGTTGGTCGCTCGACATCGACCCACAAGATTTCGCTTAACTGACGGTGTTTTTTATGGCCAGTAACGATTAAACTAGGCTACTGCTTTTAAATCATTATCTTTGAATTTTTATACACGCATTTTATTCGCATTAATTATACGAGGTATGGCCCGCGCCATGAGAGAACAACTAGAAGCCCTATTAACAGCAGCAATTGACACTTTAATTGCAAATGGTACTTTGCCCGCAACTGTCACGCCACGCATTGTGCTTGACCGTCCGCGCGACAAAAGTCATGGCGACTTCGCAACTAACCTCGCATTAATGTTGGCCAAGCCAGCGGGCATGAACCCACGCGCGTTGGCAGAAGCCATTATTGCGGCACTGCCAGAAAACCCGTTGCTAGAGAAAAGCGATATTGCTGGCCCAGGTTTTATTAACTTTAGCGTGAATAAAAACCAGCTGATCGAGCAACTTGAAGCCGCTTGGGCCGACGACAATTTAGGCGTGCCTGTGGCCGCACAGCCCGACACCGTAGTGATCGACTACTCGTCGCCAAACCTAGCTAAAGAAATGCATGTGGGCCATTTGCGCTCTACGATTATTGGCGACGCTGTAGCCCGTACCCTTAGCTTACAAGGCCATAAGGTAATTCCACAAAACCACGTGGGCGACTGGGGCACGCAATTCGGAATGTTGCTGGCGCACATGGAAGACGAGCTTAAGGAACAAGCAACTGAAACGCTAGAGCTAGCCGACTTAGAAACCTTTTATAAAGCAGCCAAAACCCGCTTCGACGAAGAAAAAGGCTTTGCTGATCGGGCTCGCCAGCTGGTTGTGAAGCTGCAAGGTGGCGACGCTTATTGCTTGAAGCTTTGGCAAATATTTATCGACACTTCGATGGAACACTGCCAAACCGTTTACGACCGTTTAGGCGTGCAACTGACCCATGCCGACGTGATGGCGGAAAGTGCCTATAACAATGAACTGGCGTCTATTATTACCGACTTACGTGAAAAAGGCTTATTGGTAGAAGACCAAGGTGCCCAATGTGTGTTTCTAGACGAATTTAAAGGCAAAGAAGGCGAGCCATTGCCCGTTATTGTGCAGAAAAAAGATGGTGGTTATTTATATGCCACCACCGACTTAGCCGCGGTGCGTTATCGCACCGATACTTTAAACGCTACGCGCATTATTTATGTTACCGATGCGCGCCAAGCATTGCACTTTGCGCAAATATTCAATGTAAGCCGTAAGGCTGGTTATGCCAAGGATAACGTTAGCCTAGAACATTTAGGCTTTGGCATGGTGTTGGGTAAAGACGGCCGCCCATATAAAAGCCGCGACGGTGGGGTAACGAAACTGGCCGACTTACTCGACGAAGCCGAGCGCCGTGCGCTAGAGCTTATTGCCAGTAAAGGCTCAGACTTGAGCGCCGCGGAACAAGCAGACATTGCCCGGGTAGTAGGTATTGCTTCGGTAAAATACGCCGACTTATCGAAAAACCGTACTAGCGACTATATGTTCGACTGGGACACCATGCTGAGCTTCGAAGGCAATACAGCCCCGTACTTGCTGTATGCCAACACCCGCGTAAAGAGTGTGTTCCAACGGGCAGGAATTGAACCTGTATCGTTAACAGGTACGATTCAACTAGCCACTGAGCAAGATCAAGCCTTAGCCAACAAGTTAGCTCGCTTCCCTGAAATTATTGCCAGCGTGGGTAGTAAAGGTATGCCGCATTATTTATGTGGGTACTTATTTGAATTAGCAGGCACGTTTTCATCGTTTTACGAAGCTTGCCCTATACTTAATGCCGACGATGAGGCCTTAAAACAGAGCCGCTTAAAGCTAGCGGCTTTAACCCAACGCACGCTAGAAAAAGGCTTGTCGCTATTGGGCATTGAAACCTTAGAGCGGATGTAAGCTGTGGCTGTTGATTATGCAAAAAAGAAGCCGCCTAAGCGCCGTGTGGCTCCCAAAAAACGTCAAGGGCCTGCTGCTAAGCCAAAAACCGGAGCGGTGCGTAACCAGCCTAATCGCAGGGTGTCGCTGCCACGTTTAATACTTACGGCTACGGCAGTAATAGTGTTTGTAGTGGTGTTAGTGTTACTAAAAAAACAAGGTAATTCGGCACCCGTACACCAGCAGGTGAAACAACCGCATACTGAAGAAGCATTACCAGCACCACCACAAGAGCAGTGGAGCTATATTGAAGAGTTAGAAAATAAAGAAGTTGAGGTTGTGGTGCCAGAGCGAGCGGCTTCGCGACCACGGCTTATTCAGTGTGCTTCATTTCGTAATGAAAGTGATGCCGACGAAATGCGGGCCAAAATTGCTTTTATGGGGCTGGAAGCTCAAGTACGTGCTACCCAAGGCCAAACAGGTATGTGGTACCGGGTTATTTTAGGGCCATTTGAAAATCAACGGGTTGCTCAAGCCACCACCCATAAACTGCAGCGCGGCGGCATTAATAATTGCCAAATATGGAATTGGACCGACTAATTTCATAGTTAAAAGCAAAGAAAAAAGCGACGGCCATTGAAAAAAGCCGTCGCAGCCCCTATCTAAACTCCTATGATTCACTGAAAACTTTGGCGTTGTATAACCCAAAGTAGGAGTACTTCCCTATGACCACTATCGTTTCTGTTCGACGCGGCGACCAAGTTGCCATTGGCGGCGACGGGCAAGTTTCATTAGGCAACACGGTAATGAAAGGTAACGCTCGTAAAGTTCGGCGCTTATATAAAGATCAAGTTATCGCAGGCTTTGCTGGCGGTACTGCCGACGCTTTCACGCTGTTTGAGCTATTTGAAGCGAAGTTAGAAAAGCACCAAGGCAACTTAACTAAGGCTGCAGTTGAACTGGCTAAAGACTGGCGTACCGATCGTATGCTGCGGCGGCTAGAAGCGCTTTTGGCCGTGGCCGATAAAAACACGTCTTTAATTATCACCGGTAATGGCGACGTGGTGCAGCCGGAAGACGACCTGATAGCTATTGGCTCGGGCGGCCCTTTTGCCCAGTCGGCAGCGCGAGCGTTACTAGAAAACACCGAGTTAGGTGCCATTGATATTGTTGAAAAAAGCTTAACCATTGCAGGCGACATTTGCGTGTATACCAATAACTTCCACACCATTGAAGTATTAGACGCCGAGCCAAGCAAGGAGTAATTATGTCGAATATGACACCCCGTGAAATTGTAGATGAACTAAACCGCCATATTATTGGCCAAGAAGACGCTAAACGAGCAGTAGCGGTTGCGCTGCGTAATCGCTGGCGCCGTATGCAGCTTAATGAAGAGTTGCGCCAAGAAGTTACCCCAAAAAACATTTTAATGATCGGCCCCACCGGAGTAGGTAAAACTGAAATTGCCCGCCGTTTGGCAAAATTGGCCAATGCACCCTTCATTAAGGTTGAAGCCACCAAGTTTACTGAAGTAGGTTATGTGGGCAAAGAAGTTGAGTCGATAATTCGTGACTTAACCGACACCGCTGTAAAACTTATGCGTAGCACTGAAATTGCTCGGGTACGTCACCGCGCCGAAGACGCAGCCGAAGACCGCATACTCGACGTGCTGTTGCCACCAGCGAAAAAGAACTGGACGAGCGACGAGCCAAGAAGTAGTGACGAAGAGCAAAGTGCTACTCGGCAAACTTTCCGTAAAAAGCTGCGTGAAGGCAGCCTAGACGACAAAGAAATAGAAGTTGATTTGGCTATGGCTAGCATGGGCGTAGAAATTATGGCACCGCCAGGCATGGAAGAAATGACCTCGCAACTTCAAAGCATGTTCCAAAATGTGTCGGGCGGCAAAACCAAAAAGCGTAAAATGAAAATTAAAGATGCGCTCAAGCAGCTGATCGAAGAAGAGGCCGCTAAATTATTGAATCCCGATGAAATTAAAGAGAAAGCCGTTGAAGCAGTAGAACAAAATGGTATTGTTTTTCTTGATGAAATCGACAAAATTTGTCGCCGGTCCGATATGGGCGGTGGCGGTGGCGCCGATGTGTCTCGGGAAGGAGTGCAGCGCGACTTATTACCGTTAGTGGAAGGTACCACAGTAAGCACTAAGCACGGCATGGTGCGTACTGATCATATTCTGTTTATTGCTTCAGGCGCATTTCAAATGTCGAAGCCTTCAGACCTAATTCCTGAATTGCAGGGCCGTTTACCTATTCGGGTAACATTAAAAGCCTTAACAACAGACGACTTTGTAAGTATTTTAACCGAGCCTAGTGCGTCGCTTACGGATCAATACAAAGCATTAATGGCCACGGAAGGTGTTAGTGTTCACTTTACCGAAGACGGCATTCGACGCATTGCTGAAATAGCTTGGCAAGTGAACGAGAAAACGGAAAACATTGGTGCTCGCCGCTTACATACGGTGCTCGAAAAGCTAATGGAAGAAGTGTCTTTTGTCGCTTCAGAACAAGAAGGTAGCTCGCTAACGGTTGATAAAGCCTATGTGAACGAACATTTAAATGAGTTAGCAGACGACGAAGACCTAAGCCGCTTTATTTTGTAAGTGCATATTCCAGCCGGTTAGTGGTTATTGCCACTTACCAGCTGGAATTTTGTTTGGCCCCAGTTTTTCCAGTGTTGTTGCAGTATGCCTAAGGCCAAAGGTATATCTACGGGCGGCGACATTAAATATCCCTGGGCCGAGTCACAGTCCATGTCTAATAAAGCCGACAGTTGCTCATGGGTTTCGACACCCTCAGCAATAACTTGTTTTCCCAAACCATGACTTAACTGCACTAAAGTTCGAACAATAGTTAAGTTGGCATCACTTTCTAACATTTCACTTATAAAGCTACGGTCTATTTTTATTTTGGCAATAGGTAGCCGGCGCAAATACGATAGCGACGAATAGCCCGTGCCAAAGTCGTCTATCGACACATGGAACCCCATGGCTTGCAGCTCACTAAGCACGTTTAAACCGGTATTAATGTCTGACACGGCCACGTTCTCAGTAATTTCCAACTCTATGTCTGAAGCTATTAATTCGTACTTCTGCAGTAAGTTGCGCATGTTGGTGCACAAGGCTTTACTGGTAAATTGGCGAGCGCTTAAATTAACAGCAATAGGCACCGTGCGTTCCCCTGCTAACCGCCAAGTAGAAATTAACTTACCCACATGATTTAACACCCAAGTGTCTACTTCAGACGCCATACCCAACTGCTCAGCATAGGGTAAAAACTCACCTGGCCCAAGTAAACCACGGGTAGGATGTTGCCACCGAATAAGGGCTTCAAAAGCGCTAAGTGCTTGGCGACGACCACTATAGATAGGCTGTAGCTGAATAAAAAACTCATCGCTTTGAATAGCGCGGCGCAATTCCGGCTCAATGTCGGCTAAACGAATATAGTTTTCGTCCATTCCCCGTTGATACATCATAATGCTGGGGTTGTTGGAAAGTTTGGCATTGGCAAGGGCTATATTTGCTTTGCTTAACAAGCCTTCGGTGCGGCTACCATGTTGCGGGTAACGTGCAATACCAAAACTGCACGACAAATGCACTTCGTGGCCGTCAATAATCATTGTTTTTTGTAAGCAGGTTTGAATTTGCTGCGCGAGGTCTTCCATGAAGGAAAGCCGTTTAAGATGATCAAATACCAATACAAAAACGTCGCCACTAATACGAGCGGCAAGTAAGGGCTTCGCAGGAGATTGGCGTAAGCGCTCACTAACTTCAATCAGCACTCGGTCGCCCCCACGCATACCTAGGGTGTCGTTAATGGCTTTAAAGCGATCAACCCCAATCATAAATATTGTTAAGTGGCGGCCATTAGCGCGGCATGAGTCTATAAGCAGCGGCATTTTACTCATTAGTTCGCCGCGGTTGGGTAGTTTAGTTAAGGCGTCGTGGCGGTGAAGAAACTCGGCTTGTTGCATAGCATTTATGGCTTGATGACGTTCCGACTCAAGCAGCCAAATGGTTATTCCTAGTGCCGTAATAGCAAGGACCACCACATTGAAAAAGCCTTGGTAAGCCCAAATAGACTCTTGCACATGACTTAAAGAAAATTGGTTAAACAACGCTACCAACAGCAGGTTTTTCATTCCATGCAGGCCTAAAGCTATGGAAATTAGTCGTGGCCCTAGCAAAGCAAATGTATAGCGCCAAATAAGTAGGCTAATTGCCATGAGTATCATGCCACTTAAAAATAGCATGGTTCTTTCTTGCATAAATAAAGGTACAGCAATGGGCGTGGTTATAGATGTTGTTAGTGAAAAGTCGTTTAAGCTAAATACAACCGCAGCTATATAAATAACCCAACGCCAGGGGCGTGTTGGAGGTTGCTGCCGAACAATGTCGAACACACCAAAACATAACAAAACAAGGGCAATATAAAAGCCAGATAAATGCGCATGGCTTAGAAATAAGTCGACTGGAGCGCTGCTTGGTAACCATGAAAAACTAGCCATACGGAAAAAAGTAAAGCCGGTACCAAGACCGTAATACATGGCTGCGTAGGCCCAAAAACGTAAATAAGGACGCCGATAGGTACGAAAATAGTGCAGCAACAACAGCGCAAACCCCAGCATAAGAATAGTCTGCGCGGCATAGCTGGCACTGGCTATAGCTATATTAGTTGGGTGCATACAAGTTGAACACCTTTTTTTTTATAGTTGTAATGACATTGATTTAACAGGTTTATTCACAACAAATCAACACAATCAGTGCGGTTGTTACGGTTCGTGCACAGCTACTTTTGAATAAACACGGCAATTATTTTTAACCGCAGCAGTTCAGGGGTATACTGGTGGTTAATACTTGCCTAACTGTAGGAACCTAGTCATGGAATACAATACGTCTGAACTATGTGATTTGTTTGCCGATGCTGTCGATGTGGTTGAACCAATGTTTGTTAACTACGGTGGTCGTTCGTCTTTTGGTGGCCAAGTGGTTACAGTGAAGTGCCATGAAGATAAGGGCGTTATTGAAAAAGTTCTTACGCAAAATGGTAAGGGCAAAGTGCTAGTTATTGACGGTGGTGGTTCACTTCGCCGCGCATTAATAGACATAAGTATTGCCGAAATAGCCTTTGAAAATGATTGGGAAGGTATTATCTGCTACGGCTGTGTACGCGATGTTGACGCCCTTGACGAACTCGATTTAGGAATTCAAGGCATTGCTTCTATTCCTGTAGGGGCTGATTCTGAAAGCGTAGGCGAGTCAGACATAGCCATTAATTTTGGCGGCGTTACTTTCTTACCTGAAGATCACGTATATGCTGACAACACTGGGGTTATTTTGTCGCCAGAACCTTTAGACATAGAGTAACCTAATTTATGTCGGTGGTGACTGAGTTTATTCAACGGGCCGAGCCACAGCAGTGGGTGCGGCCTCGCGACGGCGAAGTTAAGTTGGGCCAAGCAGTAGCGTGCTTACCCCAGTGCAACGATTACAAAGCCTGTTTAACCGAGCTTTATGCAGCGGGCTGCAAAGTGGCTATTGTTGGCGTGCCGGAAAGCATTGGCCCGCGAGCAAACTTAGGCCGCGGCGGAGCTGAAGGTGGCTGGAATGCCTTCCAAAGCCAATTTTATAACCTGCAAGATACCCTCGAACTGCCCATTCAAGACGTGCTAATTGTTGGTGCGGTTAACTGCGACGAATTAATGGCAGAAGCCGCCGCCTTAAATGCTAATAACGCCCATGATTTAACCCGCTTACGCGAATTATGCAGCATTCTTGATCGCCGCGTTCAACACGTGCTTAAACCTTTATTTGCCACCGGTTACGACGTTATTTTAATTGGTGGCGGGCATAATAATGCTTACCCGCTGCTTACCGCCTTACATGAAGTTACGGGGCGCAGTTGTGGCGCAGTAAACCTAGACCCCCATGCCGACTTCCGTCAGCGTGAAGGCCGCCATAGTGGCAATGGCTTTAGTTACGCCTATGTGGAAGGTGCGCTAGAACACTACCATGTGGTGTCGTTGCATGAAGGCAAAAATTCGGCAGCCAGCTTAAAAGACTTAAACGACGCCGGCTTCCGCTACCACAGTATTCACCACCTGTATGAAATGGAGTTTATTGCGGCCATGGCTGAAGTGGCTAATACAGCGGCAAGCTGGCATGCTCCACTAGGGGTTGAAGTAGACATCGACGCCATTCAATTTGCCCCTGCCAGCGCTTATAACACCACGGGAGTTACCCCAGGGCAAGCCTACCGTTTTGTTAGTGATCTGGCCTTATTACCCGAGGCACGTTATTTACACTTAGCTGAAGCAGCCCCTAGCTGCCACCCCGCCGGAGAAGAAGCAGGAATACAGCATGCGGGGCAGCTACTGAGCGAACTTGTTATTGCTTGGCTACGAGGCCGTGAAAAACGCAGCCGGTAATTGCGCTAAACAAAGCCCGCCCGGCAGTGTATAACTTAGCTGCCTGCAAACCAACGTTGCACTAAGCGGTTAATACCTAACTCGTAACACAACTCTTCTGGCGCGCTAATTTGCCATAGGGCTAAGTCGGCGCGCATGCCCTCCTTTAATTCACCTGTGTCGGTTAAGCCAAGGGCTTGTGCCGCATGCTTAGTGGTAGCTAACCAGGCTTCTTCTGGAGTAAAGCGAAACAAAGTGCAGGCCATGTGCATCATTAGTGGCAAATTAAATATTGGCGACGTACCTGGATTAGCGTCGGTAGCAATGGCCATTTTTACCCCGGCGGTACGCATCGCTTCAATGGGTGGTAATTTGGTTTCCCGTAAAAAATAATAGGCGCCAGGTAACAGCACGGCAACAGTGTCGGCAGCGGCCATAGCGGCAATGCCCTTGTTAGACAAATACTCTAAATGGTCTGCCGAAAGGCCGTTATAACTGGCCACTAAACTGGCACCGTCTTGATCACTTAACTGCTCGGCATGTAACTTCACTGGTAAACCAAGCGCCTGCGCTGCTGCAAATACTCGTTCGGTTTGTTGGCGGGTAAAACCAATGTTTTCACAAAACACGTCTACGGCGTCGGCTAATCCTTCTGCCGCAGCGGCGGGCAAAATAGTGTCGCAAATGTATGTAATGTAGTCGTCGGCACGGTCTTTATATTCAGGAGGCAAGGCGTGGGCTGCAAGTAATGTGGTTACCACACGTACTGGCAATTCCTCGCCTAGTTTACGGGCTACCCGTAGTTGCTTTAATTCGTCGTCTAGGCTTAAACCGTAGCCCGACTTAATTTCAATACTGCTTACTCCTTGTGCAATTAGCGCCTCGGCGCGCTCTTTCGCACTGGCAAACAACTCAGCTTCGGTTGCGGCCCGGGTAGCGCGTACGGTAGAAAGTATGCCACCGCCGGCAGCAGCAATGGCTTCGTAACTTACCCCATGCAACCGTTGTTTAAATTCATTGGCACGGCTGCCGCCCCACACTAAATGGGTGTGGCAGTCGATGAGTGCGGGGGTTAACAGGCCACCTTTACCATTCACATTGGTTTGGGGTGACTCTTTCAAAGGCTGCCACTGTGCCGGCAAGTCGGCTTCTTTTCCTACCCAAACAATACGCTGGTGTTCGCAAACTAAAGCGCCTTGTTCAATTAAACCCAAATTTGAGTCGTTCATGGTGGCTACGGTGAGGTTATGGAACAAGGTAGGCATAGCTACTCCTAAATAAAAAATAAGTCATTCAATGCAGTAAACACCATAGTTGTTTAGAGCTTCATTGAACAGCTGACAACAATAAACTTACTTGCTAATGTATATACAACAAATCGAGTGACTACGCAAAAGTAACGCGCCTTTTATGTGGAGCCGGCAATGTCAAAGTACGAACAGATTAAAGAATATATTTACCAAAAAATTGAAAGTGGTGAATGGCCAGAAAACCATCCGGTGAGTTCAGAAAATGGCCTAGCGGGACAATTTAATGTAAGCCGTATGACCGCTCGGCGCGCGCTACAAGAATTAGCCGACGAAGGGTTAGTAACTCGGGCCCGCGGCTCGGGCACTTTTGTGGCACCGTTAAAGTCGCAGTCGGCTTTGCTTACTATTCGTAATATTGCCGATGAAATACGCACGCGACAGCATCAGCACCATGCAAAAGTGGTGCTGATGGAAGAAGTATCAGCGCCACCTACCCTTGCCACGTTTTTACATGTGCCAAATGGCAGCAAGGTGTGGCATTCGGTAATCATTCATTTTGAAAACGACCAACCCGTACAAGTGGAAGACCGCTATGTAAACCCGCGCTTAGTGCCTGAATACGGCCAGCAAGACTTTACCGCCTGCACCCCCCATGAGTATTTGTGCGAGGTAACCCCGCTTACGGAAGCAAGCCACCAAATTGAAGCAGTATTACCCGACCAACAAACTATGCAATGGCTAGGTTTAAGCGAGCCAGAACCTTGTTTGCAAATTAATCGACGCACCTGGTGCAGCGACGGCGTGGTGAGCCAAGCTACGCTAACTCACCCGGGCTCAAAATATAGATTGGGCGGTCACATAACCTTCCGCTCGCCACGAAAAACCAAAGGAGAAGTGTAATATGAAAGTAACACGTATCGACCCTAGCCGTGTTATTCGCGCGGCACGTGGAGCTGAAAAAACAGCTCTGAGCTGGCAAACAGAAGCGGCTAAACGCATGCTGATGAATAACCTTGATCCTGAAGTGGCTGAACACCCTGCAGGGCTAGTAGTTTACGGTGGTATTGGCCGTGCCGCCCGCAACTGGGAATGTTACGACCGTATAGTTGAAGTGTTAGACAGGCTTACCGACGAAGAAACCCTATTAGTACAAAGCGGCAAACCAGTCGGGGTGTTCCCCACCCATAAAAACGCCCCACGAGTATTAATAGCTAACTCGAACCTAGTACCAAAGTGGGCCAACTGGGAACACTTTAACGAACTCGACCGTGCCGGTTTAATGATGTACGGCCAAATGACAGCCGGTAGTTGGATTTACATTGGTTCACAAGGCATTGTGCAAGGTACCTATGAAACCTTTGGTGCAGTGGCTCGCCAACACTTTAATGGTAACGCCGCAGGTAAGTGGGTGCTTACAGGTGGGCTAGGCGGTATGGGTGGTGCACAGCCACTAGCCGCGACTATGGCAGGTTTTTCTATGCTTGCAGTCGACGTGGACGAAACCCGTATCGACTTCCGTATTCGTACCCGCTATGTCGACGAAAAAGCAGCTGATTTAGACAGCGCCTTAGCCCGCATTGAACAGGCAAACAAAGAAGGTAAGCCGGTTTCAGTTGGCTTGCTTGGTAACGCTGCCGACGTATTTGCAGAATTAGTAAAACGCGGTATTACCCCAGACGTAGTCACCGACCAAACTTCGGCTCACGACCCTTTAAATGGTTATTTGCCACAAGGCTGGACCAATGAACAAGCAGCGCAAGCGCGTTTAGAAGACGAAGCGAAAGTAGTGAAAGCCGCCAAACAAAGTATGGCCGTGCAGGTTAAAGCCATGCTTACCATGCAAGAGCGCGGCGCCGCCACGCTAGACTACGGCAATAACATTCGCCAAATGGCCCACGACGAAGGTGTAGAAAATGCCTTCGACTTCCCAGGCTTTGTGCCGGCTTATATTCGCCCACTGTTCTGTGAAGGCATTGGCCCATTCCGTTGGGTGGCGTTATCGGGTGATCCGGAAGACATTTACAAAACCGATGCCAAAGTAAAAGAGCTACTACCAGACAACAAGCACCTGCATAACTGGCTCGACATGGCCCGTGAGCGTATTGCTTTTCAAGGCTTGCCGTCGCGTATTTGTTGGGTTGGTTTAAAAGACCGTGCCCGCTTAGGTGTTGCCTTTAATGAAATGGTACGCAATGGCGAGCTAAAGGCCCCCATTGTTATTGGCCGTGATCATTTAGACTCAGGCTCTGTTGCAAGCCCGAACCGCGAAACAGAAGCCATGATGGACGGTTCCGACGCCGTGTCCGACTGGCCACTACTGAATGCGCTGTTAAACACTGCTGGCGGTGCCACGTGGGTTAGTTTGCACCATGGTGGTGGTGTAGGCATGGGGTACTCACAGCATTCGGGTGTAGTGATTGTTGCCGACGGTACTGACGACGCTGAACAACGCTTGCAGCGCGTACTTTGGAACGACCCAGGTACAGGCGTTATGCGCCATGCCGACGCCGGTTACGATATTGCTAAGAAATCAGCCGTAGAGTGCGGCTTAGACTTACCTATGATTGAAGAGACACAAAAGCCATGAGCTACCAACTAGAATTACAACCAGGCCAACTTACCTTGGCTCAAATGCGCCATATTAGCCGTTCTCCAGTGCAATTAACGTTAACCGAATCTGCTTGGCCGGACATTGAGCGGGCGGCGAAAACCGTGGCCGACGTATTAGCGGAAGGCCGTGTTGTGTATGGCATTAATACCGGTTTTGGCTTGTTAGCCAGTACGCGTATTGCAGCAGACCAACTTAGTGACTTACAGCGCCGCATTGTTCTTTCTCATGCGGCAGGCGTTGGCGAGCTAATGGCCGACTCGGTCGTACGCTTAATGTTGGTACTTAAAATAAACTCACTCGCCCGTGGTTATTCTGGCATTCGCCCAGAAGTAATGCGATTTTTACTAGAGCTGCTCAATAACGAAGCCTACCCATGTGTACCTTCTAAAGGCTCGGTAGGTGCATGTGGCGACTTAGCACCCCTAGCGCATTTAGTCCTGCCGTTGTTAGGTGAAGGTGAAATACGCTACCAAGGGCAAGTATTACCTTCGGCAGACGTGCTTAAAACACTCGGCATGGCACCAATGACACTGGCGCCAAAAGAAGGTTTAGCGTTATTAAACGGCACCCAAGCGTCGACCGCATTGGCCTTACACGGCTTATTTGCTATTGAAGACGTGTTCCGTTCAGCGCTATTGGCCGGTGGTATGGCGGTGGAAGCGGCCTTAGGTTCGCGCACCCCGTTCGACGCCCGCATTCATGAGGTTCGTGGCCAGCTTGGGCAAATTGATGTAGCAGCAGAATTACGCACTATTTTAGGCGCAAGCAGTGAAATAGGCAGCTCGCATTTAGACTGTGAAAAAGTACAAGACCCTTACTCACTCCGTTGCCAACCACAAGTAATGGGAGCTATTTGGGATCAAATCCGTAATGGCGCCATTATTTTGGAACGAGAAGGGAATGGCGTAACCGACAACCCGCTGGTGTTTTCCGACGACAACGACATTCTTTCTGGCGGTAACTTCCATGCCGAGCCTGTAGCACTAGTGGCCGACAGCTTAGCTGTGGCATGCAGTGAAATAGGCTCTTTGTCTGAACGCCGAATTGCTTTATTAGTTGACCGTACATTAAGTAATTTGCCAGCTTTCTTGGTGGAAAATGGTGGGGTGAACTCAGGCTTTATGCTGGCGCAAGTAACGGCAGCGGCTTTAGCTTCAGAAAATAAAACCCTGTCGCACCCTGCCTCGGTAGACAGCATACCAACGTCGGCGAACCAAGAAGACCATGTGTCGATGGCCACTTTCGCAGCGCGCAGGCTAGAAGATATCGCTGAAAATACAGCGTCTATTGTGGCAATTGAATTGCTCGCTACAGCTCAGGGTATCGACTTCCGCCGGCCGTTAAAAAGTTCGCCAGTGGTAGAAGCAACCTATACAAAGGTGCGTGAAAAGGTGTCTTATTATGCAGAAGACCGCTACTTTTCGCCCGACATTATTGCCATTACTAAGTTAATTCGCAGTGGTGAATTGTCGCAGTTAACAGCAATAAAAATGGCCCGCGGTTAACGCGGTGCTTTTACTACATAGCGCCCGGTGAACATGGCGGCGAAATCATCGCCGTCATATAACGCCACCGACAAGGTTAGCCGGGCGTTTCTACCTTCCAGTAAGTTATCAAAGTTTCCTTCAACATCAACCAAGTTCGATACGGCTCGGGCATGTTCGGCAATGGGCAGTTTGTATTCAATGTTTGCCTCAGCTAATACAATGTCGCCGTTAACTTTTAATTCCTGCATGTGTAAATGCAGCATGCCCCAGCCTGCTAAGGTTGCTAAGGTATAAATACTGCCTGCAAACATAGTGTGGTGCACGTTAATGTTGCGCGCCAAAGGCGCCCGTAATTCAAGCGTACGGCCAGTATATTGGTAAATGCGAATGCCCATGGCTTTACTAATGGGAATGTCGCTGTGCCATATTTTCTGCAGTGCGTCGCACCAATCAGGGCGGTACACAATATAGTTTTTATTGTTTAATACTTTGACTAGCTGGTGCTCGGCCATGGGGTTTTTAACCGTGTTGGCCTCTTCTTTTAGCACATAACCACAGCGCTGGTAAAAGCCAAGGGTGTTATCGCGGCAGTTTATTATGGTGCGTTTGGCACCTTGGGCGAGGGCCGCCGACTCGAGCGCATAAATTAAGGCAACACCTTGGCCGGTACCTTGGTAGTCAGGATCAATCGCCATAAAGCGAATTTGTGCTTCGTCGGGGCTGTTAAAATGAATACGGCCCACGCCAATAGCACGGCCTTCTTCATTCACCAGCATGCGATGCTCGCCTACTTGGTCGTATTCGTCTTGTTCTGATCCACGGGGGCGGTGAAATGGCTTGCGTAACACGCGCCAACGTAGCTCGTAATAGCGCTCAAAGCTTTCATCTGTATGTGGAATTACTATGGTAACTTTCGACATTGGTCTTCCTACGACAATGGCTTACACTGAGTTCTCATATTGATAACGGGAGAACACGGGTGACAGAGCCGTTAACTGGCCAAGCGCTAGAACAATTGCTTCAAGAAGCAACAATAATAACACTGACTGGAGGCATCGAGGTTAGATTAGTCGTTCTTGAGAATCAAGATTATCGGCTATTAGTGCTAAATGGCTCGGTGCAATCGGTGCAAGACAAGCGGGACCCCGCAAGGTTGGTGTTAGCGCATCAAATACCATTATTGGCGGCCCTTGCGGCAGTGCCTGAGCATGGTAACGTATTAGAACTAGGCTTAGGCGGTGGTAGTGCCATGGCTTATGCACGGGCCCATTACCCAACGCTAAATTGGTTATGCTTAGAACAGTCGGCTAGAGTTATTTCACTTTATTTTGACTACTTTGCTCCTGCCACCGTTATACCCGAACAACGCATTCTTATGGCTAAAGCTTATGAATGGTTAACAACAAGCTGGCAGGGCCCGCAGTATGATTTAGTGTTGTGCGACGTTTATGACCGTTTAGATGTTCAATTTATAACCGCCTGCGCCAAAGTGGTTAAGCCGGGTGGAGTGCTAGCTATTAACTGGTTACCGCATTTGCAAAACGATAACTTAGGTGACAGCGAACTCGATTGTTGTGCCGCCATAGCTGGATGGTTGCGCACTCAGCAAAATGTTGCAGGATTTCGTAATCGAGTATATCAACTTACCAGACCGATATTAGAATAACGCTAAGCCTAACGTTAATAGTATCGACAAGGAATTGCGATGACAAAAAGGCAAGAAGCAGTTGAACAGGCTTGGAGCAAAATAAAGCTAGGCTACGGCCATGTTTGGGCATTCTCAAAACATTTTTTAAAACGCTGCTTAAAAGACCGAGTTAACGTTACCGCTGGGCATCTTACCTATGTGTCTTTGTTGTCGTTAGTGCCATTGTTGGCCGTGGTGTTTGCCATGTTTGCAGCTTTTCCAATGTTTGCCGAGCTGCGTGAACAGGTACAGGAAATGTTGCTGTCGAACCTAATACCAACCAGTGGCGACGCTATTACCAACTATTTAGAAGGGTTTGTAGAAAACGCCAACCAAATGACAGCCGTAGGGGCGGTGTTCTTATTTGTGGTGGCGTTGTTGTTAATGTCGGCTATCGACAAGTCGATGAACACCATTTGGCGTGTTGAACAACGCCGGCGAATGATTATTTCGTTAGCCGTATATTGGATGATTCTAACCCTAGGCCCAGTGTTGGTGGGGGTGAGTATTGCAGCGAGTTCTTATTTATTAAGCCCAGAGGTGTTTGGCGCAGACTACTTAGGCGGCATGCAGTCGTTTTTGCTACGAGTATTGCCGCTTACTTCTACCTTTATCGCTTTTTTACTGCTGTATGTAACAGTACCTAACCGCGTGGTAAAAGTGCGCCATGCTATATGGGGGGCATTACTTGCGGCCGTTTTATTTGAGACCGCCAAAAATGGCTTTCAAATTTACTTGCAATACTTTCCAACCTACCAGCTTATTTATGGCGCCTTAGCTACCATACCTATTATGATTGTTTGGATTTACTTGTCGTGGAATATTATTTTAATTGGGGCCGAGCTAGCGGCTAGTATTGAAGAGTATTTGCATGAACCAAGCGAAGCAATGCCGATAGAAGAAACAGCAGCAAATGACGAACAGGATCAAAAAGAATGATAGGTTTAATTCAGCGCGTTAGTTCGGCGCAGGTTATAGTCGATAACGAAGCCGTTGCGACTATCGGGCCGGGTATATTGGTTTTACTTGGCGTTGAGCATGGCGACACTGACGAAAAAGCCCAGCGCCTTGCAGCGCGTATTGTTGGCTATCGAATATTTGCCGATAATGACAATAAAATGAATTTAGACGTGCGAGATATCAGTGGCGAAGTGTTAGTTGTGTCGCAATTTACCTTAGCAGCCGACACGCAAAAAGGCCGCCGCCCAAGCTTTTCTTCGGCCGCAACACCGAGTGAAGCCGAGCGCCTGTATGAAGTGTTTTGCCAAGCTATGCGCAGCGCAGGTGAAGCGTACAATGTGGGCGTACAAACGGGCCAATTTGCTGCCGACATGCAAGTGCACTTGGTTAACAACGGTCCAGTTACTTTCCAACTAAAAACCTAACCGTAAAGGTTAAACAATAATAAAGGCAAAGCGTATGAACTATTTAATTTGTGTAATATTGCCGCCCTACGGAATTTGGTTAAGCGGCTACCGAAAGCAAGCAATGCTTAGCTTACCTATGTACATGCTAGCCATAACACTGCTTTACGTTGCCTTTAATGGCGGGCCACCTGGCAGTTACGTGGCAGGGCCAGTTATTTATGTGGTGGCTATTATTCATGCGTTTATTTTTACCCACCGCTACTACCAAAAGGTAACGGGGAAAATACACCCGCATGAAAATCAATAAGCTTTAAAGCAGTAAAATAGGGCTGAAAAGCCCGTAAATGTACTGTAAAAGCCACTTATATTTATCTGCCGTGGGTAGAATTGGGTCAACTTAATAGACTCAAAGGCAGGACTACGGCATGAAGCCACTTTCATTACAGCAGCTACCTACGGTGTTAAGCGTGCTTTTTGCAGCGTTTTTTATATCGGCCTGCGCGGCAGAAGAAGCCCAAGAATTAGAAGCGCCCAAGCGACCATTACCACGCGTATTTGCGGTTACTGTTGCGGCTGAAAACCTTGAAATTGAACGCTCTTTTTCGGCTCGTACAGAAGGCTCTATGGTTGCAGCAGTTACTGCACGAGCTGGTGGGCAAATAGAATCACGCGAGTTTAAAGAAGGCCAACTAGTACCAGCCGGTACAGTTATGTTTCGGTTAGAAAAAGCCCCCTACGAAGTTACCCTGCAGCAAGCCAAAGCCGACTTAAGCCAAGCGGAAGCTGAGCATGCTACCGCCCGCCGTGATTGGAATCGGGTTATGAACCTGTACGACGATGGTGCTATTTCTGCTCGCGATCGCGACCAAGCCCAGTCAAAGCTAGAAATAACCGCCGCCGGTTTAGAAAGTACTCGTGCCCGCCTCGACGATGCCTCGTTACGCTATAACTATACTGAAGTGAAAGCGCCAATTACTGGAATTGCTAGCCGCGAACGAGTGTCGGTGGGTAACGTTATTGGTGAAGGTGACAGCCTAGCCGTTGTTACCGCCATGGACCCACTGTATGTGCGCTTTTCAGTGCCAGAAAACGGTGTAGCGGCGCGCTATTTATTGGCCAATTCATCGCTTACCGCTGTTACCGACCCTACTCAAGAAGTAAGCCCAGCCGAGCCTCATGAACACAATGTGCGCTTAAGCTTTGCCGACGGCCGCGAGCATTCAAGCCGTGGTTATATCGACTATGTTAGCCGCGTGGTTGATCGTAATACCGGTAACATGGAAGCCCGAGCGGTTATTCCAAACCCCAACTTAGACTTATTACCAGGGCAATTTGTACGGGTAGAGCTGCCTAAAATTGTGGTAGCCGATGCCATTTCAGTACCACAACGCTCGGTAGTGCAATCTGGCCGTCGCTCAGTGGTTTATATTGTTGACGAAGAAGACCGCGTGCGGGTACGCGAAGTTACTTTAGGTGTACGAGTAGACAACGAACAGCTGATTGAAGACGGCTTGGCCAACGGTGATCGAGTGATTGTGGAAGGTCTTTCAATGCTTCAACCTGGCGCACGGGTGCGGGTGGAGGATTTTGAATGATAGCCAAGCATTTTATCGAGCGCCCAGTCTTAGCTGGGGTGCTGTCGATTTTGATTGTGTTGGCGGGGCTTATGGCCCTACGTATGTTGCCGGTGCAGCAGTACCCACAAATTGTACCGCCGCAAGTTAAAATTTCTGCTAGCTATTCAGGTGCCACTGCTGAAGCCGCATCGCAAGCGGTTGCTTCGCCATTAGAACTGTATATTAATGGCGTGGAAAACATGCTGTATATGACCTCGTCGGCCGACTCATCGGGCAGCGTTAGCATAACCGTAGTGTTTGAAGTTGGCACCGACATAGACCAAGCCGCCATCGACGTCGACTCCGCTGTGCAACGGGCGCTGTCGCGGCTACCGGAAGAAACCCAGCGCAGCGGCATTCGAATTAGTAAAGAGTCGAGTGCTATTTTAAAAATTGTTTCCATGCGCTCGCCCGACGGCAGTCGTGACTCTTTATTTCTAAATAACTATTCGAACCTAACCGTACAAGACGAATTAAGCCGCATTAATGGCGTGGCCAGCGTAACCTATTTTGGCTCGAAAACTTACGCCATGCGTATTTGGTTACGGCCTGATCAGCTTGCAGACTACGGCCTTACCCCTGCCGATGTAAATAAAGCGGTTAAAGAACAAAATGGTATGTATGCGGCCGGGCTATTTGGTGCCGCCCCGAACCCAGAAAATGCGCAAGAACTGACTTTACCTATTGGCACCGAAGGTCGTTTTTCTACGGTTAGCGAATTTGAAAATATTATTCTACATGCCGACGACAACGGCGCTGTAGTGCGCTTGTCCGACGTGGCCCGCGTTGAATTGGGTGCCAGCATTTACGACTTCGACGCCATTCAAAATGGTGAAACAGTAGTACCCATGGGTATTGTGTTACGGCCAGGTGCCAACGCCTTAGAGGTGTCGAAAGAAGTAGACGCCGTAATGGAACGCATGAGCCGGAGTTTTCCTTCTGGGGTCGACTATTCCATTTCTTTTGACACCACCGAATTTGTAAAGGTGTCGATAGAGCAAGTTATTCTTACGCTGTTTCAAGCTTTAGTGTTGGTTATTGCGGTTATTTATTTATTTTTGCAAAGCTGGCGCGCCACTCTTATTCCTTTATTGGCCATTCCTGTTTCGCTTATCGGTGCCTTTGCGGGCATGTATGTATTCGGTTTTTCATTGAACCTGCTTACTTTACTGGCCTTGGTATTAGCCATAGGCATTGTGGTAGACGACGCCATTGTGGTGTTGGAAAACGTGGCACGGTTAATGACCGAAGAAAACTTGTCACCGAAAGAAGCCGCTGTGAAAGCCATGCAAGAAGTGTCGGGCCCTATTGTCACTATGGTGTTGGTGCTTACGGCGGTGTTTGTACCGGTGGCGTTTTTAGGTGGTTTAGCAGGGGTTATGTACCAACAGTTTGCCTTAACCATTGCAATTTCGGTAATTATTTCTGGCTTTGTGGCGTTAACCTTAGCCCCAGCTTTATGTGCCGCTTTACTTGAACAACGGCCAAGCAAACCACCCGTGTTATTGCAAAAGTTTAATAGGCTTTTTGACCGTTTAACCATACGTTATACCGAAGGTGTGCGCTTTATGCTGCGCCGTACCGGTATGGCAACGATAATTTTTGCCGGCGTTATTGCTATTTCCTTTGGTATATTTAAACACTTGCCCAGTGGCTTAGTACCCGACGAAGACCAAGGTTATGTGCTGGTGTCGCATCGTTTACAAGAAGGAGCTTCGCTTGATCGTACCCAACGCTTTTCAGTGGGTTGGAACGAACAATTACGCAATGAAAGTATGGTAGCCAACACCCTTACCTTTATTGGTTACGACTTAGTAAATGGTGGCCGCAAAGCCAACGTAGGGGCCAGTTTTGTTACCTTAAAGGCTTGGAACCAGCGTAAGGCTGCGGGCCAAAGTAGCTATGAATTTGCCGAGCAGGTGAACGAACTGGGTGAAGACTACCCCGAAGCAACTATTCGTGCGTTTAACCCGCCGCCTATTTCAGGTATTTCTACCACAGGTGGTATTGAAGGTTACATGGCTATTATTGCCGACGGTAGCGACGAAGAACTAGCCATTCACATGGAGCAAGTGGTAGCAATGGCCAACCAACGGCCCGAATTAAGAAACGTACGCACAACTTTGCGTATGGACATTCCCCGTTATACAGCTTATGTGGATCGCGAACGAGCCAAAACCATAGGCGTGAATATTGACGAAATATTCGCCGCCATGAACTCGGTGTTTGGGCGAAAGTATATTAACGACTTTAACTACTTAGGCCGTGCTTGGCGGGTATATATGTCGGCCGAATCTGCTTACCGAGAAAGCCCAGAAAAGCTTTCTGAAGTATTTGTGCGTTCGAAAAAAGGCGACATGGTACCCATAAACTCAGTCATTCAAGTGCAACGTACTACCGGGCCAGACTCTATCGACCGTTATAACAGCAGGCCAGCTGCGCGCCTATTAGGTGAGCCTGCCCCTGGTTTTAGTACTGGGCAAGCCATGTTGGCGTTAGAAGAAGTGGTAGCTAGCATAGAAACTTCGTTACATAGCGAAGAGCCTAAATATCAGCTGTTTTGGACCGGCTCGTCGCGCCAAGAGCGTGAAGGCGGTGCCGCGGCAGGGCTAGCGTTTGGCTTTGCAATTTTAATGATTTTCTTATTGTTAGCAGCCCAGTATGAACGCTGGACTCTACCGCTGGCGGTTTTAACCGCGATACCTTTTGCGGTGTTTGGGGCGGTGGTTGCCACTTGGCTACTTGGTTTACAAAACAATATTTATTTCCAAGTGGGATTATTGGTACTGATTGGCTTAGCCGCTAAAAATGCCATACTAATTGTTGAATTTGCTGCCATGAACCGTAAGCAAGGCTTGTCGATTACAGCTTCAGCCCTGACTGCCTGCCGACAGCGTTTCCGGCCAATACTAATGACCTCGCTGGCATTTATTTTAGGTGCTGCACCTTTAGTGGTTGGCTCGGGTGCGGGCTCTGCAGCACGGCAAGCCGTAGGAGTTACTGTAGTAGGTGGTATGCTAGTGGCTACTTTTATTTCTATATTTTTCATTCCCGTGTTCTACATGTGGATAGAAAAACAACTGCTGAAACTAAAGCTAAAACGCCAGCGTAGCTTGTAACCTGTGCTGCTGAGTGTCATAACTAGGTAGGTAGTTTTGTATAACCAACTTAGGGAAACAAAATGCAAACTGACATAAACGCACGGCTAATTTTGGCCGTGTTTGAAAAAATAACCCGCTTAGGCGCAGCAACTAAAAAAGACGGTGAAACAACGCACCACCTAGACGGTATTACCGCTTACTCCGACTTCGACGGCTACACCGTGTACCTAGAAGACGACGAAGTAAAAGTATATACGGGCTTTCACAACACCTTTCGGGTAAATTCCGACAGTGCACGTGCTACAGAAAACTTTCTTCGCAAAATGCAGTATATTGAGTCGAATTATGATTGAATGCAGCATAACTAATTTAGCGGCGAGTTTGCAGCAACAATGACAAATAAAAATTACACACTCGGTGAAGAAATAGCACATTCCGTAACCCACGGAATTGGCGCTTTGCTTGGGGTTGCAGCCTTAATCATTATGGTGTGGTATGGGTTAACCGAAGGCACCGTTTGGCATTTAGTAAGTGGCATAATTTATGGCACATCACTTATTCTGCTTTATATGGCCTCAACCTTATACCACGCCATTACCAATCCCCGGGCCAAAAAAGCATTTCAGCTAATGGACCATGCTGCAATATTTTTGTTGATAGCAGGCACTTACACGCCATTTTTATTAGTGAACCTACGCGGCCCTTGGGGTTGGAGTTTGTTTATTATTATCTGGAGCATAGCCATTGGCGGCGTATTCTTAGAAACCATGAAAAAAGAGCGTGTTAAGTGGCTCTCGCTCACCTTGTATTTAGGCTTAGGCTGGATGGCGTTAGTGGCTATGAAGCCCATGTTGGAATTAGTAGACAGCTTCGCACTATTACTATTATTAGCTGGCGGCTTAAGTTACTCCTTCGGGGTTATTTTTTATGTACGCAAGCAAATGCTTTACCACCACGCAATTTGGCATGTGTTTGTACTTGCGGGTAGCGTGTTGCACTTTTTTGCGGTGCTTATAGGAGTATTTACTGGCAATAATAGCTAATAGTGCAAAGTTGAGCGGTATCGCAGCGCATGTTAGAACTACATTGCTTGTCGTTTTGATTAAAATAGTAACGAAGGAACCTATTTAAATCATCTGCTTCACGAGAGTGAACGTGTGAGAAATCAGCACCAGTGTTATAAATAGTACCGTGATAGTTAGTACACTGGGTGCCCTCTAGCTTGCAGACACTGTTATAGCTATTGAAGCCTGAAAGTATAAACTTTACCTCACCCTGACTAAGTTCTTCGATATAGTCGGGGTCACTCATAGGATCAAAGGCTTTATCAACAAGTTTATAACCAAGGGCCTGAACAACACTTTTAATAAAAACCTGACGCAACGAGCTACTTTGGTTGGGTATGGATTTTATTTCTGTGCATTGGTTATTGTCGTCACAACAAACTTGCTTAGTAGGGTCGCATGGCTCTGGTATGTGAGTAATGTAAGAATAAAAAGAACTTGCTTTTACAGCTTCACGAAACGTTGTTAAATATAAAGTAATAAAATCATGCTGGGAGAGGCTGCATAAATAGCCATCGCCATTACAGTTGGCGGAGAAATCAAAATCGCTGTGAACTGTGGTGTTGGTTGCTTTATGAACCACTCGTTTAACTAAAAATGACTGCTCGCCAAGCTGAGGACTATTGAAATAAAGAGTTTGTTGTTGCCGAGTATAGGCAGCAGCACAGGAATTATCACTTTGGCCTGGTTGGTAATCGAGGCAGGTGTCAGCACGTGTTGGGGATGAAATAGAAAAGAAAGAGAATATCAGGGTAAGAAAAAAGGATTGTTTTAACGTCATCAGATTAACATCCTAGCCTTTGTTTAAATTTTGTTATTTAAAATGGTATCAATATGAGCTTTGTGTGTCAAGAAAGGCTCTTTTGTTAATTTGCTAATGTACTTATATTATTCAAGTCGTTATCGTAGCTGTCTCTATAATAAGTAAGGCATCAACAAATAAGGGATTAGTATGCGCATTAAAAACTCACCATCTGCTTATGGCTTAGTGAGCATCATCTTGCACTGGCTGATCGCCATTGTCGTGCTAGGTATGTTTGCCTTAGGTTATTGGATGGTGGACTTAGGTTATTACAATCCTTGGTACCACAAAGCCCCTGCACTACATAAAAGCATAGGGGTGGTTTTATTTGCCCTATTGGCATTTCGAGTTATATGGCGCTTTACGAACCAACCTGTACAGCCAGTAGCCAGCCATAGCCCTTGGGTACGAACAGGGGCTAAAATTGCCCACCTGCTCATGTATGTGATGTTATTCACTATTGTTTTTTCAGGCTACTTAATTTCAACCGCCGACGGCGCGGGTGTTTTAGTGTTTGGTTTGTTTGAGGTACCAGCAACCTTGCAGGGGTTGCCTGATCAGGCCGACCTTGCCGGGTTTATTCATAAATACGTGGCTTGGGCGCTTATGGTTACGGTGTTTATTCATGCTGTAGCAGCGCTTAAACACCACTGGTTTGAAGGCGACGAAACCTTAGTGCGAATGTTTGGTAAACGTGCTCGCAAACCAAAATAAAAAGATAAACTACCAGAACTTTATTAATAAGGACGTAATTATGTTAAAAAAACTATTCACTAGTGTTGTTATAGGCAGTTTGTTTTTAGCAGGCGCTGCATCAGCCGCCGACTATAAAGTAGACATTGAAGGCCAGCATGCCTTTGTACAATTTAAAGTGAACCACCTCGGCTTTAGCTGGATGTACGGCACTTTTAAAGACTTCGACGGAACCTTTAGCTACGACGCAGCCAAACCTGAAGACAGCAAAGTAAACATTGTGATTAAAACCAACAGTGTCGACACTAACCATGCAGAGCGCGATAAGCATTTGCGTGGGCCAGACTTTTTAAATACCAGAAAGCACCCTGAAGCTACTTTTGCGTCTAAGTCGGTGCAAGTAACGGGTGAAGGTACTATGGATGTTAGCGGCGACTTAACTTTCAACGGTGTAACCAAGCCGGTGGTTATTAAAGTGACTAAAACCGGTGAAGGCCAAGACCCTTGGGGCGGCTACCGCACTGGTTTTGAAGGCAGTATGAGCATTCAGTTAAAAGACTTTAATGTGAAAATGGACCTAGGCCCAGCCACTCAAACCGTTGAGTTTATGCTTTCATTGGAAGGCGTGCGCTTATAATTTTTAACAATGAACTTACGGCAGATAAAAAAAGGGAGCGACATGTCGCTCCCTTTTTTATTTTGCTGATTTAACAATTAAGTAGCTGAACGTGCCGCACGCTTTCTGTCGTTTTCGGTCAGTAACTTCTTACGTACGCGAATCGACTTCGGTGTTACTTCTACCAATTCGTCGTTATCAATAAACTCAAGCGCTTGCTCTAAGCTGTAACGAATAGGTGGCGACAGTACCTGTGCTTCGTCGGTACCTGAAGCACGTACGTTGGTGTGTGGTTTGCCTTTAATACAGTTCACGGTTAAGTCGTTTGAACGGTTGTTTATACCAATAATTTGGCCTTCATAAACATCGTCACCATGGGCAGTAAACAAACGGCCACGCTCTTGTAAAGCAAACAGTGAGTGCGTTAACGCTTTACCTTGGCTGTTTGAAATCATGGTGCCGTTCACACGTTGGCCAATACGACCACCTTTGTGTGGGCCATAATGATCAAACGAGTGATAAATTAAACCAGTACCCGAGGTTAAGCTCATGTATTCTGTTTGGAAACCAATTAAACCACGGCTTGGAACGGTAAAGTCGATACGTACACGGCCTTTACCGTCTGGAATCATATTGGTCATTTCAGCTTTACGCGTACCTAAAGCTTCCATTACCTGACCTTGGTGCACTTCTTCAATATCAACGGTTAAGGTTTCAAACGGTTCGTGAGTTACACCGTCTACTTCGCGTAAAATAACTTCTGGGCGTGACACGGCCAGTTCAAAGCCTTCACGGCGCATATTTTCAATTAATATACTTAGGTGTAGTTCACCACGGCCAGAAACGCGGAAGCGATCCGGGTTGTCGGTGTTTTCAACACGCAAAGCTACGTTATGTACCAGCTCTTGCTGTAACCGCTCAAGAATTTGGCGCGAGGTGACAAACTTACCTTCTTTGCCTGCAAATGGCGAAGTGTTAACTTGGAAAGTCATGGTAACTGTAGGCTCGTCAACGCGTAATGGTGGCAATGCTTCCACCGCCTCTACAGCACAAACAGTATCAGAAATTTTAAGTTCGCCAAGACCCGTTATCGCACAAATGTCGCCAGCATGAGACGACTCAACTTCGCTGCGATCAAGACCAAGGTAACCAAACACGTCACCAACACGGCCGGTGCGGCGAGTACCATCGGTGCTTACAATAACAACTTGTTGGTTCGACTTAATGGTACCGCGAGTAATACGGCCAATACCAATAACACCCACATAGCTTGAATAGTCGAGCTGGGAAATTTGTAATTGCAATGGGCCGTTAATGTCGGCGGCCGGCGCAGGTACCTTGTCAATAATAGTTTGGAACAGTGGGTCCATGTTACCACTGCGGGCTTCAGAGTCTTCGCTGGCGTAGCCATTTAAAGCCGACGCATAAATAATTGGGAAGTCTAACTGTTCGTCGGTTGCACCTAAGTTATCGAACAAGTCGAATACTTGGTCAACAACCCAGTCGGCACGTGCGCCTGGGCGGTCAATTTTATTTACCACAACAATTGGCTTTAAGCCGTGGTCGAAGGCTTTTTGGGTTACGAAGCGGGTTTGTGGCATAGGGCCGTCAACTGCGTCAACCACAAGAATAACCGAGTCTGCCATCGACAGAACGCGCTCTACCTCACCACCAAAGTCGGCGTGACCTGGGGTGTCAAGAATGTTGATATGGTAGTCATTCCAGTTAATGGCTGTATTCTTAGCAAGAATAGTAATACCACGCTCTTTCTCGATATCGCCAGAGTCCATAACACGGTCTTCAGCAGGGCCGCGGCTTTCAAGCGTGCCGGAAAGCTGTAGAAGTTTGTCAACTAAGGTAGTTTTACCATGGTCAACGTGGGCGATAATCGCGATATTGCGTAGCTTTTGAATATCTTTAGACATAACTGGGAGTTTCAACCTCAAAGTGAGAGTGCCACAACGACGAAAAACACGGCGCTGGGGCACGAAGGGCGCATATTATACGCCTTTTGTGCTCAAAATTAAAGCGAAACTATGTTAAATGCACGCACAAATTGTATTGCTTCGTTGTTGCTGCCTGGAAACTGACAGCAGGCAGGAAAACTCTATTTTTTTTTACCAAGCAGATGCGCATTAATTGTTAATAAGTCATACTGTGGCTGTGTTTGTGGGTTCACAGCATAAATTAAAAAAACTAACCGGAGGCCGTCATGTCTGTTGAGACAGTGATGAATATAATTGAAGAAAAGAATGTGCGCTTTGTTGATTTACGTTTCACCGACACAAAGGGAAAAGAGCAACACTTAACCATTCCCGTGTCGCAAATTGACGAAGATTTCTTTGAAGACGGCCGCATGTTTGACGGCTCGTCGATGGCGGGTTGGAAAGGTATTAGCGAATCAGACATGGTGTTGCTGCCAGACCCAAGTACGGCAGTAATAGACCCTTTTTCAGAGCTAACCACGCTTATTCTCCGTTGTTCAATTTTAGAACCCGACACTCGCCAAGGCTACGACCGCGACCCACGTTCTATTGCGCAGCGTGCAGAAGCATATTTAATTTCAACCGGTATTGCCGACACGGCTTTGTTTGGACCAGAACCAGAGTTTTTCTTGTTCGACGATGTACGTTTTAAAACAGATATGAGTGGCTCGTTCTACAAAATTGATGACCGCGAAGCAAAGTGGAACTCTGATCGTGAATATGTCGACGGTAACCAAGGCCACCGACCTAGCGTAAAAGGTGGTTATTTTCCAGTACCACCGGTTGACTCGTCGTACGACTTACGCTGCTTAATGTCTGAAACCATGGAAGAAATGGGCTTGGTGGTTGAAGCGCATCACCATGAAGTGGCAACGGCTGGTCAAAACGAAGTCGCCACACGGTTTAATACCCTAACGGCGAAAGCAGACGAAATTCAGGTGTTTAAATATGTGGTTCACAACGTGGCCCATGCCTACGGCAAAACCGCCACCTTTATGCCAAAGCCTTTAGTGGGTGATAATGGCTCGGGCATGCATGTGCACATGTCGTTAGCAAAAGATGGCAAAAATATTTTTGCCGGCGACAAATATGGCGGGCTATCTGAACTAGCGCTTTATTATATTGGCGGTGTTATTAAACACGCCCGAGCACTGAACGCTTTTACTAACCCAGCTACAAACTCGTATAAACGCCTAGTGCCAGGCTTTGAAGCTCCAGTTATGCTGGCTTATTCAGCACGTAACCGGTCTGCTTCCATTCGTATTCCGCTGGTGGCAAACCCAAAAGGACGTCGCATTGAAGCCCGCTTCCCCGACGCAGTAGCAAACCCTTATCTGGCTTTTACCGCGTTAATGATGGCTGGGCTCGATGGTATTCAAAATAAAATTCATCCGGGCGATGCCATGGACAAAGACTTGTACGACTTACCCGCTGAAGAAGCAAAAGAAATACCAACGGTGGCTACATCATTAGAAGAGGCGCTCGATTGCCTTGAACAAGATCGTGAGTTTTTAACCCGCGGTGGGGTGATGAGCAACGACATGATCGACGCATACATCGGTATTAAGCGTAAAGAAGTAGAGCTATTGAATAAAACCACCCATCCAATAGAATTTGACTTGTACTACAGCTGCTAGGTACTCGACGAACGTAAAGATAGGGGAAAGGCTGTCTATAATTGTTACGGTCGTCTTTACACTAGCTGTTCATAGTCAGCAAAGAGGAAACGATTGTGGCAAATATACTTTTGGTCGATGACGACGTAGAGCTAGGCAACATGTTACAGGAAGTGGTTCGCCGTGAAGGTTGGAAGCTGTCTGTACGGCACGACGGTAAAGAAGGTTTGAAAGCTGCTATTGAAGCGTCTTGGGACCTTATTTTACTAGACATTATGCTGCCTGAAATAGACGGTTTACAGGTACTTAAGCAATTGCGCCAAAGCAGCGTTGAAACCCCTATTCTTATGCTTACCGCCCGAGGTGACAACGTTGACCGTGTGGTAGGTTTAGAACTAGGCGCCGACGATTACTTGCCAAAACCTTTTTACTCGCGTGAACTGGTGGCGCGTATTCGTGCGCTTATGCGCCGCAGTGCCCGCAGTAACGATGAAATTGCCGACGTACGGCTAATTCGCTTTGCAGGCTTTGAGTTAGACATGCATGAAGCCGACGCCAGTTGCGACGGTGTGGCGCTTACTTTAACGCCAACTGAATTTGAAGTATTACGCCAGCTCGCTACCCACCATGGCCAGTTAGTTACTAAAGAAAGCTTATCGATGCAGGTGCTTGGGCGCCAGCTTGGCCCGTTCGACCGCTCGCTCGACGTACATATCAGTAATATTCGCAAAAAACTACCGAGTAATCCTGAGCGTATTGAAACCGTTCGTGGTCGGGGCTATCGTATGGTTGAAACAGCAACGAAGCAGCCACAATGAAAGGCATAATTAAGAGCCATTATGATTAGGAACCCTAAAACACGCTGGTATCAATCGCTAACAATTCGATTGCTGGCGTTGTTCTGGTTCCTGCTCTTAGGGGCGTCCACTGCGGCACTGTATGGGGCCTACTACTTTACCCAGCCCACTCCTGCTGAGCCCTTAGCAGAAGACTTCGAACGCTCCTTGCCTCCTGTATTTGAAGCGGCACTTGGCTCTGGGTTATTGCAGCCTGGCCGCTTGCTAGTAGGTGAATACCGTGTCATGGCACGATTAGACGACACCGCTTTAGAGCCCACATTTGCACCAGCTTTACACCCCGATTACATAGGCTATATATTAAGGTTGTTCGAAGAGCCTGAAGCACAACAAGTACCCGTGGGCGATAAAATGCTTGCAGGGCCATTCACCATCGACAATGCCTTTATTATTGTTGCCAGGCCATTATTGGCTAATGAAATGGGCGACCTGGCCGCAAAGCACGACCAAGACTGGCTACCCCGCGTAGTGTGGTTAAGCGTTGGTTTTTCAGGTTTTGGGGCATTAATTCTAGGCCTTTGGTTTGTTAGGCCGCTACGAAAATTACGTAATGCCACCCGCGAAATTGCCGAAGGCGCAGCCCGCCCTAATTTAGGCCGCTTACCTAAACGTCGCGACGAACTGGGCGAATTAGCACGTACTTTAAGTATTACAGCGATTGAATTGGCCACTTCGCGTAATGCTCAGCGCCGTTTACTGAGCGACGTTTCGCATGAATTACGCTCACCCTTAGCCCGATCACAAATAGCCCTCGACTTACTTGGCGATGTAACCGAAACCATTCGTGACAACCCCAATTACCGCCAAATTGAAAAAGACATTTATCGCCTTGGCACTATTATTGACAGTATTTTATGGTTGTCGCGGTTGGAAAATGGGCTCGACGAGCCGGTTCGGCAAAGCGTTGAGCTGATGCCTTTATTTGAAGACATAAAAGCGGATTTAGGTTATGCCCAAGCTAAGTGGGAAGAACGCTTACAATTGCCAACCAACCCGCTACCTGAAATGTATACCGACCCCGTGTTGTTACGTTTAGTGTTAGAAAACTTAATTCGTAATGGTTTTCAGTACGGGCCTGAACAGGGCATTGTGTATTTAACCGCTGAAGAAGTAACCCACGCCAAGGGCAAAGCATTACAAATGGTGGTGCGCGACGAAGGCCCAGGTGTAGACGAATCAAAATTAAAGCAATTGTTTAAACCCTTTTTCCGCGCCGACCCTTCGCGCCACCATGGTGCCGGCGTTGGCCTAGGACTGGCAATTTGCCAGCGCGCCACACGTGTATTGGGCGGCGAATTAACAGCAAAAAACCATCCGCAAGGTGGCCTGTTGGCCACTCTAACAGTGCCCTTAAAGTGAATGTTTAAAGGACAGAAAACATATGGTTACGGAAACCAGCACGTTAGCAGCCCAACTCCAAACTTGGTTAAATAGTCGGCCAGCTGATACGGACACTGCTTGGACAACTTGGTCTGAAACAGGGCTTGCTGAATTTTGGCAACATACCGAACACTTGGAATTTGAAACTGCCGATGGTGTGCGGGTGTGTTACTGCGTTTGGGCACAAGCCGAGCCTGCCCCGTGGGTGGTTATTAGCCCAGGGCGCGTAGAGGCTTACGTAAAATACCAAGAAGTAGCACTTGAATGGGCAGCAAAAGGTTTTTCAGTGGCCATTATTGATCATCGCGGGCAAGGTTACTCCGATCGCCTTACCGAACGCCATGATCAAGGTCATGTCGAACATTTTAACCACTATATCGATGACTTTGCACAGTTTATGGCAGTAATAGCACCAAGAATAGGCAAGCAAAGCGCTTATTTACTCGGCCATTCAATGGGCGGAGCTATTGCTGCTTTATACATGGCGCAACATGGGCAAAATAAACCGCCTTTCCCATTTAAAGCGTTGGCCTTAAATGCTCCTATGACAGGTATTCACACTAATCCTTGGCCGCCAAGCATAGGCAAAGCCATAGTGCGTTTAGGTGCGTGGCTAAACCGCAAGTTTGCCGCCAAAAATCCTGGTTACTTTATAGGCATGGGTGATTACGTTGAACTGCCATTTGCAGGAAATGATCTTACCAGTAGCGCAGCCCGCTACCGCTTCTTTGCAAAACTATACCAAAACCAGCCGCTTATTCGCGTAGGCGGCCCAACATGGCAGTGGCTAAGTGAGTCGCTGCGGGCCATGGCGTTGTTGCCGAAAGTTGCGCCACGTATTGAAATACCCGTACTTATTTTGCAAGCCAGTGCCGATCAAATAGTAACGGCCGAATCGCAACAGCATTTTTTTACTTTACTTAAGCATGAAAAAAGTCAGTTATTACCTATAGCAGGTGCGCAGCACGAAATACTGATGGAAACCGACCGTCTACGCCAACCCGCCATCACCGCCATTCAGCAATTTTTTGGGGTCAGATGAAGCTTTTTCAGCTGCTTTAGCGTATTTAGTGGCCTACAGCGCTTGGGGTCAGAACCAACTATTTAGTTAGAAAACAGCTAAACAGCGCCGTTAAAGTCTATTTGTCGCCAGGCCTCGTAACTGACAAGGGCTACTGCGTTGGACAAATTAAGCGAACGGCTATTTGGCATCATAGGAATGAGCAAGCGGTTGTTAGGGGTAATTTGTGCCATAACGTTTTCAGGTAAGCCGCATGTTTCAGAGCCAAACAGTAATACGTCACCAGCATGAAAGGTAACCTTTGTATAATGTTGGCTACCTTTGGTAGTAATCGCGAACATGCGGTGGTGGCTAAATTTCTCTGCAAAGGAAGTAAAATTAGGGTAGCGTTTCACACGGCTTAAATCGTGGTAATCGAGCCCCGCACGGCGAAGTTTTTTTTCTTCAAAGTCAAAACCCAAGGGCTCAATAAGATGTAGAAAACAGCCATTGTTGGCTATTAATCGGATAATATTACCGGTGTTAGCAGGCATAACCGGGTTGTGAAGCACGATATGAAACATGTTGGTTTCCGTAGGCTCTATTGTTGAATTGCATCGTTGTTACAGCACAGTGAACGCAATTGTAACGCATAGTAAGCCAGGTTTTTTGAAATTTTAGCGTATTGTTGCTGTCTTAAATTTATCAGCAAAGTATTCGGTGGGTTTGCTTTGGTTAGTGAATAAAGCTGCCACAACAGGAGAAGTATGATGAAGTCCCTCATTCCAGTTATTTTTGGTGCTGCCATTGCCTCAGTAGCTATGACTCACAGCGGCACCGTGCGTGCTGAAAACTTATATAATCTAATGATGATTGGCAGCGAGCTAGAAGTTTGCTCCAGCTTGCAAAGCGATCGCTGTATGTCGACCAGCTGGATTAAAGCCAATGACATGCGCACCACTCGCTTGTTTCAATTAAGCGACGTGCGCCGTAAAGAAGCCACCCGTAGCTCTATTTGGCCACAGCAGCGTGAAGAAATACGGGCGCAGCTAGCCACCGCACTGGAAGAGCTAGCCACCTATTTTGGTCGTGGGGTTGTGTCTGAACATCGTTTTGTTGAACGGTTACGTTCACGAGCCTATCAAACCTTACTTATGCAGTTGTCGGAAGCGGAATATCAGCGGCTGCTCGATAACCTGGAATTACGCCACACAGATGGTGTGCAAGAAGTGGCAAACTTAGCGCAAAGCCCAGCCACAACGCGCGACATGGTTGAAGAGTTCGTGGCCATGTTGAAACCGTTGGCACAAACTAAAAAGCCTCGAATTACCTTAGTAACAGCAGCCGCCCGAAATTCGTACGACCCCATTGAACGCTATACTGGTATTTTTGAACAGGCCGGGGCAGAAGTTACTTGGCTACCAGTAGACGCTGTAGTAGCCCGCGCCCAAGCCGAAGGTAAATGTACTGAGCTAGAGTCGTTACGCCGCGACATGCAAGGTAACTATGATCGCGATCGGGTGAACCCTGCACGCCATGAGCAACAGCTAAAATATTGCACTAGCGATACTGCTTGGGAAGACATGCTAGGCCGTTCCCATGGGGTGTTTTTTGTTGACGGTCGCGCCGACAATTTACGCGACGCCTTTATTGTAGACCAAGAGCCAACCCGCTTAATGCGCGTTATGCTTGGCCGCTACATGCAAGGCAGTTTAATTATTGGTGCAGAAGGCCATGCCAGTGCAGCATTAGTAACAGGCAACATGATCACCAACGGAACCAGCCGTGAAGCACTAGCTAGTGGTGCTCATGCCCGTAAAGCGCCGCCGGAAATGTGCGACCTAGACGCCAGCTGCCCCCGCGACTTAGGCCCCAACAGCGTTACTTATGAAGCCCTTGGTGGGTTAAGCTTTTTTGGTTTTGGGGTGGTTGACACCAATATGTCACAGGCTGGTCGGCAAATACGCATGATGCGCGTTGCTCAAACAACGGGCACCCCGCTTGCCATTGGAATTGATGGCAACACCGCCTTACAAGTAAATACGGCCCAAGGCTATTTTCGTGTAATAGGCGATGAAGGCATATTTGTGAACGAAGGTGCACAAGGCACCGACACATTGTTGGCAGGAACCTTCCACTATATGCGCCATGGCTCTAGCGGCAAAATTAGTCGCCAAGGGGTTACAGATATTCACTTAGCGGAACTACCAAGCCGTCGGCAAGAATCGTTAACCATACGTTTTCTCGACGACACCGGCATTTACGACAACCTAGGCACCTTGTGTAGCCGTGGTGAGTCGCGCTTACTGCAAGACAAAGCAGAGTTGATTATGCAAACCAATGACAGCAGTACCGTGTCGAATGTGTTAGGTCGCTGCCAGGTGGTAAATGCGGTGTTGGGTGTGGCGCTAAACGATTAGCGCCAAGCTGCTATTACCAATACCAACTATAACCGATGCCTGCCTCGGCACCATAACGGTCTGAGGCAAGGTGTAGGCGTATGTCACTTTCACGGCTAAGTTGGTAACGATGTTGCAACCGTAGCTCGGTACTACGGCCAAGTTCCCCTTGAAACGCATTGTTATGGCTCACCGTTAAATAGCTGCTTTGTTGTTCACTCCACATACGAAACATACCCGCATTTAATGTAAGTGCTAAAAACCCATCTTGGTAAGCGGTGGTGCGCAGCTGTGCACCCACTAGGGCAAAGGGCACCCAGCCATTATAAAAGTCAGACCAACCTACATTTAATTCGGCACTGGTGTCTAAACAGTTATTACAAGCCAGCGAGCGATTACCAACCCCAAGCTTCATTTGCCAAGCTAAAGCGCGCACTTCATGTAACGGCGTGCGCTTTGGATTTAAGTTCGTTACGTCGAGTATTTGCAAATGGTGCAGGCGCACATCGTGACCGGTTACATCAAGCTCTACGCGGCCTATTTCAAGCCCAGCATAAGGCATGCGGGAATTATTACCCTGTAATATGTCGTAATGCATAGGGCGAAAGCTTAAGCGCAGCGCAGTGTCGCGTTGCGAAGCCGCAATAGCAGTGGTGCGAAGCATGCTCGAAGGCGTGGCTTGTTCAATAGGTGCAGGTACTTCGGTTACTTTGAAAGCAGGGCTGGTAGGCAGCTGTAAACGAGCTAACAGTGCGGTTTGGCGCAACGCCGCAATATTCAGTTCCGAATTGTTTTCTTCTAGGGTAATGAGGTGGCTTAAAATAACGTCTACTACAGGGCCACGATCCGTCGTGGAAAGCCTACGAAATCGTGGGTGGGCAAAGTTCAATGTGTTGGGATCTTGCCAGACATCTTCTAAAGCACCTTGCTGCTCAGCTGAAAGCTGGTGAAAGTGCTGTTCGGTTTGGTAACGGCGCGAAGGCTTATGCATACGCGAGCGCACGACCGGCTGGCCGTTATAAGTTGCATTACTTAAATGAATCATAACTTGTTCAGGAGCTACCCAAGGCATTGACGACTCCGTTAATTCGGCATCAATCACCAGTTCCAGAGTGCGAGCAATACGCGAAGCACAGTTTTCATTCAAAAATAGGTAATCGAATTTTTGGCCAAGCACTTCCCACATATGAGCAATTAAAAAGGCGCGATCGGCTTCACTAAAAGCAAATTCGTAATGCCACATATCACGCATTTCCGACTCGCTATAAATGTCGGTATTACGGAAGAAAGGCACATTTGAATAACGCGCCTGATAGCCGCCCACTAGGCCTTTTACTATGTAAGGCACAATGCCGTCGCCGCTGGTGTCGGCACCAAAATTCAGGCTAGTGTCTAGTAGTTGAATAGGGTTTTGATCTTGGCTTACGCTACCAAGGTGCAACAACATATGGCCAAAGAACGAAGCAGGGTTGCCCATATAGCCTGAAGCGAATACTACCCCAACTTCATTATGCTGGCGCTGCTTCAGCCAAGTGTCACGCTCGGTACAAGTCGCATTCACAGGTGTAACCACACCCTGCTGTGCGAGCCACATGGCCCGTGCGGGAAACTTACAACTGGCATGGCTACCATCACCAGGGTCGGGTAACTCTAAAGCAGCAATAGTCGCGTTCAGTTCAGCACTTAGGTTGTAGCGGCCTTCGGAACTTAAAAAGAACGCTTCGTCGGCAACGGCACTATAGGCAGCACCAAAGGTGGGCTGTTGATCAAAGTGCAAAAGCTTAAGCCAAGTACGCTGCTCAGCAAGTAGCGTGCTAGGTGTAGAGCCGGAGAATGCAAAAGTGGGAAAGTGAAACAATAAGAAGAATAATGGGAAAACAACAAAGCGCAGCATTAGTTAACTCAGCCAGACATGACAATAATAGAAAACGGCGGACCTTGTCCGCCGTTGGGAATGGCTAATCTATTATGCGCCGCAGCTTACTGCAACATTTTCTAAGCTTGAGTAAAAGCTATAGGCTTTGTCTGCATGAGGCATTGTGGCGTAATTGTCTGAAGCAACAGTAGTATTTAAGTCAGCACGAAGAGCACTAACGGTTTCTTCCGTTGCATTACAACCCACTAAATTCAATACGGCGTTTAAGTGCTCGCCAGAACCTTGTGCTGTTTCCATGGTTAACTGATCATACGAAGAATCGATCAATAGCGCCGTAGTTACTAGGTTGGTATTACAGGTGTCTGGGCTGGCTGTTGCAGAAATAACGGCCGTAGTACCTAAGTCCCAGATAATGTTAGAAATGGCAGAAGCAACGCCGTGGTCAGGAAATACCATTGCACCAATACCACAATGCTGCCAAGGGTTAACACCCGCGACTTGTGCTGATGCTGGTGTAGGAGTTAGAGCTACCCCACCTACTAATGCGCTAGCAACAAGAGCCATGCTCAACTTTTTCATTTTTGAAATCCTTTTTATTGTTCGTAAGTGTAGTGAACGTTTAGTGTAGATTGAATGGAAACATTTTGTAATTAGTTTGTAAGTGAAATTATTTGCCTTTTATTCACTACCTTCAGTAGTGGTGCTTGTGTTTTTATCAATCAGTTCATAATAAGCATTGTAATATGGGCTGTGTGGGCCTGGTGGCAAGCCGCGACGGTAATTATAAAATGCCTGGTGGTTGGCTTGACGAGTTAAAGGTAAGTAGTTTGGCGATGCACGTTCAATTGCTGCAGAAATAGCACCAGCAATAAGATCTGCCAATGGATTTCCTGAATTACCGCCGTCCGGGGTATAGGTTAGCTTCTGTCTTGCGGTCCACAATACATCACCAGAATTGCTTTTTAAGGTGTACTCAAAGTCAACGACAGTGGTTGTTTTTAGTAATAAATATTTAGCATCCCATTCATGAATGGTGACATACAACACTGTGTCGGCACCAAATAATTCCGTTAAGCTACTCGTTGGGGCCGCGTGCACTTCAGCCGGTTCATAGTAGCCTTCTGCTTCGAGTAATGTTTTTACCGTATTCACAGGAAACACATAATAACCGCGTTCGCCTAGAGTAATAGGCAAGGTTGCAAGTACCGAGGTTGGCGCCATTACATCAATGGTTTCGTTATTAACCGGCACTACTAAAATAGAAGTAGGCTTATTATTAAGTACTGCTGCTAAAAACTCAGTATCAGGGCCCGACGGCGTAGTTTGGCACGCAGTCAATGTCATTAATAAAACACTTATGGCAGTTATATTACGAAGTAATTTATTAATCATTTTGTGCGCCCTCACTATTTACAGACTTGTCCATATTGTTGCGTGACTTAAGGTTAGAAACTAAAACGTCCATTAGTGGTTTACTTTCTGGCCAGTTATTAGCTTCAAGCTCATAAAAGTGAATGGCTTGTTGAATGTTCCCTTGGTGAAACATGAAAGTGCCTGCTTCGGCGTATAAACCCGGACCAAAACGTAAATTATGCTTGGGGGTCGACTGAATAAACGCTAAATACTCGGTTAGTTCAGCTTCTCGAGCCTCGGGCTCATGAAAGTTGGCAAACAAGGCGTCTTCGTAATTGCCCCAAGCGTATAGCGACTTAGGAGTGGTTTGGCAGCCAGCCAGCATAACTAAGGTGATGCTTATTAGAATTGTTTTTTTGATCACAAAAGTATTCCTAATGGTTGTAATGAAACTTTATTAAAGCTGAATAGTAACGTCTATTTTATAGTCAATGCCTTCGCTGAAATACCGTGCGTCGGTAAAAAGAACCTTACCGTTTTGCTTGATTTCAATTTTGTGCTGGCCAGGTAGCAACCGAATTGCTGAACTTGGGTATTGGTAATTACTTAAAGCGCCTTGGTCAAGGTCATCAACAAAAAGGTGCATGCCGGCAGTGTTTACCTTCACCACAAAAGACACCACCGGGCGGGTGTCTATTACTTCCGTTTGGGTGGTTACAGTACGGGCGCAACCCGAAAGAACGGAAATTGTTAGTGCTGAGATCAAAATAAGTTGAATAATGCGCATGACTAATCTCCCTTACGAATTTCTAATTGTGAAAGTTCGAAATTGCTTATGCTACCGCTTACCACACGGCCAAAGGCGCCTTGGTCAAGCTCGCTTTCACCAAACAAGCCCTGCACTTCAAAAGTGCCCACTTTGCTGCCAGGCAAGGTAATGGTTGTACCTGTTGTTGCCGAGCGCACCCGCTGGCCTTTACTCATAATGTCGAATTGCATACCAGTCGTAACACCTTGTGCGGCCCCTCCGCTAATATAAACTAGGCCATTTTCAACAGCTAAAATGTCTGCTGTCCAAGGTTTCTCAATGAAGTCTTGAAGCATTTTTTCAACGGCGGCAGTTACCGCAGCGCCAATGGCTCGGTCGTTTAAGCTGCCGTCGTAACCGGCAACAGAGCCAAACCCCATAACTCGGGACTGTTCTACCGACGAGTCACCTGTACCTGTATAAGACGCAATCACTTGGCCCGTATGCACGTCAACTAGGCGAATATCAACCTTAGCGGTGGCTGCTTGGCGTTGGCTGGTGGAAAAAAAGCCACGCTCACCAGTGGTAGAACGGCCAAATTCAGTTAACGAGCCAATTACTAAAGTGTCGACCCCAACCATGTTATTCATTTTGTCGCCGGTTATTTGCCGCTCGTTTTGTAGCAAGGCTAAGTCTGGGCGTTCAAAAATAAGAAAGCTGTCGGTATTCACAATAGCTTGGGTGAACATGTCGGATATTTTTTTATCGTGTTCACCTGTAACGGCTTCGCGCAATAAGCTGCGGCCGTAATCAGTTTCATTGCTAAGGCGACCCACAGCAATTTTCCGTTTTAAATTTAAACGCGCAGGGGCCACTACTTGTTGGCTTTGTGCCTGGCGCTGTTGCTCAATAGAAATAGGCGATTGGTGTGGAGAAGGTTGTGGCGCTTGAGTTGCAGCGCAGCCTGCAAGGGCAAAAACAACCGCAGAGCTAACGAGAATACGCATAATAAGTCCTCGGGTTTGTAATTCTTATCAAAAGGAATCTGTATGAATGTTATACCACAGCGTACCGCTGATTGTGCTGACAGCGTGTGAAAGTGCGTAAATATAAAGTAAGTTTATAGGCGAGTAAAGGTGTAATTATAATGTTAGCGCAGCAATCGCGGCGCTAACATTGGTAATGATGAAAGATTAGATACCGTAGGTAGCTCGGTAGTTACGTACTTGTTCTAGCATGGCTTCTTGGCCAGGCTGTTCAGCAAGGTATGCAATTAAGTCTGCTAGGGTAATAATAGCAATAACTGAGGCGTTGTAGTCGCGTTCAACTTCTTGAATAGCGCTAAGTTCGCCGTTGCCTTTTTCTTGCCTATCAAGTGCAATAAGCACACCCGCTAAGCTAGCGCCGTTGGCTTCAACTATGTCCATCGACTCGCGAATAGCGGTACCTGCGGTAATTACGTCGTCAACCAACATAATACGGCCTTTAAGCTCGCTGCCGACCAAGTTACCGCCTTCACCGTGTTCTTTTTTTTCTTTGCGGTTAAAGCAGTAAGGCACGTCTTGGCCATGGTGTTCAAACAAGCTAATAGCGGCTGCGGTGGCAATAGGAATGCCTTTATAGGCAGGGCCAAACAGTACATCGAAGGCAATACCAGAATCGGCTAAAGCAGCAGCATAGTAACGGCCAAGCTTGGCTAAGTCGGCACCGGTATTAAACAAGCCTGCATTAAAAAAATACGGGCTAATGCGGCCACTTTTCAGCGTAAATTCACCAAACTTCAATACGCCTTTGCTTACGGCAAATTCAATAAACTCACGTTGATAGGGTTTCATGTGTTTAATGCTTCCTGTTGGTGGTCGTTTAGTTCACGAATGGCGTGTTTAGCAAGTTCAGCCATGGCTGCCATTTCTTCAAAGCTAAAAGGCTCTTCTTCTGCGGTGCCTTGAATTTCAATAATTTTGCCGGTGTCGGTCATGACAACGTTCATGTCGGTGTCGGCGGCGAAGTCTTCTGGGTAGTCTAAGTCGGCAACAGGCTCGCCTTTATAAATACCCACAGAAACAGCAGCCACCATGAACTTTAGCGGGTTCACTTTTACCATGCCGTTTTTGCGCATGTAGTTTAAAGCATCAACCAAAGCTACACAGGCACCGGTAATAGCTGCGGTACGGGTACCACCGTCGGCTTGAATTACGTCACAGTCGACTACAATGGTGTTTTCACCCAAGGCCGACATATCAACCGCAGCACGTAGTGAACGGCCAATTAAACGTTGAATTTCCATGGTGCGGCCGCCTTGTTTGCCACGGGCCGCTTCGCGATCTGAACGGGTATGAGTTGCGCGAGGTAGCATGCCGTATTCAGCGGTAATCCAGCCTTGGCCTTTGCCTTTCATGAAGCGTGGAACGCCAGGGGTAACCGACGCGGTACAAAGTACTTTGGTGTCGCCGAATTCAATAAGTACACTGCCTTCTGCATGGCAGGTGTAGTTGCGGGTAATAGTAACAGGGCGAATTTGCTGATTGGTACGACCGCTTGGGCGCATATAAAAATACCTCGAACATTAAGTTCATTTAAGAGTGGCTGTAATTTTCGCCGCCATTATAGGTTTTTTTGAGAAAAATCGCCACGGCAGAAATAAGAACGCCAGGCTTAGCCCGGCGTTCCTCTGGATTAATGGGCGCGGAAATCAGGTGGCTTAGGAACACCCGGCCAGTCGTGTATTTTATCTGGGAAGTCGGGGCGTGGCTTCACCGTAAAATAAGCCGACACGTCTACCGCGTCTTGTTTGCTTAGGGTAATTTGGCCAAGGGGCGCGTCAAGGCTTACGCCTAGCGGCATATTATGCAGCACGAAGGGAGCCGCCCGAGAAATTCGCGCCATACCGGCACCTAAGTTAAACGACTCGTCGCCCCACAGTGGTGGGAAAATAAAGTCGCCAAACTGGTCTTTCATACCTTCGCCGTTGCCACCATGGCACGAAGCACATTGTTGTACATAAATTTGCTCGCCGCGCACAGGATCAGGCGTAAACTGCCCAACTTTGAAGTACTCCATGTTTTGAATACTCACTCGGTTACCTTTTTCCACATCGCCACGTAGCCAGTCCATGTAGTCAACCATAGCCTGCATTTCTACCGACGACTCGTCGAGTGGCACACCGTTCATAGAGCGGCGAAAACAACCATTAATACGTTCTTGAATGTTTAGAACATCTTGTGCGCGGGGCATAAACTTCGGGTAGTCGTTAATGGTGTTTATATAAGGCGCACCAAGCGGGCGTTTTCCTTGCGCCATGTGGCAGCTATTACAGTTCAACCCATCGCCAACGTTGTCGGGTAGCAAGCGTGCGGTTTCGTTCAGTAAACGCATACCTAGAATAATCGACTCGGCGTTCTCTTCGGCTAACATGTCGCGGGCTAAGGGCGCGCGGTACTCGCCTACTATGTTGCCGTCAATATCAACCACGTTTAGTGCTGGTCGTTCAGGGGCGTCGTAATACCTGCTTTCATTCCAGGTCCAGCCGGCTACTGCAATAACAGCAATGGCGGCAACAGCTATTATAGGCTTATTCATGGCTTGCTCCCCCTACTATCGAACTAAATTGAGGTACATTCACATTTTCATGTGGTACATAATGTGTTGGCGCATGGTCAACCACGCGGCGCATACGCGCTATGTCGCGAGTAGAAATTTCGCTACCGTGGTTGCCCCAGCCGTTCCGAATAAAGTTCAGTACGTCGGCTAGGTCTTGGTTACTTAAGTGATAAAAGCCCGGCATAGTAAAGGCCATCATGTCGTGCTTGGTGTCGGCCATTTTACCGCCAGCCATGGTTACCTGAATAAGCGAGCTTGGATCTTCAGCAAACACTATCGAGTTACCTGCAAGGGCAGGGAATACCCGAGGTGCGCCTTTACCGTCCATGCGGTGGCAAGCAGCACATTCTTGCACATAAATAATTTCACCGGGCTCAGTAATATTACCACTACGAAGCTTTGCCGTGGTGGTGTCTTCGGTTGGCTGCCAGTTAGCCGCGTAGCCTTTGCGTGGCGGCAAGCTCATTAAATAGCTGGCAATAGCGTGAAGGTCGGTGTCGGTAAAGTACTGAGTGCTTTTTTCAACCACTTCCGACATGCTACCAAAGGCTGCGGTGTGGTGAGTACGGCCTGTGCGCAGGAATTCAACTAACTCTTCTTCGCTCCAAATAGCTAAGCCAACACCTTCATTGCGCAAGCTTTTGGCGTACCAGCCTTCAAGTACAGAGCCGGCAAGAAACTGTTCAGAATCATTATTGCTTAACGACTTTTCTTGGAAGCCAATACCCCGTGGCGTGTGGCATGCGCCACAGTGGGCCAAACCTTCTACTAAGTAGGCACCGTGGTTTTGCTGCGCGGTTAAGCTTGGGTTTTCTTCAAATTCACGGGGTTGAGCGAAAATAAGTTGCCACCATGCTAAGGGCCAACGCATGTTTGCTGGCCATGGAATGGTTGCTACTTGGTTATCTTGTTTTACTGGTAGAACAGCCGACATGAAATAGGCATACATAGCTTCTATTTCGTCGTCTTTGGCTATCATGTACGAAACAAACGGCATAGCCGGATACAAAGCCACGTTATCTGGGCGAATACCACGACGAACCGCGCGTTCAAAGTCGGCGTAAGAATAGTTGCCAATACCGGTTTCCGGGTCGGGAGTAATATTGGTTGAATAAATTGCACCTAGCGGAGTTTGCATACCTAGGCCGCCGGCAAAAGCTTTACCACCTGGCGCCGTATGGCACGCCACACAGTCGGCAACACGAGCATAATATTGCCCTTTAGCAATAAGCTCAGGGTCGGTAATGTCTACTTGTGGCGGGTTGTCCATGAGTGGTGCAAACCAATAAGGCACCGACTTGGCTACAGCAACCGCCCCCACCAGTAACACAGCGCAACTAAATATTGCTATTTGCGTGGCTTTTTTCATATCAACTTATACTCCATTATCGGTTTGCACCTATGACACCGTAGGTACCATTTTAGTTTAGCAGTATCTAATATTTAAAGAACTGCTTTCCCAAATGAATTTGATATGAATCAAGCTATTTATTAAGAAGTATATTTATGCACTTAAGGTCGGTTTCAAACTGATATTTTTTTGAATATTCCTGTTTTAGTCATATTGCGGGTTAACTCAAAAATAGTGAGTGCAGCAATAGGGTCTATTTTTTCTGGCGCAGTTAAATTTAATTGCTGCCATTGTTCACGCTGAATACGCACCGACAGCAAATACTCATCATCAATATGGCCAGTGGCACTGTTTAGGCGCTGGGTGTAAGCCAAAACCGTAAGGTGTTGCACACTTGGCAACGTTACCCAGGTAACGCCCGCAAGTTTTAAAACCACACCATGTACATGGCGGGCGTATTCCATACGCTGTTGAGTGGCGCTTTTGGTTTTAATTAGTAATCGCCTGCCATTCTTACTAAAACGGGCGCTACGGTTAGGAAACTCTTCGCTGGTGGGTAAGTCCACATCAAGCAGTACCTCGAAGCCATTTACACCGGTTTGAATTTCAAAACTAACATGGGTGTCGCGGGGCCAATTAAGCGTGGCCAGCTTACTTTCTAATAGGTCGGCCATAAATTCCGTGTCGTGGTTAAGCTTATAAGCAAAGGTTTCTGTGGCCGCATGTTGCTGCTGGCGGTGGCTTTTTTCTTGGCGCTGCCAGTGAGCAAGGGCTTGTTCGAAAGTATGTTGTAATTGCCGGCGCACTTGCTTGGTTTGGTTAAAGTTTTGCTGCCAAGCTTGATGTTTCAAATGGTGTTTTTGGTCTTGCTTGGCACTAACAACAGGCAAAAGCCGATGCCAAAAGTATTTCTTTGGTGGTACGGGCTCAATGGGTAGGCTAGGCAGGGTCGGCCGAATGGGCTCTGTTAGTTCAAACGGCTGGTAAATGTGCTTCGGTGGCGCACCAGAAAGGGGAGGTGTGTCTGTATGAATGTTTTGCAAGGCGTCGGCATCATTATTAATGCGCGCACATTCAGCGGTTAAAAAAGCAGAAATTTCATCGCTATGGTGTTGCCATAAGGTGCGCTTAACAGCTGGGCTAGCAGCTATGCCGCCGGCGTCGTGAATAAGTAGCTCGCCACGGTCGCCCAGGGTAAGAGTAAAGCTTTGTTGAAAGCCACTAGCATGGCTAGCCCCAGTAGGTGAGGCTTTACCAGCCTTGTTATCCAGCCTAGTACGATAAGAAAGCCCCGTTCCTGGCGCCCCCACGTTGCCATGCACACCGTGTTTACCAACAGTAACGCTAGCGCCCCGAATACCCCCCGAAACACTCACACCTGTTTTACCTATATTTAACCGCACACCAGGAAATAGGGTAACCCGGCGCCGAAATCGAAGTGCCATATATTTCTCCTTGCCATACCTATCTATAGCAGCTTTGGGCTGAAAGCAAATGCACCTGAAGAAATGATAATGGTATACTGCGACAATATAAGGATGTTGCACGCTTACGTCGGCATTCAAATAAATTTAAGGTAACCAATATGATCCACAGCATGACAGCGTACGCGCGTGAAGAAGTAAAAGGTGAATGGGGCACAGCCGTTTGGGAATTACGCTCGGTAAACCAACGCTATTTAGAAACCCACTTCCGCTTACCTGAACAGTTTCGTGCTTTGGAAATACCACTACGCGACCGCCTACGCAAGCAACTGCAGCGGGGCAAGGTTGAATGTAGCTTACGCTTTAGCGCCGGCAATGAAAGCAACACGGAATTAAACGTGAACGAAGAACTTGCCCGAGCGGTTATTCGTGGCGCGGAATGGCTACAAAGCCAAGGCGCGAAAGCCTCTATCGACCCACTTGAAGTGCTACGCTGGCCAGGCGTATTAACCAGCCAAGAAGCCGACATGGATGCCCTACAAGCGGAATTGCTGGCGGGCTTCGACAAGGCCATGAGCAGCTTTTTAGAACACCGCGGCGCCGAAGGCAGCAACATGCAAAAGCTCATAGAAGACCGCCTAGAAAGCATCAGCCAACAAGCCGCCAAGGTACGCCAACGCATGCCCGAAATTATTCAGTGGCAGCGCGACCGTTTACTGAGCAAATTTGAAGAAGCCAAAATAGAACTCGACGCCGAACGCGTGGAACAAGAAATGGTGATGCTGGCGCAAAAGGTAGACGTAGCCGAAGAGCTCGACCGCCTCGACAGCCACATAAAAGAAACCCGCAACGCCCTGAACAAAGGCGGCGCCTGCGGCCGACGCCTCGATTTCATGATGCAAGAGTTCAACCGCGAAGCCAACACCCTCGGCTCCAAGTCCATCCACGCCGACATCACCGCCAGCGCCGTAGAAATTAAAGTGCTGATTGAGCAAATGCGCGAGCAGATTCAAAACATCGAATAGTTTTTTTACCCGTCCAAGAATGTCTTAGAAGCCCTGTTATTTGCTTGTAAATACAGGGCTTTTTTATTTTTCCCGTCCAAATCGGTTTGCAGATGTCCGTTACCAACTGCCTGTTTAGTGGTGGGAAGAATGGTGGTGGGCAGCCATTATTGCCCCTCCATTATTTCAGCAATTATGGAGTAAACATGGGAAAACTCACAGCAAAACAGGTTATTGCATACAGCAAAGCCGAACCAAAAAATACTCAGACGGTGAAGGGCTATACTTTTGCGCCCGCAAACAAGGCTCGCCTTACTGGATGATCCGCTACACCACAGCCAAAGGAAGACGAGAAGCAACCTTGGGGCAATTTCCTTTAATATCGTTGGCAGACGCCAGAATTGCCGCCGCATACTTTCGAAAGGAAGTACGTGACGGCATAGATCCTCTTCTGGAAAAACAGAAAATCGAGTTACCTGACATTGAAACCGTGGATCAACTGTTCCATGACTGGTATCGAACCGATCTTAGTCGACGACTTCAGCATCCCAAGATTCCGTATCGGGTTTACACCAAAGACATAAGCCCAGTCATTGGCATTAAGTGTATTGCTGAGGTGACTGCACGTGACGTGCGGGAGGTGCTAGAGCGCATTCGAGAAAGTAACCGCCCTACCATTGCCAACGATACCTTGATGTACATGAAGCAGCTGTTTCGGCATGCGATAATGCGGCCGAACGTTTAACCCGCTGGCTGACCTACCAGTTACCACGCGTTAAACAAGCGCACCCTAGCTGCCCGATTCACCAATGGCTGAATAGCATTGGCGCACAAGTGATCGTAGAAAAATGGCAAAGCCCCGAGCAATGGCCAAACCTGTATTGGCTACCTTTACCTGAGGTTGATGGCCACGCGCTACCTTGTGTAACTACCCCGTAAAATAATACAGATTACTCGTAGAATTTCTTTTAAGCTAAACGAAAGGAGTTTGACGATGAGCAAACGAAAGACTGAAAGCCAAATTGTGGCGATTTTGAAAGAAGCTGAA
>NZ_JAMFTN010000053.1 GCF_023922585.1 Aliidiomarina quisquiliarum
CCAGGGTAGGTCAGGCACCGCCTGACGAATAGAGGCATGGCCTGCCGTAAAACGTGACCACCCACCCAAACCATCGCATGGCCTATCGTTCACCAATGGTGCGGCGTAAGGCGGTGCCTTACCTACGGCTGTGTTGGTTCCATGATACCCGTAGGGCAGGCATGGCCTGCTGCAATATTCCATAACGTAACATCCACCAAAGGCGCGGCGTAAGGCAGTGCCTTCACGTACGGCGGTGTTGGTTCCATGATACCCGTAGGGCAGGCATGGCCTGCCGTAACACGTGACCATACCCGATGCCATTCCATTACGTAACGTTCACCTAAGGCTCGGCGTAAGGCAGTGCCTTACCTACGGCGGTCACGATTTGGGCTGTAGCAATGCCTGATAAAAAGCACTAATAGTTGGTTAAAAGCACTAATAAGAATAATTTTAATTACCATCGTATTTATATAGTATTGATAAATATAGTTTTTGCAGGGTTGGCACAGGTATTGAATATTATTGATGTATACGTAAATTAATATGGCTTTTACCACTAAGGTTAAAGCTAAATGTCCATCAGTGAGGTTACAAGCATGAGAGCGCTTTGTATTGTTTTTCTAGTATTAGCAGGTATTTATTTTGCCCCAGCAATAATTGCGGGCTTGTTTGGTGTTGTTGTTTCGGTTGGCGTGTTGTTATTAATTGCCGCCATTGTTTATGGAATTGCGTTTGTGGTACTAGGTAGTGTGTTTATGGCGGGTTTAGTGGCGCTTGGTGTTATTGCCTTTGCTACCTTAGGTGCTTGGTTGCCGATTGTTTTAGCCTGTTTGCTCATAATTTGGTTGGTAAAGCGTACCATTACTGCGTGAAATTAGTTATTGTAATGTCCTCGAAAACAAGGACATTGAAACAATATGCGTAAATTAATGTTAACTGCACTAATACTGAGTTTTTTTGTTTCGCCAATATTTGCAGCTGATATAGAAGTTGAAGGTTTGTGGCTGCGCGAGACAATTCCAGGGCAACCTCATGGGGCTGGGTTTGGAAAGCTGCGCAACAACACCGAGTTTGATATGTTTCTAATTGGGGGCAGTATATCGGTCGCTGAAGATGTTGAAATACATCAGCATGTTATTGAAGGTGAGCAAATGCGAATGGAGCAGATTGAAGCCTTAATGGTACCGGCGCAAGCGCATGTGCGGCTGCAGCCAGGTGGTTATCATGTGATGCTAATGAACCTAAAACAGCCACTTGTTACAGGTGATGTGTATGACCTAACATTAATTTTTAGTGATGGTTCAACAGTAGTGGTACCAGTGCCTGTGCAGTCTTTAGTGCAAAATCACAGCCATCATAATCATTAATCAGTTATGAAAGCTTAAGCGAAAGTCTTATTCATGTAGTACAATTAACCACATACATTGAATAAGGGATTCGCCATGAAAAATAACAAACTAGTAATTGGTGCGGTAACTCTTGGTATTTTGGCAGCAAGTAGTTTTTCTAGCCATGCAGACTTGTTGTTCGGGGTTCACGGTGAAGTGCAATACTGGCAGGCAAAAAATAGCGGCAGTTTTGGTTCATCGTTAACGAATGACAACTGGTCTTGGAAAGATGAGGGTGCGACCCGCTTAAGTTTAAGTTTCAATCATTTTTTACCATTTATTCCAAACGTAATGGTAGAGCGCCAGCTTTTAAAAAGCACGGGTACCTTGCCACATATACAAGATTACACTTTTGGTAATACGGTATATCCAGCGCCTGTGGGCGGGGCAGCAGCAAGCTTAATTACAGACTGGGATTTAGGGCACGATACTCTAACCCTTTATTATCGCCTATTTGACAATAGCTTAATCGAGTTCTACTTCGGTGTTTCTGCTAAGAAGTTCAATGGCGACATGTTGTTAAATATTGATGGAACAAAGTTAAGGCGTGACATAGATGAAACTATTCCTATGGGCTACTTGCGCTTAACTGCGGGGCTACCATTAACAGGCTTATCTATACGAGCACAAGGGCATCCAGTTTCTCTAGGCGATCATGATTCATACGACATGGAAGCTTCATTGCGCTATGAGTTTTTAGACACCTTAGTACTAGATGGTGTGCTTTCAGTTGGTTATCGTACTTTTAGTATTAAATTAGATAACGCTACAGGTTTATATTCCGATTTTGAAGTAAAAGGGCCGTTCGTAAACTTGTCTTTGCACTTTTAAATTACCTCTTTATGGAGCAGAAACTTCCCAGCGAAGGTCTGCTCCAGCTCATCCCAATACATATCATTAAAGGTTGCGCTGATTAACCGGCATAACTCTTCACCTATGGGTGTATAACGAAAATAAGTTATTACTAAATCATTAACTAAGGGGGTTAAAAGTACCCGTTCATTAGATAATGTAAGCGGAATTCCTTTTTTTGGCTGTAAAACCCCTGTTTCTATCATATCTGCATGCAGTAGGCCGAGATCGACCAAACTTAGTATGTCTGGGTAATTAAGTCCGCACTTAGAAAGATTTACCTGCTGTGTCAGCGGGTTCAATAGCAGCTTCATAAAGCGTGGTCGTTGCTGGTAACCAATAATAATTTTGTGTCGTGCTAAACGTTTTTCATAGGCGGTAAAAGCTTTGGCCTTCCTGAATATCACTGCTTCGTAAGGTGTTAACTCGGCTAAAACCTTTAAAGCACGCACTGAAAAACTACCTGGTGTTTGGCTTTCCATAAGCAGCACTCGAGACCAGAGCTCTTGCATACGGCTATTTGAACTTTTTTCTGCTAATTCTAGAAAGCGCTCAAGCCAGTCTGCTTCAGGCTGAGTAATAGAGGTGATCCTATCACTTCGGTCTAAAGTAAGTTGCACTATGCGCTCTATATTAGCCTGATGGCGCGCATGTAACACTTGCTGCCGCTCTTGCGCCCTATGCTCTAGGCCTACAATGCCAGGTAATCCAGCCGAAGGTAATTGTAACCCGAGCTCTTCTAAACTTTGCATAAGCCGGCTACGAGATCGGCATGGCGTGATAATATGTTGTGTATGGCGAGCACTACGCATCGCTAGCCCCTTGTCATTAGTATTGCCCCTAACTAATACTATCGGCCAATGGCTGGAAATATTTACCAGCTATACTTAAATAGATTTAATTAGCTACACTGGTGCATAGTGGTGTAATAAAATTGAATTGAATAATTGGCTAAGGAGTGCGGTATGTATTCGCGCAGTACTAATGTAGGCATACCTACATTACAAGGAAGCTCTAGTGCTTCAGCCTTGAATAAGAAGCGCCCTTGGCGTGTGCTTATAGCCGATGATGATCATGAAGTACATGCGGTTACTAAACTTACTCTTGCCGATATTGTTATTGAAGGTCGTGGAATTGAGTTTTTAAGTACCTATAGCGCCAAAGAAACAATAGAAACACTACGCCAAGAACAAGATATAGCAGTGGTACTGCTTGATGTGGTGATGGAGTCTGAAGATGCAGGGCTGCGTGCAGTGAAAACCATACGAAAGGTGCTTTACAACGAAAAAATTCGTATTGTACTCCGTACAGGCCAGCCAGGTTATGCGCCAGAAGAACATGTAATTACTAATTACGATATCAATGATTACACCACGAAGTCTGAATTTACCCGAAATAAACTGCTAACCACAGTGGTTACGGCTCTTCGCTCCTATCAACAAATTTGTACCATAGAACAAAATCGGCTTGGGTTAGAAAAAATAATAGGCGCTGCCGCTAACCTAATGGAACGTAATTCTTTAGTAACCTTTTCTGAGGGAGTTGTTACTCAATTAGCTTCGTTGTTGGGCATGAAGCCGGAAGGACTATTATGTGTTGGTAGTCATAATCGCAATGCAGAAAGCATGCTAGTGCTGGGTGCGGCAGGTGATTACGCTCATTCTATTCAACAACCTTTAGCTAGCATTAATAACGAGCGGGTAGAACAGGCTATTAATGCATGCCAACAACAAAAAGTTCATTTACTGTTACCCGATGCTCATGTGTATTACATCGGTAGTAAAGATATTGAAGCCGTAGCCTATTTGGATACAAGTCGATTACTGGAGGAGTTTGATCAACAAATGTTAGAGATTTTCTTAGCTAATATCGCTATTGGCTTTGAAAACGTAAGTTTATTTGAAGAACTACGAACAGCGGCATATCGCGACGTGCTAACAGGCTTACCAAATAGGACTGAATTCAGCCGTTTGCTCCAGTTAAGTTTTGACGCTAATGAAGACAAAATATTCGCTATTTGTGATGTAAGTCACTTTAGCGATGTGAATGAAACATTAGGCCAAGATATTGGTAACCAGCTACTAAATAAAATTGGCGAGCGTTTTAGAGCTTGTTTTTCAGCTGAAGTAACCGTAGCGCGTATTGGCGCGGATGTTTTTGGGCTAATTGGTTCACGAGATGAACTTACCCCGGAAAGAATTTCCGGCATATGTCGAGAGCCCTATAAGGTTGAAGATGATCGTATTCCAGTGCTGATGATGGCAGGCCTTACCCAACGCTATAATGCTAAATCAGGGTTAGATATTCTCAAACAGTGCTATTTAGCCTTAAAAGCCGCGAAACAGCATAAATTAACCGGCTATGCTTATTTTCACCCCAGCATGGAAGCAGAAACCGCTCGCCGATTAGACTTAGTACGGCGGTTAAGAAACGACTTTCGAGCTAACAAACTACAGGTTTGGTATCAACCGCAAGTTGAGCTCACAACATTACGAGTAGTGGGCTTTGAAGCACTACTAAGGTGGCCGCAAGACGATGGCAGCTTTATTACACCGAGTGAATTTATTCCTTTGGCGGAATATTCTGGTTTAATTGTGGAAATAGGCGCTTGGGTACTCGAAGAAGCGTGTCGAACTTTGCAAAGCTTAAGCGAGCTATGCGGGGAAAAAGTACGAATGGCCGTGAATGTGTCGATACCGCAATTTAGAAATGTAGACTTTCCTAGGCAAGTGGCACGAGTTTTAAAGCAATATCATTTACCGAGCGAACGGCTTGAGTTAGAAATTACCGAATCAATTGTGATGGATGATCCCACCACGGTAATAGAGATTTTAAACACACTGCAGCGGCAAGGTATTGGCATAGCAATAGATGATTTTGGCGTAGGGTTTTCATCGTTGAATTATGTCCAAAGCTTACCTATTAATAAACTGAAAATAGATCGCGACTTTGTTAAGAACTCAGTAACAGAAAGCGGAGCAATTATTATTGAAACGATTACTCGTATGGGGCAGCGGTTAGGCCTTATTACCATTGCAGAGGGTATAGAAACAAAAGAACAACTAGAATACTTTCGAGGGTTGTCGGTTGTAGAAGCGCAAGGCTTTTTATTTGCTAAGCCGTTACCACTTGCAGAGTTAAAAGCGTTACTAAAAAATGGGCCTTATTGTAGTTAAATTACAAAGTAGGCTTCGGCAAAAGCCGAAGCCTATCAACTTATAAGCTTTATTCTGCGCGATCGAATGATGAAACTATTTCGGCTTTCGCAGCTGCAGCGTCAGCCCAACCATTAATTTTTACCCATTTGCCTTTTTCAAGGTCTTTGTAGCGTTCAAAGAAGTGTACAATCTGTGCTTTTAGCAACTCTGGAATATCGTTTACATCTTTGATGTGGTCGTACTCTTGAGTGAGTTTGCTTATTGGCACGGCAAATATTTTTGCATCTTCACCTGACTCGTCAGTCATGTTTAGTACGCCTACTGGGCGACAAGTAATTACAGTTCCTGGTGCCAGTGGGTAAGGTGTCGGCACTAAAACGTCTACCGGATCGCCGTCTAATGAAAGAGTTTGATTCACGAAACCGTAGTTGCACGGATAGAACATAGGGGTCGACATAAAACGGTCAACCCAAACGGTACCTGTGTCTTTGTCGACTTCGTATTTAATCGGATCAGCGTTAGCTGGGATCTCGATAATGACGTTAATTTCTTCAGGAAGGTTTTTGCCTGCGGGTACGTCACTCAAACTCATAATAATTTCCTTTTCCAAAAAGTAAGAATAATAAAGTTGTGCTTAAAGCTAGCCGTCTAATCGCGCACATTTAATGTTTTTGTAGTAATCAAGACAAGTGTTCACTTCTTTGCGCGAGCCCATAATGACAGAAACGCGCTGGTGAATGTCGGTGGGTTGAAGCGACATAATTCGTTCATAGCCAGTTGACGCTCGGCCGCCTGCTTGTTCAACTAAAAAGCTCATTGGATTGGCTTCGTAGAGCAAGCGTAGTTTGCATGGCTCTTTTTCATTTCGGCAATCGGCAGGGTAGGCAAAAATACCGCTTCGCGTAAGAACGCGGTGAACGTCGGAAACCATAGCGGCATTCCAGCGCATGTTAAAATTCTTCTTGCGTACGCCTTCGGTGCCTTTTAAAACGTCTTCAATATAAGCTTGCATAGGTGCCGCCCAGAAGCGCTGATTGGACATGTTAATGGCAAACTCTTGCGTTTCTTCTGGAATTGTTAGTTTTTCAACCGTTAGTAAAAACTCACCAACGCGGTGGTCGAGGGTATAACCGCGTACACCTTGTCCGGTAGTAAGTACTAACATGGTTGACGGGCCATATAGGATGTACCCAGCAGCTATTTGTTCGTCACCGGTTTGGAGAAAAAGCTCTTTTCCTTCAGCTGCATGTTTTGGTTTTTCCAAAATACTAAAAATAGTACCAACCGACGAGTTAATATCAATATTTGAACTGCCGTCTAATGGGTCGAAGGCAACTAAATAGCGCGCATCGGGATTGCCCATAACGACGAAGTCTTCTTCTTCAGAGGCAACCGCATGAACTAAATTGGTTTCAAGTAGCATGTGTTTAATTAGCTGGTTTGACACCACATCAAGTTTTTTTTGGGTTTCACCCTGAATGTTTTCGTCAAGGGTCGAGCCCAATGTGCCGGCTAAGCTTCCTTGGTGCAAGCGGTGAGATATCTCTTTTGCAGCCGTCAGAAGGGTATTAATTACGGATATGAGATGGAGCGGCACGTGGTCGCTATTCAGTACCGGAATTAAACGTTGCATAGTGAGCCTCGCGTTAACTAATAATATGCGTTGAAAAACGCCCGATAGTGTAACGGATTTGCTTTAAAAAAGCCCTACTAAAGTAACACTTTGTGCGGATGAATCGTGCTTCTTGCAGTGTTACAATGACTTATTCTATTTATAGCAGGGGCAATGGCTTTGACCAAGCACATTCATATACTCGGTATTTGCGGTACGTTCATGGGCGGGCTTGCTTCTTTAGCGCGTGATTTAGGTTATCGCGTTACTGGTTGGGACCAAAACGTATACCCGCCTATGAGCACCCAATTGGAAAAACTGGGCATAGAACTTACCTCTAGCTTGAGCACTGAACAATTTATGCCAGCACCAGACTTAGTTATCATAGGTAATGCCATGAGTCGTGGGCATCCATTGGTTGAATATGTGCTGGAACAGGGTTTAGCCTTTCAGTCAGGGCCTCAGTGGTTGGGCGACAATGTGTTGCGGCATAAAAAGGTTCTGGCAGTAGCAGGTACTCATGGCAAAACTACAACCGCAAGTATGCTGGTGTGTATTCTTGAACAAGCGGGCTTGCAGCCAAGTTTTTTAGTGGGTGGGGTAGTAAAACCTTTTGAACAAACAGCCCGCCTTACCGACAGTAAGTACTTTGTTATTGAAGCCGATGAATACGACACGGCTTTCTTTGACAAGCGCTCGAAATTTGTACATTACTTTCCCAATGTTTTTGTAATTAATAATCTTGAATATGACCATGCAGATATATTTGCCGACTTGGCCGCAATACAAACACAATTTTCGCATGGCTTGCGGTTAGTGCCCCAATCGGGGTGTGTTATTGTGCCGCAGCATGAGCCGGCAATTGCCGCAATACTTAAGCGCGGCTGCTGGTCGCCAGTAGAATATATTAATGATGTGAACGCTTGGTCGGTTACCGATGTAGCAGCTGATGGCTCTGCTTTCACCGTATGTTTTAAAAACGTACCTTGTGGGCAGGTTGTATGGGGCCTGTTAGGCACACACAACGTTAGTAACGGCCTTATGGCAATAGCCGCAGCGTATCAGGCAGGTGTTGCAGCAGATACAGCCTGTGCGGCTTTAGGCAGCTTTACCGCTCCCGCCCGCCGCATGGAAACCATTGGTGTTCATGCCAATATACAGGTGTACGACGACTTTGCTCATCACCCTACTGCTATTGAAACAACATTACAGGGTCTTAGGGCCAAGGTTGGTGCAAATGAGCGTATAGTGGCTATCTTTGAACCACGCTCAAACACCATGCGCGCAGGTGTACACCAAGGCAAGCTAGCGCCAGCTTTTGCCTTGGCGGATAAAGTGTATGGGCTACAGCCTAGCGAAGCAGGTTGGTCTTTAGCCGACGAAGCCAACCAGCTCGAAAAGTGGGCCATTGCTGATTCAGTGGGTGCGCTGGTGGAGCAAATTTTAGTAGCAGAACAACAGCCAGGGCATTGGGTAATTATGAGCAATGGTAGCTTTGGGGGTATTCACCAGCTATTACTTAAAGCGTTAAAAGCGCGAGAGGAACAAGCATGAAACGGAACGACGCGCGCATTACCTTAGCCATTACAGGTGCTTCAGGTGCACCCTATGCCCTGCGGCTATTAGAATGCCTAGTAGCGCAAAAGCAGCAAGTTATGGTGCTAATATCAAGTGCTGCCAAAGTAGTGTTTGCCACGGAAGAGAATATTCAAATTCCCAGTGGCACAGAGCGCGCCGCAGAATTTTTACGCACGCGACTGCAACAGCAAGGGGTTGAAGTTGCTGAAGAACAAATACAAGTATTTGGTAAACAAGAATGGTTTTCACCGGTGGCTTCGGGTTCTGCAGCGCCTAAACGTATGGTTATTTGCCCGTGCTCTACTGGCACCCTAAGCGCAGTGGCTACAGGTGCAAGTGACAACCTTATAGAACGAGCTGCAGACGTGGTATTGAAAGAGCGTGGCCAACTTATTTTAGTCCCTCGTGAAATGCCTCTACATGCGATTCACTTAGAACATATGCTCAAATTGGCGCAAATGGGAGCCACTATTATGCCTGCGTCGCCTGGGTTCTATCACCAACCACAAAGCATTGACGATTTAATTAACTTTGTGGTGGCTCGAATTCTTGACCATTTAGATTTAGACCAATCATTAATAGGCCGCTGGGGCTACACACTAGCTCAGCCGCAAATAGGTAAGGAGTTGTAGTACATGAATTGTGCACTTGAAATAACGGGGTTACGCAAAACCTATAAAGGTGGCATGGAAGCACTGAAAGGAGTAGACCTTAAAGTAAAAGAAGGTGACTTCTACGCCTTGCTAGGACCAAATGGGGCGGGAAAGTCGACCACAATTGGTATTATTGCCTCGTTGATTAATAAAAGTTCAGGCTCGGTTAAAGTATTTGGCTACGACCTAGACACCCAAATTTCCGATGTGAAAAAACAGTTGGGCCTAGTTCCACAAGAGTTCAACTTCAACCAGTTTGAAACGGTTCTGCAAATTGTTGTTAACCAAGCGGGTTACTACGGGGTAAAGCGTAGCATAGCCAAAGAGCGCGCTGAAAAATACCTCACCCAACTGGGTTTGTGGGACAAGCGTAATGATCGCGCTCGCACTTTATCGGGTGGTATGAAGCGTCGGTTACTTATTGCGCGGGCGTTATTGCACGAGCCACGTTTGCTTATTCTTGATGAACCGACCGCAGGGGTAGATATTGAGCTACGCCGCAGCATGTGGGAATTCCTAAAGAAAATTAATCGAGAAGGTGTCACTATTATTTTAACTACGCACTATCTTGAAGAAGCTGAAATGCTGTGCCGCAATATCGGTATTATCGATAAAGGTGAAATTATTGAAAATACCTCAATGAAGTCGTTGTTGAGTAAATTGAACGTGGAAACCTTTGTATTAGATATGGCGCCCATTGAAGGGCCTATAAACCTAACCAGCGTAGTAATGCGTCAGCTCGATGACCATACCATCGAGGTTGATGTGCTCAAGGAAGAAGGATTGAATAAGGTGTTTACAGAACTAACCGAGCAGGGGCATAAGGTGCTTTCCATGCGCAATAAAGCCAACCGGCTAGAAGAATTATTTGTGCATTTAGTAGAGCAGGGCAGAATGACAGAGGAAACCGCATAAAATGGTAAATTTAATTCACTTTAATGCACTAAAAACCATTTGGATTAAAGAATGTACTAGGTTTCTACGAATTTGGATTCAAACGTTAGTACCCCCAGCGATTACCATGACACTTTATTTTGTTATTTTTGGCAATTTAATTGGTGAACGAATAGGTGAAATGGGCGGAGTGTCGTATATGGAGTTTATTGTACCTGGCCTGATTATGATGTCGGTTATTACAAACTCCTATTCGAACGTTGCGTCATCGTTTTTTAGCGCTAAGTTTCAGCGTAATATTGAAGAAATGCTCGTTGCACCAGTGTCTAACTTAACCATAATTTTGGGCTATGTGGGTGGCGGAGTGGCACGAGCAACTTTAGTTGCCATTATTGTTAGCTTAGTGTCGAGCTTTTTTGTGCCGTTAAACATTCAAAGCTATAGCATGATTATTGTTACCGTACTGCTAACAGCCACCTTGTTTTCCCTGGCGGGGCTGTTAAACGCTATTTTTGCAAAGTCGTTTGACGACATTTCAATTATCCCCACTTTTATTTTAACGCCACTTACCTATTTAGGTGGGGTATTTTACTCGATTACGTTACTGCCTGAATTTTGGCAGTCGGTGTCGAAAATAAACCCAATTATTTATATGGTGAATGGTTTTAGAGCCGGTTTTATTGGGGTGTCAGATGTGGCGCCAAGCATTGCTATTATGGTTCTTGTTGCCTTTAATGTGGCTTTCTTAACACTAGCTTGGATGTTACTAAAGCGTGGTACAGGAATTCGTACTTAATGCAGTATGAAGCACGAGCAGTTACCAGTAATCAAGACGGCGTCCATGACGACTTGCCGGCTTTAGTGCGGCGTTACCAGCAACACCGTTTTTTAAAGCCGGTGGCAAAACACAGCCAAGAAGCTTTCGACGCCGTTGCTGAGCAAGTTGCGCATTGGCGTGGGCCACTGGTGCTCGACTCATGCTGTGGGGTTGGGGAAAGTACCGCCGTGCTTGCAAGCCGCTTTCCCGATGCGCTAGTTATTGGTGTCGATAAGTCGGCCCACCGTTTGCAGCGTAATTTGCAACACCAAGGCAAGGCAGCAGGCGCACCGTATTTATTATTACGTGCCGATCTGAATGACTTTTGGCGTTTGGCAGCAGAGGCTAGTTGGCAGCTTGATCAACACTTTTTGTTATACCCGAACCCGTGGCCAAAACAAAAGCATGTAGGGCGCCGCTGGCATGGCAGTCCAGTATTGCCGTCGCTAGTACAGCTTGGTGGTGAATTAACGGTGCGCAGTAATTGGCAGATTTACATAGATGAGTTTGCCACCGCATTAGAATTATATGGCATAGAGTCTCAGTGCCAACAGTTAGCAAGTAATATCGACCCCATTACGCCCTTTGAACGTAAATACCAAGCAGCGCAGCAAGCACTGTGGCAGCTGCGTGCGAACTTAACAGCAAAGGGCTCGTTATAACTTATTCATAACAGCCCGACAGAATGGGCCTTGGCCATTATTTCCGCTTGCAAACGGGGTGCTTGTGCGGCTATTTCGCGTTGCTCAATAATAATGTCATGCAGCATTTCTTCTGTGGTAAGCGGGTTGGCTAATACAGTGCGAAATACTACGGTTGCCTCATGGTGATATTGACTAGGAGTAAGTTTAGTTCGTGAGACAAACGATTTACCCGATTCACGTTGGCTTTTTTGAATAAAGCGAATGAGCGAGTTCAGCAAGGGGGTTATGGCTTGTACTTGCTCTACCGAGGCGCTTTTTAATGGGGCTTTTAATGCCGCCGGTATAAAACGGTAGGTAAGTAAGCACAATTCAGGGTAGGTAATTACTTCAAAGTCGTTTTGTTCTTCAATTACCCCGGCGAAGTATTCAGCTTTTTTAATGCTTTTATTGATTAGTAATTCAAAACCCTGGCGGCCAATAACATGCAAGGCGGAATAAACTAACATAGCCATGCCGGGGCGCGAGCCTTCTAGCGTATGGCTACCTAAGTCTTTTGAGCCGCGCCGAATAACATATTCAGCATGGTATTCAATAGAGTCGGCTAAATGGGGGCTTTTAAATAACACCATGCCGGCGCCCATAGGCACATACATTTGTTTATGGGCATCAATGGTAACACTGTCAGCACGATTAATACCGTGCATGAGGTGGCGATACTGCTTTGACAGCAAGGTTGCGCCGCCCCAAGCGGCGTCTACATGAAAATGAGTATCGTATTCGGCAGCTATGTCTGCCATAGCATTGATAGGGTCGATATGGCCCGTTTCAGTAGTGCCCGCAATGCCTATAATAGCCATAACTTTACCGCCACTGTTAGTAACGTTTGCACAGGCGGTGCGTAGAGCTTCAATTTTAATACGGTTGTTTTCGTCAGTAGCAATAGCTATTAAGTTTTTGCGCCCAATACCGAGTAAGTCGGCGGCTTTTGAAAGCGAATAATGGGCCCGTTCTGACACTAATATAACTAAACGGTTATAACCATAATGTTGCAAACCTGCAACTAAGCCTTCAGCTGTAATACCAGTAAAAGAGCCTTGGGGAGCTAAAACACGGTTTCGAGCAACCCATAGTGCGGTAATATTGGCCACGGTTCCGCCCGAGCAAAAAGCACCTAAAGAATGTTCGGCGCTGTGCATCCAAGTGGTATAAAAGTGTTCACTTTCCTCGTAAACTAGGTGGTGCAACATACCTAGTACTTGCCGCTCAAGCGGAGTGAATGCTTTAGAGGTTTCAATTTTAACTAGATTTTGATTGAGGCCAACCATAAGTTTAGCTAGCGGCAATAAAAAATAAGGCAATGCCGAGGTCATATGACCAATAAACCGAGGCGACGCCGTATGCACTGAATGAGCTACTAGCTTGTTTAGCAGTACTTCGGTGTGATCAGACACGAATTCCGGTTGTTCAGGAATACTACTGGCGGCAAAGTCTCGCTCAATTTCTTGTAGCGGCTTTTCTTTTGCCACAATATGGTTGCTCAGAAAACCTTCAAGGTTTTCTGATAAATGCCGTTCAATGCGGCCAAGGGTTGAGTCGGGTGCTTCAGGAACGGTAAATATGCGATGCAAAGACTCAACGGTGGCTTCTGCCGGCTGTTTAGGCATGGTCAAGGTAACTTCTCCGCTTTTGCGAGCCAAGAACTTTAGCACAGGAACAACCCCTTTCGCTACTGCGACAAGGCGCCCCTGGCTGAGGTTCGGTTATTTACGGGTTGCTGACAAATTATCGATGAGGCGTGTTGTGCCAATATATGCGGCAGCTAGCACAATTAGGTCGTGATCTTTTTCTGTCGGGGTTTGTAGGTCACTTAGCCGCTTAACTTCTAAGTAGTCGGGCGTTAGCCCAGCATGGTACCATTCAGCTAGTGCCTTTTCTGTGGCCACAGTAATACTTTCGCCGTTTTCAATTGCTAGGCTTATTTCTTGTAACGACCGGTAAATAATGGCCGCTTGCTGGCGCTCTTGCGCGGTTAAGTAACCATTTCTTGAGCTTAATGCCAGACCACTTTTTTCGCGCTGTGTTTCTACGCCAATAATTTTAATGGGCATACATAAGTCGTGAGCCATAAAACGAATTACTTGTAACTGTTGGTAATCTTTTTTTCCAAAAAGTGCGGCATCAGGCTGCACCATGTTGAACAATTTGGAAACCACGGTGGTTACACCTTCAAAATGCCCTGGCCGCTTGGCCCCACAAAGAATTGAAGAAAGGCCAGGTACAGACACTACAGTTTGAGCTTCAAGCCCACGAGGATAAACTTCACTGACCGCTGGTGTGAATACTGCGTCTACGCCCAACCCTTTTAGCTTCTCTAAATCGGCTTGTAAGGTTCGCGGGTAGCGGTCTAAGTCTTCATTGGCACCAAATTGCAAAGGGTTAACGAAAATAGAAACCAGCACTCGTTCAGCATGAGTCTTAGCTTGTTCAACCAAGGCCAAATGACCGTCGTGTAAGTTGCCCATGGTTGGTACGAAAGCAAGTGACTCATTTTTTTGTCGCCATAATGCACGCTGTGCTCGCAGGGCGGCAATTGTATCTATTTGTTGCATGACAGGTCCTTAGCTAAAGCTATGCTCGGGGCCAGGAAAGCTCCCGTTTTTTACTGCTGCAACATAGCTTTGTACGGCCTCGGCTAAACAGTCGTTGCCAATTAAAAAGTTGCGGGTAAACTTTGGTAAGTACTCGGCATTCATGCCTAACATATCATGCATAACAAGTATTTGGCCGTCTGTGTCAGGACCAGCACCAATACCTATCACAGGAATATCGAGAGCTTCACTAAAACGTTTGCCTAAGCTGGAAGGAATGCACTCAACTACTAATAACTGAGCACCAGCAGCTTGTAACTGCAGCCCTTCGTTAATGAGTTTGTCTGCTTGCTCTGGATCTTTACCCTGTACTCGGTAACCACCAATAACATGAACCTGCTGAGGTAATAAGCCCAAATGAGCACACACAGGAATGCCTTGGCGAGTTAAGTGCTGAACAGTGTCCACTAACCATTCACCACCTTCCATTTTAACCATGTTGGCACCAGCGCGCATTAGCTCGGCGGCATTGAAGCCTGCTGTGTCTGGGTCTGGGTAACTCATAAAAGGCATGTCAGCGATAACAAAGGCGTCTTTGGCACCGTTACGAACCGCATGCGTATGGTAGGCTATATCGTCAATAGACACGCCCAAAGTGGTGTCGGCACCGTGTAAAACCATGCCGAGAGAGTCACCAATAAGCATAACTTCGACACCATTTTCATGAAAAAGCTTACTAAAGCTTGCGTCATATGCAGTGACAGCAGTTAGTTTTTCGCCGGCTTGCTTCATTTTCAGAAGATGTGAAATACGAACTTTGCTCATAAGGACACATACCTAATTTGAAATAAATAATAGTCTATTGTAACCGCTGCAGCACAGGGTTAAAAGTCAGTTTATCGGCAGGCCTGGGTGAATCAGCTGTAATTCCCTTAAATTAAGGGTGTTTGCATGGCTTAATGCAGATTTATTGTTTGGCAAAATATAATTTGGGCGTAACTCAGCAAGCGGCACAATAACAAACTCACGTTCTAAAATGCCTGGGTGTGGCACGGTTAGGCGAGCATCGTTAATGTTTTTGTTACCATAAAACAATAAATCGAGATCTAAAGTGCGCGGGCCCCAATGTTGGCTGCGCACCCGGCCGTGAAGCTGTTCAATATGTTGTAATAGGTCAAGTAATGCGTGCGGTGTAAGCGTAGTGTGGAATATTGCCACCCCATTTACATAGTCGGGCTGATCTTGAGGCCCCATAGGCGTACTGCTATACAAGGACGACAGCTGGAACTGCGTGATGTTCGCCTCGCCCAATAAATGTTGGGCAGCGTCCAACAGCTGTTGCTGAGGATTATTTAGGTTAGCCCCCAAACCAATAACACATTCAATCATAATGGCTGCACCACTATTTTCTCGCTGGCCGACACCGTGTGCGAGGTCGGTGGCGTTTGGTTGGGGCTTTTGTGGCTCCTGCGGTTAAACCAGGGTTATCAATTTGTAGCTGTGTCCAGAACTCGGCTAGGCTTCTCAACCGCTTGTCGTTTTCTACTTTGGCACGAAGTAGCAAAAAGTCGTAGCCTGCACGAAACTTAGGATGGGTTAGCAAGCGTACTGCTTTACGCGGTGTGGTTTGCATTAGTCGTAGTTGCAAAATCCAAATGTCGCGCATAGGAATACTAAAGCGCTTGGGTAAGGAAATACTGCGCACTTGCAAGGCTATAATATCGGCAGACGCCATCTGATACGCGTCGTATTCCGAAAAGCTTGCCTCTTGGCTAATTTCACTAGCGCGGGCAATCATTGGATACCACAATATGGCAGCAAATAAATAGCCAGGGTTTACCGACTTGTTCTCATGCAAGCGTGAGTCGGTGTCAATAAAAGCCTGGTACACCATTTGGTATTCAATACTTGCAGGGTCTTTAAAAGGAACTTTTAAAACGGGGAACAGCGGAGCCATTAAGCCAAGGTCGTTAAGTACTTCAAAATTAGCAACAGCCTTGCCGCCTATAAACAGTTTTAAAAACTCTTCAAATAAACGTGCTGCCGGTATGTCGTCAAGTAAGTGAGCTAAGGCTGGAATAATGGTGCGACACGAATCGTCTATGCGTAGGCCCAACTTGGTAGCAAAGCGTGCAGCACGTAGCATGCGTACAGGGTCTTCACGATATCGTTCTTCCGGCTCGCCAATTAATTTTAGCGTACCGTCTTCAAGGTCAGCCATACCACCAACAAAGTCGTAAATAGCAAAGTCGGCAATGTTGTAGTACAAGGCATTTACCGTGAAGTCGCGGCGGTGGGCGTCTTCTTCTATGGTGCCGTAAACGTTGTCCCGTAAAATCATGCCTTCATCACTAGTGCGGGCAATTTTACCAACTTCTTTTTCTTCGTCGGAATGATGGCCGCGGAAAGTTGCTACTTCTATAATGTCGCGGCCAAAAATAATATGCGCCAAGCGGAAGCGGCGGCCAATTAAGCGGCAGTTACGAAATAGCTGGCGTACCTGCTCTGGGGTTGCGTTGGTTACTACGTCGAAGTCTTTAGGGGCAACACCTAGTAATAAATCACGTACACAGCCACCTACGAGGTAAGCTTCGAAGCCGCCTTTGTGTAAGCGATATAAAACTTTTATTGCATTCTCTGAAATATCACTACGAGAAATAGGATGTTGGTTGCGTGGGATTATATTCACAGCTACGGCTGCCTTTGTTTGTTTCGATTTACTGGGCATTACGTTCCGTGCCATGTTTACCAGGTGCTTGATAATAGCGAGCGTCCTTTATCGGAATGGTTGCAGGCTCCTGATGCAGGGCCTAGCGTTAACCAAAGATACAAAATAGGGTGTTAAGCGGTAATATATCACCTTCGCCCTAATTCGGTAGGGTAAAAACAATATTGTCCAAAGAGCCCGCTAATGCGAGCTCTGCCATCCTATTTATACCGACAGCTACGAGCCACGCATTTGTTTTTCGCGAATTTCAGCTAGGCTTTTGCAGTCTATACAAAGCTCGGCAGTTGGCCTTGCTTCTAAACGTCGAATGCCTATTTCAATACCGCACGAGTCACAAAAACCAAAATCATTGTGCTCTATAAGCTCCAATGTTTTTTCAATTTTCTTGATTAGCTTTCGCTCGCGGTCACGGGTTCTCAGTTCAATCGCAAATTCCTCTTCTTGCGCTGCGCGATCCACAGGGTCGGCGTAATTCACCGCTTCTTCTTTTAGGTTGCCAACGGTGCGGTCAACTTCTTCGCGAAGCTGTGCACGCCAAGCTTCTAGAATACGTTTGAAGTGAGCGCGCTGTTCTTCGCTCATATATTCTTCGCCAGCTTTCTCAACGTAAGATTCTAAACCTGCTAGGGCAAGAACTCCGTGTACTTTTTTTCCCTTTACTTCCGCCATATCTACACTCCTCCGGGAGTTGGTCGTCGTATTCCCAAACAAAGTTGGGTATGTATAACAGAATAAAAATAACCGTGCAATTTTGTAGCAAACCCATTCATGGGGGCGCTTTTATTGAATTCAAGTGCGCCAGTGTGTAAAGGTTATGCTTGCTGCAGTCACGTTAAAGTGGGCTTCTAGAACCACTAGTCCGGCCGCCTTGGCTTGTTCGAGCGCAGCATTATACGTTGGATCGATCTGTTTTGCTGCTTTTACCTTCGATATTGCTGAATGCAACACCGCATAAATAATAACAGCGCTTGAATTTGGCTGGTTTTGGGTTAAATGAGTTAGCTCTTGTAGTTGTCGTGACGCTCGTTCCGACGTGGTGTCGGGGAAATATCCTAGGCCATTGGCATGGTGCAAAGTAACCGACTTTACTTCCACATAACAGTCGGGTGCAGCGCAAGCTTTTAGCAGAAAGTCTATTCGGCTTTTCTCGCCATAGCGCACTTCACGTTTTATTTCTGTGTAGGCGGCTAAGTGCTTAGGTGGTTGTGAGCGTAAAGCGTTTTCTACCAAAGTATTGGCACGATGCGTGTTCACGCATATCCATTCATCGTTGGTGGTGTGGGTTAGCTCCCATGTACGAGAATATTTCCGTTTGGGATTATCGCTAACACTAAACCAAACTGTACTACCGGGCTCTGCGCAGCCGGTCATGGCGCCCGTGTTAGGGCAGTGTATGGTTACTTCTTCACCACAGGGTAAAACCACATCGGCCAGGAAACGTTTGTAGCGCCGAATAAGAACGGCAGAATTTAATGTGGGTTCAAATTGCATATCTAGTAGGTTTCTCGTTACAGTAAGAGGCTGTAATTAAGCAATCAGTCGCTTTCCAGCACTAAAATAGTGCAGCGAGTAAACTACGTGGTGAGGTATGTTATGTCCAGTTCAGTGCAAATTCATTTAACACAGAATGAGTTACCAGCCGGAGTACGTAAGAATAGTATGGTATTTGCAACAGCAGAAGGTTATGCCATAGCTGTTGCCGGTAAAAGTGAGACCGAAACGCTTCGAATTATTCAGCAAGCAGGCCGAAAGCTTGATCAAATAGGCATTGAAAATGCAGAGCTTGTAGGTTCAGACTGGAGCCAAGAAGCACAATGGGCATTTGCCATTGGCTTTACCGACACGCTGAATAAAAACAAAGTAACCTATACCGGCGAACCAGCCGAAGCACTTAAGGCCATGCATGAAACCTATGCATGGGTGCGTGAAATTATTAATTTGCCCCCTTCAGAAATTTATCCGGAAGTGCTGTGCGAACGGGTTGCTAAAGAGTTAACCAAAGTAGGTGGCAAAGCGGTTAGCCATCGTATGGTCATAGGGCCAGAACTGCTTGCTGAAAAACGCTTTGGTTTATATACCGTAGGTCGTGCCAGCCAGCACCCGCCAGTTATGCTCGAGCTCGACTACAACCCTACCGGGAATGACAAAGCCGAGGTCGACTTTGTGCTAGTAGGCAAAGGTATTACCTTCGACACGGGTGGTTATAGTATTAAAAGTAGCGAAGGCATGGTGAGCATGAAATGCGATATGGGCGGTGCGGCTACGGTGTCAGGTGCTTTATTATTAGCCATGCGCCAAGGGTTAAATAAGCGTGTGAAGCTGGTGTTGTGCTGTGCAGAAAACATGATCGACGGCAGCGCCTACAAAAACGGCGACATTATTACCTACAAAGACGGCCAAACCGTTGAAATTGTAAATACCGACGCGGAAGGCCGTATTGTGCTAGCCGACGGTTTATTGCGTGCTGGCGAATTAGGCGGCAAGCGAATTATTGACGCCGCAACCTTAACCGGTGCAGCTCAAGTGGCGGTAGGCAAAGAATACAACGCGTTGTTTAGCGTCGACGACAGCTATGCACAAGAAGCTCTTAGTGCTGCCAGTAGTGTGAATGAAAACTTATGGCGCTTACCGTTAGCACCTTGGCACCAGTTTCAGTGCCCATCACCTTTTGCCGACACTGCCAATAGCCGCCCACAAAAAGGTGGCGGAACTGGTGGAGCAAGTAATGCTGCTGGTTTCTTATTGCGCTTTGCCCCGAATAACGGTGCAGGCTGGCTACATTTTGACTTAGCAGCTGCTTATCATGGTCAAGCAAATGGTTTTTTTGCTGCAGGAGCAACCGGAACAGGTGTTAGAACCATCGCCACACTCCTTAACGCCTAACTTTCCAGTTCACGAGGTTTTAGAAGAGGTTGCAAGTTCGCTTGCAACCCACCACGTGGTTTTGGAAGCGCCGCCAGGTGCGGGGAAGTCGACGGTGTTACCCCGTTGGCTACTTGAACAGTTTAATGGCTGGAATGGGCGTGTTATATTGGTACAGCCACGCCGTGTAGCAGCTGTAAACGTGGCCCAATTCATAGCAGCCCAACTTGGCGAAAAACCAGGCCAGCGCGTTGGCTTTCACATTCGTAATCATCGTAGCGCTTCAGCAACTACTCAGCTGTTGGTGGTTACAGAAGGTATTTTCACCCGCATGATTCAAGCTGATCCAGAGTTAACAGGCGTCGGCTTGGTTATTTTCGATGAGTTTCATGAACGTAATTTACACTCTGATCTTGGTCTCGCGCTTTGTTTAGACATATTGCCACTGCGAGACGATTTACGTTTAATGATTATGTCGGCAACCCTACCGGGCCAATTCATTACCGACTGGCTGCAAAGCCACTTAATTGCAACTAAGTTTATTGCTAGTGCGGGGCGACAGTACCCCATTGATGTGCACTATCGGCCACCAAAAAGCCTCCACGACTGGCAAGCACACTTACCTCTGGTTATTGAAGAAGCCATTGCGCTGGCTAACCAGGGGGTACTTGTTTTTTTACCTGGCCAACGTGAAATTCGGCAGCTACTACAATACTTCTCCTCCCGCGGCCCCGGTGTAACTGTTATGCCGCTTTACGGCGGGCTTAGTATTGAGGCCCAGCAGCAGGTGTTAACACCCTTAGCAAGCGGCTTGAAGTTAGTGCTTGCTACCAACGTAGCCGAAACTAGCTTAACTATTCCAGACATAGACGTAGTGGTTGATTCAGGTCGCGAGCGGCAAGCAAGCTACGATCCGCGCTATGGTTTTACCAAGCTACAAACCCGCATGATTTCAAAAGCGTCTGCAGTACAGCGCGCCGGCCGAGCAGGCCGGGTAGCAGCAGGGCATTGTTTTCGTTTATGGCCGCAAGTTACAACTGATAGGCTAGACGCCTATGGTGTACCTGCAGTTGAGCGGGAAAACTTGGCCAATTTATTATTGGAACTGAAAATATGGGGCACAACACCAGAACAATTGGCTTGGTTTACCGCGCCATCTGCTAGTTTAATAGCTGCTGCTGAGCAGCAATTAGAACAATTACAGGCTACCGCTAACGGTGTGATTACTGCCCGAGGAAAGCGTTTGGCAGAAGCGAGTACAGACTTACGTTATGCAGCAATACTCGAATTCGCTCAAGGCCATAGCGGGTATATGCAAATATTGGCGGCGTGGTTAGTGGCTAACCTAGAAGAGCGAGAGGGCGACTTACAGGGCGATTTAACTGATTTATTAAGACAGCGGTGGCAGGGCAACCAAGCGCTGCCACGTACCCAGCGACGTTTTCAACATTGGTTAAAACATTTTGCCATTACTAGCAATAGCCAATACCCGATAGCGAATCTAGGTGAACTACTGTTACATGGCTTTCCCGACCGCGTTGCGGAACACCAAGGTAGGCGCCTGCAGTTGGCAACCGGCTTGGCGGTTCGTGCCGACATGCCGGCAAGCCAAGGGGCTTGGTTGGTGGCGGTTGACTTATCGCTACTTGAGCAACAAAGCGAGGCTCAGCTGTGGGCGTATGTCTCGTTAGCAAAAGAGTTGTTAATAACGACTCAACTAGCGTTACGCACAACCAACTTTATTGCTCGCTGGCGCGGTGAACAAGGCGGTTTAGAACGGGTTGAACAGCAACGCTGGGGTAAGCTGGTGCTTGCTGAGCACCAACCCCAAGGGCAGGCCACGCGCGCCGAGCGTGGCCTTGCTATGGCCGACTGGTTGCGTAAAAAAGGCTGGCAAGCTACTGCTTGGGGCCCAGAAGAAGAGGCGCTCTGTGCACGAATGCAGCAATTGATGTTGTTACGCGACGAACCAGCGAGCAATTGGCAACCTGCCCAGTTATTAGCAAATATTGAAACCTGGGCATTACCATGGCTAGAATCGTTCGAACGACGGGCCGACTTAAAGCGCTGGCAGCCAAAAGAAGCCTTACTTAGCGTTTTAGGCTATGAAAATCAGCAGCAACTCAATCATTGGTTACCAACCCATTGGCTGGCACCTAGTGGGCGTCGGCATAAAATACACTATGAATTGAGTGAAATGCCCCGGGTAGCTTTAAAGCTACAAGAAGTATTTGGCACCCCAGGCTCTCCTACGTTAGCGAATGGCCAATTGGTGCTTGCCTTTGAACTTTTGTCACCGGCAGGTAGGTTGTTGCATCGAACGGCAGATTTAGCCTCCTTTTGGCAAAATGCTTGGCCGGAGGTGCGCAAAGAAATGCGTGGTCGTTATCCAAAACACCCATGGCCAGAAAATCCATTAAGTGCAGCAGCAACTCATTTAACCAAGCGTGCGTTAGCTCATAAAAAACCGTAAACCTTGCGCAAAGAACATTTAAAAACTTACCAACAGGTGCAAAATATAAAGCTATGAAAAAAACACAACGCCCGCGCTGGCTACCTTCATTACAGCTGTTTTTTCGCCTTGCGCTTATAGCAAGTGTGGTGCTGGTGTTCTATGCAATATATTTAGACGGTCAAATAACCCATCGCTTTAGTACTTCGCGTTACCAAGCACCAGCATTGCTTTATAGTCAGGCTTTAAATATCGAAGTAAACCAACCCATTACCCGCCAAAGAATTGTGCAAGAGCTGAAGGCCCTCGACTATCAAGTTGGCCGATATGCGCGTAATAGCGGCGAGTATCAAGAGCAAGAGCAGCAGTTATTGCTGCATCGCCGGGCCTTCGATTTCCCTACTCATTATGCACCGGCTGAACGTGTACGGTTAGTGTTTACTACAGAAGGCTGGCTTGAACGCATTGAGTCTTGGCCGAACCAACAACCTTTACAATCAATACTGTTAGAGCCGCAGTTTCTTGGCCGCTTCGCCACCGACAGTGGTGAAGACCGTTTGTTGGTGGGGCTTGAGCAAGTACCAACACTTATGCGTGAAGCCCTGATTTTGGTTGAAGACCGTGAATTTTATCATCACCATGGGGTGAGGCCAGCTGCTATAGCACGAGCGGCGTTAGCAAATATTATGGCCGGGCGCACAGTGCAGGGGGGCAGCACTATTACCCAGCAGCTGGTGAAGAACATGTATTTAACCCATGCACAAACCTATGTGCGCAAAGTGAATGAGGCCATTATGGCGCTTATTCTCGATTACCGCTTTGCAAAAGACGAAATACTTGAAGCTTACTTTAACGAAGTTTATTTTGGCCAAGATCGTGGTCATGCCATTCATGGGGTAGCACTGGCTAGTCAGTTTTATTTTGGTAAATTCGTTGAAGACTTAAATGTGGCAGAAATAGCCACCATTGTAGGCATGATTAAAGGACCTTCGATTTATGAACCGCGGCGCAACCCTGAGCGCTCGCAAGAGCGTCGCGACGTAGTTCTCAGGCTTATGTTCGAGCAAGACTTGATTTCACAAACACAATATTTAGCCGCACTAGACACAACTATGCGAACTCGAGCCGATAAGCGCTTGGTGCAGTTCAACAGGCCGGACTTTATCGATTTAGTGGAAAAAGAGGTGCGTCAAATATTGCCTGGGCGGAGCTGGCAAGAAACAGGTTTGCGAGTGTTCACTACCTTTGACCCCGAACAACAACGGTGGTTAGAAACTGCAGCACGCGATTCTGAAAGTGCCAAAGGCTTAGCTGATATCGAACGTGCCATGTTGTTAACCGAGCATCGCTCAGGTGCCGTGCGTGCCTTAGTGGGGGGTAAAAACCAGGTGGCTGGTGGCTTTAATCGTGCCTTGGCTGCTCGACGCCCAATAGGCTCAATTATAAAACCTTGGGTGTACGCCATGGCGCTTGAGCATACGGAGCAATTTACTTTAGCCACCATGCTCGACGACAGCCCAACGGTAGTGAAAGACAAATACGGCGAAGACTGGTCGCCAAGTAACTTTGATCGTAAATATCGCGGGCCAGTTACCCTATACGACAGCGTTATAAATTCGTACAACGTGCCTATGGTGCGGTTGGGTATGGAGCTTAGCCCAACGGTAGTGCGTAATCGCTTGCAGCAAAGTGGTATTACAAGCTTCATACATGCTTGGCCGTCGTTATTTCTAGGCGCCGTTGACATGACTTTAATGGACGTAGCAACTATTTACGGTGCATTAGCTGCCCAGGGTGAAGCAAAAAGCTTATATGCTGTAGCGGCAATAACAACCCACCGTGGCGAGCTTTTATATGAACATAAACCGGCTGTACAGCCAGTATTTACGCCACAAGCAGCCTGGTTGACTAGCTTTGCTTTAGAAGGTGCGGTTAACGTAGGTACAGCAAAGGGGTTGGCACACTTAGGCCCAGGCTTGGCGGGTAAAACAGGCTCTACTAATGATTTACGTGACAGTTGGTTTGTTTCCTATGACGCCAACTATGTACTTACTAGCTGGATAGGGCACGACGACAACCAGCCTGTTGGCTTAACCGGCAGCCGTGGTGCGTTGCCATTGGCAGGTGAATATTGGCAGCGAGCAGGTGTTGCTGCTCGTTCGCCACTATTACCAGCGGAAATGTACTGGACAAACATAAGTGCTAGCACAGGAATAGTTGTTAGTGCGAACTGTAACGGCACATTGCGCTTGCCTATGGTGGGCTTGGCGCCAGAACAAGGGGTTGATTGCGAAGGCCGCTTGGTTGAGCTAATTGAAAAGCCGCAAGACGAACCAGAAGAGCGGGCAAAACCATGGTGGAAGCGAATTTTTGGTAGCTAATAAAAAGCCGAAATGCGTTAGCATCTCGGCTTTCAACTCATGTATTATCAGTGCTACAGGCTGACTCGGCGGTACTCACGATACTCGGGGTGCCAAAACATATCGTTGATCCGTTTACGTAACAACGAATCTTCAATATCCAGGGCATGCCCTTGCTCTTGAGCAACTTTACCTACAGCAAAGGCAATTTCACGGGACAGGGCTTCAATACCCGTTAGTGGTGGTAACAAGCTGGCGCCTGTGCCCATTACCCGCGGCGACATAGCCGCTAAAGTTTCACTAGCTACAATCATCATTTCTTCTGTCACTCGGCGAGACCTAACTGCTAACACCCCTAAGCCAATGCCTGGAAAAATATAGCTGTTGTTGCATTGAGCTATTGGGTAATCAACGCCGTTTACATTCACCGTGTCAAAAGGGCTACCGGTAGCCATAATAGCTTGGCCATCGGTCCAACGCAGCACGTCTCGAGGGTGCGCTTCTACTTGGCGCGACGGATTGCTGAGTGGAAATATAATAGGCGCTTGACAATGCTGGTGCATGGCACGAATTACCTGTTCAGTGAACAGCCCTGGCTGGCCTGAAACACCAATAAGTACCGTTGGCTTAGCGCAGTTCATTACATCGAGTAAGGAAGGGTATTCACCACTGTAGCTCCAGTCACTTATTGCGGCGTTACTTTGTGTTAAAGCAGACTGGAAATCCCGTAAGTCAGGCATGTTTTCGGTTAACAAACCAAAACGGTCCACCATAAATATTTGTGCTTGAGCTTGCTCGCGGGTTAAGCCTTCTTTGCACATGTGGGCAATAATTTGTTCGGCAATACCACAGCCAGCCGAGCCAGAGCCCACAAACACAACGCGCTGTTCGGTTATCGATTCGCCTTTAGCTTTACAGGCGGCCAATAAAGTTCCAGAGGTAACTGCTGCGGTACCTTGTATATCGTCATTGAAACAACATATTTGGTCTTGGTAACGCTTTAGTAAGGGCATTGCGTTTTGCTGAGCAAAGTCTTCAAATTGAACTAAAACACCGGGCCAACGACGTTGAATGCCTTGCATCACTACATCAAGAAAGTGGTCATATTTCTCGCCAGTAATGCGCTTGTGCCGAGCGCCCATATACATAGGGTCATTTAACAACTTTTCGTTATTAGTGCCTACGTCAATCATAATGGGCAGAGTGTAAGCAGGGCTGATACCACCACACACGGTATATAAGGAAAGCTTACCAATTGGAATGCCCATGCCGCCAATACCTTGGTCGCCAAGGCCTAGAATACGCTCGCCATCGGTAATAACGATAACTTTTACATTGCGCTTGGTAGCGTTGCGTAAAATGTCATCAATATTGTCTTGGTCTTCATAAGAAATAAACAAACCACGGGCGCTACGATAAATATCTGAAAACTGCTCACAGGCGTCACCCACTGTAGGGGTGTAAATCACTGGCATCATTTCTTCAATATGTTCTTTTACTAAGCGATAGAACATAGTTTCGTTGTTGTCTTGAATTGCCCGCAAATAAATATGTTGGTTAATTGGCTCAGCAAAGGTTTTATATTGCAAGTAAGCGCGGCTAACCTGCTCTTGAATTGTTTCATAGCGTGGCGGAATTAAGCCGGTTAAGTTGAACTCTTTGCGCTCGGTGGGGCTAAAGGCGCTGCTTTTATTAAGCAGCGGTGTTTCAAGCAATGTTGGGCCAGCATAATGAATATATAACGGCTTCTTATTACGTTGGTCAGTCATTTATATCCTTAAACCTGCAATTATGGGGTTATTTTTGCAAATGCAATGTCGGCACAGCGAAGTGTTTCTTGAATATCACTGGTAGAGTGTGCAAAGGACATGAAACCCGTTTCATAAGCACTTGGTGCAAGGTAAATACCTTGCTCTAACATAGCGTGATAAAAGACTTTAAACTGTTCCATGTTGCACTGGGTTGCTTGTTCAAAGGTAGTTACTTGTTTGGCATCAGTAAAGAAGAAGCCAAACATGCCGCCTGCTTGATTGGTGGTTAGCGGTATACCGTGCTTATCGGCCAGTTGTTTAAAGCCTGCCATTAAGTCGGTCGCATGCTGCTCTAACTGTTGGTATTGGGCTTCGTCGGTTAATAGTTCGAGCGCTGCTAAGCCAGCAGCCATAGCAACGGGGTTGCCAGACAAAGTACCCGCCTGATAAACAGGGCCAAGCGGCGCAATGTGGTTCATAATCTCAGCTTTACCACCAAAGGCACCTACGGGCATACCGCCGCCAATAACCTTACCTAAGCAGGTTAGGTCAGGGGTAACATTATAAAATTGCTGGGCGCCGCCGCGGGCAACGCGGAAACCGGTCATTACTTCATCAAAAATAAGCACACTGTCATATTGGTCACAAATAGCACGCAAGCCTTCAAGAAAGCCAGGCACTGGTGGAATACAGTTCATGTTGCCTGCTACTGGCTCAACAATAATACAAGCAATATCATTGCCCACTTCTTTAAATACTTGTTCAACTTGATCAAGCTGATTAAAGCTAACGGTTAGTGTGTGTTGGGCCACATCGGCGGGAATTCCCGGCGAACTAGGCACGCCAAGGGTAAGTGCGCCAGAGCCTGCTTTAACTAATAAAGAGTCGGCGTGGCCGTGGTAGCAGCCTTCAAATTTAAGAATTTTATTTCGGCCAGTATAACCACGGGCCAAGCGAATAGCGCTCATGGTTGCTTCAGTACCTGAATTCACCATGCGAACTTTTTCAATGGAAGGCACCATAGAAATAACTTTTTCAGCCATGGTAATTTCAATTTCAGTAGGGGTACCAAAGCTTAAGCCTCGGGCGGCGGCAGCAATAGCAGCGTCGCGCACGGCTGGGTGGTTGTGGCCTAAAATCATCGGCCCCCATGAACCCACGTAGTCAATATACTTTTTACCATCGGCGTCAAACATATAGGCGCCGTCGGCCTGTTCAATGAACACGGGCGTGCCACCTACCCCTTTAAATGCACGTACAGGCGAATTTACGCCGCCTGGAATACTATGTTGGGCTTGGGCAAAAAGTTCTTCAGAGCGAGACATACAACTTCCTTTTAATAACGGGCTTTATTACTAAACCAAACCACATCGGTGTCGTATTTATTTACAATGTCTGCAACACCAAGGGTAAGAGCGAATAAAGCCATACGAATAAGTACGCCATTATCGGCTTGACGGAAAATGGCTAAGTTAGGGTTTTGGTTTAGGTCATTATCAAGCTCGTTTGCTTCCGCACGTGAATCGCGCGGCAAGGGGTGCATAATGACCGTATTAGGCTTGTAATGACGGGTGTAAATTTCATTGTTAAGTCGAAACTTGCCGCGATAAAGCGACGCTTCTTCAAGGCTAGCAAAACGTTCTTGCTGAATACGAGTTTGATAAACAATATCGGCGTCCATTTCACCAACCAGCTCGTCGGTAACGCGGAACGCGTGGCCCGCGTCTGTTAGGGCGTTTAGCACTTCGTCGGGCATGGCCAATTCGCGGGGTGAAATTAAGGTAAAGCGCACATTTTTATACAGGCATAATAGCTTCGACAGAGAATGTACGGTACGGCCATACTTTAAATCGCCAATCATACAAATATGCATGCCATCTACTTTACGGCCGTGGTGCCCGAGCTCTTTGGCTATAGTATATAAGTCGAGTAGAGCCTGGGTAGGGTGTTCGTTAGCGCCGTCTCCGCCATTGATTACGGGTACTCGGCTACCTTCAGCGAACTCAGCAACCGAACCAGCTTTAGGATGCCGCATGGTAATAATGTCGCTATAACTTGAAAGCACGCGAGCGGTATCAAATAGCGACTCGCCTTTAGCAATGGCCGAGCTTTCCATGCCTGTGGTTTCCCGTACTTCGCCACCCAGTAAATTGAAGGCCGTACCAAAGCTTACTCTGGTTCGAGTTGAGGCTTCAAAAAACAAATTACCGAGAATTGCACCTTCAAGCACCTTGGTGCGTTTTCTGCGGTGCGCATAGGGTTCCATTTGGTCGGCTATGGTAAAAACACGCTGAATGGCGTCGGGGTTAAACTGCCCAACCGAAAGGATATTTGCTCCAGTGAATTGCATAATGCTCTCTACTTTTACTTGCCCTATGGTGGGGCGGTATTATAGCAGATGGAAGCCCCTAGGGTAAAAGAATTAGGTGCCAATGGCTGGCTTTAACACGGCTAAAATAATGATAGCAAACAAGGCCAAAACGGGTATTTCATTAAAAATACGGAACCAGCGACCAGAACGAAAGTGGGCTGACCGTTTGATTTTTTTAACTAAATGGAAACAGTAAATATGGTATGCAACTAAAAAAGTAATAAGCAGCAACTTAATATGCATCCAGTGCATTTGTTTTAGCCAACCTAAACCATATATCCATAACATGCCGGTACCAAACACTATGGTAAGAATGGCAAAAGGTGTAATAAAGAATAGTAAGCGGCGCTCCATAATTTGTAGTTGAGCATGCACAAGAGGCTCTTTACTTTCTGCATGGTAGACAAATAATCGTGGTAAATAGAAAATGCCCGCAAACCATGCGACCATGAAGGCTAGGTGAAGCGCCTTGAACCATTGTAAAAGCTGGAACTCTGACATAATAGGTTTCCTTGAAAAGATACATAAATTTACCATGCCGGTCGGCAGAGGGCTAGTAGAGCCTTCCAACGAGGAGTTTATTACGTGTTTAGCCTTGGCAGCCCGTTAACCATACGAAGCTTCGTAGTTCTTGCATTGGCCTTAATTGGTGCTTTGTTTTTAGGTTATTACGGTGGAAATGCGCGAGTGCATTGGCAAAATGATCGCGTCGCCTGGCTTGAGCAGCAACATAGTAATTTATACCAGCGGCTAGATCAGTTAGAATACAAAAATAACATACTGCAAGTAGAGCTCGATGTAGAACGGAGTGCAAGTCGCTCATTACAAAATGAGCTTCGTGGGGTGCTGGAAGACAAAGCCAGTATTACTCGAGAGTTAGCCTTTTACCAGCGGGTGATGGCACCTGAACTAGACACTAACGGTGTAGCGGTAGACTCCTTTGTAATTGTGGCTGCCACAAGCCCCAATACCTATTACTTTCGCCTTATTTTATTACAGTTAGAACGTGCGCAGCAACTGGTTCGAGGCCAGTTTGAAGTAACAGTTAAAGGTCAGCAGAGCGGCGAACGGGTTGAGTTAGACGTACTAGCAATGGCGGAACTTGGTGACAAAGCCAATGAATTCACCATGAATTATTATACGTTGTCAGAAGGTACATTTAAGCTGCCGGAATTATTTGTACCGCAAAGTGTTATGGTGAAAGTAAAGGTAGGTAATAGCCGTCAGCTTGAACGAGCTTATCAGTGGCAAGACTTACTTAGTAACCCCGCTGTAATTGAACAAAGCACGGCAGACGAAAGCTAAGCGAAGCACAAACTAACACGTACTTATTGAAACGTAGTAATTAGGTAAATTTTAACAAAGGTAAAAATAAAACATGACTAGTGTAGAACAGGCTATGCCACTTGAGTTTAGCGATGCTGCAGCAATGCGGGTTCATGCGCTTATCGCAGAGGAAGAGAATGACCAGCTTAAGTTGCGAGTATTTATTACCGGAGGGGGTTGTTCAGGCTTCCAGTACGGCTTTACGTTTGACGACAAAACTAATGCCGACGATTTCAAAATAGAGCGCAACGGGGTGGCCTTGGTGGTAGACCCAATGAGCCTACAATACTTAATGGGCGGCGTGGTAGATTATGAAGAAGGGTTACAAGGGGCTCGTTTCTTTGTTAGCAACCCAAATGCAACTAGCACCTGTGGTTGTGGCTCTTCATTTTCTGTGTAGGTTCGTAGTTTTATTGCTAACGAGGGTGTGCCTTGTATTATCACAGCCTTAGCGCTAGCAAGAGGCTATTGCGCAAAAATAAGAGTGATAACGCTCAGAAATTAAGAGTTGAATTAACAAAATACGAACACGAAATCAATTGATTTAATAAACAAATCAAGCAAAATCTAGCATTGTTTTAGAGCTCTACTACAGAGCAAGGAGTATAAAACAATGCGATTATCAAATCATTTTATGGCTTTTCTTGTGGCCGCCGTAGTCTTTATGCTGCCAATTAAAAGTAAAGCTGCGGATATGGTGGCAGAAGGTTTGTGTAGTGCCGTTGTTGCTGATGATAGGCAGCGCATGCGCACTATACTTAGTAATCACAATATACGCTTGCGCAATGTGTTCACTAATGTGCGCTGCAATGGCTATAGCTTGCTGCAATTTGCTATTACTGCTGAAGCTATAGATGTAGGTGAAATGCTGATTCGGCTGTTACCTACCAGCGCTATTGAAGGCGATAAAATTAACGGCGAAAGTGTTATACACTGGGCTGAAAAAGCTGGTTATGCTTCGTCGCCAGTACTGGCCGTAGTACGCGAACGAGTGAGCTATTAAAACCACCAAAAATTATTAAGCCCGTGCTTCAGTAACATGAAGCACGGGCTTTTTTTTGTTACACTGCAAGTACATTTACTTCAGTAAGAGGGGCGTATGAGCCTGTACCAAGAGCACCTAAAAACTGTAACACGTCGCTTTAATGAGGCGCTTGAAGCAAACGGTTTCGACAGCGTACTTATCTTTGCGGGCCAGCCTGCAGTGGCTTTTCTTGATGATAATACTTACCCATACCGAGTAAACCCATTCTTCAAATACTGGGTGCCGGTAGTAGAAAGCCCGAAAAGTTTTATTTTTTATAAAATAGGCGAAACACCGCGGGTATTTTTATTTCAAGAACGCGACTTTTGGCATACGCAACCGCAAGTACCTTCTGGCGACTGGCAGCAAATGGTAGACATAACTTTAGTTGATGCTATTCAGCCGGTACGCACAGCGTTATCTGGCCAGTTAGCTAAAACCGCATACATAGGTGAAAGCTTTGCTCCCCTACCTGAATGGGGCATTAACAATATGAACCCACAGGGGCTAATTGACCACTTGCACTTTCAGCGTCGTTTAAAAACTGAATATGAACTTAGCTGCATGAGAAAGGCCAATATAATAGCCGCTCGGGGCCATAATGCGGCTAAGGCTGCTTTTGATAACAAAGCCAGCGAGCTTGAAATTCATCATGCCTATTTAGCAGCAACACAGTGCCATCAAGCGCAATTGCCTTATAACAGTATTGTGGCGTTAAACCAAAACGGGGCGGTTTTGCATTACGACAAATACGACACATTAGCCCCGGCTGAACATCGCTCCTTCTTAATTGACGCTGGCGCTTTGTATAATGGCTACTGCGCAGACATAACCCGTACTTATAGTGCGTCGAGCAGCGGCTTTTATGCCGAATTAGTCGAGGCTATGGATCAAGCCGAACGTGACATTATTAGCGAAATTGAAGTGGGCCGTTCTTACTACGACTTGCATGTGGCTATGCACCATAAAATTGCAGGGCTATTAAGTCAGTTCGGTTTTCTTAAAATTGATGCCGCGACCATTTATGAACGTGGTTACACCAATGCATTCTTTCCGCATGGTTTAGGTCATTTTATTGGCTTACAAGTACACGACGTAGCGGGTTACTTGAAAAATGCTCAGGGTGAAAGTTATACCCGTGATGCACGCCATGCTTTCTTGCGTTTACGCAGCGACATTGAAATTGGCCAAGTATTTACTATTGAGCCAGGTTTATATGTGGTCGATCAGTTACTAGAAGAGTATGCGGGTAATGAAGACTTTAATTGGCAACGCATTGCCGAGCTGCGTCCATTTGGTGGCGTGCGGGTTGAGGACAGCGTGCATGTTACCAAAAACGGCGTTGAGAACATTACCAGAGATGCATTTGCTAGTTTGAAATAGCCGGTAAAGCGAACTAAAAACGCCTGCCGGCTTATAAGGCAGGCGTGTAGCAACCTAGTACCGCTGCCCGTTTAGCCCCTGTCACTGCAGTTAAATTACCCACTAGCCCTGCTACATGGCAATGGGCTAACCAAGCAAACAAAATAGCCTCTACCCAATCAGGGTCTACACCTAAGGCATCAGTACTTTGCCAGTCAATGGCAGTAGCTAAGCTTTGTAACCGAACAAGCAATTGCTTATTGTGTACACCGCCCCCGCATAAATACACCTGCTGCGCAGGAGCAAATTGCTTGAGCGCTTGAATAACCGAGTGTGCAGTTAATTCAACTAAAGTAGCTTGTACGTTTATTGGCTCAAGCAGGCTTTGCTTGCTTAAGTGCTGCTGTAGCCAGTTTAGCGTAAAGTATTCACGGCCAGTGCTTTTTGGTGGTGCTTGTTGAAAGTAAGGATCGGCTAAGCAACTTTGAAGTAAGCTTACATTCACTGTACCTAAGCTAGCCCAGGTTCCATCTTTGTCGTACCGGCCCGCATGATGTTGCTGGTACCAAGCGTCAAGCAAGGTGTTGGCGGGGCCGCAGTCAAAGCCTATAACTTCGCCATGTTGCGGTAGCCAGGAAATATTGGCAATGCCACCCAAATTAATTACAGCACGGTTAACGTTTGGCGAATGAAAAAGAGCTCGGTGTAAGGCTGGTGCCAGGGGTGCACCTTGACCACCAAGGGCAATGTCTTTTTGTCTAAAATGCGAGACCACGGCAATACCCGTATTAGCAGCTAATGTTGCGGCACAGCCCAGCTGTAGGCTGAAAGCAGGGCTTAATTCAGGGTGATGGCGCACGGTTTGGCCATGACTGCCAATGGCGGTAATGTCACTTGCAGTTAAATTACATAAGGTCAAAAGTTGCTGCACCGCTTCACTAGCCACGAGCGCAAATTCCCGATCGGCTAAACCAAACGCCACTAGCTCATTGGGTTGAGGGGTGCATAAGCTTTGTAAGCGTTGCTGCAACGGAAGTGGAAAAGAATGGCTGTAACATTGGAGGAGCTTTATTTGCTCCCCCTGCATCGAAATTAATGCTAAATCAATAGCGTCAATACTAGTGCCAGAAAGAATACCAATATAACGCTGGTGATTAGTCATTATTGAAAGCGAGGAATATACGCTGACGGCTCGCTATCATAGCCATTTTTTGCTCGGCAATGGCGGTAAAGGGCTTGAGTTCATCGGCTGGTAACGATTCTGACTGTGGTAAGTTTACCGTACGCGGATTACGGTGCGTACCGTCGACTAAGAACTCATAGTGCAAGTGAGCACCTGTTACTCGGCCAGTTGCGCCAACTCGGCCAATAATTTGGCCTTGACGAATGCGTTCACCGTTATTCACATGGCGACGGCTTAAATGCAGATATTTAGTAACATAGCGTTCGCCATGCTGAATGAAAATATAGTGGCCATTTAAATTGTTATAAGCACTTGCAATAACACGGCCGTCGCCAGCAGCCATTACCGGCGTACCTGTAGCGGCTGCATAGTCGATACCATTATGGGGCGCTACACGCCCAGTTACCGGGTGTAAGCGGCGCGGGTTAAAGCTTGAGCTTACGCGGGTGAAATGCACTGGCGCCCGCAAAAAGCTTTTGCGCATATTCTTCCCGGCAGGGGTGTAATAATTGCCATTTTCATGTCGTACTGCACGAAAGGTTTCGCGCTGGTTAACAAACTCAGCCGCAACAATGTTGCCAGTACCCACGTATTCGCCATCAACAAACTTTTGCTCGAACAACACCGCAAAATGGTCGCCCTGACGAATGTCTAAGGCAAAGTCTATATCCCACCCAAACAGTTCGGCAAGGTTCATAATTTGAGATTGGGTAAGCCCAGCTTCAACACCCGCATTCCAGAAATTACTAGTAATAGATGCCTGCGCAAACTCTAAGCGGCTTTCAAATTCTTTGGTTTCACGGCTAGCAATGTAGTCGTTGTCGCTTTCCTGAGAGCGCAAAACAAAGGTATCGGTGTCGTTCAGCGCATAGCGCAATTCGATAATATGATTATTAGCGTCTTTGGCTATTTGAATTGAATCGCCAGGGTGCACCCGGCGTAATAAATTGTCTTTATCTGCTTTTGTTAAGCGGTACAGTTGTTGGGCCGAAAATCCAAGGCTAGAGAATATACGGGCCAAGCTGTCGCCAGGTTGAATTTCATAGTCTACCCAGTCAATGTCTTGCTGCGTAGGCTCATCAAGCTCGTTTAAAGCAAGGGTTAAGGGCAGTGGGTAGCGTTTACCAAGCTCAAGCATGGTTTCGGCTTGCTCATGGTTGCGCGACGCACTAGCGCGCTCTGAAGGCCAGAATAAAAGGATCAGTAAAAGCGCGGTAATACCCGATATCGTAATTTTATGACGTCGTGGAAGCATACGAACGACGTTTTTCATTGGCTTAACCATAAAAAGAAACCTAATTGCAACGCAGTCAGTAGCATAATAGCATTTTATGCTGTTGGCTAGTGCTGAGTTATTTCAATAAAAAGCTGCTTTGCAGTAGAATGGTCTAAATGTAAAAAGTTCATGTTAACTGGAGTAAAGAATGAGTATTAAAGTGGCTGAGGCAATGGCACTCATTACCCGTGGTGTCGACGAAATACTGCTAAGCGAAGAATTGGAAAAGAAGTTAAGCCGTGGCAAGCCACTTACAATTAAAGCGGGTTTTGATCCAACCGCGCCAGACTTACATTTAGGACACACAGTTTTACTAAATAAGCTGCGAGTGTTTCAAGACTTAGGGCATAAAGTAGTATTTTTGATCGGTGACTTCACCGGTATGATTGGCGATCCTTCAGGTAAAAATGTTACTCGCAAACCCTTAAGTCGCGAAGAAGTATTGGCCAATGCGGAAACCTATAAAGAGCAAGTTTATAAGGTTCTCGAACCTGCGAAAACCGACGTACGCTTTAATAGCGAGTGGATGGGGGTAATGGACGCTGCGGGCATGATCAAGCTTGCTGCTCGCCAAACCGTTGCCCGAATGCTTGAGCGCGATGACTTTAAAAATCGTTATAAAGAAGGCCAGCCCATTGCTATTCACGAGTTTATTTATCCTTTAGTACAAGGCTGGGATTCGGTAGTGCTGAAAGCCGATGTTGAAATGGGCGGTACTGATCAGCGTTTTAATTTACTAATGGGGCGAGAGCTGCAACGTGAGGAAGGGCAAGAGCCACAAACCGTTATTACCGTTCCTTTACTTGAAGGCCTAGACGGCGTACAAAAAATGTCGAAGTCGTTAGGGAACTACATTGGTATTACTGACGCGCCAAACGATATGTTTGGGAAGATAATGTCGGTGTCAGACGAACTTATGTGGCGCTATTTTGAACTGCTTAGCTTCCGTTCTGCTAGTGACATTAATGACTTACAAGATGCGGTTGCCAAGGGTGAAAACCCGCGTAACATTAAAGTGTTGTTAGCGAAGGAACTGATAGGTCGCTTTCACAACGAAGCTGCAGCCGACGCGGCAGAACAAGACTTTATTCAACGCTTCCAGAAAAATGCAATACCAGATGACATCGACGACGTTGAACTAACGCTTGACGATGCACAGCTAGGTATTAGCAGTGTGTTACGCGAGGCCGGCTTAGTGCAGTCAACGTCTGAGGCAATGCGCATGATTAAGCAAAATGCAGTGCGTATTGATGGTGAACGAATTACCGATGCTAAACATGAGTGCGAGCGAGGCTCTTCCGCTGTCTACCAGGTGGGTAAGCGTAAATTTGCTCGGATCAAGTTAAATTAAGCTGTTTTAATAGTAAGTATTTAGAACCGAATAAAAAGGGCGCTGATAAGCTATCAGCGCCCTTTTTCGTTAATGTTTCGGTTAATAACTAAAAGTAATTATAACCGGAAACTACGAATTGATTCTTGCATCTCCGCCGCTAAGCGCGCCACTTCGTCGCTTGCTTCGTCAGTTTGTAATGCGCCGGCTTCAGCACGTTCGGCAATCGCAACAATGCGTTCTAAGGTTTCACTAATTTCACGGCTAGTCGCACTTTGCTCTTCCGCGGCAGTGGCAATATGTGTACTGCTATCTGAAGCTTGGTGCACTGCGGTGGTAATTGCTTCTAATGCTTTAGCTTGCTCTTCGGTTTGAGTAACGCTTGTTTCGGCCTGCTTACGACCACGCTCCATAACCTCTACAGCCCGCGCGGAGTCGGTTTGTAGGCTTTCTATCATGCGTTGTATTTCTTCGGTAGACTGTTGAGTTCTGCTCGCAAGAGTTCGAACTTCATCGGCTACTACAGCAAACCCACGGCCTTGTTCGCCCGCTCTTGCAGCTTCAATAGCAGCGTTCAAGGCGAGTAAGTTAGTTTGGTCGGCAATACCGCGAATAACATCAAGAATGCTACCAATATTTGAGCTGTTTTCAGAAAGTTGGTTAATAACTTCAGCCGCATTTTTAATTTCAACGGCTAGGCCTTCAATGGTACGGCGGTTTTGGTCGGCAATAACTTTAACGCGGCCAGCTTCTTCGTCGGAATGCTGAATTTCACGTAGTGCGTCGGTGGCTGCCCGGGCTACTTCTGAAGAAGTGCTGGTCATTTCATGGGTAGCAGCAGCTACTTGCTCTACTTGTGAGCGCTGCTCTTGAATAGCGCCTCTACTTTCAGCCGACACGCTCGAAGACTGTTCAGCTGCCGTGGCCAGTTGGGTGGCGCGGTTCGCAATACCCTCAATTAAACCACGTAGGTTATCAATTAGTTTATTAGTGTTTTTGGCTAACTCACCAAACTCGTCGTCGTTAGTGTCATCAAGTGTCTGGCTTAAATCACCTGCTGCTAAGGTGTTCAAAATACTATTTACACGTGCCAATGGAGCCGTAATAGCACGCACCGTTAAAAAGCTAATACCGATAGCTAACAGCACAGAAGCCAGTGTTAAAACAATATTGATCCAGCTGCCACGGGCAATGGCGCCGTCAGCGTCTTGACGAATTGTTTGCGCTAAACTTTGCACTTGTCGTTGCAACTGCGTCATATCAAGTAATAACCGGTCCATTCGCTCTGCGTTAGCATTTATTTGCTGCTGACTACGAGCCCGCAGTTGCAATGAATGTTGAATTACTTCAACTAATGCAGTGGGTGAACCTATCAAAGAGTCTGAAGCAGAGCGGATACTTTGGGCAATGTCAGCTATAAGTGGATGGTTGGGGGCTAACGTACGAACCTTTTCAAAGCGCTCGTGAGCCGTGTTAATAGCAACTTCAATTTCACTGCGAATAATATCGGCACGATTAATCTCTTCTACCTTAAGTATGTCGTAGCCTAAAGTAACCAAACTGTTTAAGGTGCCTTCAAGTAAGCCAGACTCATTAAACAACTCACGAGAAATGTCGGCTTCATCGGTAAGATCTAACAGCAGCATGGCTGCGCTGTCGGAGGAGTTTTCAACTTCACGAATTTTCTTTTGGCTAAGCTCAGTGAGTTCAAGATATTCGCGTTGTGATGAAATAACCGCACCAGCGTCAGTAACAAAATTATTTGAGCGATCAATTACGTCTTGAATATTAGTCCGTTGGCCTGACGCGTTGAGTATGGCGGTTAAGTTGCGGATATCAGTTTCTAATCGACTTTTATTATTCGTATAAGCAGCGCGAGCTTGGGCAACGGCTTCAATAGTGCCTGAATGGTAGCTTTCTAATTGAATATTACTAATTTGTAGCAGCTCTGCCTGCACCGAACCAACGCCTACCAGCGAAGGAATAGCGATTTCATTGACTTGCTCGCTTGAAGAGCCAACACTTTTCAAGCCAAGAAAAGAGCTCACACTGATAACAAAAAGTAATGCTGTAATGATGGTAAACCCACCTATAACGCGCATTGCAACGGTAATTCTCATAAATAAGCTCCACACACTACTAAAGTTTGTTTTCTAGCTTTCCAAAGAAGGAACGCTAACTTTTTCTTGTCGATCGCAATCATAAAGAGTTAATGGCCCGCCCCAAATGCAACCCGTATCAAGACCAATAATATCATTCCGTTCTGTTTTGCCACAGAGTGCAGCCCAGTGGCCAAAAAAAAGGGTTGTCTCACTCTCAGGTACAAAACTATACCATGGTTTCAGGTTGGCCGGGACTTCCAAGTGTGGTGGTTCTTTCCACGATAAGTCAAGGCGGCCATCAGTAGTACAATAACGCATCCTTGTTAGTGCATTGATTATAAATCGGTATCGGTCATAACCCAATAAACTTGAACACCACTTGTCCGGTTGGTCACCATACATGTGCATTAAAAGTTGTTTCCAGTCGCTGCCAAGCAAAATACTTTCCACTTCAGAAGCGTATTCGCTTGCTTGGTGAACATTCCAAGCAGGGGGAATACCTGCATGGCTAACAAACAGATTGTTGCAGTTATCACTTAGGGTAAGCGGCTGATGCCGCAACCAGCCTACGAGCTGGCTTATGTTGGGTGCACTCAGCAATTCTCGGGTACAGTGGCTTGCGCGTATGGGCTGGCAGCCACTATAAACCGCAAGAAAATGCAGATCGTGATTACCCAATGTGCATTGAAAAGCATTATCTAAGTTGGCTAAGTAAGTTAGCGTGCGTAAGGGGTCAGGACCTCGGCCGATCAAATCACCTACGGCCCAAAGTTCGTCGCGGCTTGGGTTAAAGCCCACCGTACAAAGCAGGCTTTGCAGTGTGGTGTAACAACCATGAATATCACCAACAATATACCTGCTCATGTAAACATCTCGCTGTGCTATTAATGCAGAATATTCGGTAGTGCTAGTCGGAACTGAGGAATAGCCACATTAAATGGCATGCCAGCTTTATTAATCATGCCATAGCTACCTTGCATAATACCAACAGGTGTTGAAAGTACTGTACCACTGGTGTAACTAAATGAGTCGCCAGGTGCTATTAGTGGTTGCTGGCCAACCACACCGTCACCTTCTACTTCAGTTACTTCACCGTCGGCATTGGTAATGGTCCACTGGCGGGTTAGCAGCTGAACTTGTTCAGTGCTTTGGTTTGTTAGTGTAATGGTATAAGCGAAAACAAATTGATTCTGCGCTATCTTCGATTGTAATGGCAGATACTGAGTTTTAACTCGCAAAGCAATAGTGGGTTCAAGCATGTTATTGGTCTGTGTTTTCAGTGAGCCAGTTGGCAATATTTACAAAGTCGGACACGCTTAAAGTTTCAGGGCGAGCCGAAGGGTTTAGTCCTAAAGCTTCAATTTGGCTGTCGTTCATTAACTCTTTTAAATTGTTGCGTAGGGTTTTGCGCCGTTGATTAAACGCCGTATGGCACACACTATTAAGCATTGCACGATCAAGTACTGGATACGGCGGCTTGGCATAAGGCGCTAGTCGAACGACAGCCGAGTTAACCTTTGGTGCAGGTGTAAAAGCTTCTGGCGGAACATCAAGCACTAGGCTTACTTCAGCACACTGTTGCACCATAATAGACAACTTTCCAAAGGTTTTGCTACCAGGGCCTGCAGCCATGCGGTCAACCACTTCCTTTTGCAGCATAAAGTACATATCTTCAACTACATCGAGCGACTGCAATAAATGGAATATAAGCGGGGTAGAAATATTGTAAGGTAGATTACCAAACACCCGTAACTTACCGCCGAGCGACTCAGCTAAGGCATGGAAGTTAAACTTTAACGCGTCGCTACGATGCACTGTAAGCAAAGAGCTTAAAGTTGGGTGGTTTTCTAATCGTGCGGCTAAGTCTCGGTCTAGCTCAATTACATGCAAGTGGCCACTCATTTCGGCTACGGGCGCTGTTAAAGCAGCTAAACCCGGGCCAATTTCAACTAGATTTTGCTTAGGAAGTGGGCCAATAGCGGCCACAATGTCATGAATTACTTGCTCATCGTTGAGAAAGTTCTGACCGAAACGTTTGCGAGCACGATGCCCGAGCATAGACTTACTCATAAGTAGTATTTACTGCCATGGTTAGTGCTTGAGAAATTGCAATGCGGAAGCTACCAGTGTCGGCTTTGCCAGTACCAGCAAGGTCTAGCGCGGTGCCATGGTCAACAGAGGTGCGAATAAAAGGCAACCCTAAAGTAATGTTTACCGCATTACCAAAACCTTTATATTTTAATACTGGTAACCCTTGGTCATGGTACATTGCCAGCACTACGTCTGCATTCGCTAAAAATTTAGGCTGGAAGATTGTATCCGCGGGTAATGGACCAATAAGTTGGTAACCACGCTGTTGTTTTAGTACTTCAAGTGTTGGCGTTATGGTATCAATTTCTTCGTAGCCTAAATGACCACTTTCACCAGCATGCGGGTTTAGCCCACAGACTAAAATACGCGGCTGGGCAATACCAAACTTAGCTTGTAGGTCGTGATGCAAAATGTCGATTACTTTAACTAAGCGTTCTCGGGTAATTGCTTTAGACACACAAGCTAAAGGAATATGAGTGGTAACCAGTGCCACCCTTAAGCCTTCGGTAGCAAGCATCATAACTACATCGCTGCAACCGGCTTGCTGGGCAAAAAATTCGGTATGGCCGCTAAAGGCGACCCCAGCTTGGTTAATAATGCCTTTGTGAACCGGGCCAGTTACAATGGCGTCTAGTTCGCCATTTAAGTTGGCCGCACTTGCTGCAGTTAAGGTAGCCACCACATAAGTGCTGTTAGCTTCGTTTAATTGGCCCGCCACAACAGGCGCCTGTAATGGAATATGCTGCAACGTTAGTGTTCCAGCTGCTTGTGCCTGGGCAGCGGTGCTAGGGTTGTAGTCTACCAAGGTAAGTGGCAAACCTAGCATATTAGCCCGCTCTAACATTAAATTACGGTCGGCAAAAACAACCAGCTCAGCAGGCCAATTTTGCTGGGCCAAACTAATAATAAGGTCGGGCCCTATACCTGCCGGCTCGCCGGGTGTTATGGCAATACGTTGTGTCATTAATCTTTAAACTCAATATAAGCGCTATCGCGGGTTTCTTGTAGCCAAATATCTAACTCTTCTTGATATTTCCTGCTAAATAACAGTTGGCGAGCGCGTTCTACTAAGCGTTGATCGGTGACATCTTGCACTCGGCGTTCTAAAACTTCAACAATATGCCAGCCATGTTCGGTGCGGAATGGCTCACTAACGCGACCAATTTCTAAAGTATCTACTTGGCGTTTAAATTCGGGCACATACATGCTAGAAACAGCAAAGCCTAATTCGCCACCGTTGCGTGCTGAGCCAACATCTGCTGAATATTCACTTGCCAGCTCAGCAAAGCTGGCGCTGCCGTTGATCAGTTGCTGGCGAATATTTTCTAGCTGTTGTTGCACTTTTGCTTCAGAAAGAATTACTGAAGGACGAATGAGAATATGGCGGGCACGAACCTCTTCCACTTCCGCTTGCTCTAGCCCTCGTACATCATGTACTTGCAAAACATGGAAGCCGATACCGCTGCGTAGTGGGCCCACAATAGCTCCTTTGTGAGCGTTGCTTTCAACTGCCGAAGCAAACAAAGTAGGCATTGAATTTAGTGTTAACCAACCCATGTCGCCCCCTTCAAGGGCATTTGAAGCACTAGAAACAGACACCGACAAGTCGCGGAAGTTAGCACCACTATTCAGCTCCTGAACAACTTGCTCGGCTTGTATGCGGCTTGCTTCTACATCAAGGTTGCCGTCGGCGTCTTGAATACGAGCAAGAATGTGTCCCATTTGATATTCAGTTTGCGAGCCACCTTGCTCTTTAATAAGTTGAACCAGCATGTCTATTTCTTGCGGGCTCATGTATATACGGCGCTGCACCGATATGCGTTGTACCTCGGAAGTAACAATTTGCTTGCGAATGTCTTCGCGATAACTGCTCCATGCTTGGCCGCTGCGCTCAACCTGTGTGCGTAAGTTTTCTGTCGTCATATTGTTTTCTGCAGCAATACCCCGAATGGCTTGGTCAAGCTCGGCGTCGCTAATAACGAAACCCATGCGGTTGGCCATTTCCAGCTGTAAAGCTTCGGTAATAAGGCGTTCGGTTACTTGAATACGTAGGGCCGAATCACTTGGCGGTGTACGGTGCTCTTTTTCCAAGTTTTGTTTTACTTGGGTAATTAGTGCCTGCACTTCACTTTCAAGTACCACTCCACTGTTAACTACAATTGCGATACGGTCGAGTTCTTGTGCTGCGGCGTTACTTACCATAAGAGCAAGTACTAAGCCGGTAAAATAAACTTTCAAACGATTCATATAAATTCCACTAATTACTTAAATAAAACGGACGACGATAGCCGAAGATACTTTGTTGAAGCATGTCAGTTAAGCGCTGTGACCCGCCACCTAAACCAGTAAGCATGAATTGAATGCTTACACCGTTGTCAAATTCTGCAGGTGGTACAGGTGCATTTGGTGCCACAAGCTCGAAACTACGATTCATTCTACGATAGGCACTTACTCTAATAGACCAGCAGCAGCTTTCGTATTGAAGGCCAACTAAGGCGTCCATGGTTGTGCCACGGCGTACGTCTTGATACAAGTGGGCAGCTAAAGCCCAGTCTGAATCAATGTGCCATGAAGATACAAGACCTACCTGTTCAACTTGCTGTTCTAAATTTTGTTGCTCAGTGCCAGCTAAACCGCGTACTTTTCTATAGTTTAACTGAATTAAGTTATCATTGCCTTTACGGTACTCGGCGGCTAACCGCGCCTTTCGTGCAATTTGCAAGGTGGTATCGTACTGCAAGGCACCACTAAAAAACCAGTGTTCACTAACTCGGAAGTCTAACTCGCCTGCCAATTCCGAGTTACTCGCGGTAATTCTACTGCTGTCATCGAAAAGTTGAGTTTTACTTTCGTCGAGATAGAAAATTTGACCCAAGCTGATCCGCATAAGTTCCTCGGCGGCGGCATCAAAAATACCCGTTGAAGCTCCAATGATAATTTGGTGCGCGTCGGCAATACGGTCTAGGCCCGCAAAGCGGCGGGGTCTAAATAAACCGTGGTAATCGTCTTGAATTAAGCTGGTGTCATAAATACCGATATCATTTTGGTTACGATATGGCACATATAAATATTGAATTTGCGGAGTTAACGTTTGCAAGCCGTTGTTTTTGCCGAAGCTGCGCTCTAAATGTAAACGAGCACGGGTACGTACCTGTGGGAGCAAACGGGTAATAGAACCAACGTTGGTACCAGCAATGTTATTTTGTTCGTAGTGAGTGACAAGGTAGCTTAATTCGGTTTTCCAGTCCCAGCCAGGGCGTTGTAAATGCATGCCTATGGTTGGCTCAAGGTGTAAACGCGATGTATGAGAGCTACCATTTTCAACGCTGCGGAAGTGAGTAAACTCAGAAAACAAGTTGTAGTCAAGTAAAGAATTAATGCTTTTTTGTTGCTTATAGCTTACACGCGGCAAGGTGCGATATGGTTGAGTGTAAGGTCCAAGCATTTGGAAGTCTTCTACCTGCACTTGCAGGTGGCTTGATTCGTCATGGTAATTTATTTGCCCTTGGCGGTATAAATGAGCGTCGGCACGGTTGGCAAAGTCACTATTAAAGTCGTTGATATAGCTACTGTCGCTTACTTGCATAAACTCCACATAACTTGACCAATGGTTGCTTAGCTCAGATTTGTTCTCGATACGTAAAAAATGTCGGTTCGGGCGTGAATCAATATTACGGTCGCCATTTAGGTATTCACCATTAAGTTGAAAGTTGTGGCGCTCGGTTAGTTGCCGATATTCACCCATCAGCATAATGCCACGTTTACTGGTGTAACGAGGCGTGATAGTGGCGTCTCGATCAGGCGCAATATTAAAATACCAAGGTGCTTCTACTTCTAAACCATTACGCGAAGTACTGCGAACCACGGGGTAAAGTAGGCCGCTTTTACGTTCATCGGTTAACGGAAATGTAAAGTGTGGGACATATAGAATTGGCACGTCGAAAATACGAAATTGGGCGTTTTTGGCGGTGCCCCACGATTCTTGCTCATTAACGGTAATGCTTTCAGCACGAATTTGCCAAGCAGGACGGTTGCCTGGGCAGGTGGTAAAGGTACTATTACCAAGGCTTACGCTGCGTTGGCCCTGGGGCGCAGAAATGTTAATAAAACCAGCGGTGCCATAGGCTGAGTTTTGCAAAAGCAAATACTCAGCAGCGCCCACTTCGGCGCTGGAGTCATTCATGTTTGCATTAATTTCATTTGCCCGAATTGCCACGTAGCCGTCACCGTAGCGAATACCGTTGTAGGCCCGCAAAATACCAGTAGACTGATTCATTTCGGCATTATTTGTAATTAACCATTGGTTTTCTTGGCGTAACGCCACATTGCCAGAAAAAATGGCAAAGTTATTTTCTTTTAACTGCACAAAGTCTGCTTCTACTTCAATTAAGTCTGGGTTTTCTGAAATAAGGAAGTCGTCTATATTTGGCAGCCAGCTAGGCATTATTTGGCATTGTTGGGGAATAACATAAGCGTTTCCCGCATGGTTTTTGGCCTCGGCTCCAATTGCTTGGCCGAGGGCCAAGCAGGAAGCAAAAATAACGGAAATGAGGCGCGGCCGAATTAACATGAACAGTTCGAATTCTCTTAGGACTTTTAATAGGCGCTAATGATAAAGGAAAATTCATCTTCCTGCTATTTGATAACGCTATTTGCTAATATAACCAAAATGTAAGGAGAACGCTGTGAGCAAGCCACAACGAGAGTTAGAACTACAGGCTTGGCTGCGTGCAAAAAGCACGTTAACCGAGCCAAAAATAAAAATTTTAGCTGGCGACGCAAGTTTTCGCCGCTATTATCGTGTTAGCTCACCTACTTCCGATATGACGGAAGTATTAGTAGATGCACCGCCGCCAGAGTCGTTAGAACCGTTTCATTCAGTGGCATTGGCCTATGCCAACGCTGGTTTGTCGGTGCCCACCGTGATTGCGGTTGAGGAAGAACTAGGGGTCATGTTGCTGGAAGATCTAGGTGACACTTTACTATTGCAAACAGATTGCGCCGCCTATGATAGGTATATTCAAGCCATTGACTTACTACCGCAAATAATGAGTGTTCAGAGCACGCGGCTTGGGCCTATACCAAATTATGATAGTGCTTTGCTGGAACGAGAAAACAACCTGTTTGTGGATTGGTTGTTGAATAAGCATTTGGGTATCGAGTTAACCCCTGATGAGCGTGTAATGTGGGCTAATTTTACCAGAGTAATGAATGACAATGCGTTGCGGCAGCCCCAGGTTGGGGTTCATCGCGACTATCATTCTCGTAACATTATGGTGCGTAGCGACGACAGCTTAGCCCTCATTGATTTTCAAGATGCTGTGCGTGGGCCAATAACCTACGACTTGGTGTCGTTACTTCGAGACTGTTATGTACAGTGGCCCAATGATTTTGTTGAGGGTTTACTAGGTTATGCCTACGACTTGTTTATTGAGCAAAAATTGCTTGCTGAGTCGGTAAGCTTTATTCACTTTCGGCGCTGGTTCGACTTAATGGGCTTGCAACGCCACACCAAAGCTAGCGGCATTTTTGCTCGCTTGTACCACCGCGACGGTAAAGCCGGCTATTTAAACGACATACCACAAACCGTAAGCTATATAGCGCAAGTAGCCGTTTACTACGATGAATTGCGGGAGTACGGGCGCTGGGTAGAAAAGCGGATATTGTCGGCTTTATGAAAGCAATGATTTTGGCCGCAGGCCGGGGCGAACGAATGCGGCCACTCACCGACACAACGCCCAAGCCATTATTAAAAGCGGGTGGTAAACCGCTGGTGGTTTGGCACCTAGAAAAGCTTGCTCAGGCTGGCATTACCCATGTGGTTATAAATACCGCATGGCTAGGCGCCAAGCTAGAAGCGGCTATTGGTAATGGTGCTCAGTGGGGGCTGCAGGTGTGCTGGTCGCCGGAACCAGCTGGGGGGCTAGAAACTGCCGGAGGCATTATTCAAGCTTTGCCCCTACTAGGGGATGAGCCATTTTGGGTAATTAATGGCGATATATGGACCAACTTTGATTTTTATGAGTTGCCCAAAACACTAAGCAAAGATAACTTGGCTACTTCCGATCCATTAGGACATCTGGTATTGGTTGATAACCCAGCACACCATAAGCGGGGCGACTTCAGCCTCGACTTAAATAACAAAGTGGTTACGCAAGGTTCACCGCTTACTTTTAGTGGAATTAGTGTTTTACACCCACAATTATTTTCAGGTTACCCAGCAGAGCGTTTAGCACTACGGCCTTTGTTCGAGCAAGCCATTAGCAACGGACAGTTAACCGGGCGGCACTTTAAAGGGTTTTGGACAGACGTAGGCACGCCCGACCGTTTACATGCATTAAACCAATATTTGCAGGGGGTTGAATAATGTGGGGGCGGGTACTTGGCACAGCGTTTGGTTTTATTTTTGGTAAAGTTGCCGGTGCTGTTTTAGGTTTTGTTATTGGCTACTGGTTTGACTGGAAATACGGCAAACCCTTAGCCGGGCATGGGGGCTTTAGCAGTTTATTTAGCGGAACATCCGAAGCGCCAAAAGAGGCGACATTTTTTTATGCGCTGTTTGCTGCACATGGGCATATAGCTAAAGCAAAAGGCCGTATTAGCGAACAAGACATTGCCGAAGCCCAGCAGCTTATGAATGAGCTTGAATTGTCTGGTAGTGCTTTAGACGAAGCGCGCGATGCCTTTCGTGAAGGCAAAAGTAGTCACTTCCCTCTGGTTGCTACATTAACTCAATTTCGTCGTGACTATCATAACCGCAGGGCGGTACTGCAATCGTTTATGTTACAGCTCATAGCGCTATTAATTCGAGCCCAGCCGCTAACCAAAGACGCTTATGAATTATTACTGCAAGTAGCCACTACACTTGGTTTTACCCGATTTGAACTTGACCGTTGGCTGCTAATGGAATCGGCCCAGCAACAGTTCGATCGCTTTGTAAAATACAACCAACGCCGCGCTACCGTATTAAGTGCAGACAAGCATATTCTGTCGGCTTACAGTGTGCTAGGTATTGAGCCTAAGGTAACCGATCAGGAACTGAAAATAGCTTACCGTAAGTTAATGAGTGAACACCACCCGGATAAACTTGCCGCACAAGGCTTACCTGAAGAAATGCTAGCTAACACAACGCGACGGGCACAAGAAATTCAGGCGGCTTATGCACTTATTCGCAACAGCCGGGCCGAGTCGAATACATCCCGTTAAAACCCTTCATAAGCAAGCCAGCCATATACATATTGATGCAGCTGTAGTGCTTGGCCTGAAGTAACGGCATGGGGCAAAAATCGCTGGCGATAAGCAGGGTGTTGCAAGCGCCGAGCTTGTTTAACGCGGTCTGCGGCGGTGCTTGAGCTCCATGCACTAGCGTTCGCAGGTTGTAGATCGAGAACTGGGAATGAAAAGCTAGCTAATTGTGCCGCTAGGGCGTTATTTAAGTGCCATTGTGGCAAATAGGGGCCTACAACTACTAATGCATCGGGCGCAGGAATAGCTTCGGTGGCATAAAGTTGAATAAGAAACGCGGCCACCACCCCTTCAGCCACCACAATTCTATAACCTGGTTGTTGCTCTAGGTGCTGTAATGCTTGCGTTAACCGTTGCTGCAAAGGCTGGCGTAGCTCTGCAAGCGCTTCTTGGCTTATGGGTGTTGGAAAGGGGGTGTTATTGTCGGTTTGCCATGGCACGGCAGCTAGCTCGCTATAAGGTGGTTGTAGTGCATAACTTTGCCAACCATAGCTGGGCATAGTGTGGTATAGCTCACGAATAACAACGCTTTGGTACGGATGCATACCCCAGTTAGGAATATGTACCATTAAGCCCCGCACATAAGAAAGTTGATTTTGCTTATGCAGCAAAAGGTAACGTTGGTCGGGCAGTTCACTATCATTCACCCACTGCACTTCGCCGGGTGGCAAATAATAGTCGAAATCGTTTGTTTGGCCGTTAGCATTGCTTGGCCAAATACAGTAAACAATTATTATCAACGGGGCTATATAGTTCATAACCTTGTTATCGGCGTCGCCTAATAGTTCTGCAGTAAAAGTATTAAAAACTAGGTGAACTATTAAACTGCATGGGTAAGCCGCTAATTGGGTGCGCAAAGGCAAGGTAACTAGCGTGTAGCTGCAAGCGGCTGGCTTGGCTAACCGCATGGGGTTGGCCATACAAACGGTCGCCTTGAATAGGGTGGCCCAAGGCCAACATGTGTACCCGTAGTTGGTGCGAACGGCCGGTAATTGGGGTTAGCTCAACCCGAGTCCAGGTTGGGCCACGATCCATAACAGTATAAAAGGTTTGTGCGGCTTTGCCGCTGTCGTGATCAACCATTTGCTTAGGCCGGTTAGGCCAGTCGCACCGCAGGGGTAAATTAATTTCGCCCGCATCTGTGGTTACATTGCCGTACACCACGGCTTGGTAATTCTTATCAACCAAACGCCGTTCAAACTGCTTACCAAGGTTACCCTGAGCAGGTTTGTGCAACGCCATAAGCAATATGCCCGACGTTGCCATATCAAGCCGATGCACAATGCGTGCAGTAGGTAAGGCGCGCTGTACCCGCCAAATAATGCTATCGAAATGCTCAGGCGCTTTGCCCGGCACTGTTAATAAGCCAGGCTGTTTATTGAGTACCAAAATATCGTCGTCTTGATACAAAATAGACAACCACGGAGTTTGTGGTGGTTGGTAATTAAACATAAATACTGTATTGGCCCCGGGCTCACTTGGCTTTAGGTTGGTAAGCTTATTGGCAGGTAATGCCACCGTCGACAACAAATTCGGCGCCTGTTGAATAGCTCGAATCGTCTGAGGCTAAGTAGAGTACCAAGCTAGACACTTCTTCTGGTTTTGCCATTCGCTTTAGTGGAATTGTTTTAGCAAAAGCTTCCACCGCTGCTTTGGTGTCGCCTTGCATAATCATAGGTGTTTCAATAACGCCAGGGTGCACCGAGTTTACCCGTATATTGAATGCAGCATATTCTAACGCGGCCGCTTTGGTCATGCCACGCACAGCAAATTTAGAGTCTGTATAACCAATAGCGCCACCTACTAAGCCGTTAATAGACGATACGTTCACAATAGAACCACCTTGCGCTTTTTTCATTGACGGTAAAATCGCCTTCATTCCAAGGAAAACCGAGACCTGATTAATGTCTAAAATACGGCGGTAGGCCTCTAAAGATGTGTTTTGAATAGACGAAACCATTGTAATGCCAGCATTGTTAACCAATACATTAACAGCACCGAAGTGTTGCTCAGTAGTGCTGATTACCCGTGCCCAATCTTTTTCATTAGTTACGTTTTGTTGAATAAACAACGCATTCTCGCCTAACTCGGTGGCTAGTGCGCTGCCCTTTTCTTCATTTAAGTCGGTAAGCACCACGCGTGCGCCTTCAGCAATAAATAAGCGTGCATGAGCCGCGCCCATGCCCTGAGCGGCACCGGTAATGATAACTACTTTATTTTTTAAACGAGCCATGTATGTGACCTCTATAACGCTTTTGAATGCGCCCCAATGACAAGGCATAAGCTTGCTACTTTAGCAAAAAACGACTGAGATGTTTTGTCTAACTAGCAATTACTGCTGGTTAAATGGCTAGTGTGAAACAACCCCGACTAAATTGTTTTTATGGTTATATTACCATTTATAACATGTAATGCGTTGCTGCTGCTTAGTTGGCCAACACCTAGCGGCGCCGGCCCGGTGGGATCAACCACTACATAGTGCATACCATTATGTTCAATGGTTATGTCTTGTGCTTGTGCATTTATGGTAAGCGCCAGCAGGGCGTGGTTTGGTAAATAAACCACCGCCATATTCATATTTGGCATGAGGCCCTTCAAAATAGCAGCCAATAAAGTAACTTTACTGTCGCAATCACCCTGGTTCTCTAAAAGAAGTCGAGCAGGAGTATGAAAGCCCTTACCACCACTATCAAGCCGACGGGTTAAGTCGTTATAAGGTATGGCCTGAACAAAGCTGGTGATTATACTTATGTATTCACGCACAGAAGCACCACTTAAACTGTCTAAAAAGGAGCTGGCAACGGGCGTTAATAGTGCTGTATTAGCAATGGCAATACGAGCGTGATCAGGGGCAATACCGAATTGGTTTGGCGGCATAGTTAAGAAAGTAAGAAAGTTCTCCTGTAGCACTTTTTGTCGTTCTATGTGCTCTTGTTCACGCATGCGGTTAATACGCACTTGAGCTGCTTGTGCATCTCGTAGGTGGGGCTGGTATTTTATTATGTCGCGATAGCTATTAAGCCGAATTTCCATTTGATACCAACCTTGTTCGCGGGCAAAGAAAGCTAGTGGTTTCAGCAGAGCTCGATTTATCTGTTGGGGGCTTAAGGGCCTAAAATAAGCAATAGACTCGTGGGTTTTGGGCTCATCAAGACTAAAAAGCAGGGTTCTTTGTTGGTTTTGGTGATCAAGCCATTGGTAATGGAAGTCATACTGGGCTAGTAATGGCTTGTGTTCACGTTGGAAAAGAATTTGTTGCGCAGAAGCTATAGGGCTAAAAGTTGTTAATGTTGCAAGCAGAAAATAAAGCAGCAAGGACGCTGGATAGGCCAAACGTGCCTGCCGCCACATAACTTAGAATTTCACTTCACTTATAGGATTATCAGCGAACTTTAAGTCGATTTGATATTCCGTGCCGCCAGCGTTAACGAAAAAATAAAGCTTTTCACGCTTAAATAATTCATGCAAAAACACATTTTTCACACCTGGCCGACGCTCAGGTAACCAGTCGGTTAATTCAACGCCGTAGCGATTCACTAGAATATTTTGAAACCGATCAGGGGTAACCAACAATAACTCTTTGTTATCGTCAATCAATATAATTGTATTCCCCGTAACACGAAACGGCTCTTCTTGTCTGAACAAGGTTGTCCCCTCCCCTTCAAATAGTGCTTGCAGGCTATAGTGCTCACTAACGACACTATAACTAAAGTTTTAATACACGCCAACTTATTGGCTGTGTAAGTTTAAATAGTCTTCGGCAATTAAGCAGGCCGACACACTGTCTATTTTGTCTTTTGTTAAACCACGGTAACCGCGCTCAGCAAATAATTCTTCTTTTGCACTTACGGTAGTTAAGCGCTCGTCTTGAAGTTCCACTTGCACGCCATAGCGACCATGCAGGCGATTGGCAAATTTACGCGCTAGCTGGGTTAGTTCCTGCTCACTACCGTCCATATTAAGTGGTAAACCAACCACACATAAGGTGGGCTGCCAGGTTGCTAATAACTGTGCTGTGGTGTCCCAGTTGGGTTGGCCGTCTTTTGCTTTTAAAGCGGCTAAAGGCGAAGCACTTTGGGTAAGGCTTTGGCCCACGGCGACACCAATACTTCTCAGCCCAAAGTCAAAAGCTAATATGGTGGTGGTACGTTTAGGAGAACTAGGCACGGCCTACATCGCTGCTTAATTGCCAAACATCAATACCTAGTTTGGCAGTGGCTTTTTCCCAGCGTTCACTGCTTGGGGTGTTAAATAATACGTCGGTGTCGGCAGGAATAGTTAACCAGCTGTTCTCAGCTAGCTCTTCTTCAAGCTGACCAGCTTCCCAACCAGCGAAGCCAAGGGCAAGCAAATAACGAGCTGGGGCGCGGTCCGAGCCCAAAGAGTCTAAAATGTCTTTTGAAGTGGTCACCATTACGTCGTCACTCAGCTGAAGGCTGCTGCGCCATCCTTCTTGTGGCGAGTGTAAAACGAAACCACGGTCAGTACCTACAGGGCCACCAGCAAACACCTGAATGTTTTCCAAGTTGGTATTGGTTACTGCCACGTCTACTTGTTTCAGTAGTCCAGCTAAAGTAATGTCCAAAGGCTGGTTTATCACCAGCCCCATAGCGCCTTCTTCGTTATGCTCACATATATAAGTAACCGAGCGCTCAAAAAATGGGTCTTTAAGGCTTGGCATGGCAATTAAAAAGTTATTTTGTAGACTATCCATGTTTTTTTGCCAATTCATTTTCTAATGCATCAAATAAGTCGCCAGCAATATTAATGTTATAGGTGTCTTCAATTTCACGCATGCAGGTTGGGCTGGTTACGTTTATTTCTGTTACTCGGTCACCGATTACGTCTAAGCCTACTAAATATAAGCCTTTTTCTTTTAAGGTAGGGCCAATTGCACGGGCTATTGCCCAATCGGTGTCGCTTAATGGCTGTGGCCGGCCTGTACCACCTGCGGCTATATTGCCGCGAGTTTCGCCCGCAGAAGGAATGCGAGCTAAGGCATAAGGAGCAGCTTCACCATTAATAATCAGAATGCGCTTATCGCCGTCTTTAATTGCCGGCAAGTATTCTTGCACCATGGTGTAGGTTTCACCGTGGTTGGTTAGGGTTTCTATGATTACGCCTAAGTTATTACCCGCGCTGTCGACGCGAAATATAGAAGCGCCGCCCATACCGTCGAGCGGCTTAATAATAATATCTTGATATTTCTTATGAAAGGCTCGAATTTGTTCAGCACTGCGGGTTACTAACATGCCAGGGATAAGGTCTGGAAACCAAGCGGTATATAGCTTTTCACCGCAGTCGCGCAGGCTTGCAGGGCGGTTAGCTACTAGGGCGCCGTCGCGCTGGGCTAAATCTAGAATATGGGTGGCGTAAACAAACTCCATATCAAAAGGAGGGTCTTTACGCATAATGATAATATCAACATCGCCTAGTTTCATAAGCTGGCGCTCGCCTAACTCATAAAAATTTTCGCTGCGGTCTGTTACCCGTAACGTGCGTGCAGAGCCATAAGGCACGCTACCGTCAATAAAAAGGTCAGCTAATTCGAAATAAAGCACTTCATGACCGCGAGCCTGAGCTTCTAAAGCTAAGCGGAAACTGGTGTCTTTATGCGGTTTAATGTCAGCAATAGGGTCCATAACGAAACCAACACGTGTCATAATTACTCCTTAAAAACACTGAATTCGAAACTAGCCAGCAAGATCTCCGAACTGGCATTGTAGCGCGGTTATAGCTGCAAGTGCAGCCGTTTCTGTGCGTAAAATGCGCGGTCCCATTTGTATACCTTGGCATTGGTGCAAATGACAGAGTGACACTTCTTGGTCGCTAAAACCACCCTCAGGGCCAATCAGAATTTCGAACGCCGTATTCGGTTTTAATGTTGCCAGCGAATCGGCTGCGGTAGGCTCTAGCATTAATCGCTGGCCAAGCGGTGCCTGTGCTAGCCACTCGGTTAAGGTTAAAGCAGGACGCACTTCGGGCACATAATTGCGCCCACTCTGTTCGCACGCGCTAATAACAATACGCTGCCACTGCTCTTGCTTTTTCGTTAACCGCTCCCCTTGTAACTTCACCGTGCAGCGCTCGGTAAATAATGGGGTAATCGACGTTACCCCAAGCTCCACCGACTTTTGCAGTACAAAGTCCATGCGTTCGCCACGCGAAATTCCTTGAGCAAGATGAATAGCAAGTGGCGACTCCACGTTATTTAGGTGGCTAAGGGCAATTTTCACCCGAACGTTTTTCTTGCTGGCGCTAATAATAGTGGCCTGGTACTCATGGTTATCGCCACAAAATAAAGTTAATTCAGCACCTTCACGCAAACGTAACACGCGACCAACGTGGTTGGCCGCGTCATCGCTTAGTTCAACTTCAGTACCTACGGCAATAGACGCAGCCTGATAAATACGCGGCGTACGCACAATTACACCGAATTTCTTAGTAAGTCTGCTTTATCGGTTTGTTCCCATGGAAATTCATTTCTACCAAAGTGACCATAAGCAGCCGTTGCTTGATAAATAGGGCGTTCTAAGTCAAGCATTTGAATTAAGCCGTAAGGGCGTAAGTCGAAGTGTTTACGCACTAGTTTCACTAAAGTTTCGTTGCTGTGGGCACTGGTACCAAAAGTTTCAATGCTAATAGAAGTAGGCTCGGCCACACCAATGGCATACGAAACTTGTAATTCACAGCGCTTCGCTAGGCCTGCGGCGACTAAGTTTTTAGCCACATAACGCCCCGCATAAGCAGCACTACGGTCTACTTTTGAAGGGTCTTTGCCCGAGAATGCACCGCCACCATGGCGAGCCATACCACCGTAGGTATCTACCATGATTTTACGACCGGTTAAGCCACAGTCGCCCATAGGACCACCAATTACAAAGCGGCCCGTTGGGTTAATATGAAACTTAGTGTCTTTATGTAACCACTGTGCAGGTAGCACGGGTTTAATAATAGTTTCCATTACCGCGTCGCGTAGCTCGCTTAAGCTAATGTCTTCGCGGTGTTGGGTAGAAAGAACTACCGCGTCAATGGCTACCGGTACCCCGTTTTCATAAACAAAGGTTAGCTGGCTTTTGGCGTCGGGGCGCATCCAGTCAAGTTCGGTACGGCGTACTTCAGCTTGGCGCTCTACAAGCTTGTGGGCATACACAATAGGTGCCGGCATAAGTACGTCGGTTTCGTCGCTGGCATAGCCAAACATTAAACCCTGGTCACCTGCGCCTTGGTCAGCAGGGGCGCCGCGGTCAACGCCTTGGTTAATGTCGGGCGACTGTTTACCAATGGCGTTCAATACTGCGCAGCTAGCGCCATCAAAGCCCATGTCGGAATGGGTGTAGCCAATGTTACGGACCGTGTCGCGGGTGATTTTTTCAATGTCTACCCAGGCGGTGGTGTTAATTTCACCACCAACGAGCACCATGCCAGTTTTTACATAGGTTTCGCAGGCAACACGTGCTTTTGGATCTTCCGCTAAAATAGCGTCGAGCACAGCGTCGGAAATTTGGTCGGCAATTTTATCTGGGTGTCCTTCAGAAACTGATTCTGAAGTGAATACATGGCGTGTCATAAGTAGTCCGTTTTCTATTTAGCTAATGCGATGATAATTGCTGAAACACATGCAACAACAACTGATACGTATTTAATTGGTAAAAGGGTACATGAAACGAGCTGTAAAATCCACAGTTAGCCATCTAAAAGTCTAAACATCTTTTCTAGGAAATGGTGCTTTGAGCAAGTAATAGTCATGACTAGGTTTGCGCCTAGGCTGGGAATATAAGACAATACCGCGCATGACTGAGCCTGCCTCAAATATGAACGTTAGTACGGCTCATATTCTGTTTATCAATCAAGGAGTTTTGCATGCCTGATCGTCGCCACCTTGCTAACGCAATTCGAGCTTTAAGTATGGACGCTGTCCAACAAGCTAAATCAGGTCACCCAGGCGCCCCAATGGGCATGGCTGACATCGCTGAAGTATTATGGCGTGATTACCTGGTGCACAACCCCATGAACCCCGACTGGCTAAACCGCGACCGCTTTGTGTTATCCAATGGCCACGGCTCAATGCTAATTTATTCATTACTGCATTTAACCGGTTATGACTTATCCATTGACGACTTAAAAGCGTTTCGCCAACTGAACTCTAAAACACCAGGGCACCCAGAATTAGGTTATACCCCAGGCGTTGAAACCACCACCGGGCCGCTTGGCCAAGGTATAGCTAACGCAGTAGGTATGGCACTCGCTGAAAAGTCATTGGCTGCGCAGTTTAACCGTGACACTTTCGATATTGTTGATCACTACACCTACACCTTCCTTGGCGATGGCTGCTTAATGGAAGGCATCTCCCATGAAGTGTGCTCACTCGCCGGTACTTTAGGTTTAGGAAAACTGATAGCATTTTATGACGACAATGGCATTTCTATCGACGGCAACGTGCAAGGTTGGTTTACCGACGACACCGTTCAACGGTTTGAAAGCTACGGCTGGCATGTTATTGCTAACGTTGACGGCCATGACGCCGACGCAGTGAAGCAAGCCATAGAAGCTGCCCGTGCTGAAACTACCCGGCCCACATTAATTTGCTGTAAAACCATTATTGGCTTTGGTTCACCGAACAAACAAGGCTCTGAAACAAGCCATGGAGCACCCTTAGGCGACGACGAAATTGCTTTAGCCCGCAAACAATTGGGTTGGGAGCATCCTGCATTTGAAATACCCAACGACGTTTTGAACGCTTGGTCGGCAAAAGCTGCCGGCGCGAAGCAAGAAGAACAGTGGAATAGTTTGTTTGCTAGCTATAAAACCGCATACCCAGAATTAGCTGCTGAATTTGAACGCCGTATGGCTGGAGAACTACCAGCAAACTGGCGTGCCGACAGCGACAAATGGATTGAAGAACTACAAGCTAACCCTGCCAATGTAGCCACCCGAAAAGCATCGCAAGACGCATTGAATGTAATTGGACCCATGTTGCCAGAGCTCTTAGGTGGCTCGGCCGACTTAGCTGGTTCAAACTTAACCTTGTGGAAAAACTCAAAAGCAATTACCAGCGACAATGCCAGTGGTAACTATATATTCTATGGCGTACGTGAATTTGGTATGTCGGCTATTATGAATGGCCTAATGCTACATGGCGGCTTCCGCCCTTATGGTGCTACTTTCTTAATGTTTATGGAATATGCACGGAATGCGGTGCGTATGTCGGCATTAATGAAGCTGCCGGTTATGTATGTGTATACCCACGACTCTATCGGCTTAGGCGAAGACGGGCCAACCCACCAGCCGGTAGAGCAATTAGCCAGCTTACGTGCCACGCCGAATATGCAAACCTGGCGCCCCTGTGACCAAGTTGAATCTGCAGTTGCTTGGCAAGCCGCGGTAGAACGCACCGACGGCCCATCGTCACTTATTTTCACTCGCCAGGGCTTACCGCAAATGGCACGTACGCCTGAGCAACTCGAAAATGTGCGCCGCGGTGGTTACATATTAAAAGATAGCGCTGAAACACCTAGTTTAATTCTTATCGCAACCGGGTCGGAAGTTGAATTGGCTATGGCCGCGGCAGAGCAGCTAAGTGCCAAAGGCGAAAAAGTTCGGGTAGTATCAATGCCTTCCACCTGTGTGTTTGATAGCCAAGATCAAGACTACCAAGAAGCCGTACTACCAAAAGCAGTGCGCCGTCGAGTGGCCATTGAAGCTGCTACTGCCGACTTCTGGCATAAGTACGTAGGGCTCGACGGTAAAGTGTTGGGCATGACCACTTTTGGTGAATCAGCACCGGCCGATGAGCTTTTTAAGCACTTTGGCTTTACGGTAGAAAATCTAGTGGCATTGGCGGGCACGGTATAAATGAGTCAACGCCCAATACGTATTGCAATACATGGCTTCGGTCGCATTGGTCGAAGCGTGCTGCGTGCGCTGCACGAGTCGAACCGCACCGCCGAGTTTGAAGTGGTGGCTATTAACGAATTAGCCGCCACAGAAGGCATGGCACACTTGCTAAAGTACGACAGTACCCATGGCCGTTTCGCTTTTGACGTAAGCGCGCAAGAGGCTGCTATTGTGGTGGCTGGCAAAGTGATACCCGTGCTGCATGAGGCCAATGCCCTGGCGTTGCCTTGGGGTGAATTAAATGTCGACGTGGTGCTGGACTGTACCGGCACGGCCGACACTCGAGCAGACGCACAATTGCACCTAGACGCAGGCGCTAAACGAGTATTATTATCGCACCCGGCATCGGCTGACGTAGACCTAACATTAATTCAGGGCGTGAACGAAAAAAAGTTGTTAGCTAGCCACCATGTGGTGTCTAACGGCTCATGCACCACGAACTGTATTGTACCGGTTATTCAGGCCCTCGACGAAGCCTTCGGTGTGGACAGCGGTACTATTACCACTATTCACTCGGTTATGAATGACCAACAAGTGATCGACAGTTATCATGACAATTTACGCCTGTCGCGAGCTGCGTCGCAGTCTATTATTCCTGTAGACACCCGCTTAGCTAGGGGTATTGAACGTATTTTGCCAAAGTTTGCAGGCCGTTTTGAAGCGATAGCAGTGCGAGTGCCAACCACCAACGTAACGGCGATGGACTTGAGTGTTACATTAGACACCGACGTAACCATTGAAAGTGTTAACGCTGCCTTAGTCAGTGCGGCAGCAGGTTCGTTGCGTGGTATTTTAGGCTATATGGAAGCACCCTTGGTGTCGGCTGACTTTAATCACGACCCACGCTCATGCATTATTGACGGCACGCAAACGCGAGTAAGCCATAAACGACTGGTTAAAATATTAAGCTGGTGCGACAACGAATGGGGTTTTGCTAACCGCATGCTTGATTCAGCAGCAGACATGGGTCGTTTTTTGTAAAAATTGAAAATTAACAAGCACACGAAGGTAACGCAATGACAGTAAAATTGATGGATGAATTGGATTTACGCGGCAAGCGAGTACTTATCAGGGAAGACTTAAACGTACCTATTAACAATGGTGTTGTTACTTCAGACGCACGTTTGCGTGCAGCCTTACCAACCTTAAAAAAAGCCTTGGAACAAGGTGCTAAAGTTATGGTGATGTCGCATTTAGGTCGGCCAGAAGAAGGTCGCTATGATGCGGAGTTTTCTATGGCGCCAGTTGCCCGCTATTTAGCCGAGCACCTGCCGTTTCCTGTTCGCTTAGAAAGCAACTATCTAGATGGCGTAGAAGTGGCTGGTGGTGAGTTGGTGCTGTTTGAAAACGTGCGCTTTAATAAAGGCGAAAAGAAAAACGAGCCAGAATTAGCAAGAAAGCTTGCTGCCCTCTGTGATATTTTCGTTATGGACGCCTTTGGTACCGCGCATCGGGCACAAGCCTCGACCTATGGCGTTGCGCAGTATGCGCCTATTGCCTGTGCGGGCCCTTTGTTAACCGCCGAACTAAACGCCTTAGGTAAGGTGTTTGAAAACCCCAAACGGCCTTTAGTAGCTATTGTGGGCGGTTCAAAAGTATCGACGAAACTTATGTTACTTAATTCATTGGTACGCAAAGTAGACCAGCTTATTGTGGGTGGCGGTATTGCCAATACTTTTATTGCAGCGGCTGGTTACCCAGTCGGAAAGTCGCTGTATGAAGCAGATTTAGTGAATGAAGCGAAGCGCTTATCCGAATCGGCAAAAACTCGTGGTGCGGAAATACCCATACCTACCGACGTAGTGGTTGGTCAGCGATTTGCAGAAGACGCTGCAGCGATAACAAAGCCAGTTGTAGACGTTGCTAGCGGCGAAATGATTTTTGATATTGGCCCAGACACTGCAGAACAGCTAGCGCAGTTATTAAAAAATGCCGGTACAATTATTTGGAATGGTCCAGTTGGCGTGTTTGAGTTTGACCAGTTTAGCGCAGGTACAGAAACACTAGCTCGCGCCATTGCCGACAGCAACGCCTTTAGCGTGGCAGGTGGCGGCGACACCATTGCTGCTATCGACAAGTTTGGTATTGCCGCAAAAATTTCTTATATTTCAACTGGCGGTGGCGCATTCTTGGAGTTTTTAGAAGGTAAAACACTACCGGCGCTGGCTATTTTGCAAGCACGTGGGCAAGACAGTTAAGCCTTTGCAACGTATACTAAGAAAACGAAAGTAAAATAATACAAATTAGATTCAAATAAATTAGGTAAAGGAGTTTCCGATATGGCACTAATTTCAATGCGCCAAATGCTCGATCACGCTGCTGAGCATAGCTATGGTATCCCGGCGTTTAACGTAAATAACTTAGAACAAATGCGGGCCATTATGGAAGCGGCGGACGAAACCGACAGCCCCGTGATAGTGCAGGCATCGGCTGGTGCAAGAAGTTATGCTGGTGCCCCTTTTCTCCGTCACCTGATTCTTGCAGCTATTGAAGAATTCCCACATATTCCAGTGGTTATGCACCAAGATCACGGTACGTCACCGGCAATTTGCCAACGTTCAATTCAATTGGGCTTTAGCTCGGTAATGATGGACGGTTCATTGTTGGAAGACGGTAAAACGCCAGCCGATTATGACTATAACGTAGACGTAACCCGTCGAGTGGTGGAAATGGCCCATGCGTGCGGCGTGTCGGTAGAAGGCGAGTTAGGTTGCTTAGGCTCGCTTGAAACCGGTCAAGCAGGTGAAGAAGACGGTGTGGGCGCTGAAGGTATATTAACAGCTGAACAACTATTAACCGACCCAGAAGAAGCTGCTGACTTTGTTCGTGCAACACAGGTAGATGCTTTAGCGATTGCAGTTGGTACCTCTCATGGTGCGTATAAGTTTACTCGGCCACCCACAGGCGACATTCTTTCTATCGACCGTATTAAAGACATTCATGCTCGCATTCCAAACACCCACTTGGTTATGCATGGCTCTTCGTCGGTACCACAAGAATGGCTAGCCATTATTAATGAATTTGGCGGACAAATTGGTGAAACCTACGGCGTACCGGTAGAGCAAATTCAAGAAGGAATTCGCCACGGTGTACGTAAAGTGAATATAGACACCGACTTGCGTTTAGCCTCTACAGGTGCTATTCGCCGCTTTTTAGCGGAAAACAAAGCCGAATTCGACCCGCGTAAATATTTCGCAGTAGCCACCAAAGCGATGAAAGACATTTGTATTGCGCGCTATGAAGCTTTTGGTGCCGCAGGTCAGGCAAGTAAAATTAAGCCGGTGTCACTAGAAGTTATGTACAAGCGCTATGAGCGTGGCGAGCTAAAAGCAATTATTAAGTAATAAATGCTATTCGTCGTTGCTACTGCATAACAATTTTTACTAAATAAAATACCAGTTTATAGCTGGTATTTTTTTATTCCAGCAAACCGCTAGAAAAGACTACAAGAGTGCAGCTGTTTTTTGCTACACTATTCGTATTGTTATGTTAATCACGATATTGAGTGAGGTATTCGTGCGATTATTAGTGCTAGCGATTGGCATGTTCAGTGTCACAGCAACGGCTGCGCCTTCTAGCTTTATGTTTGATGATATTCAAGATCGTGATCCTGCCGCAGAAGAAAAAAGTGTATGGCGAGCTAGCGCTGAATTTGGTTTCTTAATGCGCTCAGGTAATACCGATTCGAAGTCATGGAAAACAAAACTAGATATTCAACGCGACACACAGCTATGGCGTCATCGAGGGGCTTTAACTTACGACCGTGCGGAACGAAAAACAGACACGGGTACGCAAGTAGACGCAGATCGCTTTTTTACTTCGTTACAGTCGAACCGAATGTTTGGTAAGGGCCAAAACTCATCCTTTTTTATGTATGGCTCTTATGAAGACGACCGCAAAGCAAGTTTCGACTTTCAGTCGTCAATTGCAGCAGGTTATGGTTCACGTTATCGCTATAATGAAAATGTGTTTGCTGACTTTGAAATCGGTCCGGGTTTGTCATACAACAAGCTAATGGACGGCAGCACAGATATAGATAGCATTTTACGTTTAGCTACCAATATAGAATGGACAATTTCCGAAAGCGCTCGCTTTACACAATTAATATCGACTGAAATTGGTGCAGACAATACTCGTTCGCGAGGCGTTTCTGCGTTAACGGCTAATCTTAATTCTCGTTTAGCTATGCGCTTAACCATGACGTTAACCCATAATAGTACGGTTACTCCGAAAACATCAGGCGAATTACCAGAAAAGCTCGATACAGAAATGGCTGTAACCTTAGTTTATACATTCTAGTTTGCGGTCAATTTTTTGTATCTAAGGGCATCGAAATGAAGCAGGTCGATAGAGTATCGAAGTTGAAGTTGCTCGAAATTATAAATCGGCTAGATTTCTTTAGGCAGTTTTCTTTAGAAGAACGCCGAGTTTTACTTGAAGACCGACTAGAAGTTTATTTTTGTAAAAAGAACTTTAGAGTGTTCCGAGAAGGTGAAATTGATGCCACCTTTTATTTAGTTCTGAGCGGTAAAATAAATATTGTTCAAACGCAAAAAAATCGTATTTTAGGCACCGTTAGCGCTGGTGAGTTTCTTGGCGAAGGTGCTTTTATCACTCAAGGTCCACGCAGTGCCTCGGCGGTAGCTTACGAAGACGCACTCTTACTGCGGCTCGATATTACGGCACTAAGGTCATTGTCTTCTGCTATTCGTGAAAAGCTCAAAGATGCGATTATTGCTGGCATGGCCCAACGTATTGTTGAATTAAACGAGCGTGTTCAAGCGCTCGTATAGCGGGCCTTAATTTAAATTTAATACAATTATTTGGCTTGTAATGAAGCGACAAGACTATTCCTTTGTACTCCCCGATCAACTTATTGCGCGATACCCGCAGGAAGACCGAACTAGCAGCCGGCTATTACATTTAGACGGCCCCACGGGGGCAATTAGCCATGGTCAATTTCGCGACCTATTAAAGCTAATAAACGCAGGCGATTTATTGGTTTTTAATGACACACGAGTTATTCCAGCACGTTTGCTCGGCGCAAAAGTGTCGGGTGCCAAGGTTGAAGTGTTAGTTGAGCGTGTTACTGGTGAACATAGGGTGTTGGCACATGTACGCTGTAACCGTGCGCCTAAAGCAGGCACTAAGTTATTACTGGAAAATGCAGTGCCAGCAACAGTTGTTGGCCGCGACAACGCCTTGTTTGAAATTCAATTTGACCCCAGCCGTGGCGTATTAGCGTGGCTTGATCAATATGGCCATATGCCCTTACCGCCTTATATCGATCGCCCCGACGAACTAGCCGACAGAGAGCGCTACCAAACTGTATATAGCCGTAAATTAGGTGCTGTAGCGGCACCAACCGCGGGCTTACATTTCGACTCGGCACTGTTGGCGGAATTACAGGCTAAAGGCGTGCAATTTGCCCACGTTACCTTGCATGTGGGCGCTGGCACTTTTCAGCCGGTGCGGGTAGATAACGTACTCGAGCATAAAATGCATAGTGAATATGCAGAAGTGTCGGCCGAAGTAGTACAAGCGATAGCCGCTACTCGAGCCCGTGGCGGGCGTGTTATAGCCGTTGGTACAACGTCTGTGCGCTCGTTAGAATCGGCCGCACAAGCGGCCGAGGGAGAGTTAAAACCCTTTGCTAGTGACACCGATATCTTTATTTACCCAGGCTATAAGTTCCAAATTGTCGATGCCATGGTAACGAATTTTCACTTGCCGGAATCAACCTTGATTATGCTGGTGTCGGCGTTTGCTGGAAAAGATGCCGTGTTTAAAGCGTATGAAGAAGCTATACAGCAAGAATATCGCTTTTTTAGTTATGGCGATGCCATGTTTATAAGTTGTAAACCTACAGAATAAGTTGAGTATTATTATGAGTCGTATGACTTTCGAATTATTAAGTACCATCGGTAAGGCCCGCCGGGGCCGATTAACCTTTCCGCGTGGGATTGTCGAAACTCCAGCATTTATGCCAGTAGGAACATTAGGTACTGTGAAGGGCATGACGCCAGAAGAAGTGGCCGCCACCGGGGCACAAATTTGTTTAGGCAACACGTTCCATTTAATGTTGCGCCCAGGCACCGATATTATTGAACAGCATGGCGACTTACATAACTTTATGAATTGGGATAAGCCAATTTTAACCGACTCGGGCGGCTTTCAAGTGTTTAGCTTAGGTAAGTTGCGCACAATTTCCGAACAAGGGGTTGATTTTCGTTCGCCTTTTAATGGCGAGAAAATATTCTTAACTCCAGAGAAGTCAATCGATGTACAGCGAAAGCTGGGCTCTGACATTGTTATGATCTTCGACGAGTGTACACCACACCCAGCCACCCACGAAGAAGCACGGGTATCAATGGAATTGTCGTTACGCTGGGCTGAGCGTTCAAAGAATGCCCATGCAGGTAATGACGCTGCGCTGTTTGGTATTATCCAAGGGGGTATGTACGAAGAGTTGCGTACCATCTCTTTAGAAGGGTTAGAAAACATTGGTTTCGACGGTTACGCTATAGGTGGTTTGTCGGTAGGCGAGCCCAAAGCAGACATGATGCGCATTCTCGACTATATAACTCCTGAAATGCCGGCCAATAAACCGCGCTATTTAATGGGTGTTGGCAAACCTGAAGATTTGGTTGAAGCAGTACGTCGTGGGGTAGACATGTTCGATTGTGTTATGCCAACCCGTAATGCTCGCAATGGGCATTTGTTTGTACGTGAAGGGGTGATTAAAATACGCAATGCTCGACACCGTACAGATACCAGCCCATTAGATGCGTCATGTAGTTGTTACACATGTAAAAATTATTCACGTGCTTATTTGCATCATTTAGACCGTTGCCAAGAAATTTTAGGTGCGCGTTTAAACACTATTCATAACTTACATTATTATCAAGACGTTATGCGTGGTATGCGCGAGGCGCTAGACAACGGTACGTTCGATAGTTTTGTGGCAGATTTCTATAGCGCACAAGGCTTAGCGGTGCCCGAATTAAAGTAATAACTGTGGTTGTGTTATTATATACGTGGTCGTGTCAGTGTGATCGGCGAGGATTAAACATTACTCTGTAGGGAGTATTAGAAACTATGAGTACTGAAGGCTTTTCAACATCGTTACGACCTGTGGCCATTGAATTGGAATTGCGTTTTGGCACTCATAGTGAGCGCGTAAGAGGGTTGCTAGTTGGGCAGAGAAAACCAGAATACTTGATAGTTGAAATATCAAGAAAACACAATTGGACTGAAGTACAAGAGTGGTTTCTCGAAGCGTCGACAGTAGTTGTGCGTGGTGTTTTAGCCCAAGGGCAAATAATAGCGGCGGTTGCTACTTTCTTAAGCGTTGTTTCTCGGCCTCAGCGCATGGTTTTTCTTACTTATCCTGAACGCTTTGAAACGCGTATACTTAGGCAAACACCACGGCTTGAAGTAGATTTAGATGCAGTAATACGCGGCGCTCCGAATTTAGCTTCGCCTTTTTCAGAAGAAAGTGGCTTAACCGAGATAAAAGGCGCAATTAAAGACATTTCACGGGGTGGTATAAGCTTTGAAACCAAAGCTATTGCTGAGTTAGAAAATGAAGACTTGAGCGGAGCCGTTGTTGAAATAGAGATATTTGACGAAGAACGCTCATTACTTAAAATACAAGGCGAAATTCGCGGAACAAAACAAGGTGGCGACGACTTAACTTTAGGTTTACTCGTTGACCGAGACGATAAACAATTTTCATCATCACTAAATAATCTGGTTTTACATTCTAAATTGATCAAACAAGCGATCAAAGGGTAGAAAACAAGCAAAGGGCTTTACAGGCGCACTTTATTTGTTTAGTATTCAGCACCAGTTTTTCCAGTTTATAGTGTTAACAATTTTTGAGGTGAGGGGCTAATGCCAGCAGTTAAATTAAAAGAGAATGAACCATTTGACGTCGCTTTGCGTCGCTTTAAGCGTTCTTGTGAGAAAGCAGGTGTACTATCAGAAGTACGTAGTCGTGAGTTTTATGAAAAGCCTACGGCAGAACGTAAGCGTAAAAAAGCAGCAGCGGTAAAACGTCATGCTAAGAAATTATCTCGTGAAAATGCTCGTCGCACTCGCCTGTATTAAGCTTTACGCCGGTTAAAAGTAGCGTAAGCGAGTATTTCTCCAGCAAGCGCGAACAGATGACCAGAAAAAACCGTGTTCCGCACGGTTTTTTTGTGCCTATACTCAGAGTACATTAAGACCATGGCTGGACTCATTCCAAAAGACTTCATTCAAGACTTAGTTGCTCGGGCCGATATTCAGTCCGTTGTAGACTCGCGAGTACGGTTAAAAAAAGCCGGACGAAATTACCAAGCTTGCTGTCCGTTCCATAGTGAGAAAACACCGTCTTTTACAGTTGCACCCGACAAGCAGTTTTATCACTGTTTTGGCTGCGGCGCACACGGTAATGCCATCGATTTTATTATGGAATACGATGGTTTGGAATTCCCTGATGCCGTTGAAGTACTTGCCGCCGAGCTTGGTTTAGAAGTACCGCGCGAAAAAGGCCGAGGCGGTGTAAGCCGTGATCGAGTTGAAATTGAAAACGACTTCGAGCTGATGGAAAAAGTTGCACAGTTTTTTATGCAGCAACTTCGCTACCATGAAAAGTCTACTCAAGTTATCGATTATTTGAAAAATCGTGGCTTAACCGGCGAAACAGCGAAAGCATTCGGCATTGGTTATGCGCCGAGTGAATGGGACAGCGTACTTAAAAAGTTCGGTGGTAATGCTAAGGCAGAGCAACAATTACTTGCTCTAAAACTAGTAAGCGAAAATGAACGTGGCCGACGGTTTGATTTCTTCCGCGATCGACTGATGTTTCCTATTCGAGATCGGCGCGGACGAGTAGTAGGGTTTGGTGGTCGGGTACTCGATAATGAACAAAACCCTAAATATTTAAACTCGCCTGAAACGCGGCTGTTTCATAAAGGGCGAGAGTTATACGGCTTCTATGAAATGAAGCAGCATTACAAGCAACTTGAGCAAGTGATAATTGTTGAAGGCTACATGGACGTAGTGGCTTTGGCTCAACATGGTGTGCGCAACTCCGTGGCATCGCTTGGGACAGCCGCAACACCGGATCAATTACAATTATTGTTTCGACAATCACCACAAGTGGTGTGTTGCTTCGACGGCGACCGAGCTGGTCGTGATGCGGCTTGGCGTGCGTTAGAAAATGCCTTACCGCTGTTACGTGACGGTCAAGACCTGCGTTTTTTATTTTTACCAGAAGGCGACGACCCCGACTCAATCGTTCGTGCTGAAGGCCAACAAGGCTTTATGCAGCGTATTGAGCAGGCAACTTCATTGCGCAGCTACTTTTTTGAACACTTGTCGGCCACTATCGACTTAACTCAAGATGCCGGTAAAGGTGCACTTATTGCTGCGGCAAAGCCTCTTATAGAGCGTATGCAAAGTGAATTTTATCGCGACTTAATGCTCGAGGAATTAGCTCGGCGCCTAGGTCGTGACGTAACACAACTTAACCAAATGATAGCCAAACCAACGGTTAAAATGCCAGCGTCTGAGGCGTCAAAGAAACGTAGCACGCCTATTGAGCGAGCAATGGGCCTATTGGTGCAACACCCAGAACTAGGGAAAACTGTGCCAGTTAATAATGCATTAGAAGCATTAAAAGTCGAAGGTGCGCGAGTATTTGTTGCCCTTCATCGGCAAACCTATAGTAATGACTTAAATTCCGCGCAGTTACTGGAAGGTTGGCGAGGCACTCGCTATGAAGAAAACTTACGCAGTTTGGCGCAATGGAACCACCAAATACGCGAAGAGCATTTAGAGCAAGAATTTAAAGACACCTATATGTTCCTAATAGACCGTTATCTAGAGCAACGTTACGAAGAACTGCGCACATTACCTCCGCAAGAGTTAACTACCGAGCGGTTACGTGAGATAGAGCAAATCATTCGTGCGTTGAAAAGCACACCAAGCTGAAGCAAGCGGTCTAAAATTAGTTCTATTATCGGCTGGCTGAATAACCGCCTATTTGCTATACTAATCGGTCATTCCAGCAGCATCCCACAAATCATTCAACTGAGGTGAAGGCCTGTATGCAGACTCGGCAGTCGCAACTGAAACTTCTTATTGCTAAAGGCAAAGAGCAGGGGTATTTAACCTTTGCTGAAGTAAACGATCACTTGCCCCAAGATATTGTTGATTCGGAGCAAATCGAAGATATAGTTCGCATGATTAACGACATGGGTATTAAGGTGTTTGAAAACGCCCCAGATGCCGATGAGTTAATGATGAGCGAAGACTCAGCTGATGAGGACGCTGCAGAAGCGGCCGCAGCAGCCCTTGCTAGTGTAGAAAGTGAAATTGGTCGAACAACCGACCCAGTTCGCATGTATATGCGTGAAATGGGTACTGTAGAACTTCTTACTCGTGAAGGCGAAATTGTAATCGCTAAGCGCATTGAAGAAGGTATTAACCAAGTTCAATCATCTATTGCTGAATACCCCCAAGCAATTAACTACTTGTTAGAACAATGGGATGCGTATGAAGCAGAAGAAATACGTTTAACCGACGTTATTATTGGCTTCCTTGACCCTGACGAGGTTGAAGAAGCAGCGCCAACCGCTACTCACGTTGGTTCAGAGCTTACTGAAGAACAAAAGAAAGCAGCTGACGAAGAAGACGAAGACGTTGAAGTAGAAGCGGAAGAGGAAGAAGTAGATACCGGCCTCGACCCAGAGCTTGCCCGCGCTAAATTTACTGAGCTGCGTGAAATGTACAACGTAGCTTGTCAAACCATAGAGAAGTACGGCCGCGATCATCCAAAGTCAGCAGCAGAAATTGAGAAAGTAGGCGAGTTTTTCCGTCAGTTCCAGTTAGTGCCAAAAATGTTCGACCGTTTAGTACGTGACATGCGTGAAGTTATGCATCGTGTTCGTGTACAAGAGCGTTTGATCATGAAGCTTTGCTTAGAAAACACCAAGCTACCAAAGCGTACCTTCGTACAAGCATTTTCAGGTAATGAAAGCACCATGGACTGGTTCAATGCGTTGGTAAATAAAAATGTTAGCTACAGCGCTAGCCTTGACGAACAACGCAGTGAAGTTGAACGCTGTGTGCAGAAACTCCATGAAATATCTGTTGAAACAGGCTTAACCATTGCCAACGTCAAAGATATTAACCGTCGTATGTCGATTGGCGAAGCGAAAGCGGGCCGAGCGAAAAAAGAGATGGTTGAAGCGAACTTACGTCTTGTAATTTCTATAGCCAAAAAATATACCAACCGTGGTTTGCAGTTCTTAGACCTTATTCAGGAAGGTAACATTGGCTTGATGAAAGCGGTTGATAAGTTCGAATACCGCCGTGGTTTTAAGTTTTCTACCTATGCAACCTGGTGGATTCGCCAAGCAATTACACGTTCAATTGCCGACCAAGCGCGCACCATCCGTATTCCGGTTCATATGATCGAAACGATTAATAAACTGAACCGTGTTGCTCGCCAAATGCTACAAGAAATGGGCCGCGAACCGCACCCTGAAGAGCTAGCTGAGCGTATGGCCATGCCTGAAGATAAAGTGCGCAAGGTACTGAAAATTGCCAAAGAGCCTATCTCCATGGAAACGCCGATTGGTGACGACGAAGATTCGCACTTAGGTGACTTTATTGAAGACACCACGCTCGATCTACCGGTTGACTCAGCAACAGCGGAAAGCCTTCAGAACGCCGTTCACGATGTTCTTGGTGGCCTCACTCCGCGTGAAGCGAAGGTACTGCGTATGCGTTTTGGTATCGATATGAATACCGACCATACTCTCGAAGAAGTTGGTAAGCAGTTTGACGTAACCCGTGAGCGAATTCGTCAAATTGAAGCCAAAGCACTTCGTAAACTGCGCCACCCAAGCCGTAGCGAGCAGTTAAAAAGCTTCTTAGATGAATAAATAAGCAAGTAAACAAAAAAGCGCCGCGAGGCGCTTTTTTATTGTATAGGAATTGGTTATACTTGCCGCCGCTTCATTAGAACACCTTCCAAGATGGCCCCTTAGCTCAGTTGGTTAGAGCGCCCGACTCATAATCGGTAGGTCCCCAGTTCAAGTCTGGGAGGGGCCACCAATCTTTTCAATGACTTACGTCATCTTGAGTTTTACCTAATTCCGCTTGGGGTGCAGTATGGCGTCCCATTGGCAACCCATTGACAGTTTCCCGCTTACACTTGCCACTCTTATCTTACTTTTCACTTCAACCTCTGACAGAAGATTACCACAGGTGCGAGATCGCGCAATTGATTCAATTTGTTTTTGCTAAGCCGATTTGGTAGCGCGATTTTGGAATGCAGAATGGGGCGGTGAAATAGGTAAGCGATTGGGGCAGCATCAAGTGAAAGCGCGCCTCGATGATTTCTAGCGTTCGAGGCGCATCGGATTAGTCTTTTAGGCTGCAAGATGCGAAGGATCTGTTGGCATTGTCTCAATGCAGTGTAAGACCGACGACAGGCGCCAATACTTCTGACTACCAAGTATTTTACCCGGTGGTACCATGCCCGCGCGCTCATAACGCCACAGGCTAGTTCGACTGATGGCCAACATGCTAATTACTTCGCAGCTGCGAAGCATGCGCTCCTTTTCGCCATACCGATTTAAAATGTCTGCGCGATTCTCAGGATTAGGTTCTAGGTACATAGTGTGTCTCCGTCGATTAACTGTGTTCATTTTGCGTTAGCGAATGGCAAAGGTGAAGAATTTACGAGGGGGTTTCTACTGGGTTGTAAAAAGTGACCCTGTAGCTCGATTTTCACGTTTGCGCTTTGCTTTTCAGGTGTATTAGATCAGAGATGGGGGTTTTGGCTACTGTTTGGTAGGGGTAGGCATTGGAGTTCTAGAAAACTCTCGGAGGTTAATCCAGGAGTCGACCACGGCTGTTATTCATCTTCATTGTCGGTATTTGAATCTTCATTGTCGGTATTTGAATCTTCATGACGATAACAGCTCTACTCAGGTGGCTAAAATTAGTTTGCCACTACAAAATTCGTGGTAGCGTGGTTTTTACCTAACTTTTCAGGAGCGAAACCAACCATGACCGATTTTATTGCTCAAATCATGATACTCCTGGGGCCGGTAATTGTTGCCATTGGCGTATTCGTATACCTCTATACCCACCGCGAACAGTGGCGGCAGGAGACATAAGAGCTAACAAAGCCGAAAGGAGATAGTTTTAGCATCAGCTATGCGCGCGATGACACCACGCCGGCGCGGATAAAAGCGCGGGCTAACGAGCTGGGTATTACACCAGAGGAATTGATAAAGCGGCTGGTTGCGGGCTGCTTGCGAAACGCTAGTTAATAATCGAGCTTTATTTGCAGTTCAGGCGTTGCTAGCTCAGAATGAAGCATGGAGCCCCATAAATGGCAGAGGATAGTCATGATCGTAGCTACAACCGAAACTTGCTCACCCTTACAACCTCCAGTGATGACATTGTGGGACGAGCTGAATCTGCCCGCTGCTGATGATGCAATCCTTGAGCTTATTCATCGTGGCTTCGAGCCAGCAATGGTTAAAAAAGTTGGTCAGGTTACCGGCCTTGCTGATTCATTAATCAGGCAGGCACTTAATCTCCCCAGCCCGGCGGCTTTAAATCGGCGCAAACACAAACGCTTTACCACAGCAGAAAGCGACAGAATCTACTCTCTGATTATCGTTGTCAGCGCAGCGTTTTCACTTTACGAAGGGAATCGGGAGGCGGCGTGTCAGTGGTTAAAAAATCCCTGCTTAGCCTTAGGTATGTACTCCCCAATCGAGAGTCTGTGCACTTTTTTCGGTCTCCAGCAGTTACTAGGATTGATCCATCGTTTAGAGCATGGGGTGTACTGCTAGCCCACTAACACCAGCGATACTTGACAGCCTTATTTACGGATAAGATCAGTTGATCTCACGGAGATGCAATGTCGTCTGAAAAGATGCTGGCCGCGCCTGGAAGCCGGTCTACACCATTATTGCCAAATCTGAGTCATACAAGAAAACTGCTCGGTTTACCAACTAGTTTCGCACAAATGCTCGAACAAATGCGCAGTTCATTGGAAATTGACTTGCCCTTATCTCGAGCAACAACCTATAAATTCAACGACTTAGCAGGTATACAACAAGTCAGTCAGAAATCACGTGATAAAGTTACTGTATTTCTCCAGCATGCGATGTTAGCTACTAACAGCCCTGACTTACCAACTCCAAATGAGCAGGAATACACTGGGGGCGCGTCCGAAACAGGTTGGATCGGAGTGGCTCGTGCTTTAAATCAATCACGAAGCAACCTGAAGCAATGGAATTATCTCATCGATTTTATCGAGGCCCGCATCGAGCTAGAGCACGACCTTTTAAATCAGGTTTCTCTCTCGAATTCACCACAAGATATTGTGTTTAATAACTATATCGCACTGCTACAGAGTCAGACGCTCATTCCCGAGAGCTCCTTGCGCTGTGCTCACCTGATTCTGAATGAGCAGCGGCATTCGTATTCAGAAGAAGATATCGCCCTTTGGCTCTGCCACTCAAGATTGGATTTCTATTTTTCGACCATCGCTTTGCTTGAGCTTGGATGGCTGGATCTTCTTCGGCAGATTTCACCAGAAATGCTTGAAAGAAAACCGTTGTGGTTTGAGCGAGGAATTATGAGTTCTTTTATACAGCCGTTAGTAATCGAGGGTGACAAAGTTGAGCTGAAAGATTCATTTGATATTTTCCTTAAATGGCTTGCCGATGACATTGGAACTTCGCCGTCAAAAAATCGAATAACATTGAACAAAATGGCCTCATATATCCCCATAGACAAAATCGACGAGACCGCTAATGGGTATGACTTAGGAGAGAAACGTCGCGACTTGCTAAAAGATTGGCGCAAAGGGAAGCTCCCTAGCTATAGTAAATTTCGGGGTTTTATTGAGAAGCTTCGCAGTGCGCGTCAAAGCAGCGTTGAAGTCGATTTTCTAACAGATATAGGAATGGCGGTTATGGCCATTGACCGACTCTTTTTAGAGATTTTCGAGGACTTGGAGCATTCTCAGTCGATCCAATGTCAGTCGACCCAATGTTTTCAAGCTTTTAATCGAAGTATTGTACGCTACCCCGAATACTACAGATACTTTCAAGCCAGTTACTCAAAGAAACAGGGGGCATAGGTTGCCCCCTGATGTTCTGCTAATTGCGCTACAACTTATACTTATGAGCTCGCTGACTCGGTAGTTCAACGACTATCGGTTCTATGCCATTTCTCTCGTGAATCGCCCTCTCTAAGGCTTTTCGTTCATTGTCATTGCCATGTTGGATGAAAACGCATGGCGCCGTACGCTTACTCACGCCCTTGAAACTCCAAAATAACCAATTCAAGAGCCCTGTTTGATCCGCATGGCCTGAATAGCCATTCAAGGTAGTGATTTCACATGATATGTCTCGAATTGGAATATCTAGATTCGCGCTCTCTATTTGAATGCTCCCTCGAAGCCGCCTTCTTTCCCTTTGCTCTACACCCTGCAGTTGAGAAAGCTGCCCAGCGACTGAGTTCGGTCCAGAAAACCCCGTAAGGCAAATAAGGCTATTGGAGCTGCGAACGGTCGTTGGCAGCCAATGCGTGACTGCACCGCCATCACAGCTACCAGAACTTGCAAGAATAATTTGGGGGTCGTTCTCCGGTATTTGTGTTCTTTGGCTGCGCTCCGAGATAACTCGAACCTTTGAGGCCCATGACTTTGCAATCTGATTACCATAGAGCCCCGCATACTCGGGGAATTTTGGCGCTTCACCAAGAGTTACTCTCACTATATCAATCAGTCTGTCTACTTGAATTGGGTCAGTATCGTCGAGCTCAAACCAACGGAAAATTTGTTTTCCTAGCCATAAAGGGCGTGCTTTTCTAAAGGATTTACCGGTTACTTCGGTACGTTCGAGCGCCTGTAATATGATAGGAGTAAGCTTGTTTGCTGTTGGGGAGTCGAGCACTACTTTAATATTGGAGTATTGCTCTGGGTTTGAGTTAAGAACCCAATGCAAATCAAAGAGCAGATCTTGTGCCCTTCCAAGTGAGAAAGAAGGTAACAACGCCCTGCTTTTATTTGCTACAACTTGATCACACAGGTTCTTAATCTGCTTCCAACGATACTCAACGGTTTGCTCCTCTGTGCAACGAACTTTTCCTCCGTAAGTAGACTCGATAACAGCATAATCGAACTCGTGTGGTTTCATGATGTGACGTAGAAAAGGCAAGTGCTCTGAATCTTCGTTGCAGACACCCAGGTCACCCGAGAAAATAATCTTTTTCTGCTCACCCGCCTTGAAGTCACCCCAGTACACACCAATAGCAACGGCGCCAATAATATGGCTCGTTCGATAAAAATTAATAAAGAGATCATCAGCAACCGGATGAAGAGTGCCCCCTAGCAATGACTTCCCTCGCGGCTCTAACCACTTTATTTTTGCTACATCGCTTTCATCATAAAAGGCGCCTAGCCTTGTAGCATCAACAAGCATAACTTTGGCAATTGCTGCAGTTTCTGCAGTGCAGATGACCTTACCCTGAAAGCCCCTTTTGTATAGCATAGGGATAAGTCCACAGTGATCCATGTGCGCATGCGTTAGTAAAACAAATTTAATTTCGCTTGGCTCGAATGGCCAGTCAACACCCTGATTCCAAATATCAGGATTGCCTTCACCCTGCTGGATGCCACAATCAACCAAAAAGTTCCAACCCCTTTCTTTATCATGCATCCAAGTGCAAGAACCAGTTACTCGACCTAGCGGCCCTAAAAACTCAATATTCATCTATGTATTACCTCGACTAGTTAATTCGAGGCAATTCTCTCTTGTGAAATAATTGAGCAATAGGGGGGTCGAGAGTCTAAGTTTCAAATTCAAAGCTGCAACTGATAGTTCTTATGCCCTCCTCGAATTCAATTTTTGGGGAAAGGTCACGCGAAGTAAAAGCGGGCCTCGATGCTTATTAGCGTTCTAGGCGCATCGGCTTACTCTGCTCGGCTGCGACATGCCAAGGATCTGTCGGTTATAAAGCGTCAATGCGTATGAATAAACTCAATGTATAAGTTGGATTAAGGCACGAAGAAATCAGCTTGAAGGGTTACCTTACCTTACCTTTGTTGGAACTAGGCACTTTATACTGCGCATGGTACTCAACCTTATTCAAACGAACATAATTTGCCTTCACTAAGGTGCTAGATCGAGCAATTGATCCAATTTGGTTTTGCTAAACCGAACTTCGTAGCGTGATTTTTCACTTTTTGCGCTTTGTTTTTCAGACGAATTAGATCAGAGATAGAAGAAATTGGTTTAGTGGCCGGGCATGGACGTTTTTTGGGTAAGCGGGGTTGTCAATCTAGGTTATCTTGATACGCAATCTTCACCACAGGGTGATGTTTGATTCAGAGCAGGCTTTCTTATAGCACCAATGACTATTACCGCCCTGAGTATCAGCAAGCTTTGCATCGTCACAAAGAAACATAGCTAACAATGAAGTGAGTACAGTCACTGAACGTCACTTCGTTTTACCAAAAATGTAGCCGAGAGAAAGGGTTATAACAGGTACGAATATTGACCAAACGCTTTTTATTGAGTCTACTGGACTTGCATCACCTTTATACGCGATATAAGCGAAGACGATAATTGAGAAAAGAAATCCTGAGAAAAAGCTCCAACCAATTGTTTTGTAAACGATTGAATTTTGTGCATTTTCGCCGGAACCTATAATTTTAGAAATCTGCCCTTGCGCAGGCTGCAGCTTATCGGTGGAGGGTCTATCTATCCGTGTCTCTGGGGCAACTAACTTGTCACTACTCATCAACTTTATCTCCGAGCATAAACGTATAATGTGTCCACTTCCCATAAACTGAGACAGATTTAATTAGAGTTTTCTGCAATAGTAAAAGCAGGAGACGACTATGAAAAAATCACGATTCACTGAAACACAGATCATTGCGATCTTGAAGGAAACGGACGCTGGCATGAAGGTCGAAGATATCTGCCGCAAGCACGGAATTAGTAACGCCACATATTACAATTGGAAGTCTAAGTACGGTGGTATGGAAGCGTCCGACATCAAGCGTATTAAAGAGCTTGAAGAATAAAATGCAAAACTAAAAAGGCTGTTCGCAGCCGTCAGCCTAGAAAATCATACGATGAAGGAGCTTTTCGCAAAAAAAGGTTGATGACAGCAGACAAAAAAGACTGCTCGAAATCGTTGGTTGACGCAGGCCTGAGTATTGTAAAAGTAAGTATTTTAACGGACTTGAGCCGCTCTAGCTTTTATCGGGTGTACTGCCGCATGGGGTTGAACCTGAAGCGACGCGTAAAGCGTGTTCTCCCCAAACGACAGGCACAGTCTTTGGAAGTGATTGCTCGGCCTAATCACCAATGGGCATTAGATTTTATGCATGACACTCTTTATTGCGGTAAGCGTTACCGAACATTGAACGTGCTTGATGAAGGCACAAGAGAATGTTTGGCGATTGAAGTGGATACATCCCTGCCTGCCGAGCGCGTTGTTCGCACGCTAGAGCAGCTGAAGGCAGAGCGAGGGTTACCGATGCAGCTTCGTGTTGATAACGGGCCAGAACTAATCTCGGCGCGTTTGACAGATTGGTGCGCAGAGCACGCTATTGAATTGGTTTATATCCAGCCCGGTAAGCCACAACAAAATGGCTTCGTCGAACGATTTAACGGCTCGTTCCGGCGTGAGTTCCTGAATGCATATTTGTTCGAGTCACTCACTCAGGTTCGCGAAATGGCGTGGTTCTGGCGGTTGGATTATAACGAAGAACGAACCCATGAAAGTCTTGGTAATTTACCGCCCGTGGCTTACCGAGAAAAACTTGAAAGCTCTAGTTTAGAGATGTGTCATTAATGGGGAAGTGGACAGTAGAAGCGTAAGTGCACACATTTAATTAAATACTATCAATAATTCGTGAACCGCTGCTTGCGTGCAGCGTGCAGCTTTTTATAGCTTTCAATCAGGCGTAGGTGCTTGTCTAAGCCGTCCAACTGCATGTTTGTTGGGGTAAGGCCGTAGAAGCGCACATCACCATTCACAGAGCCTACTGCGGCGTGCATAACCTCACTACCGAACATACGAGTTAGGTTGGGTACAAAGTGCTCGAGGGCTAAGTCATCACTCAAGGTAATTTCTAATACCGCTTCCAAAGCCTGGTAAAACAGCCTGCGAGCCACGGTGTTGTCGTTGTACTGTAAAAAAGCTTCCACTAAGTCGAGGGCGTCTTCGAATTCTTCTAGCGCTAAATAGATAAGCAACTTCAGTTCGAGAATAGTCAGCTGACCCCATACGGTATTTTCATCAAACTCAATGCCAATCAAGGTAATAATGTCGGCATAGTTGTCGAGTTGGCTTTCTTCTAAACGCTCTACCAGATCGCGCAACTCATCTTCATCTAGGCGGTGCAAGTTCAGAATATCGGCACGGTATTCAAGGGCTTTGTTGGTGTTGTCCCACACTAAGTCTTCAATTGGGTACACTTCTGAGAACCCAGGTACTAACATACGGCAAACCGCACCACCGAGTTGATCGTGCACGGTCATATACACTTCTTTGCCTAAGCCTTTTAGCAAGCCAAACAAATAGGCCGCTTCTTCTTCGGTGGTGCCGGAATGATCCCATTCACAAAACTCAAAGTCTGCTTTGTCGCTAAAAAAGCGCCAAGAGATAACACCTGAAGAGTCAATGAAATGCTCTACGTAGTTATTCGGCTCGGTTACGGCCATGTCATTAAAGGTGGGTAGTTGAATGTCATTTAAGCCTTCAAAACTACGCCCTTGAAGTAGTTCGGTGAGGCTGCGCTCAATTGCCACTTGCTGGTTCGGGTGAGCACCAAAAGAAGGAAACACGCCACCAGTGCGTGGATTCATTAAAGTGACGCAAGCCACAGGGTATTGGCCACCTAAGGATGCGTCTTTCACTAACACCGGAAATCCTTGCTCTTCAAGGGCTTTAATTCCTTCCACAATGCTAGGGTATTTAGCCAGTACACTTTCGGGTACGTCGGGTAATACTAATTGTTGCTCAATTATTTCTTTTTTAACGGCGCGCTCGAAAATTTCAGATAAACACTGTACCTGGGCTTCGGCTAAGGTATTACCCGCACTCATACCGTTACTTAAATATAGGTTTTCAATGAGGTTAGTAGGGAAGTACACGGTTTCACCGTCAGACTGGCGTACAAACGGCAGTGAACAAATACCACGCTCCACATTGCCCGAGTTGGTATCGATTAAGTGCGAGCCTAGTAATTCGTTGTCTGGGTTGTAAATGCCTAAGCAGTAGTCGTCGAGAATGCCCTGGGGTAATTCGTTATTCGGGCCAGGCTTAAACCATTTCTCATTGGGATAGTGCACAAATTCGCTATTGGCAATTTCTTCACCAAAAAACTGATCATTATAGAAAAAATTACAGTTCATTCGTTCTATAAATTCGCCTAGAGCTGAACACAGTGCGCTTTCTTTAGTAGAGCCTTTGCCATTGGTAAAACACATAGGCGAAGCTGCGTCGCGAATATGTAGCGACCACACATGGGGAACAATGTTACGCCATGAAGCGATTTCAATTTTAATACCAAGCTCAGCTAGCATGGCTGTCATATTGGCAATGGTTTGTTCCAGGGGTAAGTCTTTACCTACAATGTAACTTCTGGCGTTGCTGTCTGGGTTGAGCATGAGCAATGCTTCGGTGTCGGCGTCTAAGCTTTCAACGGCTTCTATTTGGAAGTCTGGGCCATTTTGTACGACACGCTTTACGGTACAGCGATCAATCGAACGCAAAATACCTTGGCGGTCGCGGTCTGAAATGTCTTCGGGTAACTCCACCTGAATTTTAAAAATTTGTTTGTAGCGATTTTCAGGATCAACAATATTGTTTTGCGATATACGAATATTGTCCGTACATATATTGCGTGACAAGCAATACACCCGCACAAAATAAGCCGCACAAAGTGCTGAGGAAGCAAGAAAGTAATCGAACGGGCCTGGGGCTGAGCCGTCGCCTTTATATCGAATGGGCTGATCGGCAATAACTGTGAAGTCGTCGAACTTGGCTTCGAGCCGAAGGTTGTCGAGAAAATTTACTTTAATTTCCATAGGTAGGAGACCAACTTTGTTAGGGGCAAGGCTGCGCTAGAAGTAATTAAATAGGCGAGCGCATCATTCTATATGCGCATTATCCACGATTTCGGTGTTGGCGTCTTGCCCCCAGAGAAAATATCAGTATCGACAAGTGACATGAGTTAAGAGGTTAGAAATAAGTAGAAGCAGTTATGTAACCTAAAGCGTTATTACCAGTATAAAGTAAGCCTATGCTAAACTATTCGAATCAATCGGCTTTATGGTGTTAGGTATTTACATGACAGTAGAAAGTATTGTTCTTGAAACCCCAACAGACTCAAAAAAAGTGCTGTTGCATTCGTGCTGTGCGCCTTGTTCGGGTGAAGTGATGGAACGAATGGCGGAAGCGGGAATTGAGTTTACCATTTTCTTTTATAATCCGAATATTCACCCGGAAAAAGAATATTTGATTCGTAAAGAAGAGAATGTTCGCTTTGCTAAAGAATTAGGCGTTGAGTTTATTGACGCTGATTACGATTCAAAAAATTGGTTTGAGCGAGTAAAAGGCTTGGAATGGGAGCCCGAGCGTGGCGAACGCTGTACCGAATGTTTTGATATGCGTTTCGAGCGTACGGCTTTATATGCCTATGAAAATGGCTTTGACACCATAACCAGTTGCTTAGGCATTTCGCGTTGGAAAGACATGGACCAAATTAATGGTTCGGGGCTGCGCGCTGCTGCTCGTTACCCTAACATGCATTACTGGACTTTCAATTGGCGGAAAAACGGTGGCTCAGCACGTATGATCGAAATATCGAAGCGTGAGCGTTTCTATCAGCAAGAATATTGTGGTTGCGTATATTCGCTTCGCGACACAAACCGCTGGCGCTTGGAATCGGGGCGTGAACGCATTGAAATTGGGGTAAAGTACTATGGTCAGTAACGCCCCAGTACAATGTCTGTGCTAAAGGTTATTGTGGGTTCCAACAACCCAGTGAAAATAAACTCTGCCAAGGCAGCTATTCAAGCTGCCTTTCCTACTCATGTGGTTAGTGCTGAAGGTGTTCAGGCACCTTCGGCAGTGTCAGACCAGCCAATGAGTGAAGCAGAAACCCTTGCTGGAGCTCGTAACCGCGTAAGCTTTTGCCGCGCCAATTATAACGCTGATTTTTATGTGGCGTTTGAAGGCGGGGTAGAACGCTTTGACTACGGTATAGCTACCTTTGCTTATGTGGTAGTAGCCAACGAACATTATGAACAAGTGGGGCGTACCAGTGACTTACCCATTCCGGATGTGTTTTATGCGCAGCTACTAGCCGGGTATGAGCTGGGTGATGTGCTAGATCAACATTTCAACACTGAAAATGTAAAACAAAAAGGCGGGGCTATTGCCTTGCTTACACACGGGTTGGAAACGCGCGAAAGTACCTATATACAAGCCTTAACGTTGGCTTTAGCGCCCTTTGTAACAGGCACATTATTCCAAACTTGCTAACCTAGCCAAAGTGTTTTTAGTTGCATCGGCTTAGCGTTGTCTAGTATTTTATCTAATAACACTTGCTTTTTAACCACGCCTTTAGGCCGGCTGCCATGCATAAACCAAACATACGCCGCATACTTTATAAGTACCTAGAGCCAGGTGGTTGGCCAGGTTTAGGCTTGTCGCCAGTTAATATTTTCATTTCTACACTTATTGTGGCGTCTGTTATGGTGGCTATACTGGAAACAGAGCCAACATTACGTGATAACTACCTACCATTTTTTATTCATATTGAAACATTGTTTTTTGTGGTCTTTGCCATTGAATATGGGCTGCGGGTGTATGCCGTTGGTGAGCAGCCAATGTACCGAGGTGTTATTGGCCGCTTGCGCTATATGGTGTCTTTTGTGGCACTGATCGATTTAGTGGTGTTGGCTTCGTTCTTATTAACCTTAGGTGTGTTTAGTACCTACTGGATGCGTTTAGTAAAAGTTTTGCGATTGTTAAGAATTGCTCGCTTAGGACGATTTTCAAAAGCCATGAGTGCCTTTAGCCATGCTTTAAAAGAACGCTCTTACGAGTTGGTTTTCAGTTGTGTTATAGCGGTTAGTTTGTTGCTGGGTTCGAGTGCAATTTTATACTTTGTTGAAGGTGACAATCAGGAAGCATTTGCAAGCGTGCCGCGGGCCTTATGGTGGAGTGTAGCAACCTTGACCACCGTAGGTTATGGCGATGTTACACCTATTACCAGTGTGGGGAAAATATTCGCCGGGGTAACTGCGTTAGCGGGGGTTGGCCTAATAGCCATGCCAACCGGAATTTTAGCCGCAGCCTTTAGCGATGCATTTCAAGAGCAGCGCAAAAGAGACGCGGCACAACTAAAAATGACCAAACAAAACATAGCTAAAAAGAAAAGTTAAGCAACAGGGTGTTAAAAGCTGTCAGTATTTGTAACATTTTGTTAACTAGCGTTGTAACCTAATGGGGTAGAACGTATAGTTCGGGTAACTATTAATTGGAGGGTATATGAAGTTAATGAAATACGGAGTAATTGTAGCCTTAAGCTTGATGTTATTTGGTTGTGCAGCAAGCTCAACAAATCAGCAGTCGTCCGTTACACCACAAACGGTAAGCATTGCTGAATACACGGCGTTCCTAGACCATTTAGACAGCGCTATTGAAGAGGGTAAACCTCGTGCGTTGAATAATGATGAAAAACGTCAATATCGTAGCTTGTCTACCTCGTTGAAAAATATGTTAAGTGGCCACGAGTCAATGGACACGGTAGCAGCTGCTGATGTTCAGCGTGTAGCGAACCTACATGAGCGTTTGCAGGCAGTTGTTATGGGCACCAATGCGGGTCAAGTAATTTGCCGTAGCGAGCGTTCAACAGGTACTAACTTTAAGCGCACAGCATGCATGACGCGTGCAGAGTGGGACCAACAGCAGCGCGATGTAGAGGACTTTTTCCGTCAAGGCCATGGTTTCGCATCGGGCATGACAGCTCCAAAAGACTAAAACATAGTAGTTGTGTGTTCTAAAAACCTCGTGTCATAGCGGGGTTTTTTTATGCCTAAAACAATTGTTTTTAGGTTATTCTTGTGGGTAATAATTGTTAAATAGCTTGGCCACTAAGAGGGAATATTATGAAATTAAATAAGCTCACAACGTCTTTACTAACTAAAACTGTGCTTGGCATTGCTGCAGGTAGCATGCTCATGGCCTGCTCGCCGGCTAACAATAGCACAGTAACTAGCGCCGGCTTGCCCGCCGCCGTATTAGTTGATGGCGCTGAACATAGGCTGGATATTTACAAGTCGGTACAACTTAGCGCCGACTTAAGCCATTTAACCGCCAAGCAACAGCAAATTATTGGCTTGCTGATTGACGCATCGGTCATTATGGACAACCTATTTTGGCAACAAGCCTACCCAGGTAATCGCGAACAGTTTATGGCGCGCATTAAAGAGCCGGCAGTACGAGCCTTCGCCGAGATAAACTATGGCCCTTGGGATCGACTGAGCAACGACCAACCATTCATTCAAGGCTATACCGACAAGCCTTTAGGTGCGAACTTTTACCCTGCTGATATGAGTCGGGAAGAATTTAATGCCTTCGCAAGCGACGACAAAGACAGCTTATATACAGTATTACGCCGTAATGAAGCGGGTGATTTGTACACCATACCTTTTAGTGAGTTATATGCAGAAGAGTTGCAGCGCGCGGCTGACTTACTATTAACTGCAGCTAGCCTGACCGAAAACGAAAAATTTAAAACCTACTTAGAGCTGCGGGCCGCCGCCTTTTTAACCGATCAGTACACCGCGTCTGATTATGCCTGGATGGATATGAAGGACAATTTAATTGATGTGATTATTGGCCCCATTGAAACCTACGAAGACCGCTTGTTTGGCTATAAAGCAAGCTTCGAGTCGTATGTGTTGGTGAAAGATACAGAATGGAGCAAGCGCTTGGAAGTATACGCAGAAACTTTGCCGGCGTTACAACGCAATTTGCCAGTGCCAGAAGCCTATAAAGCAGAGCAACCGGGCTCAGATGGGCAGTTAAATGCGTACGAGGTAGTTTACTATGCAGGCCATTCAAACGCGGGTAGTAAAACGATTGCGGTGAATTTACCGAACGATGAAGCGGTGCAACTGGCAACAGGAACACGCCGGTCACAGCTTAAAAATGCCATGCGGGCGAAGTTCGACGGCATTCTAGAGCCAATTGCCGACGTACTCATAGTGCCCGAACAGCGGGGTCATATTACGTTTGACGCCTTTTTTGCCAATACCATGTTTCATGAAGTTGCACATGGTTTAGGAATTAAAAATACTTTAAATGGCCGCGGTACCGTGCGGGCAGCGTTGCGTGAATATGCGTCGCCGCTGGAAGAAGGTAAAGCCGATATTTTAGGCTTGTTCATGGTTACGCAGCTGTTAGAAGAAGGTATTTTAACCGAGGGTGAACTTGAAGATTACTATGTAACCTTCCTGGCCGGTATTTTCCGCTCAGTTCGTTTCGGTGCTTCGAGTGCCCATGGTATGGCCAACATGATCCGCTTTAACTACTTCGCGCAAGAAGGCGCTTTTATCCGTAATAATAACGGACAATATGCTGTTGATATGGCCAACATGCGGAAAGCAGTAGATGGCTTATCAGAGCTAATTTTACGGTTACAAGGTGATGGCGACTACGACGGGGTTGGCCGTTTATTTGAGGCCAAAGGACATATAGGTGCTGAACTGCAAGCCGACTTAGACCGTTTAGATGCTGCACAAATTCCAGTAGATGTTCACTTTGAACAAGGTAAGCAACAGTTAGGTTTAAACTAACCAGGGCGCATTAAACAAGTCGCCTTAAAGCGTGTAATGCAAACTTGCAGTAACCCCCAATAGTTGGACTATTCAATTATTGGGGGTTTTTTTATGCTGGTAATATTACAGGCACTTAAGTTTTAGGTTTAGCAGCCTCACTTTTAAGCTCATCGTCATGCTCAGTCATGTCCCAAGGCAAACTTGCCGGGCTGTTATGGCGGAAGTGTAAATAGTTTTCAAATTGATTGAGCACGTCGTTAATGAGATCGGCGGGCTCAAAGCCGTATACGTCGTAAGACTGCCCACCCTGTAATAAAAACACTTCAGCACGAAAGTATTCCGACTCTTGCCCTTGGCGGGGGGCCAAGGCGTATTCGGGGCGTACATAACCTCGTAAACGAATTTCATAGCTAAAATCGATGCCATTGCGGTCAACCACTAAAGTTACCCGAGTAGGCTCGTCTTCAAGGTAAACTTCTGAGGTCCACTTTTTAATGCTTAGTTCATGTTTAACTTGTTGTAGGCATTCTTTGGCAGTATTTTCAATAAAGTCTTTTGCTTGCTCTTTAGTAGGAAAGTCGAGAATACACGCCAAACGTTTTTTCCAGTAATTAGCCCCCGCATGAACCCCACGACGGTGCATTTGAGTGTGGCTTTTTAAACTACTGTGCTGATGCCCTTCAATAACTAACGCTCGCCACATACCAACGGCAGCAATAATCATAATAATGGAGAAGGGTAATGCACTGGCAATAGCAGCAGTTTGTAAGGCGCCTAACCCCCCTGCCAGAAGTAACACTGAAGCCACAACCCCTTCAGAACTAGCCCAAAATACCCGTTGCCAAACAGGGGTGTTAGCCTTGCCGCCGGATGCTAATGAGTCAATTACTAATGAACCCGAGTCGGACGAGGTAACAAAGAAAGTAATAATTAAAATAACCGTAATAAAGCTAATTACGCTAATAAGTAAAGGATGGTCAGCAAGTAGGTATTCATACATTTTAAATAAGGCAATGGCTTGGTCGGTTTGGACATCTTGAATTAATACCGCATAGCCTTCGTTCATAATCAGGTTAAGAGCGGTGTCGCCAAATACCGAGAACCAAAAGAAGGTGAAAATGGTGGGTACTAACATTACGCCAAAAACAAACTGCCGAATGGTGCGACCGCGGCTAATTTTGGCAATAAACAAGCCCACAAAAGGTGCCCAAGCAATGGTCCAGCCGAAAATAAACAAGGTCCAGTTACCAATCCAGTCGCTACGTGTATAAGCCTGTAAATTAAAGGTGCGCTCTACAATAGTATTTAAGTAGCTGCCTGTGTTTTGTAAGAATGTTTCAAGAATATGTACCGTTGGGCCCATGGCGAACACAAACAGTAATAAAAATACTACTAGGGTCATATTAAGCACCGACAGGCGCTTTACGCCTTTGTCGAGGCCTGCAACTACTGAAGCTATGGCTAATAAGGTAATAACAAAAATAACAATAACTTGAATAACACTGTCTATTGGAATAGTCGGCCATAAGTAGTTTAGGCCGGTATTAATTTGAATAACCGAAAGCCCGAGAGTGGTAGCTATACCAAACATAGTGCCTAATATGGCAAAAGTGTCGACAGCGTGACCCATAGGGCCATGCACTTTCTCGCCAATTAAAGGGTATAGGGTTGAACGCATGGAAAGCGGTAAACCATGACGAAAAGAAAAGTAGGCCAGTACTAAGCCAACCAAGCCGTAAATGGCCCAAATATGAAAGCCCCAATGAAAATATGAAATTTGCATGGCCATTTTAGCGGCATTAATGGTTTCACCAGTACCAACGGGTGGGCTGGAATAGTGCAAAACAGGCTCCGACACACCAAAGAATAACAGTGCAATGCCGTAACCAGCAGAAAACAGCATGGCAAACCAGGTTAAAAAGCTATATTCAGCGTCTGCATGATCAGGCCCAAGTTTTATTTTACCCCACTTAGACATGGCCACAACCACTATAAACATAAGTGAAAGTGCAACCACAAGCATGTAAAACCAACCAAAGTCGCTGGTTATTTTGTTTAACACTGCAGCAAAAAGGCTTTCAGCTAGGTTTGGGTTAGCTAAGGTACCAACAACGAGAAGGAAAATAACTGCAACAGCAGGAATAAAAACAGGAAGTAATAAGGCTGAATGCCAGCGAGGCGAGCTCATAATATGAGGATCCAGGAATTTTAATTGCGAAGTTGTTGGTCTAGGCTATCACTTTTGATGGTGTAGATACCACCCGAGTAGATTTGTTGGGCAAATAACCTTGCCTGCTGAATTGTAAGGAAACGTGAATAGCGCAGACCTTTAGCTTATCTTGGGTTAGTATTAGAACTTATTACCAACAACAATAAAAGCTAGGAAGCAAGATGAAATACATACATTGGTTAGCCATTTGTGTTGCGTTAATGTTTACTGCGCCTGCGGTAAGCCAAGATATACCCTTAGCAGACTTTTTCAAACATGCTGAATTTGGCGACGTGGCTATTTCTCCCGACGGTCGTTACTTGGCTGTTTCAGTGCCAGAAGAAGACCGTCGTAATTTGGCCGTGATTGATATTACCGAGCCGGGTAAGTTAAAAATAACCGCTGGTTTTAATATGCGTGGTGGCGAAAGCCCGTTTGGGGTGCGTTGGGTAAGCAACGAGCGGTTAATTTTTGAGTCAATCCTTCAAGCTGGGGCGCTTGAAGCGCCACAGCGTACTGGTCGAGTGTTTGCTATTAACGCCGACGGCGGTAATCGGCGTCAATTGTTTGGTACTCAAGCGGGCAGTTTTGTTGGCCGCTCCATGTCGATTGTTAGCTATTTAAAAGATGAGCCCGACTGGGTGCTGATACAGCACTGGGCTCACGACCGCCCAAAACCCATTGCGCAGCGCATGAATGTAACCGATGGGCGCTTAACAAGGAGAATTATTTCGCCTTTAAACCGCGGCGGGTTATTAGCTGATCAAAACGACAAGGTGCGATTTGCCTACGGTTCTGACGATGACGGTGTTCCCCAGTTTTCGTGGCGGCCAAGTGAAGACGACAAATGGCGCACCTTTAAGAACGACTTTGGCACATATATTTCTCCTATTGCGTTTAATCCAGCCGGAACTGCCGTGTATTTTAGCTCGCAAGAAAAGGGCAAGTTAGGCGTTTTTGAAATCACCTTGGCCACTGGCACCGTTACCCCAGTGCTACAAAGTGAGCGGGTGGAAGTAGATAACTCGGTAGGTGCTTCCACGCCATTTGTATGGGACGCAAGTGCAACTAACTTATTGGCCGTGCGCTTTATGGACGGCAAGCCAGAAACGCGAAGCGTGAATGAAGAGGCTTTTGAAATAAAATGGTTGCGGCAACTGGAAGCCATGTACGAGGGCTTTCATGTGAGAATATTTAACTGGACTGCCGACGGTAAACGGGCGTTATTATCGGTGTCTGGCGATGTGGCAGAAGCGGAATACTTTTTGCTCGACACAGAAACACCTGAGTTACGTTTTATTGCTTCAGCCAAGCCTTGGATTGATCCAAGTCAAATGGCGCCTATGGAGCCAATTCAATTCACCGCACGAGACGGCCAAGAGCTGTACGGCTACCTAACCATGCCGCTTAATCATAAAGCGGGCCAACCGTCGCCCTTTGTGGTTTACGTGCACGGCGGGCCTCATGGCCCACGTGACCGTTGGGGCTTTGATTCTAGAGTGCAGCTGTTTGCCCACCATGGTTTTGGCGTGTTGCAAATTAATTACCGCGGTTCGGGTGGTTATGGCCGTGATTTTGAGGAAATGGGCTATGGCGAATGGCATGGTAAAATGCAGGACGATATTACCGACGGCACCTTATGGGCCATGGAACAAGGCTACGCAGACCGTGAGCGTACCTGTATTGCCGGAGCAAGCTATGGTGGTTTTGCAACCTTATCAGGTATTACTCGTGAACCAGGCCTATACGCCTGTGCGTGGGCTTTTGTGGGCGTATACGACCTACCATTGATGAAAAAAGAAGGGAATATTCCAAGCTTTGAAGCGGGTCGTCGTTATTTAGACCGAGTATTAGGTACCGACGATCAAGTATTGTTGGACCGCTCGCCATCAAACCATGTGGAAAAAATAGTTACACCTTTGTTTATATCCCATGGCGCAGAAGACACCCAAGCCCACTTTGGCCAGTATCATTTGCTGCGGCAACGGCTAGATAAGGCGAATATTCCTTATGAGCACATGTTTGTAGCAGGGGAAGGGCATGGTTTTTACAAGGTGGAAAATAACGTAGCAATGATGGAACGAGTACTTGCCTTTATGAAGAAACACACTGAATAGTATGGCAGTAGGAACAAAAAGGGTCAGCTTTTAGCTGGCCCTTTTACATTCGATTCAAACTATTTAATCAATTGCTACAACGTTCTCAGCTTGTGGACCTTTTTGGCCTTGAGTAATAGTGAATTGCACTTTTTGTCCTTCAGCAAGGGTACGGAAACCGTCACCAGTAATAGCACTAAAATGAACAAAAACATCAGGACCGCCAGCATGCTCTAAAAAGCCAAAACCTTTTGACTCGTTAAACCATTTTACGGTACCAGTTACGATATCAGACATATTCTTTCCTAACTTTCTTTAAATGAATCTTGCTAGCTAACGCTAACCTGTCGTTGCATTGAAGGTATTTATTACATCCAAGCTTTTTAAGTATACATGCCCTTGCTCACACTCGCCAATGGCAGCCGCTATTATTTATTTATATTTTTCTTCGCTATAATGAATTTATATTGAAAGTCATTACTAATGGAGTACTGCCAAAATGATAGTAGCCAATAACCTTGCAGAGCAAATAGGGAACACCGACTTGCTGTATATACGCTCACTTTCTGAGTTATGTGGGTCAGATATATATGTGAAGTGCGAATATCAAAATCCAGGTGGTTCTATTAAAGACCGAGCCGCACTACAGTTGGTACAAGATGCAATTAACAAAGGTGAATTAAAGCCAGGCATGACCATTGTGGAAGGCACTGCAGGGAATACTGGTATAGGTCTTGCTGTGGTAGCGAAAGCCTTGGGATATAAGCTGCTAGTGGTGATGCCGAATGACCAAACACCAGAAAAAACCCGCATGATCGAACTACAAGGTGGCAAATTAAAAACCGTTCCCCCGGTACCTTTTAAAGACCAAAACCACTTCTACCATACGGCGCGCCGTATAGCTGAAGAAAACGAAGGTTACTGGTGGGCGAATCAATTTGAGAACACCAGTAATATGCGGGCTCATTATTTACACACAGGGCCTGAAATTTGGCAACAAACGGAAGGTAAAGTCGACTTGTTGGTATCGGTTTCAGGTACCGGTGGCACTATTGGTGGGGTGTCTTCATATTTAAAAGAGCAAAAACCAGAGTTAGAAGTATGGTTGGCTGATCCCGATGGATCGGGCTCGTATGAATTTTTACGTACTGGAGAATATAAGTCGCAAGGTACGTCGATGACAGAGGGTATTGGCATTATGCGTTTGGTAGAAAATTTCCGCCTAGCCAAAATAGACTGTGCTATTAACCTACCAGACCAAGACTTAATCAGTATTTCCCGCTATGTACGCGACCAAGAAGGTATTTTATTAGGTAGTAGCTCGGCCTTAAACGTAGCAGCAGCTTTTTTTGCCGCCTTACACCGTGAGCCAGGAAAAACCATAGTGACTTTTGCTTGTGACCTAGGCGAGCGTTCAGCGTCGAAACTATATAATGATGACTATATTAAAGGGCGTGACTTAAGCCCTAAGGCAGAAGGAATTGATGCCCTCACCCAGCGTTACAAACAAATGGGCGAGCGCATTTTAGTCCTATAATAAAACTATAAAGCCGCAGTTAATATTTCCCGACTCACCGCTAAGGTTACATCGCGGCTTTCACCTAAGGCGACCATTTTATGGCGTTCTAACTGGTTAATAACAGCAGCAATGGCTTCATCGCCTAAGTTGTAGTTTTGTAACCGAGTTGGGGCGCCTACATCAATAAAGAACTGTTCAGTTTTAACAATGGCTGCTTCAATTCGGTCGTCGTCGGTACCCTCATGGTTTGCTGCAGTAATATTCCAAACTCGCTCAGCGTATTGCAAAAGCTTTTCGTGTTTAGCTTGCTTACGAACACGCAAGTTGGCTGGCAAAACGACAGCTAAAGTTTGCGCGTGATCTAAGCCGTATAGTGCGGTTAGTTCGTGACCTATCATGTGGGTAGACCAGTCTTGCGGTACGCCATTACCAATTAATCCATTTAAGGCCATGGTGGCGCACCACATTATGTTTGCCCGCAATTCATAGTTGTCTGGCTGCGCAAGGGCTTTAGGGCCAGTGGCAATAATAGACTGTAAAATACCTTCAGCGAGACGGTCTTGTAAGTCGGCACCCACTGGGTAAGTAAGGTATTGCTCAATAACATGTACAAAGGGGTCAACAATACCGTTGGTTAGCTGGCGCGTAGGTAAAGTTAATGTGGTTGTGGGGTCAAGCACAGAAAACTGTGGGTAACATAATGGGTTGCCAAAGGGCATTTTAGCTTTAATTTCAGAGCGGTTTACTACCGAGCCGGAATTCATTTCCGACCCTGTGGCCGGTAAAGTTAAAATACTACCAAAAGGCAAAGCTTGTTCAATATTACGCCCACCTTTTAGTAATATGTCCCAACGGTCGCCTTCGAAACACGCCGCAGCAGCGATAAATTTAGTACCGTCGATAACTGAACCACCGCCAGCAGCAAGCAAGAAATCAATATTGTCTTGCTTGGCTTGGTCGGCTGCTTTACATAAGGTGGTGTATTCTGGGTTTGCTTCAACGCCGCTGAATTCGCTCACAATGCGGTCGCCTAAGGCGGCAATAATTTGGTCGTACACGCCATTGTTTTTAATGCTGCCACCGCCATACACCAACATAATGCGTGCCTCAGTGGGAATAGCGGTGGCAATGGCGGCTATTTGGCCATCACCAAATAAAATACGGGTTGGGTTTTGATAACTAAAGTTTTTCATAAACAGATTTTCCTGTTACTGCACAATACAAAGAGAGTAACACAGAGTACGGCTTGGCTCAGATCAGGATCACATTCAGCGGGTGGCAAAGCTAAATTGCATACGATAACCGTCTTGTCCGTCTGCATAGTAAGCAGGTAGTAGGTCAACCACCTCAAAGCCAAGGCGCAAATACAACTGATACGCAACCTGGTTGGTTACACTAACTTCAAGCCTGACCCCAGCGGCGCCACTAAGTAAAGCACGTTCAATAATATGTTCCATGAGAATGCGGGAAAGGCCTTGCCCCCGACAGCTTGGGTCGACCGCCACGGAATAAACTCGCCACCAAGCACTGTTGTTACGAGTTAAAATTAAAATGTAAGCTTGTAATTGGTGTTCTTGAAACAGCCCTAGTACCAATGCACTAGGGCTATTAATAAGCCGCCGAAAAGAACGGCGGCCAAGGTGGTCGGTGAGAAAACATTTGTTTTCTAACTGCACTAAAGCGTCTACATCTGCAAGCGTAGCAGGGCGAATGTTTTGCACCATTAGGCTTCCAAACGACGTTCAAAGTCGCTCATAATAATGCGGTATAACTCGTCGCCTAAGTATAAGTCTTCCACGTCGCTTTCTATCGACGGGTTATCATTAATTTCAATAATAACTGGGCCACGGGCGGTTTCTTTAATGTCAACGCCATATAAACCGTCACCAATAAGTTTGGTGGCTTGCAAGGCAATTTTCACCACGTCTTTTGGCACTTGGTGAACGCCCATACACTCGTAAGAGCCACTTTTATTGCGGCCCCCTTCAGCATGATTATAAATTTGCCAATGGTTGCGAGCCATAAAGTACTTACAAGCGTAAATGGCGCGGTTATTCAGTACCCCAATGCGCCAGTCGAAATCGGTAGGTAGCCACTCTTGCACTAATAAAATACTCGAGGTTTCGAATAATTTAGCGGCAACCTTACGAAGCTCTTCTTCACTACGAGCTTTTTCAACACCTATAGAAAAAGAGCCGTCAGGAATTTTTAAAACCAAGGGATAGCCAAAACGTTCGCCAATAGCGGCATAGTCAATTGACTCGCTACTTACTAATAACTCTGACTGCGGTTGCGGCACTTTATTTTTAACTAATAATTCATTTAAAAACACTTTGTTAGCGCAGCGTAAAATTGCATCTGGGTGATCAATTACCACCATGCCATTGGCTTCTGCTTTTTTGGCGAAATGGTAAGTGTGGTGGTTAATACGGGTGGTTTCACGAATAAACAAGGCATCGAATTCTAGCAAGCGACCAAAGTCTTCTTGTGTAATTAGTTCTGCTTCAATGTCGTGTTCTTTCGCTGCGCGAATAAATTTCTGCAGCGCTTTTTTGTCGCTGGTTGGAATTTTTTCATTCGGATCGTGTAATATGGCTAAATCGTACCGATAGCCTTTACGAGCACGGCTTTTACGCCATACTTTTTTACTAAAGCCTTCGAGTGCGTCGCCAAATAAATTTTGTTCCGCATCATTGAGATCCGAAAGCGGCCGATTACGTAATGCACTTATAAACCAGCGACCTTCGCGTTTAAACTCCACTTCCAAAATAGGGCAGGGGTAGGTTTCAAACACTTCGCGGGCCAGTTGTTGTAATTCAGGCTCTTGGCAGCGGCCAAAACAAATTAACAACACTACGTGGTCGGGCTGTACAGATTGGTTAGCGCTTACATACTTATTAAGTTGTTTGCTCAGGTCTTTCAGAAACAACTGATAGCGCGACAAGTTAGCCAAGTCGTTAATAGCCGACACCGGGGGTAGCGAGCGTTGCCCACGTGCTTGTGCCAGCAAACTGACATAGTAACCACTGGAAAGGTAGCTTAAGTCGTTACATAAATTAATAATTGGGCCACGATGTTTGCTGCCCGATTCGGTAATATAATCGGTAGCACTAATAATGGCTTGGCTCGGGTGGTATGGTTGCCAGTCGGCGAGGTTATCGAGGATAACCAAAGGTGCATTTTGCATCGTTTCTCTCTAGTTTAAAAACTGCTATTGCAGTGGCGCCGTTATCGCTTAAAACGGCGTATTGCGCAAGTGATTTAATGTTATTTTACTTACTTAAAGGTAGCTGAAAATGAAGTATAAGGGTAGACCAAACTTTGCACATGGTGAACGCGGTAAAGTGGGCGTATTATTGCTCAATTTAGGAACTCCAGATGCGCCCACTACGTCTGCCTTACGTCGCTACCTAGGCGAATTTTTAGCCGACCCACGGGTGGTTGAGGTGCCACGCATCTTATGGCGTATTATTTTACATGGGGTAATTTTACGTATTCGCCCTGCGCGCTCGGCCAAGGCTTATAAAACCGTTTGGACAAAGCAAGGCTCTCCGCTTTTATTCCATACTCAAAACCAAGCTAAGGGCGTTGCTGAAGCGCTGCAAAAAAAGTGGGGCGATGACTTAGAGGTTGAGTTTGGTATGCGTTATGGTAATCCTTCCGTAGCCAAGGGCATTGAGGCACTTATTCATAAAGGCGTGCGCAAACTATTAGTGTTGCCGTTGTACCCGCAATATTCAGGCTCTACCAGTGCCTCTACCTTCGACGCGGTGGCACAAGACTTTATGCAACGCCGTTGGTTACCCGACTTTCGTTTTATTAGTCATTACCATGATAACGCAGGTTATATTAAAGCTGTGGCACAAAGTATTCGTGACTACCAGCAACAACATGGAACGCCCGACAAGTTAGTGTTTTCGTACCATGGAGTGCCGAAAAGTTACTTAACAAAAGGCGACCCCTACCATTGCGAGTGCTATAAAACCACGCGGCTTGTTGCAGAACAGCTGGGTTTAGAAAAAGATGCTTATATAACTACTTTCCAATCGCGTTTTGGTCGCGAAGAATGGTTGCAGCCGTATACCGACAAAACCTTGCAGGCCTTGCCTGCTCAAGGGGTAAAGTCGTTGCAAGTAGTATGTCCAGGCTTTGCCGCCGACTGTTTAGAAACCATTGAAGAAATAGATGTAGAAAACCGAGATTACTTTATGGCTGCTGGTGGCGAGCGGTTTGACTATATACCATGCTTAAATGCAACGGACATTCATATTCAGGCACTAACAGCTTTAATTGAAGAAAACTTGCAAGGTTGGGCCGCAGAAACAAAGGCCAGCGCTGAAGCCAGTAAAGCAGAAGCTGACCGGCTTAAAAGCCAATGAGTTAAAAGGAGTGCCCTGTGTTAGCCACATTAGCTAAATTATTAAAAGTGTTAAATTCAGAAACCAGCCCTTGGTCTTTAGCCTGGGGAATAAGCCTTGGCATGGTTTTGGGCCTAACACCCTTATTCAGCCTACATAATTTATTGGTTCTATTTGCAGTGTTAGCACTTCGCATTAACCTAAGCTTCTTCTTAATTAGCTTTACAGTTTGCTCGGGGCTAGCCTACCTACTCGACCCTGCCTTTAATTATGCGGGTGAGTTGTTGCTTACTTCGCCAAAATTACTTACGACTTGGCAGGCACTGTACGACCTGCCGCTCGCTCGGTTAGCTCAGTTTAACCATACAATTACTTTAGGAAGTGTGGCGGTTGCCTTGGTATTGTTGTTCCCGGTGTTAGTAATGGCACATTTTATAATTATTAATTATCGAACTCGCATTCAAATACGTATATCGCGGCTACCTATTGTAAATATTATTAAAGGCACTAAGTTTTGGTCGCTGTACCAAAAAGCCAGTCAAGTAAAAAAAGGGCTTAGCTCATGATGCGCATAATACGTTGGCCTGGGGTAGTCGGTTTTTTCGTTTTAGTTGTTGTAGTGATCGTATTTTTTGCTTTATTTCTCGACAATTTAGTGCGGGCGGGGCTTAGCTCTGCTTTAACCCGAACGAACCGGGCGGAAGTTAATATTGAACAAGTGGAACTGCGTTGGTCGCCGTTTGCTGTTGACATTAAAAACTTACAAATGACTAACCCTGAAAAGCCAACCCACAACCGTTTTGCGGCAAATTCGTTACGAGCGGAAGTACGCTTTTGGGAATTGCTAATAGGCAAAATTCATGTAGAAGAGCTTACTGCCACGGGCGTTCAAATTGACCATGAACGAGCACAGCCAGGTAAAGTATTAGCAGCAGCCGAGCCTCGAGAAAAAATAGCTGTACGAGATCGCTTAGCCGAATTTAATATTGAGTTGCCTACGGCAAAATCATTTTTAGAAGGAGCAAATATTGCGACGCCTGCACTGGTTAAAGAGGCAGAAGAAAAATTTAATCAGCGTGAACAACTTTTTAGTGAAGCGCGGAAAAACTTGCCCAAACAAGAGGCGCTAGATAATTACCAAGCACGAATTGAAGCCATTATTGATTCAAAGCCTCGTACGCCCAGAGACTTGCTAGCCGCCCGAGAAGAACTAAATAATATTAAGCAAGAGTTGCGCGCAGAAAAAGAGCGGGTTGACGCATTTTTAGCGGTTAGTGAAAGTATAGTAAAAGACACGAAGCAAGATATTGATGAAGTAAAAGCAACCTATCAAGCGGATCTTGATCGGGCTCGTGCCTTATTTAGCTTTGATACCGAATCGCTAACTGAATTAAGTGGCATTATGTTCGGTGCGCAGGTAGAGCAGTGGGCCGGTTATGCATTGATGGCTTTCGACCTAATTGCGCCCTTGTTAGAAAACGCCAAGGAAAATGAAGCTACAACACCAAGCCGTTGGCAAGGTCGCTATGTGGATTTTGACACCCACAGTTCGCCGACACTTTGGGTAAAGCAAGCGCAATTAAGTATGCAGTTAGAAGAGCTTGAGTTCGGTTTAGCAATGCAAAATATAACCTGGCAGCACGAGCGTATAAACACTCCGACCGAATTTCAGCTAACCACTAACAATGCCCCAGGTTGGGAGCAATTTAACTTTAATGGCGACTTGTTTATTAATAACTTAGGTCAAGTGCGGGGCAAGCAACAATGGCAACTTGCCGGTGTGCAATTACATGACCTCGAGCTTATTGGCAGCAGCAGTTTAAGCACCGCAATAACCACAGCGCTACTTAATAGTGTCGGCTCACTGGTTATCAATAATGGTGACATTACAGGGCAAGGGGATTTGCACTTTACTGACACCGATTTTAGCGTCACAGGCGAAGGAAGGGTGCCGCAGTATTTTGGCCAAGCGCTAAGCAGGGTGAATACCTTTGAACTTAACCTTGGTCTTTCTGGCAGGTTTAGCAGCCCGAAGTTTCAGCTTCGCTCCGACCTTGATCAGCAGTTAGGCACGCAACTTAACGCTATCTTAAGCACTGAAGTAGAGTCACGGTTAGCCGAGGTGCGTACATCTTTAACCTCCGACTCTAATGGTTTTATGAGCAAAGCAGAGCCTTGGTTAGTTCAAGCTGAAGCGTTGCACGGGCAAGGGAAAAGCCTTGAAGAAGGCTTTGCCGAGCTGCTAAAGGCCGAAGTAGACAATTTAATTGAATCGGAAAGTGAACGTTTGCTTGATAGGCTGAAAAAAAAGCTGGGTAATAATTAGATCTTTTTCTTTTTTAATACGGGCAAAGACCACTGGAAACGAATAGCGGCAAATCTTAAGCAGGTGGTGGTCATTATAGATACCAGCAAAGCTACTTGCTCATGCCACGGATAAATTAATACAAATACAATTCCGCCAGCAATAGTGGTGGTTGCGTAGAGATCTTTTTTCAATATCATAGGTATATCACGGGCCAAAACGTCGCGTAACATGCCACCGAACACGGCGGTCATGGTGCCCATAATAACTGCTATAACGGGACTAAGTTCGAGTTGAAGCGCTTTTTCTGCGCCTATTACGGTAAAAATGGCAAGCCCAAGCGCGTCGGCATACAGTAACTGATTCAGTGGAATATAGGCTTTAAAGCGCAGCCAAACAGCGGTGAAAATGATGGCAGCGAATATGGCCGCAAAATACACTGGGTCGTATACCCAGAATACGGGCTGGTGTAGAATCAAATCGCGGGTGGTACCACCACCTATAGCGGTAACGGAAGCAAGCACAATAGCGCCAAAACCGTCCATTTCTTTTCGAAATGCCAATAACGTACCGGCAACGGCAAAAACCGCTACTCCGGCTAAGTCTGCAAAATAAAACCAACTCATACCATTGAACTCCAGTGAAATCGTACAAATGTAACAAAGAATGCGGTCGGTATCATTTCGCTTATCGGCCTGTTCAGTTACAATACAGCGTTTATTTTATCCTGAGCCACAACAGAAATCTTCGCTTTCGAAGAAAAACATAGAATTTTAATGGCTTACAATACATACAAGAGGAAGTGTCATGGACTTTTTTATTGCAAACGCATACGCCCAAGCAGGCGGTCAAGAAAGCAACCCAATGTCGTTAATTATTATGTTGCTGGTGTTTGGCCTTATTTTTTACTTCATGATTTTTCGTCCGCAGTCAAAGCGTATGAAAGAACATAAAAACTTAATTTCTTCACTAAGCAAAGGCGACGAAGTGCTTATGCAAGGTGGATTTATTGGCAAAATCGAAAAAATTGATGCAGAAAGCGACATGATGGTTATTTACTTAACCGACACAGTTGCCATTACTGTACAAAAAAGTGCTGTAACTACAGTGCTACCTAAAGGGTCGATGAAAGCCCTATAAACTGAAGTAGAAAGGAAAGGCCTGTGTTAAACAGATACCCCTTGTGGAAAAATCTGGTAATTTTGGGTGTAGTGCTTTTTTGCGCTCTATACGCGTTACCAAACATTTATGGTGAAGACCATGCGGTACAGGTTTCTGCAACCCGTGGTGGAGCAATAACAACGCAAACCTTGCAGCAAGTTGAAACGGCATTGCAAACGGCTGAAATTAAGCCTCGTGGCGTGACTATGGCAGACAATCAAATATTGATCCGATTAGACTCCGACGAGCAGCAACTTGCCGCCCGAGAAACCTTAATGCGGGCGTTAGGTAATCAGTACATTGTGGCGTTAAACCTAGCTGCTGCAACTCCAAGTTGGCTTGAAAAAATTGGCGGTAACCCACTTAAACTTGGGCTCGACTTACGTGGTGGTGTGCACTTTTTAATGGAAGTGGACATGGACGAAGCATTGAATAAAATGCGCGACCAAATGGTAACTACAGTACGTGATCGTTTGCTCGAAGAACGGGTACGTTACTTAAGCGTGAATGAAAGTGAAGGCACCATAGTTGTGCAGTTACGCACCCAAGAAGACTACCAACGCGCAGTCAGCTTGTTGCGTAATCAATACCAAGGCTATACCACCGAGTTACAAGCCAGCACACAAACACTTCGTTTAGTGATGACAGAGGCACAGCTACAAGAAATACGTGCTAATGCCATAGAACAGAACATTACTATATTGCGTAACCGAGTCGACGAACTTGGTGTTGCCGAGCCGCTGATTCAACGTCAAGGGCAAGACCGTATAGTGGTTGAATTACCAGGCGTACAAGATACTGCTCGGGCAAAAGAAATTCTTGGTGCAACGGCAACACTTGAATTCCGTTTTGTGGACACCAAAAATGATTTGCGCGACGCTTTAGAAGGTCGAGTGCCCTTCGGTAGCAAGCTTTATAACCAACGCGACGGCGGCCAAGTATTAGCCGAAGGGCGGGTTATTTTAACCGGTGACCATATTGTGAATGCGTCGACCAGTTACGACGAAAATGGCCGACCGCAAGTTAATATCAACCTTGACTCGGCGGGTGGGCGCTTAATGAGCCAAGCCACGGCAAATCGCATTGGCGACCCCATGGCAACGGTATTTATTGAGTTTGTTGCCACCGGCGAGAAAACAGCAGAGGGGCGCATTGCCTTCGACCGAATTGAAGAAGTAGTAAGTGTTGCTACTATTCAAGCGCGGTTAGGCAGTAGCTTCCGTATTACCGGAGTAGGTGGCATTCAAGAAGCGCAAAACTTAGCGTTACTATTACGGGCTGGTGCGTTAATTGCCCCAATCCAAATAGTAGAAGAGCGTACCGTTGGGCCTAGCTTAGGTGCCGATAACGTTGCTGCAGGTTTAACGGCTATTCTTGCAGGCTTTGTTTTAGTGCTGTTATTTATGGGCATTTACTATCGGAAGTTTGGCTGGGTAGCAAACTTAGCGCTGTTAACCAACTTAGTTATGATCGTGGGCATTATGTCGATGATTCCAGGTGCTACCTTAACTATGCCTGGTATGGCGGGTATTCTGTTAACCGTAGGTATGGCCGTAGACGCGAACGTAATTATATTTGAGCGTATACGTGAAGAGTACAAAGCCGGGCGTAGTCCACAACAAGCAATTGCTCGCGGTTATGAAAATGCCATGAGTACTATTGCCGACGCCAATATCACTACGCTCATTACTGCGCTGATATTGTTCGCAGTAGGTACGGGCTCGATCAAAGGCTTTGCGGTTACCTTAGGCATTGGTATTGCAACGTCTATGTTCACAGCAATTACAGGCACACGTGCGGTGATTAACCTCACCTGGGGACGCCAAAAGCGTCTGACCAAGCTGTCGATCTAGGAGAGGCGAGTATGAACTTTTTTGAAATCACGAAAATGGATGAAAACAGTCCGGTTAAATTTATGGACTATCGCAAGCATACAACGTGGTTGTCTATTATTTTAGCGGTGATTGCCTTAAGTAGCTTAGTGGTAAATAAGCTTAACTGGGGTCTCGACTTTACTGGCGGTACTCTAGTAGAGGTAAGCTTTAGTCAGCCAGCCGACCTTACGCAAATGCGAACGGTACTAGGCGCTAATAATTTCGACGACGCAGTAGTGCAAAGTTATGGTACCCAAGAAGATGTGCTAGTTCGCATACCCCCACGGGAAGGTGCTGAGCTTGAATCTATTGGCGAAACATTACTACAGCTGCTGCAACAAGAAATTGACCCCGCTATGGAAATACGCCGTGTTGAGTTTGTTGGCCCGCAAGTGGGCGACGAACTCGCCGAAGCAGGTGCCTTGGCTATTTTGGTCGCCATGCTCTGTATTCTTGCCTATGTGTCGTTTCGTTTTGAATGGCGCTTAGCGCTATCAGCGGTTGCGGGTTTATTCCAAGACGTATTAATGATTCTTGGCGTATTCTCATTACTGCAAATTCAAATCGACTTAACCATTTTAGCGGCGTTATTGGCGGTAGTCGGGTATTCCTTGAACGACAGTATTGTAGTTGCTGACCGTATTCGGGAAAACTTCCGCTTATTGCGTAAAGAAGACGCAGTGTCGGTATTTAATATTTCTATCAGCCAAACCATGAGTCGTACGCTCATTACTTCCCTAACCACCTTAATTGTGTTGGTCACCTTGTTCTTCTTTGGTGGTCAAATGATTCGCGGCTTCTCTATCGCCATGATGATAGGTGTAGTAGTGGGTACATACTCGTCGGTATTTACCCGAAGCACATTGGCGTTAGCCTTGGGAGTTTCGCGTGAGTCGCTGATGCCACCGGAAATTGAAAAAGAAGGCGAAGAACAAGACGTTCTTTTGTAACAGCTACTGTTAACCATTTAAAACCCCGATTGTAGTTAGCTGCAATCGGGGTTTTTGTTTTATAGCTCGGCACTGTTAAGTGCATGATAAGATGATGGCTCGACTTCTCACCCTATGTTAACCTAAACTTGTGTAATGATAAGGATGGCTAGATATGTTATTTGTGGTTTCACCAGCGAAGAATTTAGACTACCAGTCGGCAGCACCAACAACGGAATACTCGGTACCGGAGCTGCTGGACGACGCCGAACAGTTGGTTAATATTTGTAAACAGCTGTCACCACAAGAGCTTGGCTCGCTAATGAAAATTAGCGATAAGCTAGCCGGTTTGAATGCCGCTCGATTTGCTGAATGGCAACGGCCATTTACGCCTGAAAATGCTAAGCAAGCGATGTTTGCATTTAACGGTGACGTATATACAGGCTTAGAAGCAAATACGCTAAGCCCCGCTGCCATAACCTATAGCCAAACCCATATGCGTATTCTTTCGGGGTTATATGGCGTGCTAAAGCCGCTTGATCTAATGCAACCGTACCGTTTGGAAATGGGTACTAGGCTTGCGAATGAAGCGGGTAAAAACCTTTATGAATTTTGGGCTGACCGGGTTACTAATAAGCTTAATGAAGCTTTAGTAGAAGCGAAAAGCGACGTACTAATTAACTTAGCGTCGAATGAATACTTTAAATCGGTGAACACTAAGTTATTAGCTGCTCCCATTATAACGCCGGTATTTAAAGACACTAAAAACGGCGAGCTAAAAATCATTAGTTTTTATGCCAAAAAAGCGCGCGGCATGATGGCACGCTATATTTTAGAAACAAAACCAACCACAGTGAAAGAACTTAGTTTATTTAATGCCGCTGGTTATGTGTTTGACAGCAGCGCATCGTCAGAAAAGGAGTTGGTGTTCTGCCGAGAAGAACAATAATAGTTGAATCAACAACTTTTTATACTCAAGGTATAACTAAAGTGGCAACTTCATCATAGGAAGGGAAATTATGCGAGACGAAAATACTAACGACCAAATTGCCCCGGAAACCGGACAGAATAACAAAACCCCCATGATCGTTGGCGCGATAGTGGTTGTGGCTCTTATTATTATTGGTTGGGCAGTGTTTCGAGGTGATACACCTGAACCAACACCAGTAGCACATATACCCATTAGCGAACCGGTAGTGGCAGTGCCAGAGCAGCCGTTACCAGAGCCAGTGAAGGAACAGGCACGAGACGAATATGTGGCGCCTGAAGTTGTTGTTGAAGCCGAGCCAATTGCTCCTGTGGTTGAAGCAGAACAGAAGCCGGCTTTACCTAGCTTACCAACCAGCACCCCAGCGTTGTTAAATGCCTTAGCTGAACGCAATGTGAATACTCGGCCAGTACGAAGCGAAAACTTGATTCGTGACTTTGTAGCCTTTATTGACAATATTGCGGCAGGTGTAGTGGCCCGCGACAGCGCAATGATTAAGGGCCCAGAAGCACGGTTCGAAATTGAAGAGGTAGACGGTAAAGCATACATGGGAGCAAACAGCTACCAACGTTATGACAACATTGTGAATTGGTTTGTGGGCATGGACAACCAAGCGTTAGTGGCCGTATTTAAGCAATACGAGCCGCTGCTAAACGAAGCTTATGCAGAAATATCTCGACCGGGCGATTCGTTTCTTACTCGGTTCGAACGTGCAGTAAACGTGCTTAATGCCACACCTGAAATAGCAGGATTAATCGAGCTTAATACAGATAAAATTATGTATACCTATGCCGATGAGCAACTTGAGTCGTTACCAGCAGCCCAACGCCAAATGTTACGTTTAGGCCCGGCTAATATGGCTCGAGTAAAAGCGAAGTTGAATGCGTTACAACGGGCTTTGAATAATTAATTATGATGGTGGAGTATCAACACTTCCCAATGCGAGGCAATAGGTTCAGTCGCTGGTTTGGGCGACTGGGCCTGCGTGTACTAGGTGGCTGGAAAGTAGTTGGGAAAATGCCAGATATAAAAAAAGCCATTGTGCCAGCAGCGCCGCATACGTCGAACTGGGACTTTTTCGTTGGTATTTTTGGCATGCTCGCTCTAGGCTTAAGAATTTCATTTTTAGGCAAGCATCAAATATTTGTTTTTCCGGTTCGGCGTATTTTGATATGGCTTGGTGGTATACCGGTGAATCGCGCTAGCCCCCATGGGGTGGTTGGCGATATTACCAAAGCGTTTGCCGACCGCGACTCGCTTATTTTAGCGCTGTCACCAGAAGGTACACGAAAAAAAGTAGAGAATTGGCGCACCGGTTTTTTATATATGGCGCGCGATGCCAAGGTGCCTGTTGTACCCGTAGCCTTAGATTTTGCCAAACGCGAAATACGCATTGGTGAAATCATTGAAATTACAGACGACATTGAAGCCGGATTAGCGGCAGTAAAAGCCTTTACAGGGCAGGCGCGTGGTAAAATTCCGGAGTACGAATGAAACCCTCAACTGCAGGTAATCCAATTCATTTTTTTTCGCGAATAACTAAAGTTGTTTTACTGACCTGGCTGTTAATAAGTAGCCTAGCGGCACAAGCAAGCTTTTCCGACACACTAAGCGAAATTCCCAGTGCTTGGGACGGCCCTAACTGGCTGATTATGCCCTTAACGGAAGGCGATAGCGGTGAGTATTACCAGGCATATCAAAGCTCGGCTAAGTATTTATATACGGCGTTGGGTTGGGGGTGGCCTACGCGTAAAATTTCGCCGGAAGTAAATGCCGACATGGTACGACACCATGTTAGTCAGCACGAGGCAAATTACTCTTTTACCTACGTGGTTCGAAAACGGGGCGAGCGAGCAATTGCAGGGGCTATTTATGTAAACCCCGTAAATACTGAACGACGCCATATACCGAACTTTGTTGCCAGTGATTATACCGCCGAAGTAACATTTTGGTTTACTGAAGCAGCGGAAAATTCGGAACAAGTTGAAACCTTATTAACAGAAATTTTTACTTGGATAGAAGAAGAGTGGCCATTTTCTTCGGTTCTGGTGCCAGTAAATAAAAACTATGAATTTATACACCAACAAATGCGCCAACTTGAGTATGCGGCATTCAGTGAAGATAGCGAAAGCGGCGAGCAGCTTTACCGCTTGCGCTGAAAATGTGCTATTCTGCGCCGCAATAAAGACTGTGAAAGTATAAGCCCCTAGATAAGGACTAATTATGAACATTATTGAAGCTGGTGTTGCTGCACCGGGTAAGAAAGTTGCTATTGCTGTATCACGCTTTAATAGCTTTATTGTTGATAAGCTTTTAGAAGGTGCGGTCGACTCATTAGTACGTATAGGGCAAATTGCTTCCAACGACATTACTATTGTGCGTGTTCCTGGTGCCTATGAATTACCAATTACGGCTAAAAAGCTGGCGCAAACAGGAAAGTTCGACGCTGTTATCGCTATAGGCGCTGTTATTCGGGGTGGTACACCACACTTTGACTTTGTTGCAGGCCAAGCAAACACCGGTCTTGCGCAAGTGGCAATGGAAACTGGCGTGCCAGTGGCCTTCGGTGTTATTACTACTGACACCGACGAACAAGCGATTGATCGCGCAGGCGTTAAACACGGTAACAAAGGCGCAGAAGCAGCTTTAAGCGCACTTGAAATGATCAACGTATTAGAGCAAATCTGAGGAGTATTGGGTGAAACCAGCAGCACGACGTAAGGCCCGCCGCATGGCAATTCAAGCGGTATATTCTTGGCAGCTATCAGGGAACTCTATTACTGATATTGAAGTTGAGTTTTTAACTGAAAATGATGTCAGCAAAGTTGATGTTCCCTACTTTCAGGACTTGTTACACGGTGTAGCAACAAATGCTTCAAGCCTAGACAGTGCCTTGGCACCTTTTTCTACTCGTCCTTTTGCTGAGCTAGATCAAATTGAACGGGCAGTGCTGCGTGTGGCCGCGTACGAATTACGTTCCCGACTAGACGTGCCTTACAAAGTAATTATGAACGAAGCCATTGAGCTTGCGAAAGCCTTTGGGGCAGACGACAGCCATCGTTTCGTTAATGGCGTACTCGACAAAGCAATAGACACGTTACGGGCTGCTCGCCAGTGATATGCATAACTTAACCAAAGAATTCTCGCTGATTGCTAAATACTTTCAGCGAGAGCAAAGCTCACGGCACGATATTATTTTAGGCATTGGCGACGATGCAGCTATACTCACTCCACCAGCAGAATCCTCACTTGCTGTAACTACCGACACTATGGTGTACGGCACCCATTTTGATGACTCAGTACCGGTAAAAGCACTTGGCCATAAGCTTGTAGCCGTAAATGTTAGCGACTTAGCAGCAATGGGGGCCGAACCCACATGGCTGTCGCTAGCATTAACTTGCCCCGCCATTAATGAACTTTGGCTTAGTGAATTTACTAGTGGTTTTTTTGCTCTTGCCGACTATTACCATTGTAGTTTAATTGGCGGCGATGTTACCCGTGGGCCCTTATCGCTTACGGTTACTGCTCAAGGTTTTGTGCCCCAAGGTAAAGAAATTAGGCGTAGCGGCGCACAACCAGGTGACCGTATTTATGTTAGCGGGCAACTTGGCGATGCCGCTGCTGCCTTAGCAGGCCAACAAGGCACTATTGCGCTTACCGACATAGAACAAGCAAGGCTTAATAAGCGGCTGTTCTATCCAACACCACAGGTGGCTTTAGGCCAAGCACTTCGGGCTATTGCTAGTAGCGCAATTGATCTGTCCGACGGTTTAGCTAGTGACTTACAACATATACTGCATGCGTCGAAGGTAGGTGCTAGCATTGATGCGGGCGTACTTCCTACGTCGTTGGCATTAAGTACGGCAATACCAGAACAACAAAGTCGGGTGCAACTACAGCTAACAGGTGGGGAAGACTACGAACTATGCTTTACGGTGCCAGAAAGCCGCCGTGGTAGTTTAGAAACCGTAGCGAACCAGTTAGGTATTGAAGTAACCTGTGTGGGTGTTATTGAAGGTAGCGAGGGGTTGCGAGTTACATTGAACGAGCAGCCTTTGCTATTAACAACTGCTGGCTTTAATCATTTCGGGGTTTAGAATGAAACGACGAATTTTACTTAAACATCCTATTCACTTACTTTCGCTCGGCTTCGGTACTGGCTTAATGCCAAAGGCGCCCGGCACCTTCGGTACTTTAGTGGGCATTCCAGCAGTACTACTATTTGCGCCCTTAGGTGTTAATGCTTATTTAGGCGTTGTTTTTGCTTTTGCCTTGTTTGGTATATTTTTATGTAGTGAAACAGGTAAGGCACTTAAGAAGCATGACGACCCAGCTATTGTTTGGGACGAGATTGTAGGTTACATGATCGCGCTTATTGCGCTACCCATTACTTGGCAAACGTTACTGCTTGCTTTTGTGGTATTCCGCTTTTTCGACATTCGTAAACCTTGGCCTATTAGTTGGCTCGATAAAAACTTATCGGGAGGGCTTGGCGTAATGGCAGACGATGTTGTGGCGGGCTTGTTTACCTTAGTTATTCTTCATGCCTTAATGGGCGCTGGCCTGTTACCAGGCGCCCTTTAAGTTGTTGGTATTATACTAACCTTGGTTTAAGCGCGCTTGGCGTTGTTGAATTCGCTTCAACATGCTTGGTGCGTCGAGGCCAAGTTCAGCACGAATTTCCTCTTGCGTGCCGTGCTTAATAAATTCATCTGGCAAGCCGAGCAGTAATACTGGGGTAGTTAAACCTTCTAGCTGCATAAACTCCAATACGGCACTGCCGGCACCGCCTGCTACAGCGTTCTCTTCCATTGTTACTATAAGGTCATGGCTGGCTGCCATGGCACGAATCGAATCTTCGTCAATGGGTTTAACAAAGCGCATATCAATAAGACTGGCATCAAGTTCGTCGGCAACTTTTCTCGCTTCACACAATAAGGTACCAAAACTTAAAATAGCCACTTTGGTGCCTTTACGTATGCTACGAGCTTGCCCTAGGGGCAACACTTCAAGTGGTGTATATTCTACGCCAATGGCATTGCCGCGGGGGTAACGTACCGTTGCCGGGCAACGCAGTTCGAACCCCGTGTGAAGCATTAAACGACATTCATTTTCGTCGCTTGGCGTCATAATTACCATATTCGGAATACAACGCAGAAAGCTTATGTCGAATGCACCTTGGTGAGTGGGGCCGTCGGCACCCACAATACCAGCACGGTCAATGGCAAATAAAACCGGTAGGTTTTGTAAAGCCACGTCGTGAATAACTTGGTCGTAAGCACGCTGCAAAAAGGTTGAGTAAATGGCTACTACCGGACGTTGGCCGGCAATGGCTAAGCCCGCTGCAAAAGTTACTGCGTGCTGCTCGGCAATAGCTACGTCGTAATACTGGCTTGGGTATTCATTGGCAAAACGCACCATGCCAGAGCCCTCTCGCATGGCAGGGGTAATTGCCGCTAGTTTGGGCTCGGTAGCAGCAGTTTCACACAGCCAATTACCAAAAATAGCAGAATAGCTTGGTGACGCTGCTGCCTGACTAGGTAGACTTTTTTGGCTTGGATCAAACTGTGGTACACCATGGTAGCCAATGGGATCTTTTTCGGCTGGCGCATAACCTTTGCCTTTTTTAGTCATTACATGCAGAAATTGTGGGCCTGAAAGCTCACGCATATTACTTAGGGTTTCTACTAAACCTTGTACGTCATGGCCGTCAATAGGGCCAATATAGTTGAAACCAAGCTCTTCAAAAATAGTGCCAGGCGTAACCATTCCTTTTACATGCTCTTCAGCTCGGCTGGCTAAACGGCGCATGTGGGGTAAGTCTTTTAATAAGTGCTTACCGCCTTCACGTAGCGTGGTGTAAGGTTTGCTTGAAAGAATTTTGGCAAAATGGCTATTTAAGGCGCCCACGTTTTCTGAAATAGACATTTCATTGTCGTTTAAAATAACCAACATGTTGGGGTCAATGTCGCCCGCATGGTTTAAAGCTTCAAACGACATGCCCGCGGTCATAGCACCGTCGCCAATAATTGCGACTATTTTACGGTCTAAAGCTTCTTTTTTAGCCGCCACCGCCATACCTAAGGCAGCACTGATAGAGGTGCTGGAATGGCCCACACTTAAGGTGTCGTATTCGCTTTCCTCGCGCCAAGGGAAAGGGTGCAAGCCGTCTTTTTGACGAATTGTGTGCAGCTGGTCGCGCCGTCCAGTTAAAATTTTATGTGGATAGGCCTGGTGGCCAACATCCCACACCAGTTGGTCAAAAGGCGTTTGATACACGTAGTGTAACGCCACCGTAAGCTCAACAGTGCCAAGGCCGCTGGCCAAATGGCCGCTGCTTTTGCTTACCGAGCCAAGTAAGAATTGACGCAATTCTCCACTTACTTGGTTAAGTTGAGGCTTTGAAAGAAGCCGCAAGTCAGCAGGTGAGTTAATTTTGCTAAGAAGCGGATACAATCCAGAAGTAGTGGACATAATGCTAGCGATCCCGTGTCACCAAATAATCTGTGAATTCAGAAAGTAACTTCGTATTGTACGGTATTCCCGATAGGGCGTGTAGCGCTTTCTCGGCCAATTGATTTCGTTTCTCAATGGCACCCTCTAATCCTAGCAGGGTGGGGTAGGTTACTTTATGGTTAGCAGCGTCTGAACCTTGCGTTTTTCCTAAGGTTACAGTGTCGCTGGTGCGGTCAAGAATATCGTCTTGTACTTGAAAAGCGAGGCCTATAGCGTCAGCCCATGTATGAAGTTGGACAAATACATTGTCGTCTAAATTTGGTGCGCAGTATGCACCAAGCATAACGGCAGCTTTAATTAACGCGCCTGTTTTCAAGTTATGAATACGTTCTAGTTCAGCTAAAGTAAGTTGCTTGCCCGTTGCTTCAATATCTAAGGCTTGCCCGCCGCACATGCCGGGTAAGCCTGCTGCATTGGCTAAAGTGGCTACCATACTTAATTGTTGCTGTGCATTAACCAGCTGGTAGGGGTGCTGGGTGATAATACGAAAGGCTTCGGCTTGTAACGCGTCCCCTGCTAAAATAGCGGTGGCTTCATCGTATTGAATATGGCAGGTGGGTTTGCCTCGGCGCAAGGTGTCATTATCCATTGCGGGCAAATCGTCATGTACCAATGAATAGGAATGAATGCACTCAATAGCTAGGGCAGGTGCGTCTAGGTCATGTAGCGTTGCACCCAGCATGGAGCCTGTGGCATAAACTAAAAAAGGTCGCACCCGTTTGCCGCCGTTTAGCATACTGTAACGCATGGCCTGCTGTAATTGTTTGGCAGCCTTAGAGTCGTGCGCAACAGGATCAAAATGTTGTGCTGAATGCTGTTCATGCCGCTGTTGAAAATCGGCAAATTGCTGACTGAACATAATAGGTCCTAAAACTGAGGCTCAGATGAGCCAGATGGGTCGCCAAGGTTGTCAGCCGACACATCGACAAGTTGCTCTGCGCCTTGCTTCTCGATCAGAACTTTTACCTTTTGTTCCGCTGCTTGAAGCTTTTCTTGGCTAAGGCGAGAAAGTTTTACCGCACGCTCGAATTGTTTAAGCGCATCTTCTAAAGGCAACTCACCTTGTTCAAGTGCGACGATAATTTGCTCGAGCTCACTAATGGCTTGCTCAAATGATTGGTTCGATATTTCTTTTAGGTCTGTCATAAGGGTAAGTCCATGCCTTGTGAAAGTAAGTATTAAGCACACAATTTCGGGTATGCTTAGCTATTGTACCGTAAAGTATCGCCCAGCAGGGCCGATACACATAACAGTAATATTCTAATTAGATGTTGTGCCTGTGGCCCTAATGCTGAAAAATACCATACTAACGCGCAGCCAGGCAGAGGTGAGGAGAAAATAGTGGATATAGCAACAATTATTGGGATTGTAGGAGCGGTAGCTTTTGTTGTCATGGCTATGCTGATGAATGGTGAACTGATCCTTTACATTAACATTCCTTCCATTCTCATTGTATTCGGCGGCACCCTGTTTGTTGCGTTAGCAAGCTTTACTTTAGGGCAGTTTTTGGGTGCCGGTAAAGTGGCAGTGAAAGCCTTTAGCTTTAAAGCCGAGTCGCCACTAGACTTAATTGATAAAGCAGTAGAAATGGCCGATGCGGCGCGTAAAGGCGGGTTTTTAGCATTGGAAGAAACAGAAATAGCGAACAGGTTTTTTCGCAAAGGGATCGATATGCTGGTGGACGGTCACGACGCTGAAGTGGTCCGCCAAACCTTACAAAAAGATATAGACCTTACCTACCAAAGGCACGACCAAGGTGCCAGTATATTCCAAGCCATGGCCGACACCGCGCCCGCCATGGGGATGATAGGTACACTTATTGGCTTGGTGGCTATGTTAGCGAACATGGACGACCCTAAAGCCATTGGTCCGGCCATGGCGGTAGCTTTATTAACCACTCTTTATGGGGCTTTTATGGCGAACGTTATTTGTTTGCCTATTGTGGCCAAGTTAAAGCTACGCATGGAAGAAGAAAAACTTAACCAAGAACTAATGCTCGACGCAGTATTAGGTATTCAAGATGGGCAAAACCCCCGAATTATTGAAGGCTTATTGAAAAACTATCTCGCTGAATCGAAGCGCGTTAAAGACGACGAAGAGTAGGAATAGAATTTATGTCATTACCAGCCTTAGAGAAAAAGTGCCCGAAGTGCCCGCCGAAAGGGTTAGCACCATGGATGGCAACTTTTGCTGATTTAATGGCGCTGTTAATGTGTTTTTTCGTTCTGCTATTAGCCTTTTCAGAAATGGACGTACTGCGCTTTAAACAAATAGCCGGTTCGATGAAATTTGCCTTCGGCGTGCAAAACAAAATTGAGGTGACCGACATTCCTCGTGGTACAAGTGTAATTGCTCTCGAATTTAGGCCTGGGCGGCCTGATCCAACCCCAATAGAAACCATCCAACAGCAAACCCTTGATATGACCCAGCAGTCGCTAGACTTTCAAGACGGTAAAGACGCTAACCAAGGTGGCAGCGAAATATCTAAAGGCGGGCAAAGTACTTCTACCGACGACGTAAGCACCATGGAAGCCCGAGAGTCGAGTGAAAGTACTAGCGTACAGGTTAATCAAGAATTAGCTGAATTAATGATGCGGCTTGAAAGCGAATTCGCCGAGCAGTTAGACGATGGTGCCATTGAGCTTGAGCAACTAGGGCAGCAAATTCTAATTCGAGTAAACGAACAAGGTACTTTTCCCCAGGGATCGGCGTTTTTACAACCACAGTTTCGCCCCGTGATACGTAAAATAGCCGAGGCAATAGGAGATATTCCAGGTGAAGTTACTATTTCAGGGCATACGGACAACTTAGTTATTCGTTCCGAAATGCATAGTTCAAATTGGGACCTTTCCAGCCAGCGCGCAGTAAGTGTAGCCGAAGAAATGTCACGATCTAGTAACTTTGACGCTAGCCGCATGACAGTGATGGGTTATGCCGACACCCGGCCATTAGTACCCAATAATACAGCCGACAACCGGCGCCGTAACCGCCGAGTTGAAATTGCTATTTTACAAGGGCGGGCTTACGAGAGCGAGCCCATAACCACCAATGACGAGTAGTAGCAAGGCTTGCTTTACGGTATAATCTTGCTCTTTTACACAGGGCAGATTCATGAAATTTATTCTTCGGTTGCAGGCAGAAATAACTGTTAAAAGCAAAACGCTACGAAAGCGGCACGGTACTGTGCTGTCGAGTAACGTGCGTAACCTAGTTAAAAAGGTTACCGAAGAAGCGGCAGTGCGTTGGCTTTGGGATAAAATAGAAGTTGAAATACCCAACAACGAAGGGTTAGCCGAACAGGTGCGAAAAGCACTGGTATGTATTCCTGGAATTGCCCATATTGAAGAAGTAATTGAAGCGGAATTTGTAGATTTCGAAGGTGCCTTGCAGTTTGTTATTGAAAATATGGCACCTACTTTAGCTCATAAAACCTTTGCGGTACGTATAAAGCGCAAAGGTAAGCATGACTTTTCCTCGCAAGATCTGGCCGTGTATATTGGTGGTGGTATTCGTGCCCGTGTTGAAGGTGCAACAGTTAAATTAGTTCAGCCAGAAGAAACGGTGCAGCTGTGGCTCGACAATAAAACCTTAAGTCTTCAGGTTGCCCGCTTTACGGGTATTGGTGGTTACCCATTACCAACTCAGGAAACAGTGTTGTCACTAATTTCGGGTGGCTTCGATTCTGCCGTAGCGAGTTACCAATTTATTCGTCGTGGTGCCCGCACGCACTTTTGCTTTTTTAATTTAGGTGGCGCTGAAGCTCATGAAGCGGCGGTACGCGAAGTGGCATACTTTATTTGGCAAAAATACAGCTCAACGCACCCGGTAAAGTTTATTAGCGTAGATCTTTCGCCTATTGTAGAGGCTATTTTAAGCCAAGAAGAGCAAGGCGTTATGGGTGTGTTGTTAAAGCGCGCCATGCTACGAGCTGCTTCTTTGGTTGCTTCCAAACTAAATGTGCAGGCACTGGTTACTGGCGAGGCCATGGGGCAAGTGTCGAGCCAAACTTTAAGTAATTTACAGGTTATTGACGAAGTAACCTCTACGCTTGTATTACGCCCTTTGATTACAATGGACAAACAACACATTGTCGACATTGCACGCGACATTGGTGTTGAGCAAATGGCTGCTGCTATACCAGAATATTGTGGTGTTATTTCGAAGAAGCCTACGGTAAAAGCAAAGCGTGGTGTGGTACATGCGGCTGAAGCTGGTATTACTGACGTAATGATTGAACATGCAGTGAATACAGCGCCAGTGCGTGATATACGCGACGTACACGAAAATCCGTGCACCTTTATGCCGACTATAATTAAGTGCGCAGAAGAACTACCAGAAGGGGCTTTGGTAGTTGACATTCGCAGCCCAGAAGAAGAAGACGACGCACCGCTGCAGCTCGATGGTATGGAAGTAGAACACATTCCATTTTTCAAACTAGCGCGTGCTATGCAAGGCAAAGCCACAGAGCGTACGTACGTTTTGTATTGCCAGCAAGGTGTAATGAGTCGTTTGCAAGCAATATCATTAAAAGACCAAGGCTTTGCCAACCTTGCTGTTTATGAACCTACCCGCTAATAACACTATAAAAAGCAAAGGAAGCTGTTAACCTTATGTTAGTACTGCATTTTTTACGCCGGCACGGGCGTCTCATTTTCATTTTAACTTTGGTGCTGGTTTCTTTTGCACTATTAGCGCAAAGGCCACCTAAACCAGCCGCATTTTCTTTTCAACATGCAGACAAAGTTGCACATATAGGGGTGTTTTTTGTGCTTGCATTAACTTTGCACTTAGCCTTTAGGCCGCGGGTGTGGGCGGGTATGTTGCTGTTACTGCTTTACGGCGTGGCTATTGAAATAATTCAACATTATGTACCCGGCCGGGGCGCCGAATTGCTAGATGTGGTGGCGGACATGGTGGGTGCCGCCACATTTTATACAGCTTGGTGGGGTAGCAAACGGCTAGGGTTTTTTAGCCGCTGACTTTCTCTTCTTCTTTTTTGGCTTTTTCTTTTTGCTCTTCTTGTGTGGGTCAGGGAATTTAAACTTTGGGCGCAAGCTTTCAATAATGCGGCGCTCAATTTTAGTGTCTAAATACCTTTCTATGCGGCCAAGGCATTCTGCGTCATGGGCTTCTACTAAAGAAATAGCATTACCTTTTTTGCCCGCGCGGCCAGTACGGCCAATGCGATGCACATAACTGTCGCCGCGGCGCGGCATGTCGTAATTAATGACTAATTCAACGTCTGGAATATCTATACCACGGGCAGCTACATCGGTCGCTACCATAACCCGTGCCCGCAAGTCGTGAAATGCTTTCAGCCTAGTTTGGCGTTCTGCCTGTGGTAATTGTCCTTCTAAAGAAACGGTAGGAAAGCCCTTCGACTTTAATAAGGGTTCTAATTCGTGTACCTTGTCGCGTTTACGCACAAATACCAGCACTCGGCCGGTAACAGTTTTTAACAAATGCTCTAAAACCAGCAGCTTGTGCGGGGCGTCGTCAATAACGTGCACCCATTGATTGATTTTACCCCGTTCGCGCTTAGGTGGCTCGGCTTCAACCACAACCGGCTCGCTTAAAGCCTGTTTAGAGAAAGCCTTAAGTGAATGGTGATCAGCCGTTGCTGAGAATAGCATGCGCTGCCTTAAACTAGGCGCTTCACTTTGAATTTGCTCAACGGCACCACGAAAACCCATGTCGAGCAAGCGGTCGCCTTCGTCAAGTATGAGTAGTTCTAAATCTTCAGCGCTAAATTGCTCAGCCGCCAAGTAGTCAATTAAACGGCCTGGCGTAGCTACGATAAAGTCGATGTTTTTTTCTAAGGCGCCTAAATGACTGCCGTAGTTTACCCCGCCCGTAATTGTTAGGCAGTTGAAGTCGCCAACAGCTGCAAGCTGTTCTGCCACTCGGCCAATTTGTTCGGCCAGTTCGCGGGTAGGTACCAGCACTAAGGCGCGTGCACTACCCGGCGCGCGGCGTGGGAAATCAAGTAAGTATTGAAATATAGGCAATAAATATGCGAGAGTTTTACCGGTACCCGTAGGAGAAGTGGCTAAAATATCATGCCCTTCCATAGCTAAAGGGATTACCTCATGCTGAATACGCGTCGGTTTATTAAGATTAAGCTCAAGTAGCACATGAATTAATTCGGGGGCGAGCTCAAGTTGTTGCCAGTCAGGAGTCATAATGGTGATAGCTCTAGCTAAAGTTACTGAATTAACACGATGATACCTGAATTCGGTCCGCGGAACACGATAAAGCGCTTTATGCGTAGTGAGTAAAAGTAACAATGGCAACACAACAAGCTTTCTTGAAAATCTTAGAACACGACATTGCTAGCGACGAATTATGCTTGCCAACCTTACCTGAAATTGCCGTGCGAGTGCAGCAAGCGGTTAATAACCCCGACTCGTCGGTGCATGACATTATTGGGGTTATTAGCCGCGATCCTGCATTAAGTGCGCGTATGGTGCGGCTAGCGAATAGTCCTTGGTTAGCGGGCACAGTGAAGGTAGACAGCTTACAGCAAGCGGTAGCGCGAATTGGCTTATGGCAAGTGCGAAGTATTGTGGTAGGTTTAGCTGTGGAGCAATTGTTTGAAGCGCGCAACGACATTGTACGTCGGCGTATACATCAGTGCTGGGCAGAAAGTAGTGCCTTAACTGCAGCTGTACTCACGCTGCTACGGGCTTATAAGGGGCCAGCAAAGTTACAACAACATACGGCAGCACTTATGGCTATGACTAGCCAAATAGGAGCTTTACCCGTACTTACTTTAGCCGAGCAGCATGCCAGTACCTTTGCGAACCCTACTCTACTGAATAAAGTTATTCCCTTGCTTACACCATCGTTAAACAGACAAATCATGCAGGCATGGGCGTTTACCGACCAGCAAGTGCATGTGGGGGGCCATTGGCAAGGCGGTATTGTTAGTTTTCAGCCTTCTTATTTAAGTGCACTGCAATTAGCTGGCATATTAATAGGGGTGCATACGGCGCCACACGAGGAAGCATTGCTTAGTTGCTTTGTGCAAACAGGCTTATTGCCAAGCCCAGAGTGGTGGCAGCTGAAGCATGTGCAGCAAGAATATAAAAGCATTCTTGCTGCTTTTCGCTAACAAAAGGGTAAATTAATAATTAGGCCTCACGAGGCTCTAGGGTAAGAACGGTTTCTAATTCGTTGAGTAGCTCGGCGAACTCACCAAACATCAACGCGAAGTCGGCGTCAAGCTGCTCTGCAGCGTCAGTAGTGTGGTCTTGATCGCGTTGTTCTAGCACCATGTCGGCAAACTTAATGCGTTTTATGGCGTAGTCGTCGCTTAATAAGAAAGATAACCGGTTTGGCCAACCTAAGCCAAGCTCGGTAACGTGCTTGTCGTGGTCTAAATGCTGGGTTACTTCAGGCACCACTAAGTCGTGACGGCGTAAACGTACCACCATGCCTTCTTCTTTACTGCTTTTTAATTCGGCGTCTTCGCCAAGTTCAAAGGGCGTTGCTGCGGCACCTTCTTTCACCCACTGCGTTAAGCAATGCGTAGCAGGGTACTCTGGTCCCCATGGGCGTACCGGCAGAGAACCTAAACAAGAGCGTAACTGTGCGGTAAACTCTTCTGCTCGTGTGGCCGAGGAAGTATCAACTAACACCCGCTGGTTTTTCATGTCGATCATGCCCCAAGTTACTGAATAACGGCTAAGGGCGCGGGGTAGTAAGTTGTGTACGATATCTTCTTTCAGTGCTTGTTGCTCTTTGCGTGGCATGGGGCGCGCATGCTCGAGTTCATAGGCTTCTTTGCGCTGCTCAAGTTCAGACTTTACCGCACTGGCAGGCATAACTTTTTCTTCTTTTCGCAAGCATAGTAATACCGCGTCTTGGCGTATGAGCGCATATTCACCGCTGTCGCGGATTGGGGTTATCCAGCCAATACTTGCAGGCTCGGTGCTACTGCAAGGTTTAAAGCTACGCTCGGTAAGTAAAGCTTGAAAGTCGTCGGCTAACTGAAATTCTTGGGTAAACTGATACACCCTGAGGTTTTTAAACCACATGCGAAACTCCGGGTTAAAGGAACGAAAGGGAAAACATTCTAGCGGTTCTAAAGAGAGCTGTCAGTTGGTTTGTCGCCTAGCAGGTTTACTGGAAAGCTAAACTCATACTTTAATCCTTTACCTTGATGGCTGCTTACTTGAAGGCTGCCGGCTAGGGTGTCGTGAATAAGGGTATAAATTATATGGGCACCTAAACCACTGCCACCACGGTCGGCTTTGGTGGTAAAGAAGGGATCAAATAAATGTTCTAGTTGATCGGATGACAAGCCTATACCGTCGTCTTCATAAACAAAATGAAGCATACCGTTGCTGGTACTATCGGGCTCTAAATGAACGTGAATATGAATACAGCCATTAGTCTTATTGTCGAAACCGTGGATATAGGAATTTAAAATCATGTTGGTTAAAATTTGCGCTAAGGCACCCGCCTGGAAGCGAGCTTTTAAGCCTTTATCACAGTCTACGTGTAGTGCAATGGCTTTTTCTTTTAAACGTGGTTTTAACGAGCGAATAACGTTATCAATATATTCATGCACAAATATGTCACGAAACGCTCCCGAGCTTTGGTTTACAGCAACATCTTTAAAGCTGGCCATAAGCTCACGAGCGCGATGCAAGTTATTTTCAAGTAGCTGCACGCTTTCACGGGCGTCACTAATAAAACGAGTCATTTGTGACTGGGTTAAGCTTTGTTCGTCTAGCGCAATTGCCATGGTTTCAATACGATCAGCTAAAAACGAGGTGGCGGTAACGCCAATACCAATAGGCGTATTTACGTCATGCACAATAGCAGACACCAAGCCGCCCAAGGAGGCGAGCTTGTCTGACTGTACTAATTGATGCTGTGCTTTTTGTATGGTTTCTAGTGAGTCGCGTAACCGTTCGTTGGTACGCTTTAAAGTTGCTTCGGTTAACTTACGTTGTTGTATTTCTCGCTCGAGGGCAAACTGGCGTTGCTCTAGCTCCATGCGGCGCTCTTCTATATCAAGCATTAGCTTACTCATACCAGAGGTTTTTCGTGCCACATCTTGCTCAAGTAAATCATTTTGCTCGTCGAGGCGTCGATTAGCATGCACCAACATTTCTTTCGTTAACCCTAAGCTTTTTTGATACTCCTGAATACGATCAATTAAATCGTTGTAGGCGGCTTCTAAAATTCCAAACTCGTTGTTTTTTTCACCACTTAAGTTTATCCGTGACTCACCAAGAGTGTCGGGTTGAAAGCTTTCCAGTTGCATGGTTAGCTCTTGCATGGGGCGGGTTAAGCGCCGATTAAAGGCAAAAGAAAAGAGTAGTAAAAGGAAAAAACTTTTAATTATGGCATTACCAAACAAAAACAACATGCTTACTTTTAAGCGGTCAATAGCAACGTCGCGGCTAGAAAATAAGGTAACATCGCCCACCAAGGTAGACTGGCCAGAAAACTCGAATGCAAGGGGGCTATAGTGGCCAAACACACCATTGCGGTCGGCAAGAACCTCAGGGCTAATTGGCTTACTGGGCAAACCCTCTAGCGCTTGAGTGATACCAAGCTGCCGAATAACCTGGCCTTGGTCGTCACGAATAATAAGCCCGGAAATAGCCGGAATAGTAATTAAACCTTCGGCAATGGCGTCAATTTGCTGTGAATTAAACTCCCATAAAGAACGGGTTAAACTGGCCGCAATGGTGCTTTGTTGATTTTTTAGCTCATTTGCTAAAGCCCGTTTCGTGTTATTGTATTCACTAATGATATGGGCGCAGGTTACAATAAAAGTGATCGCAAAATACACCGAAAGTACACGGGTGAGTAGGCTGCGCGATATACTTTTATATTGCACGTAGTAAATCCTTTACAAAAATAATTGTAGGCATTAGTTATCCATGGGTTTAAAAGTACCCAACAGCGGCAGATAGCGCAATACTAATACATGAGTAAATGGGTGAATTAACTACTTAGCGTTTTATTCACAGAATAAGGCACCATTCTTTTCAACAAGCAGTTTTTACTGCTAGGAGCCCCCATGAAAAACAAAGCAGTATATATCATAGCCTCAACATTCATTGTAATGAGCTCAAGCGCATTAGCCGCCGACAAGGTTGATGTGGACTTTTATGGCAAAATTCACGTTTCAACAGACTATTTATACGACGGCCACGACGGTGGCTTCAACGTGTCGAGTAACTCAAGTCGAATTGGAGTAAAAGCAAGCCACGTAATATCGCCAGAGCTGGAGCTTATAGGTCAAATTGAACGTGGTGTCGACGTGAGTGAAGGCAGTAGCACCATGAAAGCTCGTAGCACCTATGTGGGCTTACGTGGCGACTGGGGTACAGTGCGGGTGGGCTATTATTCATCGCCTACCATGTCGATGATGTCGGCTATAGACGAATTTCGCGACCGTATTGGTGAAGGCCGTAATATCGTTCGCCAAGACGCCGCCAATATGGACCGCCGGTTAAAAAGTGGCGTACATTATCAAAGTCCCGCGTGGCAAGGTTTTACTCTAGCAGTGCACTATGGCACTACGGAAACGGAAGGTACCACGGTTGACAATAAAAACGACGTGTTTAATACCAGCCTAACTTACAACACGGGCAGCTGGACTTTTATTGGCGGTTACCAAAATGACAACAAAAACCCGCAACAAACCGTAGAAGGCTCTCGTTTTGCTGTAATAAAGGCGGGCGACGGTTGGCGTATAGCTGCTGTCGCACAGCATGTGTCGGGTTTAACCGACGCAGTAGCCGCAACCCCAACTAGCATGAATGCCTGGGGGGTTACAGGGCGTTACCAACTGAGTGACAAATATTGGCTGCGGGGCCAGGTATTTGGCCGTAGTTATAAAAACTCTGCCGATGATTCGTTACTGGCTACAGTAGGAGTGGATCGGGTTATTACCCCACGGTTGACATGGTATTTACTGGGCTCAAGTACACAAAACAGCGGTAATGCTATTGCCAATGTTACCGGTGGTGGTTATGGCGACAGCATGGTGGTATTAGCCGGCGATGATCCAATAGCCATTTCAACTGGGGTTGTTTTTTCGTTTTAATACGGCTAAGGGTGGGTATTATTGGCTTGTCATAAAAGTGTCATAGTAAGTTTGCATACTGTGCGCTATGAATTTATCCCTATAGGAATTTTTTAATGGCAAGCCGTATTCTAATCGTTGAAGATGAAACCCCCATTCGAGAAATGCTGGTGTTCGTAATGGAACAACAAGGCTACGAAACCATAGAAGCTGCCGACTACACCAGTGCGGAACAACAATTAGTTGAGCCTTATCCAGACATGGTTTTGCTCGACTGGATGCTGCCTGGTGGCAGTGGCATACAATTAGCGCGACAAATAAAAAACGCGGAGCACTTAAAACACATCCCCATTATTATGTTAACGGCTCGGGGTGAAGAAGAAGACAAGGTTCGCGGTTTAGAAGTCGGCGCCGACGACTATATGACCAAGCCTTTTTCACCTAAAGAACTGGCGGCCCGTATTCGAGCCGTGTTTCGCCGGGTGTCGCCCACCTCATTAAATGAACCCATACATATTGAAGGCTTATGCCTCGACCCGAGTGCGCACCGAGCGACAGCGAATAACATACCTCTTGAAATGGGCCCTACAGAGTTTCGCTTACTACATTTTTTTATGACCCACACGGAACGCGCCTATAGCCGCGAGCAATTACTCGATCAGGTGTGGGGCACCAATGTGTATGTAATAGACCGCACGGTAGACGTGCATATTCGCCGTTTACGCAAAGCCTTAGCGGCACATAAGTATGATCATTTCGTTCAAACCGTGCGGGGCGTAGGATATCGCTTCTCCGCTCGTTAACTTTTGTTTGTTAATAAGGAAAGGCCACAGCGTTTATGGACCGGTACTTTACCCCAGTTAAAATTATCCGCCGCCTGCTGTTCAGTTTGCTTGTGGTTGGGCTGGCCGGTTGGTTATTTGGCTATACCTTTGAACTGCTAGTGGTTTATCTTGTTGGAGTGGTGCTGTGGAATAGCTTCTACCAACTAAAATTAAGTGATTGGTTGTGGAAAAGTAGAGCCACACAGCCGCCACAAGCTCCAGGTGCTTGGAGCGACATTTACGACGGTATTTATCGTACCCTCAGGCGCTCGCAAGCTCGCCGGCGTAACCTAGCGCTAATTTTGCAGCGCTTCCGTGAAGCAGCAGAAACCATTCCCGATGCCGGCTTAGTGATTGAAAGCGACGGCACCCTAGTGTGGAGCAATAAGCTGGCGCAGCTTTACTTTGGCTTACAGTGGCCAACCGACAAAGGCATACGCATTACCAACTTGATCAGGCACCCACGATTCATTAAGTACTTTGGTGAAAAAGATTTCCGTGAAGCCATTACCCTTGGGGCGCCCGGCGGCGGCAAGCGGGAGATTGAATTACGTATTATGCCCTACGCGAAGGAGCAGTTATTAGTCATTGCCCGCGATGTAACCCGTATTCGTATGTTAGAGCGCATGCGCAAAGACTTTGTGGCCAATGTGTCGCACGAACTAAAAACACCGCTTACGGTTATGCAAGGCTATTTGGAGTTAATGGCAGAGCCCAGCGCCTTACCTCCAGCAAGAATGACCAAAGCCATTGCCGATATGACAACACAAACACAACGCATGCAATTAATGGTTGAACAGCTACTTACCTTGTCGCGCATGGAAGCCGATTACCAAGAAACCTTTACCGAACAGGTGGCCGTGGGGCCCATGTTACATGCCATGGTCAGCGAAATTAGCTTAATGCTGAATGAACAACAAGTGCAATTGCAACAGCAGATTGACAATGACTTAGTGGTGTTAGGCAATGCCGACAAATTACGCGCGGCAGTGCATAACTTGTTGGTGAATGCAGTGAAATACGCCGGTAAAGGTGCTGTTATTCACTTAACTTGGCGGCGTGAAGCGGAACAGGCACTGTTTTCTGTACAAGACAATGGCCCAGGTATTGGCGAAGAGCACTTGTCGCGTTTAACTGAACGCTTTTACCGCGTGGCAGCAGACCGCAATAGCCATACAGGCGGTACCGGGCTTGGTTTGTCTATTGTAAAACATTCACTCGAGTCGCACCGTAGCCAACTTCAAGTAGAAAGCGTAGTAGGGGCCGGTAGCTGTTTTTCGTTTCGTTTACCCCGCGATTTAACCCTTCCCCAAGGCTAATTACGACCTTATTTTTCACTGTCATAAAAGTGACACATAGCTAGCGTACTCTAGTCACATATTTACTCCACACTACCCTAGGGCAAAGGAGATTTTATGTTAGCAAAGAAACGTGCGGTGTCACTATTTGGTGCGCTAATACTAACCTGTAGCATAACGGCTTATGCCGATGTTGATCCTAATTTACCTCACTATGAACGGGCTTCGGGTGTGTCGGGTAACCTAAGTTCCATAGGCTCCGACACACTCAATAACTTAATGACTCTGTGGGCCGAAGAATTCAATAAGTACTATCCCAATGTCAATATTCAGGTGCAAGGGGCCGGCTCTTCTACCGCGCCGCCAGCCATAACGGAAGGCACTGCTACGTTAGGCCCCATGAGCCGTGAAATGCGCCAATCAGAAATTCAAGCCTTTGAAAATAAGCACGGGTATGCACCTTACGCCTTGCCGGTGGCCATAGACATGGTGGCGGTGTATGTAAACAAAGACAATCCAATAGAAGGATTAAGCCTACCTCAAGTAGATGCTATTTTTTCGGCTACCCGCCGCGGTGGCTATGCCCAAGATATAACCCGCTGGGGGCAGTTAGGGCTTACCGGTGCATGGGCAAAGCGCGACTTTGCTTTGTACAGTCGCAATGCGGTGTCTGGCACCTATGGATTCTTCAAAGACATGGCGCTGTTTGGCGGCGACTATAAATCAAGTATTAATGAACAACCAGGGTCGTCGTCAGTGGTTCAGGGGGTGTCTGAGTCTATCAATGGTATTGGTTATTCCGGTATAGGTTACCGCACCTCGAGTGTACGCGCTTTACCCTTATCAGTTAAAACAGGTGGCGAGTTTTTTGAGCCTAGCCCAGACAATGCGGCAACCGGCGACTACCCTTTAGCGAGATATTTATATGTGTATATCAATAAACACCCGAATCGACCACTTGACCCAATGATGCGAGAGTTTGTTCGTATGCTTTATAGCCAGGTAGGCCAAGGTGTTGTATTTCGCGACGGTTATGTGCCGCTACCTGAAGTTGTTGCAGCGCGAGTACGTAATGAACTTGGCATAGAGGCAGCGCCATGACAGGAACAGTGGCCACAGCGACAGGAAAGCCTGCTAGGTCGAAATTGCCTGAACAAGCACTGCGTGAAAAACGCCGCCGTTGGCGTCGGCTAAAAGACAACATTTCCCGAATTGGTATTACCGCTGCGGGTTATGGGGTGGTGTTGTCGTTAGCACTTATTTTTGTGTACTTACTTTATGAAGTGCTGCCCATATTAAAAGGCGCAACCATCGAGCCTGTGGCTGAATACACTATGCCAGCACTGCCCGCTGGCGACCGCCTAGCACACTTAACTATGGAACGTTATCAAGAGCTTGGTATACGCTATTCAGCGCAAGGCAAGGTCACTTTTTTCAACTTAAATGACGGCAGCATTAGGGCGCAGCAAGGAGTGGTTTTTCCCGCTAACCAGCAGCCTAGTAGCTTTGCAGCGGCAGAGTATTTAGGTGGCCTGGTGGCCTACGGAACGAACCAAGGCGGTATTCAGTTGGTACGGCCTGACTATGAACTGTCGTTCCCCAATGAACAACGCCATATTAGTCCGCAGGTTAGCTTTCCTTATGGTAATACGCCAATAACCCTCGACCTTGAAGGCCAAGCTATTCGCCAACTGGCGGTGCAGGAATCTACCCGAGGCAGGCCGGCGGTCCTTGCGGTTGGTGTTACCGCCGACCAGCGTTGGGTGTTAGCGCACATTAGCACGCGGGAAAATTTATTTACCGGCGCGCTTAGTACGCAAGTAAAACGCAGCCAATTAACGGCATTAAATATGCAGCCGAGCTTTATTTTAGTTGATAAAAGCTTCCAAAATCTTTTTGTGGCTGAACAAAGCCGCATACATTATGTAGACATCAGCGACCTTACAGCACCCCGTGTGTTGCAAACCGTCGACGTGGGAGCTGAAATTACGGCTTTCGACTTTTTAGTCGGGTCGGTATCGGTTGTTGTTGGTACTAAAACAGGTGAACTAAGTCAGTGGTTTCCCGTACGCGATAACAGCAACCATTATAGTTTTGAGCGTGTGCGCAACTTCGCTAGCCAGCCCGGCGCCATTACCAAAATTACCCCAGAATATACCCGAAAAGGTTTTCTGGCGGCAGACAGCAAAGGCAATGTCAGTGTTCATTATGCAACGTCGTCGCGCACCTTATTGAGTAAAAACCTAAGCGAGCAAGCCATTACCAATATGGCTATTTCACCCGTTAACCGAGCGGTTATGGCCGTTACTGCTCAGGGCAGGGTTACCTTCGCGTCGGTGTGGAATCAGCACCCGCAACTGTCGTTTAAAGCACTATGGAATCGCGTTTGGTACGAAGGGCGGGCTGATCCTGAGTATATTTGGCAGTCATCGTCGGGTAACGACGAGTTTGAATCGAAATTCTCGTTAATTCCCTTGTCGATAGGTACATTAAAAGCAGCTTTTTTTGCCATGCTGTTTGCCATGCCGTTGGGCATTATGGCTGCGGTTTACACGGCGTACTTCATGACCCCAAAACTGCGCGGTATTGTTAAACCAACCATAGAAGTAATGGAAGCACTACCCACGGTTATTCTCGGGTTTTTAGCGGGTTTATGGCTGGCGCCCTTTATGGAAAATAACTTACCCGCAGTTTTTTCATTATTACTTGGCTTGCCTTTGATGATGGTGCTGGCGTCTTTCTTGTGGCGTTACTTGCCCAGCCGCTTACGTAATCGGGTAGCGGGGGGCTGGGAAGCGGCTATTTTGGTGCCGGTGGTGCTGGCCTTTGGCTGGTTCGCTGTTAGCGCAAGCCCTTGGGTAGAAGTGATTTTTTTCGACGGTAGTATGCGTCAGTGGCTAACCAATAGCGGTATTACCTATGATCAACGTAACGCCTTAGTGGTTGGGGTGACCATGGGCTTTGCGGTTATTCCAACCATTTATTCTATTGCCGAAGACGCCGTGTTTAATGTGCCGAAACATTTAACCCAAGGCTCGTTGGCACTCGGAGCTACGCCGTGGCAAACCATGGTTGGGGTGGTGTTGCCTACAGCAAGCCCAGGTATTTTTTCCGGCAGCATGATTGGTTTTGGCCGCGCCGTTGGCGAAACCATGATTGTACTTATGGCAACTGGCAACAGCCCAATCGTAAATTTCAACATTTTCGAAGGTATGCGTACTTTGTCGGCCAACATTGCCGTTGAATTACCAGAAACAGCTGTGGGTAGCTCGCACTTTAGAATTCTGTTTTTAGCTGCCTTAGTGTTGTTTACCTTTACTTTTATTCTTAACACCATTGCTGAAGTGGTGCGTCAACGCTTGCGTAAGCGTTACAGCAACTTATAACAAGGAGCCATAGTTATGAAAAAATGGTTTAACAGCGGCTCACCTTGGATTTGGTTAACCGGCGGAGCGGTAACAATAAGCGTGGTAATGGTAGTTGGCTTGCTAGGGCTTATTGCGGTACGTGGCTTCAGCCATTTTTGGCCCACTAACGTTGCACAAATAGAAATTAACGATGCCAAAAATAATATACACGAGGTGTTACTTGGTGAAATCGCCCGTAGCGAAACGGTAACGGCAGCTTTTGCGCGGGAAGCTGGCCATGTGGTGCCAGAACACATGAAGGTGGTCACGCGCTACTTGGTAAAACAAGGCAACCGTGAGCATGTTAGCTCCGACTTTGTGTGGCGGTTTAATATGGGTATGGAGGAGTTTCAATACCCGAAAGGCGTATACGTTATTGAACGTAGAGCCTGGGGCGACTTCTTTGGCTTTCCGCAGGCCTTGCAGTATGGCGGCACAGAAGTTTTAAGTTCAGCGGCCGACTTTCACCAACAGGTGCAACAACAGGTGGCAGAAAGTGTTGCAGCGCATCAACGTATTAAGCGTATTGAACGCGGTGACATCGGCCGAATAAACACCCGTATGGAAGCGCTAAGGTTGCAGCAGCGCCAGCTAGAGCTCGATCAAGTGTCAGGCCATGCGTTGCAGCAGGCATTGGCACAAATCGAGCAGGAAAAAACGCAATTAGACGCAGACTACCTCGCCTTGCGCCAACAGCTAGACACCTTGTATGCAGAGCAGCAACAAGCGGTGCTGCGCATGCAAATGGTGAATGGCCAAGAAGCCGACATTAAATTGGCCGATATTGTGGCAATCACCTTACCGAATGACATGTCGGCTCTACAAAAGTGGTCGGAGTATTTTAAACAAGTATGGGTGTTTTTATCGGCAGAGCCACGGGAAGCAAATACGGAAGGGGGTATATTTCCCGCTATTTTCGGCACCATAACCATGGTGTTTATTATGTCGATTATGGTCACGCCTTTTGGTGTGTTGGCGGCTATTTACTTGCGCGAATACGCCAAGCAGGGCTTTGTTACCCGCATGGTACGAATTTCCGTATATAACTTGGCGGGTGTGCCTTCTATTGTGTACGGAGTGTTCGGCTTAGGGTTCTTCATCTACTTTTTAGGTGGCAATATTGACCGAATTTTTTATGAAGCGGCGTTGCCGTCACCTACCTTTGGTACGCCGGGCTTGTTTTGGGCGTCACTCACGCTGGCCTTACTAACCTTGCCAGTGGTGATTGTTTCTACTGAAGAAGGTTTAGCGCGAATTCCTAGTACCATTCGTCAAGGCTCGTTGGCCTTAGGCGCCACCAAGTCGGAAACCCTATGGCGCGTGGTAGTGCCGCTAGCCACGCCGGGCATGATGACAGGGTTAATTCTGGCCATTGCCCGTGCAGCAGGCGAAGTTGCACCATTAATGTTAGTGGGTGTAGTAAAGCTAGCGCCAACCTTGCCCATTGACGGTGAATTTCCTTTTGTACATCTAGATCGCAAAATAATGCACCTTGGCTTTCATATATTTGATGTGGGTTTTCAAAGCCCGAATGTAGAAGCAGCACGACCTTTAGTTTATGCCACAGCATTAACGCTAGTGGTGTTAATTATCGTGCTGAACTTAACGGCCGTAACCATACGTAACCGCTTGCGAGAAAAATATCGTAGTGATTCGGATTAACATCGCCGTTTATGCACGAAACCTGAGTGCCGTTTAAAATTGAAGAGGTAAGAACACGCTATGTCAGCAACTGAACAGATAAAGCCAGCGATAAAAACTGCGCTAACAGCGGCAGGAGAGGGTAAAAAAATCAGCGACTTTGAAACTAAATTTGAAGTTCGTAACCTGCGTTTGAAATATGGTAAAGACGAAGCCCTAAAAGGCATTAGTTTACAAATACCAAAAAACAAAGTAACCGCCTTTATTGGGCCTTCGGGGTGTGGCAAGTCAACTTTATTACGCTGCTTTAATCGTATGAACGACTTAGTCGACAACTGCACAGTGGAAGGTGAAGTGTTGCTCGACGGCGAAAATGTTTATGCACCAAAAGTAGACGTGTCTGAACTGCGTCGGCGGGTGGGCATGGTGTTTCAGAAGCCCAACCCATTTCCTAAGTCAATTTATGAAAATGTTGCCTACGGTTTGCGCTTACAAGGGGTAAACGATCGGCGCACGCTTGCAGAAGTGGTGGAAAGTTCGTTACGCGGTGCGGCCTTATGGGACGAAGTAAAAGACCGCTTAAATGACAACGCCTTTGGTTTGTCGGGAGGCCAGCAGCAACGCTTGGTGATTGCTCGGGCCATTGCTATAGAGCCGGAAGTGTTGCTGCTAGACGAGCCCGCGTCGGCGTTAGACCCAATTTCCACCTTGAAAATTGAAGAGCTCATCGATGAATTAAAAGACAAATACACCATCGCTATTGTTACGCATAATATGCAACAGGCGGCGCGAGTGTCTGACTTTACTGCGTTCTTGTATATGGGAGAGTTAGTTGAACATGCGGATACCAACGTGCTGTTTACTACCCCCGGCAGCAAGCAAACGGAAGACTACATTACTGGCCGTTACGGTTAGGTTAAGTGGCTTATTGGTAGCGAGGAAGCTATGGACAAATTAAATTTAGGCAAGCATATTTCTGGCAAGTTTAGCGCCGAGCTAAGTTCGGTTATGAGCAAAGTGCTGGCTATGGGTGGCTTGGTAGAAAAACAATTAACCGATGCGCTTATGGCCATTCAGTTAGATGACAAAGAATTAGCCAACCGCGTGCTTAGTAACGACGTGAACATTAACGAGCTAGAGCTAGACATTGACAGTGCTTGCACGCGTATTATTGCCAAGCGCCAACCCACGGCAAGCGACTTAAGGTTGGTTTTAGCTATTTTAAAAGCCATTAGTGATCTTGAGCGTATTGGCGACGAAAGTGAGCGCATTGCCCGGGTGGCGTTAAAAAGCTTCAATAAAGAGCAAGAGCATTTATTAGTCAGCTTAGAAAACTTGGGCCAGCATGTACTAACTATGTTGCGCCAAGTGCTCGACGCTTTTGCCCGTATGGATGAAGACGCGGCATTTGAAGTGCACCAACAAGACGCGACGGCTGATCGTCAATACGAAGCACTAACGCGGTTGTTAATGACCTACATGATGGAAGACTCGCGCAGCATCCCGAAAATAATGGACGTGATGTGGTCGGCACGATCACTCGAACGCATTGGCGATCGCTGCCAGAATATAGCCGAATATATAATTTATTTTGTGCGCGGAAAAGACGTTCGTCACGCCTCTCCCGAATTAATGAAAAGTACCGTGCAAGGTCGCTGAAACTAGCCTTGCACGGTGTTAATGAAAGTACGGTAAACGCAATACGGTTAATGCAATACGCGGCAGCGAATGGTGCCGGGTACAGCTTTTAGTTCATCGAGTACGGCTTTGGCTTGGCCGTGCTCTACGTCCATAACCACATAACCAAGCTCGTTGTCGGTTTGTAAGTACTGACTGGCAATATTCACATTTAAGTTGGCAAATACTTGGTTAATTTGATTGAGCACCCCGGGCTTATTTTGGTGAATATGTAGTAATCGGCTAAAACCATGCTGCGTGGGCAATGCTACCTCAGGAAAGTTAACAGCCGACAAAGTTGAGCCATTGTCAGAGTACTTAATCATTTTCAGTGCTACTTCAATACCAATATTTTCTTGCGCTTCTTGAGTCGACCCGCCCACATGAGGGGTTAAAATAACTTGGTCGATACCCCGTAGTGGCGAAAGAAACTCTTCAGTATTGCTTTTGGGTTCAACTGGGAATACATCAATAGCGGCGCCATTCAGTAAGCCGGCTTTTAAAGCCGTAGCAAGGGCTTCTAAATCAACCACAGTTCCGCGCGAGGCATTAATTAACGACGCCCCCGGTTTCATTAATGCAATTTCAGTGGCGCCAATCATTAGTTGGGTTTGCGGTGTTTCTGGCACGTGCAAGGTTACAATGTCGCTGGCTTCCAATAAGCTGTTTAACGACTTCATTGGCGTGGCATTACCTAAACTAAGCTTGGTTTCAATGTCGTAAAACAATACCCGCATACCCAGTAGCTCGGCCAAAATACCAAGCTGAGTACCAATATGACCGTAACCTACAATACCTAAGGTTTTGCCGCGCGCTTCATGGGCACCGCTGGCCGACTTTAGCCATTCGCCGCGGTGACAGGCCATGTTTTTCTCAGGAACTTTACGCAGCAGCATAATAATTTCAGCTAAAACCAATTCAGCCACGCTGCGGGTATTTGAAAACGGCGCGTTAAATACCGGAATGCCAAATTCGCGAGCAGCGCTGGTGTCGACTTGGTTGGTGCCAATACAAAAACAGCCCACCGCGGTTAAACGGCTAGCGTTGGCAAATACTTTGCGGGTTAATTGCGTACGCGACCGAATACCAACAAAGTGAAATTCACTAATACAGTCGGCCAGCTCGTCTTCATTCATAGCGCCAGCATGCTGTACTATTTCCGTGTAACCCTGTTGTTCAAAACACTCAACGGCGCTTGGGTGAACACCTTCAAGTAATAAAATTTTAATTTTTTCTTTAGCAAGAGAATAAGCCGGGGCCATTACTACATTCCTTAACGCGTGAGGGTTTCGATGGTGTGGCCATCACTTAATAGGGCAATATCAGCCGAACGAGCAGCAAATAAACCGTTAGTAACCACGCCGGTAATATTATTAATAGCCTCTTCTAACTTAATGGGCTCTAAAATATCAAGGTGGTGAATGTCTAAAATTATATTGCCATTGTCGGTGATGAAGTCTTCGCGATATACAGGATCACCGCCTAACCGCACCAGTTCCCGGGCCACATACGAACGAGCCATAGGAATTACCTCAATGGGTAAAGGGAAGTCGCCGAGTTTTAAGGTGTACTTACTTTTGTCGGCAATGCATATAAAGGTTTTCGCCACGGCGGCCACAATTTTTTCTCGGGTAAGAGCCCCACCACCGCCTTTGATCATTTGTAAGTGGCGGTTAATTTCGTCGGCGCCGTCTACATAAACAGTTACTTCGGGAACACCATTTAAGTCGTATACGGGAATGCCCAAGGCTTTTAAGCGTTTGGTCGACTCTTCCGAACTCGAAACAGCGCCTTCTAGGTCAAATTTTACCTTGGCTAAGGCATCAATAAAAAAATTTACCGTAGAGCCGGTGCCGACCCCAACAATGCTTCCTTCTTCAATATAAGGAATGGCGGCTTCGGCGGCGTGTTTTTTTGCCGCGTCTTGTGGGCTTAAAGGCTGACTGCTCATGTGGCTCCCAATAGTTTTGTGGTTAAATAAAGTGATTCGGTAATGGTTAAGTATTATACGGTAGGTGTCGAGAACTGCCATAGCTTTGACGGTGTAATAACCACTGGCAGCGGTATGTCCCATGTGGCGGCAGGTAAATTGGCTTGGTACTGGCAGTCGTGAGCTACGCCAACCGGTTGTAAATGGGGTAATTGGCCTTCAAACCAAGGTGCCAGTATGCGGTCGTAAAAGCCTCCCCCCATGCCAATACGTTGGCCGTTACTGTCGAAACCAACCAGTGGCACACAGATAACGTCTATGTCGGCTAGGGTTATTTTGTTTTCGGGGCTATAGGCTGGCTCGGCAATGCCATATTTGTTATTCACCAATATCGACTCTGCTTGATACGGCACAAAGCACATTTTACCTTGCTGCTGGCTAGATATAACGGGTACTACCACCAGCTTTGACTGTAGCCAAAGCTGCTCAATAAAGGGCGTTAAGTCAATTTCACCATCACTGGCTAAATACACGGCAACGGTGCTGGCGCTTTGTACATAGTCTTGTTGCAGTAAGTGGGTGCTTACCTTCATGGCGGCCTGCTGTTGCTGGTCAGGCGTTAACTGACGGCGTGCAGCTCTTAATTTCGTGCGTAGCTGTGCGCGTAAGTCGCCTTGTGGTTTGTTTGTCATTAAAGCCTTTCCTTCCTATGCAGTTGCAGTATGTTAACCAGACTGCGACACTTTAACCATTGTGCTTCAACAGAATACCAACAGGATATCAGTATGCGTTATGTCAGTCTGCTGCTTGCTTTTAGCTTTTTACTAATTACTACTGCCTGTGGCGCCGAACAAAAAGCACCGCCTCGCGATCGGGGCGAAGGCCCTTACGAACGCCTTATTCTGCGTGGCGGCATACTTATTAACGGCGAAGGGGCGCCACCTATTGGCCCGGTCGACATTGTGATTGAAAACGATCGCATTAAAGCAGTAAAAGTGGTGGGCTATCCTGGGGTGCCAATTATGGAAGGGCGGCGGCCAATAGCAAGTCCAGGCGATCAAGAACTCGATATTACTGGTCACTATATTTTACCTGGCTTTATCGACGTACATGCGCATTTAGGTGGTTCTGCAAAAGACATTCCGCCAGAGTATGTGCTGAAATTATGGCTAGCCCATGGCGTTACCACCGTACGCGAACCTGGTAGTTTTCGTGGCCTAGAGTGGACTTTGGACCATGCGGCACGGGCAGAGCGCAATGAAATTGTCGCACCACGCATAATTCCCTACGCCACTTTTGGTATGGGCAGTAACGACCCCATTACTACTGCCGAACAAGCACGCAGTTGGGTGCGTGGTATCCACCAACGGGGCGCCCATGGCATTAAGTTTTTTGGCGCGACACCACAAGTTATTGCCGCCGCATTAAGCGAGGCCAAGCAGTTAGGCCTAGGTACCATGATGCACCATGCGCAACTAAACGTGGTTCGCACTAACGCACTCGACTCAGCTCGTATGGGGTTAGGTTCATTAGAACACTGGTACGGCTTACCTGAGGCGCTATTTACCAACCAAGTTATTCAAGACTATTCACCCGACTATAATTACCAAAACGAACAAGACCGTTTTGGCGAAGCGGGGCAGCTGTGGAAACAGGCCGCAGCACCAGGTAGTGAGCGTTGGAATGCAGTGCGCGACGAACTGATTGCCCTCGACTTCACCCTAAACCCCACTTTTACCATTTATGAAGCTAGTCGCGACCTTGCCGCCCAACGTAACGCGGTTTGGCACCAAAACTATACCTTGCCGGTATTGTGGCAGTTTTTTACCCCAAGCCGTTATGCTCATGGCTCGTATTGGTTTGACTGGACTACCGACCATGAAGTGGCATGGCGCGAAAACTACCGCTTGTGGATGCAGTTTGTGAACGACTACAAAAACCATGGCGGGCGAGTAACTACAGGCTCAGACTCAGGCTATATTTATAAAACCTACGGCTTTGGCTACATTCAAGAATTAGAGCTACTACGTGAAGCAGGCTTTAATGCGCTGGAAGTTATTCGTTCGGCCACCTTGTCTGGGGCTGAGTTGCTTGGGTTAGATAATGAGATTGGTAGTGTTATGCCGGGTAAAAAAGCAGACTTAGTCATTGTGAAAGAAAACCCACTACGTAACTTTAAAGTATTGTATGGCACTGGGCATTATCAATTAAATGAACAAAATCAGCCTGAGCGCACCGAGGGTATTCGTTATACGGTACGTAATGGAGTGGTTTATAAAGTAGCAGACTTGCTGGCCGATGTACGTGCGATAGTGGCCGAAGCAAAAACCGCAGCAGAGGAAAATTAAGTGGACAAACATCACTCGAGCAAAGCAGACCCCTTCTTCATGTTAATACTAATGAGCATTCCAGTGTTTGGCTTTGCCGCTTCGGCCATGTTTTTACTTGTGGGGCAGGGTTTGCTGGCGTTTTTGATTTTTTTAATAATGGTGGTTTGGCCCGCTTGGGTTACGCTATCAACCAATTACAGTATTACCGGTGAATATTTAGTGGCCCGCTGTGGGCCATTGCGTTACCGCATTGCCATTGAAGACATTAAAAACATTGAAGCAATGCGAACCTTGCGGCCAGGGCCAGCCTTATCATGGGACAAATTGAAAATTACTTATGGCGAAAGCAATAAAATGTTATTTATTTCACCTGCCGACAAATATACGTTTATTTACGACTTAGGCATTGGTGGAGAAGAAAATTATACCAAAATAGCACCAGACGATGACTACCAAGGGCCTATTTATTAACAAGCCGAAAGCAAGTTTGTTATTGCAGAGTGTTTTCGGTGCCTACTTCTTCGTCAAGCGGGGGGGCTTGGAAATTGCCACTGCAGGTGTTCAAAATAATAATCGTCGCTATGGTAATAATAATTGCGGCAACAACTTCTAGTTTACGCATACCAACTTCCACATACGTTTTAATTGACAAGCCTTAAAAGAAAGACTCCCCAAGATGCCGCTGCCGTGTGTTAGTCCTTGAACCCTAAGGCTCAAGGCGGTTTCTAAGTTACCCTTCTAAGGCTTCCCAGTAAACTGGGCATGCACACTGAAGAACAAATAGAATCCAATTCTAAAAACATAGGCTCAGGGACATCACATGCTGGCTAACATCTCAGGGAGCAGTTTTATTATAGCGCATTTAATTAAGAATTTGGTAGAGAATCGTGTTTTGGGCCACCGATTGCTTTTTTTATAGTCGCTTGAAGTAAATTTACCTTGTCTTCAAGAGCGGTTATTTTCTCGTTTTGCGCAGCTTTCTCAGCCATCCATTCGTGGCACAAGTTCAGTGCAGTCATAACTGCAATTTGTTCAATATTAGTAAGCTTAGTGGCAGCACGAGTTTCAAGCAGGCGTTCGTCTAACTGGCGCGCAGCGTCGCGTAGGGCGCCTTCTTGTCCTTCAGGGCACATTATGCGGTAATTACGTTCGAGCAAACTTATGTCGACAACTTGTCCACTCATTAAAAATCTCCTCGATCTTTAGTCATGTCATCGTGCGGGGCGAAAGCATAGCGAGCAAGGCGTATTTATGCAACAAGCTTAGTTTGGCTTTACAGCTGCTAACAAGCTCAGCATAAAGTAGCTGCATTGCTATTCAGGTGTTAGGATATGGGCTAATAGAATTCGGCATAAATACTCGCTACAACATAGATAAGGTGGCCTTATGGCAGACTCAGCAACAAGCTTATTTGATCAATGGGAACGATGGTTAGCGCAAGAGCAAATGATCATTTCGGCAGCAGAGTTGCATGGCATGTTAACCGGTTTGCTCGCTAGTGGGCAGCGCGCTTCGGGCAACGAATGGTTACCGATATTGGCCGACTTAGCCAATGACGGGGAAGAGTTTAGCCCAGCCATGAAAGGCAGGCTAGAACAGTTAGGCAAATCCATTAGAACCGACCTTGGCTGCCCAGAAATAAGTTTCCAAACGCTGTTACCTTCCGACGACGAACTGTTGGCCGACCGCTTGGTGGCGCTTACCGAATGGGCTCAATGTTTTTTAGTAGGCTTTGCAGTGAACCAGCAAAACTTACAAAAAGCTTCAGCAGAATTACGCGAAGGTATACAAGACTTAGCAGAAATTGCCCGCCTAGACCCCGACGCCGTTACCGACGAAGAAAGCGAGCGTTCATTTTATGAAATAGCAGAGTACGTGCGTATTACCGCAATTATGTGCTTTGGTGAATTAGGTCAAATGCCACCACCAAAGCCAGCCAGTAATTCGACCATTCATTAATTGGAGTAGTAGGAATGATCCCCGTCGCCGAACTGCATGCGCGCCGTACTAAATTGGTCCAGCACATGGTACCCAATAGTGTGGCTATTATTCCTGCCGGCCGTGAAGTGGTACGCTCGAATGACACCCACTATAGCTTTCGCCAAAATAGCGATTACTGGTATTGCTCAGGCATTAATGAACCTGATGGCGTACTAGTAGTGCTGCCCAAGCAAGGTGAATTACCAGAGCAAAGTGTGCTGTTTGTGTTGCCGCGTGATCAACAAGCTGAAATTTGGCACGGCCGCCGCTTAGGTTGCGACATGGCCAAAGAAATAGCTGGGGTTGATCGTTGTGAAAGTACCGATGACCTAGAGTACCTGCTTGTTGAGTTGCTCGATGGGCGTTCCGACCTATACATTGCGCAAGGCGACGACACTTGGTTTAGTCCTTATTTAGCCGAGGCATTAAGCGAGCTGCGAGCAGGCAAACGCCAAGGCATGCAAGCGCCGGAACGTATTCATGACTTGAATACACTGTTGCATAATCAACGTTTAATTAAGTCGCCCTATGAACAAGAAGTAATGCGCCAAGCCTGTAAAATAAGTGCTGATGCCCATCGTCGAGCGATGAAATTTACTCAAGCGGGGCTTTATGAATACCAAGTGGCAGCAGAAATTCATCATGAGTTTGCTATGCGCGGGGCCAGTGGTCCAGCCTATGGCACGATTTGCGGTAGTGGTGAAAATGCCTGTATTTTACATTACACCAGCAATAGCGACCAATTAAAGCAAGGCGACTTACTACTGATAGACGCTGGCGCAGAATACTTAGGTTACGCCGGTGACATTACCCGCACCTTTCCTGTTAGCGGCACGTTTACCGAGCCACAACGCAAGCTTTATAAAGTAGTATTACAAGCTCAAGAAGCAGCCCTAGCGGTGCTAAAGCCTGGGGTAACCTTGCCCGATGCGTACCGTGCCTGTACGCAGGTGTTGGTGGCTGGTTTAGTTGAGTTAGGTATTTTAGTTGGCGACACCGACACCCTAATTAAAAACCTCGCCTTTCGGCCTTATTTTATGCATGGGCTCGGCCATTGGTTAGGGCTCGACGTACACGACATGGGTAACTACCAAGTTAACGGCAAACCACGCCCTTTAGAGCCAGGCATGGTGCTAACGGTAGAGCCGGGCATTTATATTCCGATCAACGCCGACTGCCCAGTGGCTTATCGCGGTATAGGTATTCGTATTGAAGACGACATTCTGATTACCGAGCATGGCTACGAAAACTTAACTGCGACAGTGCCCAAGTCGATTGAAGGTATTGAAGCACTGATGAGAGCAGGCCGATGACAGCGCAACAGGCAAAGGCTTCTAAAACTCAAATCACTAAGGCAGACATTGTCATTGCTGGCGCCGGCTTGGTAGGTGCACTTGCCGCACTGGTATTAAGCCGCCACTTTCCCCAGTGGACAGTTGTACTGATTGATCCTGAAACCGGTACGCCCCACCAAGACCCCCGCACCATTGCCTTAGCCTTACGTAGCCAACAAGTGTTAGAAGAACTTGGTGTGTGGGCAGACATTGCAGGGGCTACGTCGATAGAGCACATTCATATTAGCGACAGTACTGGGTCAGGTAGTAGCACCTTGCATGCAGACAAAGAGCAAGTGGCTAGCCTTGGCTATGTGGCGCAAGCCTCGGCTATTCAAGGGGCCTTAGCCAGCGCATGTAATAAACAAACAGGCGTGCAATGGTTAAAAGGCAGCTTTATCGAGCACCTTGTAGCTACCGACAGTTGCCAACAGCTGCACTTAAATAGCGGCGCCATCATTGAAGCCAAATTACTTATAGTGACCGATGGTAGCCAGTCGCCCACCCGGGCCAAGTTAGGCATTAATATGAACACCACGGTGTATGGTCAAACGGCTATTGCTGGCTTTATCGATACGGACAAGTTTCATAACCAAACTGCTTATGAACGTTTTACCCCTGAAGGCCCGTTGGCATTGTTACCTTGTGGCCCAAAACGTTTTGCGCTTATTTGGTGCGCAGAAGCGGCAACAGTGAAACATTTGTTGGCGCTGCCGGAAGACGAATTTAGACACCGCGCGCAAAAGCTATTCGGTTCACGCGCTGGGTATTTTGTGAAGTCGGAGCGGGCAGGTGCTTTTCCGTTGAGCCTTATGGTAGCCCAGCGCTTTGTTGGCCACCGTTTTGCGGTTATTGGCAATGCCGCGCACACATTACACCCAGTGGCGGGGCAGGGCTATAACCTTGGCGTACGCGACGTGTTAGTGCTGAAGCAAGTGTTATCTCAACTGCCCAGTGCAGCGCAAGATCCAGGCGACTTAACCGTGCTTAGCCAATATGAAGCGCTGCGCAAACCCGACTATCAACAGGTACAAACCTTTACTGACAGCTTAGTGCGACTCTTTTCTAGCGACCAAAGCTGCCTTAGTTTTAGCCGCCGTTGCGGCCTAAAAGTTTTGCGCATGGTACCGGTTCTGGCGAAACCTATCGCACAAAAGGCCATGGGCTTTGGCGCACAGGAGACCTTATGGCGTTAATTCGAACCCAAGTGGCTATTATTGGCGGCGGCATGATAGGCCTAGCGTTAGCAAATGCATTGGCATTACGTGGCCGTGACGTGTGTGTGCTTGAGCGCGGCGAAGCCAAACAAATTACTACTAAGCCAACTTTACGGGTAAGTGCCTTAAATAGAGCCGCGCAAAACTGGTTAACCGAGCTTGGTGCTTGGCAGCTTATTCCAGCAGGCCGCCAAGGTACCTACACCGGTATGCAAGTGTGGGACGAAAACCAAGGCGCGCGCATTGGCTTTTCTGCCGAAGAAAGCGACCTTAGCCATATTGGCACCATTATCGAAAACGCTGTGGTGGAAGGGGCGCTATGGCAACGCGCAGAGCAGCTTAACGTACAGTTAGTTACCCAAGCGGTAGTGAAAAGCTTTAGTGAACACGAGCACGACGTAACCTTAGAGCTTGAAAATGGCGACACGGTGCTGGCGCAATTGGTCGTAGCAGCCGACGGTGGCCGTTCACAAATGCGCCAAGAACTAGGCTTGCCCACCAGCTTTAAAGACTATGGCCAACATGGTTTAGTGGCCACTATCAAAACGACCGAAGCCCATAACTATATTGCTCGCCAAGCGTTTTTATCCACCGGGCCGCTCGCTTTATTACCTTTAGCGCACCCACATGAAATATCTATTGTGTGGAGCGCACCGCCGAACAAAGTGGCTGAATTGTTAGCGCTTTCGGCGACCGACTTTGAACAGCAGCTTACCGTGGCCAGCGACGTATGCTTAGGGCCCTTAACCCTGGCCAGTGAACGCCAAGCATTTCCACTACGCATGCAATACGCCGAGCAGTGGTTACAAGGCCGCTTTGTGTTAGCTGGCGACGCCGCACACACCATTCACCCGCTAGCAGGGCAGGGAGCCAACTTGGGTTTGGGCGACGCTTGGTACTTGGCCGAACAGTTAAATGGCTTAGGTACGTTGCAAGGGCAATGGAACAACGACCAGTTACAGCGGGCTTTGCGCCACTATGAGCGAGCGCGTAAAACTGCAGCGGTGCGACACATTGCGGCTATGGAAGGGTTTCATCAGTTATTTTTAATCCAAAACCCCATTATTAAAGCCGTGCGGGCTCTAGGCTTAAACACCACTAACCGCGCTCGGGCAGTGAAAAGGTTTTTTATTAACCAAGCCAATCAGTTTTAGCTAGCTTAAAAAAGGCTAATTAGTGGCACTCAAAAAGTCATGTAAATAGCTTTGTAAATGGTCGGCCGCAGAATTGTTCGACTGGCCATGGCGCTCTAAAAATATATTAATCGAGCCTAAGGGCGGTAACAGTTCGCTTTGTTTAAACTCATTAGGCTTAAGCTCGTGCAGTTCGGGCGGTACCGAGCTACGGGCAAGCACCGTTACCCCTAAACCACTGTTTAAGGCGCTGCTAATACCAGTTAAGTCGTTATTGGTATAGGTAATACGCGAGCTAATTTGAGCTTCTTTTAACGCCGCTAAGGTACGCCGGCGGTACATACAGCCTTCGGAAGCTAACACTAACGGCAAGGGCTGTAAGTCCATTAGCTCTACTCGGCCACCTACCCACACTAAGGCGTCTTCTTTCACCAAAATAGCCCCTTCAGGAGCCTGTTCCGCCACCGTAAGAATAACGTCGAAGCTGCCACGGCTGGCGGCCAAGCGTAAGTCTCGACTCAACGCCGAGGTTACTTCCAAGGTAATTTGCGGGTAGCTGCTGGCAAATTGGCCCAGAATGCGCGGCAATAAAGCGGTGGCAAATTCACTGGGAATACCTAAGCGTACCTGCCCGGTAATTGGCTTGGCCCGAAAACGTGCCATCAGTTGATCATGGTGGGCCAGCAGCTGCACCGCCCCCCGATAAAGCTCTTGCCCCGCTGGGGTAAGCTTTAAGCCAGTGCCTTGACGGTGAATAAGCGGGCTGCCAACCAATTCTTCGAGGCGTTTTAATTGCAAACTAATGGCCGGTTGCGAACGGCTTAAACGCTCGGCCGCTAAGGTGTAGCTTTGTAAGTCGACCACCGTGGTAAAAGAACGCAAGGTGTCGAGGGAAAAGTGTTTCATCATGGCTAGGTATTTACTTTTTCAATTTTAATCGCAGTAGTATAACAAATACTTATACACTGATTTGCCTTTTTAATTTGTTGTTAGGGCGGCGCCCTCATATAATGAAGCCCATTATTTCATCAATAGGTATTTAATATGGCACAGCGGACTGCATTGTACGACGCGCACTTAGCAGCTGGCGCGAAAATGGTCGACTTTTTCGGTTGGGACATGCCAATAAATTATGGCTCGCAAATTGAGGAACACCACACGGTTCGTCAAAGCGCAGGTATTTTCGATGTGTCGCACATGACCATTGTTGACGTAACCGGCCCAGAAGCTAAGCCTTATTTGCGTCGCCTGTTAGCCAACGATGTAGACAAGCTAAAAGAGCCAGGCAAAGCAATTTATAGTGCCATGTTGAACGAAGATGGCGGCATTATTGACGACTTGATCGTGTATTACTTTAACGACGAATCGTACCGCGCCATTGTTAACTCGGCCACCCGCGACAAAGACCTAGAATGGTTGGCTAAACAAACTGCCGAGTACGACGTGCAAGTAACCGAGCGTACTGAGTTTGGTATTATCGCTTTACAAGGCCCGAATTCAGCAGAAATTTTGAAAAGCGTACTGTCTGCCGAACAACACGCAGCGGTGTTAACCATGAAGCCTTTCTTTGGTGTGCAGCACGACGAGCTTTTCGTTGCCACCACGGGCTACACCGGTGAAGCAGGTTACGAGTTAATCGTACCGGTAGAAGGCGTGGTTAAAGTTTGGGATACCCTACTAGCTGCTGGCGCTAAACCTTGTGGTTTGGGTTCGCGCGACACCTTACGCTTAGAAGCAGGCTTAAACCTTTACGGCCAAGACATGAGCGAAGAAGTGTCGCCACTGGCGTCGAACATGGCGTGGAGTGTTGCCTTTGACCCAGCCGACCGTAACTTTATTGGTCGCGCTGCACTCGAAGCAGAAAAAGCCGCTGGCCCAATGAAGCTGGTTGGTTTAGTAATGACTGAAAAAGGTGTACTACGCAGCGGCTTAAAAGTTGTGGTTGAAGGTGGCGAAGGCGTGATTACTTCAGGTACCTTTTCACCTACCTTAGGCGTTAGTATTGCACTGGCTCGTGTACCTGCAACTGTAGGTGACACAGCAGAAGTGGAAATGCGTAAAAAAATGGTTACAGTTAAAGTAACCAAGCCAGGTTTTGTTCGCCACGGTAAGGCTTTGGTCGAACTTTAATTTTTTTAATACAAAGGATAATAATATGAGCCAGATACCTGCAGAATTAAAGTATGCGTCTACCCACGAGTGGGTTCGTAACGAAGGCGACGGAACCGTTACCGTTGGTATTACTGAACATGCCCAAGACCTACTAGGCGACATGGTGTTCGTTGAATTACCAGAAGTGGGCGACACAGTTGCCGCTGGTGACGACTGCACCGTAGCAGAATCAGTAAAAGCTGCGTCAGACATTTACGCGCCAGTTGCCGGTGAAATTGTTGCCGTAAACGAAGAGCTAGAAGACTCACCAGAGCTAGTAAACAGCGACCCTTATGGCGACGGTTGGATGTTCAAAATTAAAATGGAAGACGCGACTGAGCTAGACAGCCTTCTCGACGCAGAAGGTTATAACGAGTCAATCGCGGACGACTAAGCAACACCTGTTTGACAAAGACCCCGGTTCTCCGGGGTCTTCTCTTTCACCCTCTGCATTGTCAACGACATGAAGGTACATTTGAATGAGCAGTAAATCGCTATACGAACTTGAGCAACACGACGACTTTATTCAACGCCACATTGGTCCAGACGCTAATGAACAGAAAGAAATGCTGGAATTTGTTGGTGCCAGCTCATTAGCAGACATGACCGCACAAACGGTACCAAGCGCTATTTTGCGCGAACCGTTTTTAAGTGTTGGCGAACCAATGACAGAGCGTGACGCGCTCGCTAAATTAAAAGCGATAGCGAAGAAAAACCAAGTTTTCACTAGCTATATTGGTGCTGGTTATTACGACACTTTAGTGCCGAACGTGATTGTACGTAACGTATTAGAAAACCCAGGTTGGTACACGGCATACACGCCTTACCAGCCAGAAATTGCTCAAGGCCGCCTTGAAGCTATTCTAAATTTCCAGCAGTTAACCATTGATTTAACTGGTTTAGAAATGGCTAGCGCCTCGCTACTCGACGAAGCCACTGCAGCTGCAGAAGCTATGGCCGTTGCCCAGCGTGTGAGCAAATCAAAATCAAATTCATTCTTCGTTGCCGATAACGTCTTCCCTCAAACCGTAGACGTGGTGAAAGCCCGTGCCGAAATGTTCGGTTTCGACATTATTATGGGCCCATGGCAGGAAGCGGGTAACCACAACGTATTCGGCGCACTATTCCAAAGCCCGTCGAACAACGGTGAAGTGCTCGACCTAACCGACGTAATTGCCGCTGTACAAGCACAAAAAGGTTTAGTGGGTGTTGCCACCGACTTAATGAGCCTCGTGCATTGTAAAACGCCTGGCGAAATGGGTGCCGACATGGTGTTTGGCTCGGCCCAGCGCTTTGGCGTACCTATGGGTTACGGTGGTCCTCACGCAGCATTCTTTGCCACCCGTGAAAAATTCAAGCGTGCCTTACCTGGCCGTATTATTGGCGTGTCGCGCGACACCCGTGGTAAAGCCGCTATGCGCTTAGCCATGCAAACCCGCGAACAACATATTCGTCGTGAAAAAGCCACTTCGAACATTTGTACCGCCCAAGTATTATTAGCCAACATGGCGTCGTTCTATGCTGTTTACCATGGCCCAGAAGGTTTAAAAACCATTGCTGCCCGTATTCACCGCATGACCAGCATGATGGCAGCGGCATTACGTGAAAAAGGCATGGCACCAGTGAACACTACCTGGTTCGACACCCTTGCCTTCAAGGTTGAAGACAGCGCCCGTGAAGCCATCATTGCCCGTTCAAAAGCAGCGGAATTAAACCTACGCATCGACACCGCTAGCCAATTGAGCCTGAGCTTCGACGAAGCCAAAAGCCGTGCCGACTTCGAACTACTGCTGAACGTAATCTTTGGTGAAGGTCATGGTTTAACCGTTGAAGGGTTAGACACCGCCGCCCAAGCAAACACCGGTGTACCAGCTGAATTACTGCGTAACACGCCGTTCTTAACGCACGAAGTATTTAACACCTACCATTCTGAAACAGAAATGCTGCGTTATATTCGTAAGCTAGAAGGGCGTGACTTAGCATTAAACCACAGCATGATTTCGCTGGGCTCGTGCACCATGAAGCTCAACGCCACCGCTGAAATGATTCCAATTACTTGGCCTGAATTTGGTCAGCTCCACCCGTTCTGCCCATTAGACCAAGCGCAAGGTTACGCAGAAATGCTGAGCACCTTGTCGACCTGGCTGGTAGACATTACCGGTTACGACGCCATGAGCCTGCAGCCGAACTCGGGTGCGCAAGGTGAATACGCTGGCTTGTTAGCCATCGACCGTTACCACAACAGCCGTGGAGAAGGGCATCGTAAAATTTGCTTAATTCCAGAGTCAGCCCACGGTACCAACCCAGCATCGGCGCAAATGGCCGGTATGAAAGTAGTGGTGGTGGCCTGTGACGAGAAAGGCAACATCGACCTCGACGACCTACGTGAAAAAGCCGCCAGCGTGGCCGATCAGTTGTCGTGCGCCATGGTGACTTACCCGTCAACTCACGGTGTGTACGAAGAAAATATCGTAGAAGTATGTGAAATTATTCATGAATTTGGCGGCCAGGTTTACATGGACGGTGCCAACATGAACGCGCAAGTAGGGGTAACCTCGCCTGGCTTTATCGGCTCAGACGTGTCGCATTTAAACCTACACAAAACCTTCTGTATTCCACACGGTGGTGGTGGCCCAGGCATGGGCCCTATTGGTGTGAAAAGCCATTTAGAACCCTTCCTACCAGGCCACGTGTCTATCGACGCAGCAGGGTTAGTGAAAGGCAACGGCGCTGTTTCAGCTGCACCTTACGGCAGTGCCAGCATTCTACCTATTCCATGGATGTACATTGCCATGATGGGTAGCCGTGGCCTACGCGAAGCAACTGAAGTGGCCATTTTAAACGCCAACTACATTGCTAAGCGGTTAGAAGGGCACTTCCCCGTGTTGTATAGCGGTCGTAACGGCCGGGTGGCACACGAATGCATTATCGACCTGCGTCCGTTGAAAGAAACCACCGGCATTGCCGAAATCGACGTGGCCAAACGCCTACAAGATTACGGTTTCCACTCGCCCACCATGTCGTTCCCAGTAGCGGGCACGCTCATGATTGAGCCTACGGAATCAGAATCGAAAGCAGAAATGGACCGCTTCATCGACGCTATGATCAGCATCCGTAAGGAAATTGAGAAAGTAGCCAACGGCGAATGGGCCGCCGACAACAACCCGCTAGTACATGCACCGCATACCCTAGCTGACATTGTTGACGAGAACTGGAACCGCCCATACAGCCGCGAAGAAGCCGCTTACCCAGCACCATGGCTACCAGGCCATAAGTTCTGGCCAAGTGTGAACCGTATCGACGACGTATACGGCGACCGCAACTTGGTATGCGCATGCCCGCCCATGAGCGAGTATATGTAAGCTCGGTTTTTTTTAAGAAAGCATTAAAAAAGCGAACCTTCGTGTTCGCTTTTTTGTTTATGGTGTTTTTTTTGAGAGTAAACAGAATGCGCTTAGCATAACCGTGAGTGGATTCTAGGTCACAGCCAACCACCTGTAATTTGTCCGGCATAATAACCCTTGTTATATGCCTATGGCTTATCAGCTTTATTCTGTAGTACAAACAAATCACGCAAAACATTTTGAAATATATTTAAACAGCCACCAATAGAGAAAATGATAATCAGTAGTGGTGGAAACTCAGAGTCATTAAAAAAAAATATATATATGATTTGCATAAAAATTGTCATTAAAGCAATGAGTACTAGAGTTTTCACAAAGTGCTTACTAATTGATGTTTTGATATCCTTTTCAGTGATCATAATTTCTCCATAATTTGATTTAGGCATATAACGCGGAGGTAACCAGACTGCGCGACTTTCCGCGCAGGTCCAGTTGACCGAAAGGTTATGCATCTGTGGCACCATGCAACATGATTTTCACTTCCTCGATGCTGTACGGAGGCTGACGAAGATGAATGACGGCATGACAGTTCGGGCAGACAGGACGAAGGTCTTTAATTGGGTCGATGACGTACTCTTCGCCAATAGACGCCAGCGGTTTCAAGTGATCCACTGAACGTACCCATCGGCGGAACCGCCGTATGCAGCACCGAAGTTGAAACCGCAGACGGTGCAACTGCTACCGTAGTGAGCGACGCACTTTTGACGGGCAACGGGATTACGCTCGAAGGCACTGACTTTCACAGTGAAGCAGGCACCTTCGACGAGAGGCTCATCGGGAGCCATTTCTTCTTGAAAAGACCAGCTACCACCAGCGATGCCAAGCTCTTCGAGGGCGGTAACAACGGAGGGACGAAGCTGAAACTCCCATTCAACGCCGGGAGCCTTGAAAAACTCGGCAAGTACCGAAAGGTTGGTGGAAGGGGAAACGTTCAATGCATTACAGAGTTTCCCAGCAAACTTTCCATAGTGGAGATTTGCGGCGTTCCAATTGGAGTAACCGAAAGCACGCGCCATGTGGCGTGCGGTGATCGTGTGGTTTGGCGCAGCCAGGTGTACGCGCAACATCCCCCACTGGTTTTCGGTCGGCGCAACTTCACTGAAGGCGCCAACATAGTCAGCTGAAGAAAACAGCTCTATGTCTTGAAGGGCGGCATCTGCCATAAGAGTCACCAAGATACATAACGCCTAAGCTAAGCCGCCCCGATGTGGCGTCGGCTTGAGCGCATTGTTAGGCTGATACTCACAGGGAAAGATAACGCTCGGTAAAAAAGCTTTTCATAAAGCCAATGATCTGCTCTTCAGTCATCCCGTCCGCTTCCTTTCGCAGCCTGTCCAGAGACTCCTTGAACTCATCTGTTTCAGTGAACTCCTCGAACTTTTCGTCCTTGTACTGCTCGAACTCATCGCTCGAAAGCCTGAGATGCTCGGTTACCCGGCCGGCGTCCACCCGGATTACTTTATAGCTCTCGTACGATGAGTCGTAGCCCATATGCACGTAGTTCGTGATCTCGCCTTGCGGAACGATGAGGGCGCCGCTGTACCAGTTCGCAGGCACTCCGGCCGGAGACGAGGGAAATAGCTCAGCGAGAATGCTCTTCTTGACGTAGTCGCCGCGATCAGCTCCACCTAGAAGAACTGTTACTTCGATCAATAGAAGCTGTTCATCCTTTACTTCCCAGCTTGCGATATAGCCTCGCCAGTTGGCGGAAGAAATCACGATATTCTCCGGATGCTCCCATCTGACACTTTCCAAGTGGGCACTCAGAGGGTTCGTATTCAAGTAGTGCTCTTCGCCATCAATGCGGATGGTGTCAGGCACCTGAGCAGTGGCGAACGCGACTCCGGGCAGCATGAGCGAAACTGCCAGGAGGAATGCTTTAAGGGTATTTGCCATGAAGTTTCCTATCAGCCTAACGCCCCAATCACCGGGCAACGTAGCTGGCTCCGCGTGCATTGGTTTGTGTACGCCCAGCATGGGCATGAACTAATGAGGTGAAAGTCCTCTGTAGGAAAGTCACCGTTTATATAACGTATAGGTTATTAAACGTTAACTACTAGCGAATGGCAAGAGCTAAACCGTGAGGG
>NZ_JAMFTN010000006.1 GCF_023922585.1 Aliidiomarina quisquiliarum
GACTTTGATGGGTCCTTGTTAGGCACCGACACCGTTGATTATTTAACGGCAGCTACGGCGCCTGCCGATCCAACGCGTACGGGTTACACCTTCAGTGGCTGGGATGTAGCGTTTGATTCGGTGACTGCGGATATCACAGTGACGGCTCAGTACAGCATTAATTCGTACACGGTTACTTTCAACGACTTTAATGGGTCCTTGTTAGGCACCGACACCGTTGATTATTTAACGGCAGCTACGGCGCCTGCCGATCCAACGCGTACGGGTTACACCTTCGCGGGATGGGATGTTGCGTTTGACTCTGTGACTGCGGATATCACAGTGACTGCTCAATATACGATTAATTCGTATACCGTGACCTTTAATGACTTTGATGGGTCCTTGTTAGGCACCGACACCGTTGATTATTTAACGGCAGCTACGGCGCCAGCCGATCCAACGCGCACGGGTTACACCTTCGCGGGATGGGATGTCGGTTTTGACTCTGTAACTGACAACATGACGGTAACCGCGCAATACAGCATCAACAGCTATACCGTGACCTTTAATGACTTCGATGGAACGTTGCTAGGCTCGGATACTGTGGAGTACTTGACCGCGGCGACGGCGCCTGCCGATCCAACGCGTACGGGTTACACCTTCAGTGGCTGGGATGTAGCGTTTGATTCGGTGACTGCGGATATCACAGTGACGGCTCAGTACAGCATTAATTCGTACACGGTTACCTTCAACGACTTTGATGGAACCTTCATTGATTCCGATACTGTGGAATATCTAACAGCCGCCACTGCACCTGCGGATCCAACGCGTACCGGTTACACCTTCAGTGGCTGGGATGTGGCGTTTGATTCGGTGACTGCGGATATCACAGTGACTGCTCAGTACAGCATTAACAGCTATACCGTGAGCTTCGTGGATTATGATAATTCACCGCTGGGCTCCGACACGGTTGAATATCTGCAAGGTGCTACCGCGCCTGCGGATCCAACGCGTACGGGTTATACCTTCGCGGGATGGGATATTGCGTTTGAATCTGTGACTGCGGATATCACAGTGACTGCTCAATATACGATTAATTCGTATACCGTGACCTTTAATGACTTCGATGGAACGTTGCTAGGCTCGGATACTGTGGAGTACTTGACCGCGGCGACGGCGCCTGCCGATCCAACGCGTACGGGTTACACCTTCGCGGGATGGGATGTCGGTTTTGACTCTGTAACCGACAACATGACGGTAACCGCGCAGTACAGCATTAACAGCTATACCGTGAACTTCGTGGATTATGATAATTCGCCACTAGGTTCGGATACTGTGGAGTATCTAACCGCGGCGACGGCACCTGCTGATCCAACACGCACGGGTTACACCTTCGCGGGATGGGATGTCGGTTTTGACTCTGTAACCGACAACATGACGGTAACCGCGCAGTACAGCATTAACAGCTATACCGTGAACTTCGTGGATTATGATAATTCGCCGCTAGGCTCAGATACTGTGGAATATCTGCAAGGTGCCGCTGCACCTGCGGATCCAACACGTACCGGTTATACCTTCAGTGGTTGGGATGTGGCGTTTGATTCTGTGACTGCGGATATCACGGTAACCGCGCAATACAGCATTAACAGCTATACCGTGAGCTTTGTGGATTATGATAATTCACCGCTAGGCTCCGACACGGTTGAATATCTGCAAGGTGCTACTGCGCCGGCGGATCCAACGCGTACCGGTTACACCTTCGCGGGATGGGATGTTGGTTTTGACTCTGTAACCGACAACATGACGGTAACCGCGCAATACACCATCAACAGCTATACCGTGAGCTTTGTGGATTATGATAATTCACCGCTAGGCTCGGATACTGTGGAGTACTTGACCGCGGCGACGGCACCTGCTGATCCAACGCGTACGGGTTATACCTTTACCGGTTGGAGTGTGGCGTTTGCTTCGGTGACCGAGAACATGACGGTTACGGCTCAATACAGCATCAACAGCTATACCGTGAGCTTCGTGGATTATGATAATTCGCCACTAGGCTCCGACACGGTTGAATATCTGCAAGGTGCCACTGCACCTGCGGATCCAACGCGTACGGGTTATACCTTTAGTGGTTGGGATGTTGGTTTTGGCTCTGTATCCGAGAACATGACGGTTACGGCGCAATACAGTATTAATAGCTATACCGTGAGCTTCGTGGATTACGACAGTTCACCGCTAGGCTCGGATACTGTGGAGTACTTAACCGCGGCTACAGCACCTGCGGATCCAACGCGTACGGGTTACACCTTCGCGGGATGGGATGTTGGTTTTGATTCGGTGACTGCGGATATCACAGTGGCTGCTCAGTACACCATCAACAGCTATACCGTGAGCTTCGTGGATTATGATAATTCGCCACTAGGCTCCGACACGGTTGAATATCTGCAAGGTGCTACTGCGCCTGCGGATCCAACGCGTACGGGTTATACCTTCAGTGGTTGGGATGTGGCCTTTGATTCTGTAACCGAGAACATGACGGTTACCGCTCAATACTCGATCAACAGCTATACCGTGAGCTTTGTGGATTACGACAGTTCACCGCTAGGCTCAGATACTGTGGAATATCTGCAAGGTGCCACTGCACCTGCGGATCCAACACGTACCGGTTATACCTTCAGTGGTTGGGATGTGGCGTTTGATTCGGTAACCGAGAACATGACGGTTACGGCTCAATACAGCATCAACAGCTATACCGTGAGCTTCGTGGATTATGATAATTCGCCACTAGGCTCCGACACGGTTGAATATCTGCAAGGTGCCACTGCACCTGCGGATCCAACACGTACGGGTTACACCTTCAGTGGTTGGGATGTTGGTTTTGACTCTGTAACCGACAACATGACGGTAACCGCGCAATACAGTATTAACAGCTATACCGTGAGCTTTGTGGATTATGATAATTCACCGCTGGGCTCGGATACTGTGGAGTACTTGACCGCGGCGACGGCACCGGCGGATCCAACGCGTACGGGTTATACCTTCGCGGGATGGGATGTTGGTTTTGACTCTGTAACCGACAACATGACGGTAACCGCGCAGTATACGATTAATTCGTACACGGTTACTTTCAACGACTTTGATGGCTCCTTGTTAGGCACCGACATCGTTGATTATTTAACGGCAGCTACGGCACCTGCTGATCCAACGCGTACGGGTTATACCTTCGCGGGATGGGATGTAGCGTTTGACTCTGTAACCGACAACATGACGGTAACCGCGCAATACACCATCAACAGCTATACCGTGAGCTTCGTGGATTATGATAATTCGCCACTAGGCTCCGACACGGTTGAATATCTGCAAGGTGCTACAGCTCCGGCCGATCCAACGCGTACGGGTTATACCTTCGCTGGATGGGATGTTGGTTTTGACTCTGTGACCGACAACATGACGGTTACCGCGCAGTACACGATCAACAGCTATACCGTGAGCTTCGTGGATTATGATAATTCACCGCTAGGCTCCGACACTGTGGAATATCTGCAAGGTGCTACTGCGCCTGCCGATCCAACGCGTACGGGTTACACCTTTAGCGGTTGGGATGTGGCGTTTGATTCGGTGACTGCGGATATCACGGTTACCGCGCAATACACCATCAACAGCTATACCGTGAGCTTCGTGGATTATGATAATTCACCGCTGGGCTCGGATACTGTGGAGTACTTAACCGCGGCGACGGCGCCTGAAGATCCAACACGCACCGGTTATACCTTCAGCGGATGGGATGCAGACTTCACGTCAGTCACGGAAGATATGACGGTGACCGCTCAATACACGATCAACAGCTACACGGTCACCTTCGTGGATTACGACAGTTCACCGCTAGGCTCGGATACTGTGGAGTACTTGACCGCGGCGACGGCGCCTGCCGATCCAACGCGTACGGGTTACACCTTCAGTGGCTGGGATGTAGCGTTTGACTCTGTAACCGACAACATGACGGTTACCGCGCAATACAGCATTAACAGCTATACCGTGAGCTTCGTGGATTATGATAATTCGCCGTTAGGCTCTGATACTGTGGAGTACTTGACCGCGGCGACGGCACCGGCGGATCCAACCCGCACGGGTTATACCTTCACAGGTTGGGATGCAGACTTCACGTCAGTCACGGAAGATATGACGGTGACCGCTCAATACACGATCAACAGCTACACGGTCACCTTCGTGGATTACGACAGTTCACCGCTAGGCTCGGATACTGTGGAGTACTTGACCGCGGCGACGGCACCAGCCGATCCAACGCGTACGGGTTACACCTTCAGTGGTTGGGATGTTGCGTTTGATTCGGTGACTGCGGATATCACAGTGACTGCTCAATATACGATTAATTCGTATACCGTGACCTTTAATGACTTTGATGGGTCCTTGTTAGGCACCGACACCGTTGATTATTTAACGGCAGCCACTGCACCTGCTGATCCAACACGTACGGGTTATACCTTTAGTGGTTGGGATGTGGCGTTTGATTCTGTGACTGCGGATATCACAGTGACTGCTCAGTACAGCATTAACAGCTATACCGTGAGCTTTGTGGATTATGATAATTCGCCGCTAGGCTCGGATATTGTGGAGTATCTAACCGCGGCGACGGCACCGGCGGATCCAACACGCACGGGTTATACCTTTAGTGGCTGGGATGTGGCGTTTGATTCTGTGACTGCGGATATCACAGTGACTGCTCAGTACAGCATTAACAGCTATACCGTGAGCTTCGTGGATTATGATAATTCGCCACTAGGCTCGGATACTGTGGAGTATCTAACCGCTGCGACGGCACCGGCTGATCCAACACGCACGGGTTATACCTTCGCGGGATGGGATATTGCGTTTGACTCTGTAACCGACAACATGACGGTTACAGCTCAGTACAGCATCAACAGCTATACCGTGAGCTTTGTGGATTATGATAATTCGCCGTTAGGCTCTGATACTGTGGAGTACTTGACCGCGGCGACGGCACCGGCGGATCCAACCCGCACGGGTTATACCTTCAGTGGCTGGGATGTAGCGTTTGATTCGATCACTGCGGATATCACAGTGACTGCTCAATATACGATTAATTCGTATACCGTGACCTTTAATGACTTCGATGGAACGTTGCTAGGTTCGGATACTGTGGAGTACTTGACCGCGGCGACGGCGCCGGCCGATCCAACGCGTACGGGTTATACCTTTACCGGTTGGAGTGCGGCGTTTGATTCGGTGACTGCGAATATTACAGTGACTGCTCAGTACAGCATTAACAGCTATACCGTGAGCTTCGTGGATTATGATAATTCGCCGCTGGGCTCGGATACTGTGGAGTACTTAACCGCGGCGACGGCGCCTGAAGATCCAACACGCACCGGTTATACCTTCAGCGGATGGGATGCAGACTTCACGTCAGTCACAGAGGATATGACGGTAACCGCGCAGTACACCATCAACAGCTACACGGTGACCTTCGTAGACTTTGACGGTAAAGAGCTGGGCGCGGACACTGTGGAGTACTTAACCGCAGCTACCGCGCCTGAAGATCCAACACGCACCGGTTATACCTTCAGCGGATGGGATGCAGACTTCACGTCAGTCACAGAAGATATGACGGTAACCGCGCAATACACCATTAATAGCTACACGGTGACCTTCGTAGACTTTGACGGTAAAGAGCTGGGCACGGACACTGTGGAGTACTTAACCGCAGCGACAGCGCCGGAAGATCCAACGCGCACCGGTTATACCTTTAGTGGTTGGGATGCAGAATTCACGTCAGTCACGGAAGATATGACGGTAACCGCGCAATACACGATCAACAGCTACACAGTGACCTTCGTAGACTTTGACGGTAAAGAGCTGGGCACTGACACTGTGGAGTACTTAACCGCAGCGACAGCGCCTGAAGATCCAACACGCACGGGTTATACCTTCACCGGCTGGGATACAGAGTTTGACTCCGTTGTTGAAGACTTAACGGTAACCGCAGAGTACTACATGAACCCTGTAGGCCAAGACCTGTCGGTAAGTTTGGATCAAGATACTGACATAACCATTACACCGGAAGTTTCCGGTGCTGAGGGTGGCACTTTCGAGCTCGTGTTAGTAACTGAAACTAGCGAAGGTACACTCGATTCCACCGACGGCGGCTGGTTATATACCCCAGCAGAGCTATTCAGTGGCTTTGATAACTTCACTTATCGAGTGATGGACGGCGAATATTCGTCTGTCGATTACAGCGTAAGCATTGAAGTGCTTTGGGTGAATACGGCGCCTGTTGCGATGGACGATGTGTTTGAGCTTCCGCTCAATGAAAACGGCGAATATCTGCTAGACGTGTTGGCCAATGACACCGACGTTGACGAACAGGAGCTTACCATTTTGAGTGCAAACGCGAGTATTGGCAGCGTAAGCATTGAAGACGGGCAGTTGTTGTATCGCTCACCGAGTAATTTTGTCGGGGTTGTGAACTTAACCTACAACATTATGGATGAGAGCGAAGCGACCGATACAGCCGATGTGCGCTTAGTGATTACGGGTGATCCGGAAGATGAACAGGCACCACAAATTGATGTGCCGGCTAATGTACGCGTGAACGCCACTGGCTTGTTGACGCGGGTTGAGCTAGGCACAGCCTCGGCGGTGGACGTAAACGGCGATTTACTGCCGGTGTCGACTGTTGACGGGAATGTTCTTTTTGCGCCCGGTAGACATGTAGTTTACTGGCGTGCGGAAGACGCTGAGGGCCGCGAGACATTGGCAGGGCAAGAAGTTTGGGTTGATCCTCTGGTGTCGTTAAACCGTGACCAAACCGTACCTCGTACCAGTGAAGTAACCATAAGAGCGATTCTAAATGGTGACGCGCCCGAATACCCTGTTGCAGTGCCTTACTATGTGGAAGGAACTGCCGATATGGCCGGCCATAACTTGTTTGACGGCGTGATCTATATCGAGGAAGGTCGCGAAGCGTCGCTAACATTTGAACTTTATGGTGATCAGTTGGGTGAAGGAAACCCGACAATCATTGTGGTGCTCGACGAACAGCTGAACCGTGGTGCGAGAAGCCGCAGTGTAATTACTGCAGCGGCCGCACCGTCGGTGCCAGATGTTCAGCTTGCGGTATTCCAGGGTGACCAAGGGCAAGCTCAAATCGCTCAAAGTGGCGGCAATGCAAGTGTGGTGGCACAGTTGGCGCAAACATGTGCTGACGGGGAACTTCACTATACTTGGAGCACAGAGTTAGCGGGCAATGCAAGCGAGAATCCGCGGGTGTTTAACTTCGATCCAAGCACCGCCGCATTAGGTGTGCATGAGGTACAAGTAACGGTTAGCCACACCAGCGACAGCAGTGTAAGCAAACAAGCGACAGTATTCGTTGAAGTAGTTGCGGAGTTGCCAAGCCTCGGTGACGATGATTCCAACGGGAACGGTATACCTGACCGCTTAGTAGGCCGTGGTGACAGTAACCGCAATGGTATTCCGGACTACCTTGATGGTGTTGGCTCTTGTAACGTAATTTCACAGAAAGTGAGTGAACGCACGCGTTACCTAACGGAAACGGAAGCCAGTGCATGTATTCGTCGCGGTGGTGTTGCGATGTTGAGCGAGCTCGGTGCGATTCAATTAGATTCAGAGAACCCGCAAGGCATTGAAATTGAAGACGAAGAATACCGCAATACCGGCGGCATGTTCGACTTCGTTATCGACAACCTTTCGCAAGCCAGTGACAGTGTTTATGTGGTGATTCCGCAGCGCCAAGCAATACCGACGGCCGGCGTTTACCGTAAGTACCTTAACGGTGAGTGGGCGGCGTTTGTGGAGAATGAACGCAATGCGTTGTTCAGTGCGGTTGGTGAGCCGGGTATTTGTCCACCGCCAGCCAGTGCTGCGTGGCAGCCAGGACTGCAAGAGGGGCATTACTGTGTTCAGCTTTATATTGAAGACGGTGGTCCGAATGACGCAGACGGCGTGGCTAATGGAACGGTAGTGGACCCGGGTGGTGTCGCGGTACTGAACGACGGCAATACTGTGCCAGTAGCGCAAGACTTCGAGGTAACCGTGCTGTGGAACCGCTCGAGCTTTATCGACTTACGCGAACAGGTAAGTGATGAAGACGGTGATGCGCTGCAGCTACGCGCGGCGACAGCGGATATTGGTGTGGTGACCCTCGATGGACCATTGACACTGCGTTACGAGCCGCCAACTAACTTTGCTGGCAGTACCGTAGTTACTTACAGCGTAAGTGACGGTAATGGAGGGGTCGGATTTGGTGAAATTCGCGTGGTAGTGTCAGCCAATGAGTTGCCTGTTGTGCAGAACGAAAATGTGGCTACCGACGACCGCACGCCCATCACCATTGACGTGTTGGCCAATGACTATGATCCAGAAGGCTCCGCGCTGATTGTGACTGCGGCGAGTGCGCAACAAGGGGAGGTTGAAGTGTTAGCAGATTACCGCTTGCGTTATACCCCAGCGGTGGGCTTTGGTGGTGTCGACACCATTCAATACACAGTGCAAGATGAAGGTGGAGCGCAGGCTATAGGTGAAGCACGGGTGTCGCTGGTTGTGGTGGAAACCATTGAAGTGAAAGCGAAAGTGTCGCGTGGTAGCTGGCATTGGTGGATGATTCCATTCGCGTTGCTGATCGCATTCGCTCGCCGCGCTGGTTTTGCTCGATGCAGTGGTTTCGCGCGCCGCAGTGCACCATTGGCTGTGGTATTGATGTTGATTATGCCGGCGGCGAACGCCAATTCATGGGAAGTGGAATTGGCCGCTGGCCGCAGTTCTGCGGACCATGATCTCTCGGCTTTGGCAGGGCACGGCGTACAGGTGCGCGACTACCAACGTTCAGATTTAGCCATGTCGCTGCACGCGAGCTATTGGCTAAGTGACAACTGGCGCGCGACGGTTGGTTATGTTGACTTGGGCAGTGGGCACTTAACGGCGCAAGTTGACACCACCACACCTGCGCAAACTTTCGCAGCCATTGAGCGAGAAACCCCAGTGTTAGGAAGCGGCGTAACCTTTGGTGTGAGTCGGCAGTTTACCTTTCAGGATGCTTGGCAAGTGAATATCGACGCAGGCATTTATGACTGGTTGGCATATCGCCGCAGCGCAACCGATACGGGTTTAACCCAGCGCACTCGAAAGGAAGGGAGCGACCTTTATTTTGGCGCGAGTGTTGGATACCAATGGTCAGCCCACTATGGCGTGCGCGCACAATGGCGTCAGTATCAATTGAACGACACCGTAAACACCCTGATGCTGGGTGTGTGGTACCGCTGGTAAGGTGCGTTTTTGGATGTTGAATCTGGATTCGGCGCAGGCGCTGCATTGCAGCGCCTTATCTTTTCATATCGCTTTCACTTAACTCATTTGTTACTATATTGTCGATTTTAAAATTGGCTAACTAAAGAGTATTTCCATGGACGTAAATGACCGCTTAACTGTGAGCGTCGCTAGTAGCACACATTGACCGTATTATTTTTCTCAAGGCGGGTCAATTTTGCCGGCCATTTAACCGGTCAAGATAATTGTCGCTAATGCTCGAGTTCGATATTCCAAGGCAGCAGGTGGTCGATATCATCGTCTTCCGTGATAAGCGGCCATTGCTCGAACAAGCGCATCAGGTAGTCAATCGGTTGTATCACTTGTACCTTCGCAGGAATAAAGTCGAGCTTCTCGCTGACATCCGCCCATGCGATGCATGTCGGTGCCACAGCATTCACAGGTTTTCTCATCATCGCTGATGTCGTGGATAACTTCTTTGCGT
>NZ_JAMFTN010000007.1 GCF_023922585.1 Aliidiomarina quisquiliarum
AGGGCAGTCAGTGCTCGCGGCTGCTAACCCAAAGTAATGGCTGGTCATGCCCGAGTGGCTGGACACGGGATGGTTCGTCGTGCTCGCGTTTAGTAGCGCAAGCCAATACCTGGTCGTGTCCTTCAGCGAGTCCGTCGTACTCACTATCGGGAGATCAGTGTTCACGGCTGCTGACCCAAAGTAATGACTGGTCATGCCCAAGTGGCTGGACACGGGATGGTTCGTCGTGCTCGCGTTTAGTAGCGCAAGCCAATACCTGGTCGTGTCCTTCAGCCAGCCCGTCGTACTCGCTATCGGGAGATCAGTGTTCACGGCTGCTAACCCAAAGTAATGGCTGGTCTTGCTCAAATGGTTGGGATAATCACAATAATGGATATTGCCATCGGGAGCTTACTGAAGATGTTCATTATTACTGTGGATCAGGACGATCGGAGCATTCAACTAGCCATTGCTTCATTAATTCTCCGGACTACAACGTAGGTAGCTGTCCTTCGAACTACGTTCTAAATTCTAGTAACGGTAATTGTGAGCATATCGACGCGCAAGAGGTTTACTATATCTGCCCCGCAGGCTCTAACTGGACTAACCGCCCCCCATCTTGTGATTATTACAAAGAATCAGCTTTGGAGTTAGAGTGCCCCTCGAATTATGAGTTTAATGGCTCACAAAGCACATGTGACCGACTCTCAATTGAATCTGCAACGCGAGAATGTCCAGATGGCTTCGCTCTGGATCTTAGTAATGAACGCTGTTTTCGCGAAACTGTAATTCCACACTTATAAGGATCAATACAAATGAAATTAAAATATATTGTCATTGTCCTTACATTTTTACTGGCCACTGCAGGTGTCAGTGCCCAGGTAAGTGTCTCGTATCAAGGAACCTTAAATGTTGTTCCTATTCAGCCAATTTTAAGTCATGAGCATGATGAAATTTTAGCTGGGGTATTCCGGTATAATTTAAACGTGGAAAACGAATCATCAATTTGTGAATTTGTGAGTGACAAGGCGCTTGCCGCTGGCTCATTAGATACCACCAACTGGCGATGCCACTTTGAATGGACGAGTGAAATTAATGGGATAGAAAATCAGGGAACAAAAATTGCCGGCGTTTTCCCTGTAGACGGGGCTATTGATATTCCTTACCAAGTATCTGTTTATTCTGGCTCAAATGAGCAGAAAGTAATTGTGTGGGAGGGTGTTTATGAACTCACTGTAGCGGCACCAGAACGACCCGTTTACACAGATATAAGAATCGATTGGCAAACTGAAACACTCAGAGGATTAGATCAATTTATAGGCTCTCCTAAAGCCGCTATGAAAGTTGTGGAAATTTTTGTAGAACCTCAAGACTACAGGCAGAGTGTGACTTTCAGAGATAAAAGTTGCACCATAAATACTGGAAGAACCAGCTGTCGGCTTTCTTTTGATAGAGAGGAAATCGCGGGTATAGGTCAAAGCGGCCAGCTTGTTTATGATCTTAAATTAGACAGTGAGATACCGTACTTTGCTGACAATCTAGAACAGCTAATTGTTTCTTATGATTATCGTCCGCCTGAGTTTTATAAATTCTATGTTAATGATTCACTGGATTATGAAGGCATTGTAGTGGACACCGCATCGAATACGTTTGATTTAGATTTTAATCAAGCGGCCATCGTTTACACTGTGTCACAAAGTGATGAAAACAACCCATGGTGGCTACCACGAGATAAAAGCTTATCTTTAATTGCTGCGAGTAATTCCGGGCCCAGCAATTTCAAGAGTGTAATGGGGCGCAGTAGATTCTTTAACATCCCATATTTTTCGCGAGCCACCAATCAAAACGTGGAGATCTCAAACATTCTTTACATGGATGGGGAGGTAGCATTTATATATGACCTCTCAGAGATCGGCGATGGGCGCTACACTCCGAATTTCAATCCTGAAAACTTGTACGGGGTTGGTTCGTTTACTGGGGAGCTTGAAGAATTCACTATCTCTAGGCATCCGCCGCAGCTGGAGTTTTTCACAAGAGTCTCAACAGTGAATGATGCAGCTGAACTTTATTTTGGTTCCGATATGGCGATTGTCGCATATGGTGGATGGGAAGATGGCTCTGCCATAGTTGATGTAAGTATCGACGGTCAGCCAGTACAGTTTGAGAGTCACCCTGACGACCCTCAAATTGTTCATATCGCTCAGAATGAAATAGAACAACTAACCCCCGGGGAATCCTACCTGATTACGGCATTGGCACAGAATGCGAACGGTGCAAGTACCGAGCGAAATGTAACGATGAATTATGCCCCTGCGCAATTCGAGGTAGGTTCGGTCCCGGACAGCCTTTATCGAAAAGTAGAGCCTGTCCACATTGGGGTCAATCAAATCAAAGGAGCTAAGTGCAATTTCGTGTCCTCCAGAGAGATTGCACTAGAAGCCACAACTGCTTCGAACTATTCATGTTATGTAGAATGGGAAAGTGTTCCAGAAGGAATGGCATCGATATTCAGCTCACGCAAATTTTATCTTTATGGCTCCGTCCATGTCGATATGCCAAGCGTGAACTTTGGAGCATCTGTAGTTTATGTTAATCACTTAGGGCATGAACTGAAACTTCATGCGCCTTCTCAATCAACCACGCTCCTTGATCCTCAGCCCATCGATCTAGGGATAGAAGGCAGATTGCTGAACGATGAAGGAGTTATTCTCCTTTCAGAAGGCACAAGGGAGCTTGGAAGGGCGAGAATTGGCTTTACTCGCGGAGTAGTTGAGTATGAAGTCTCTTACCGTGAGCAAGAGCCCTATATTGCAAGGTCTATCTCTTCAGGTAGAGATTACGTAGAGGGCACAATCAGATTGAATGCGCTCCAAACACACCCCCATGAGATTTTCACGAGCAATGAAATTATTATTAAAGCATGGTATCGATACGCGCCAGAAATGAGCGTGGAACGCCGTGAACCGTTCATATTTATGCCGAATGACGCGACTCGATTTATCTTGTCATCTGATAAAGATGAAGGAAACACTTTAGAGTCACTGCATTTGAATGCGAGTTTAGAGAAACCATTTGGTCGCGAGTGGGTAACCGATCCAGCGTTAATAGGAAATTACAAAATTCATATAGCAAAGCAAATCGGCATGAATGAATTTGAACCCATTACGGAAAGCAAACCTCTTGAGAATGGATTTGTTTCTTTTGAGGTGCCTCTTTCAGAGGGGCTAGATCTTGGAAACAACACCTTATATGCGATTGCAACGTTAGACGAGCCAGATGCTGAAGGGGTTGATAGCGAACTCGTGTCCAGAAGATTTAATTTTTACTTATTTTCGGGTGCCGCGATTGAAGGGGAGATTAACTCCCGCACACTTGAAGGCCCTATACCAATGACGGCCAAGCTTTCCTACCAGACCAAGACACTTCATGAAGCAAGACTTATTGAAGAGTATATATGGGAATATAGCGAGGATGATGGTGAAACATGGACGATTGACGAGTCTGTAACTAACCACAGCTTCAGTCGAAACCATGAAGAAGCAGCCGATTATCTTGTTCGTGTTCGGGTGCGCAATAGATTAACTGGTTTGGAGTCACAATCCGAAGAAGTTCGTGTGATCGCTTACCATACCCCAAGAATTACAATTGATGGGCCGACCGCTGTTTATCGAGGGTTGCCTCAAACGTTTGCTATTACTGGCGTTAGAAGTGCCCTAAACGCAGAGGATGGTCGTTTCTTTTGGTCATTTGATCGCGAGGAATGGATAGAAGGCGAGCCTGAAATTGAACTGGAGCTTACTGAGCCGACTCGTCTGTATGCTAAGTTTATTTCCCACACCGCAGACGGACGAGATTTGCAACGTTCAGCCGAAGTTGAAGCGGTTCGGAGCATACAAGTCAGAAGACTATCCCCGGTTAGTATTGCAGCTTCGCTTCCAAGTTTGGTTGAAGCTGGGACTGTCATTGACATGAATGCTCGAGTGAGACACGCAATAACGAGCTTAGATATGCCGCTTGCTGTCGAGTGGGTAGATAGCGACGGCAACATTTATGAAAACGGTCATGAATACGAAATCACTGAAAACGACATTAACGATGACAATTCAGCTGAGTTCTTAGTGAGAGCGTGGATGGTGGGTCTGAAGGAAAAAACATATTCAGAGAGAACAGTTAGAACGCGTCCATGGTCTTATACGACACCAGAGATAAGTGTTGAAATCCGAAGCTCCCATCAAATAGCCCCGGTGAACTTGCGTTTGGGTATTTCGCACCCTCTGATTTTCGCTCCATTGGTTGATATTGAGTATGACTGGGAGCTTCCAGAAGGCGCAACGATAACGCGTACGAACTCTGGTGGTCGCTACATTAACGTAGATTTTACTGAGCCTGGTGTGTATGAGGTGAAAGGTATTCTCCGAGATTCACGCGGTGGCGAATCTGTGGCTTATGAGTATGTAGAGGTTCTTGAACCTGCTGAAATGGAGCCCAAACTAGATGTGCGCTTCTCAGAAACCCACATGCGTCCTCCATTAAGAGCTGTGGGGAGGGTATCTGTTGAGCGCACCCACCCGGATGATCGCGTAAATCATATTGTCTGGTTCCTTAATGGGGAGCAGATAGGAGAGCCCCGCTCGACAGGTTACGTTGATTTAGAAGAGGCGGGCACGTTTGAGTTAAAAGCGGAGATTCATACGAGATTAGGGCAAATAGCAACGGTAACAGAAATGGTAACACTGAGCCCGAATCAGCCGCCTGTTTGCGTCCCTTTAGTGACAGAAACTTCGACGGCTTTTCGCGTGGAAACAAACTGTACGGATGATGATGGCCGTATTGTTCGCTACGAGTGGGAATGGCTGGACGGTACCAGTTCGCAAAACCGTCCGACGCTTTCTTTCTCTAAAACGAATCATGAAACGCTAAGCGTGACTTTCAGAGCGTATGATGATTCGGGAGATTATGCGGAGCATGCTGTCAGTTGGTAGTTGCATTTAGGGCAGAAATTACCCCCCTAAATGAAAAAAACGAGTTCTGTGTGTGAGTGATAATGACGCCATTAGATCGAGAGGTTGAAATGGCGTCATTTTTTTTACAGCACTTAAACATCACACTTAAGTCCGTATTAGTTATCGGGTTTGCAGTATTTTTCATATCGGGAAGCAATAACTACACGCTTGGAAAGGGTGGCGCCTCAGCCACTTGCCTTCATGCTCGCGCTTTTCTAATCGATCATAGCGATACCGACTTAGAGTATGACCAGTTGGTAGCATTCACTCAAAACATCCCTCTTGATTTTATGCCTGAATCCGTTGGTGAAATATGGGTGAAAATTTTAGCGGCAAAAGCAGGCGATGTTGTTCATGTTGATTTAGACGGCGTGACGGTCATGCGAGCAGATGGTGTCAGCAAATATTACCCCTTAAACGCAAGACGCGTCATGGCTTCGCTTGATTGGCAAGATCAGGTTGAGCGCAAGTGGCATTTAATGGAAGGCGAAATGTTTGTTATTGGCGAAACTGAATCAAGTTTCGACTCTCGCTTTTGGGGCCCGGCACGAGTAGAGGATATACAAGGAGCCTCGTATGCAATTTATTAAGTTAGCCATCCTATTGAGCATGACTGCGTTTATCGTAGACGCTCAATCACAAGAGCAATCCAATGAAGAAATAGCACGAGAAATTCAACGCATTTCAGAGGAGCGAGCTCGCCAACTCATCGAATCAGGAATGCTCGATGACATCAAGCCGCCAAGCCGAAGAGAAAATAGACATCAGGAAAATGCAGAAGCACTTAGCACGCAGAGTATGCTCGACATGAGTGCAGCAATGGCTCGATATGGATTTGCAACCGAGGAGCAGGCAGCTGCGTTTGTGGAGCCGACGGAGTATGGGCAATCGGACAACCTAAATACACTTGAGCAGCGTCAGATGTACGTTTCGTTTGCAATGGGCGAGAGTAACCTTCGTGCAGCTATCCAATCAGCATCACGTCAAAATGCCGCAGTGTTTTTCAACGGGTTAAAGCCTGGAGCCAGAACGATAGATGACATGATGGCTGCGGTTCATCAAGTCATTGAAGGCATGGAAAACATACCGAATATTCGATTTAACCCTTACGGATTTGAGTATTTTAACATTTCAAAAGCCCCCACAATCGCCTACTCAAATGATGGGGTGACAACATTAGCCGCTGGCATTACAGGCTTCGAATGGATTGAGCAGCGCCATGGAGTTGAAAGCGAACATCTTGGCGAACATGGGCCTACGGTAGATGTTTCTGAGCGCAATCTTTTAGATGAAATTGAAGAGCGCTACAACGCATTAGATATGGAGCAGAAAAAGGAACAAGCAGTTGCTCAATTCTGGCACCGTCAGTCTTTCCAAGACTTGCCACAATCAACAGAGAATGAACGCTGGTTTATAGACCCCACAGTGAGGGTAAATCAGGACATCACCAATCCCCGTGGTGAGGTGCTTGCAAAGGCTGGAACGGTCGTAAATCCACTACGAAATGCACCAATGCACAATACCTATATCACTTTCGATGCGACGCAAGAAGATCAGGTTGCTTTTGTTGAAAAATACCTAAGTGAAAACAGCTTTCAAGGCCGGGTCATGCTCATCACCTCAAAAATAAATAGAGAGGAAGGCTGGAATCACTTGCAATCACTACGCGATCAATTCGAGCGTGAAATTTACATGCTCCAAAAGGAAATGGTAACTCGATTTGATATTCGCGCATTACCTACTGTTATCACAACGGACCTTGAGCGTTTTGTATTACGCGTCGAACAATTTGAGTTAGGAGAGCCCGATTTATGAAATTATTCACAGCACTATTTTTTATCGCCATCGGTGTTTTTCTAGCATTTCGATATCCTGACACAATGTTCGCGGTATACGGTTATATAGATATCGCGTGGAGTTGGCTGGTAGAACAATTTAATGCACTGCAGGAGCGTCGCTAATGCATTTCATTAAATCCTGCTTCGCACTGGGGGTTCTTTTGTTGTCATGGGGAGTGGCGGCAAATGAAACGCCAAGCCCTTCGGGTACAACGTGTCCCTCGGCAAATGTGTTTTCTGGCATTTTCAATCAAGTCTGCTGGTCATGCTTTATCGATGGGTTTGATTTGGCAGGCATAAATTCTTCGCGTCCTGACGGCTCTAGTGGCTCTGCAATCTGTTCTTGCCCGGATAGTCTAGGCATTCCGCAAGTCGGTGTTAAAGCGTCATACTGGAGCCCTACACGTATCAACGAGGTTGTTCAAGAGCCGTACTGTAGTCCTGCTTTAGGTGGGGTAAATCTGCAAAACACACATTATGGACAAGGTTTACAGGACAGATCCTCACCGGGTCAAGAAAGTGGCTTTATGCAGTACCATTATTTTTCTTACCCCCTCATGGCCATGCTAGAGATGCTGGTTCTGCCTGAGTGTATGAACGACGATTTAACAGACTTTGATTTGCTTTACCTGTCTGAACTCGATCCTACATGGAACGACGATATGTTAGCGCTTTTACTCAATCCTGAAGCGGTTCTATTTGGCTCTCCGGCCGCATTAGCATGGTGTACAGCTGATTGTATTACGACGACAGCAGACGCGCAGCAAGAAGCATCTTGGGGGTGCGCTGGTTGTGATGGCTCTTTGTACCCTTTCACCGGAAATATCTACCCGATGCCGGACCCCATAGCTGGAAGCAGTTTGTTGACACAGCGAACATTAGCTTCTTTGCACCGCAAAGGGCTTGCGCGTAAAACCATGGGGAATAGAGCGATGTGTGAGCGTGTATACGCTCCGATGATACCTCGTTCGCAGTATAAGTTTTCCATGATTTACCCGGTGCCTCAAGCAACCAACGGTGGGATTTCTGTATTTGACGAGCTTAATGAAGAGGACTCGGAGAATGAAGAAGACGTTGTAGACAAAGAGGCAGAGCAGGGTGGGAGCTTCCTAGAAAGTTTATCGAGGTACGGTAAGTGCTGCCATCCAATGGGAATGTCGACGTTGCGATGGTGCACCGCTGCAGGTGGAAGATTGCCCCCAGGAAAAGATACAGCCTTTGTTTATTTGGTATGGAATTACACAGATTGCTGCATAAGGTAAAACCGTGACTCATTTTAACCTGAAACTCTCAGCGCTTTTTATTGCTCTCATGATACCTCTTGCTGTGATAGCTGAAGAGCCTGAGCCTGAATCCGAATCTAAGAGCGAAACACCGCTGTTAGATGAGCTAAGTAAAAAATACGATCTGGATAATCCGGAAAGAAATTTCAGGGATTTAGATAAACTGAGTTTGGAAACAAGCAATGACAATGACTCAAGAACGCAGTCATTGCTTAATCGCTATCTTATGTCAGAGCCAGACAATACACAGCTCGATTACAGCGGATATGAAAGCAAGTACAGCCAAGAGGAAATGCAGCAGCTATCACGGCGATGGGCGCTTAGAAGCAGCTCTACAGCGGGTATGCCGTCACTTAACGATGAAGGTGGGATAAACCTTGAATATCGAGAGAATGGAACACTTAGGTTTGTTCGAGGCGCGGCTGGAGAATATTCATTTGAGGCGACAGATGGGGGCGCTACAAGAAGTTCTGGTTTAAGCCAAGCTGATATTTTCAGCCAAGAAGTGAACCACGAAGATCACGAACGCTTCGAAGGTATAAAAGATTCATACCAAAACGAAGAGCAGCTATACAGCAGAGGCTCTACCAACATAAGTCAACTCCGAAACCAAGACTCTCTAACTTCTGACGCATTAGCCTATCGAACCCTTTTGGGTACGCAAGAAAGAGCTTTGGAGAATCAAATTGACGAGAGTTTTCTTGAGGGTACACGTACATTCCTCGATGACTTCCAGAATGACCCAAGTAGCTTCTTTAGTGGTTGCCAAGTGACTACTAATACAAAAACTATCGGGGCAACGGGAACGCTTAAAGATGATTTCATTTGTCAGGAAGTCGACAGGAACAACTATGACTTTTGTGAAATAACCCGCACAGTTGTAGTTGAACGGCGTAAAAACCCGAATGTTGTGTATTGTGAACCTGAAGAAACCTCATTTTGCGGAATCCATGGTAGCCAGGTTTTTACTCATAGCTGCTGGCTGTGCTACACAGAAGAAGGGCAAGGTGAAAGCTGGACGGTAATACGCGACAATAAAGAAGGGGCACCTAGATATGATCCTTGTCCAGAAGGTACTGAAAACGCCATATTTGGATGCCGTGATGCAGGATGGGAAGAAGTTAAACCGGATAATATAACCCCACTAATGATGAGTGCCATGACGCTTTCAATGCGCCCTTCCACCATTAAAGATGAGTCGACTATTGAAGAATCAGAAAGTGGTGCTGAAGGGGGTAGCCCATACCGAATCATTGAAACTATCACGCAGTTACCAAATGGCTGTTTCGACCGCCTAAGCAATGAGATTAAAAATGCCGGTGGTGAAAGCGGTTATCCAGGTGAGTACAGGGGCGTCTGTTCATTTGATAGCTACGAAGTGCTCGATGAATCAAGCGGAGGGTACAGCGACACAATTGTTGATTTAATACCTCCATTATTCCCAGGTGATAACGGTCGCGCCACATGGAAGGTTAATTTGGATGGGTATGCCTGCGAGCCATTTAACGGTGAGGATATATGCATTAATCCCTATGGTGAAGATGGTGAAATTTGCGAGTCTTGGTATGACTGGTTTGGGCGCCACGATGACGATTTATCTGAGTTTCCAGAAGAGCATACAGCACTTGTTGACTCATGCGCTCTCTACAAAGAAGAGAATTGCACACGACGTGAAAGTGAATGCGCAGATGGGTTTGTAGATGAAAATGGTCACTGCAGAATAAAAAACGTCCGATACGAATGCTCTACAGGTGTAGGTGGTACGCGCACCGTTACAACTGAAAGTACCAGCTGTGACGCTATGATTCCGTGCGCCGGTGGAGATTGCGATGATACAGCCAATGAAAGCAATAACGACTTTGTGAAGGCTGCTACTCAAGCCTCGATACTCCATGAAATGAGCGTGGACAACAACTGCATCGGAGAAGACGGCGATACAGGAGATTGCGAGGTTTTCACAGGAACATTCGGGTCTTGCGCTCGGGCAGTAGGATTAGCTGGAGCAGTTAAGCTTGGCGGTCCAGATTGTTGCGATGACCCAACTGCGGTCGGAATAAAGGATTATATTGTTGCCGCACGTCAAGTCGCCCAGTTTGATGCAGTGAGAAACACTGCATCTTGGGCAGCAACCCCCGTAAAAGGCGCTTATGACAAAATCGCAAGCGGAGCCGGTACAGCGTGGAGTAAAGTCACAAGCTCTTTCACAAGTGGAGCCGAATCGTTGGCAGGGAATGCAACGAGTGCTACTGCAGAAGGCAATATTATAGATAAGGGTATGCAAGCCCTTCAAGATGCCACTATGAAATGGATGGCTGAAAACCTCCCAAGCGGTGTTACGCATGCTATATTTGCGACTGAACTTGGCCAAGATGGAATAACGACTGTTGTTTCAGACCCGCCCCAATGGAGTGAAGGAATGCAAAATGTCGGAAACTTCGCACAAGGGCTAATGACCGCATACAGCTATTACACTATGGCAAAGCTTTTTATGGATATAGCTTTTCAATGTGATGAAGACGAGAGTGAGGTGGCTGGCGCCAGAATGCAAAAGCAGTGCGTCTACCTTGGCTCTGGCAGCTGCAGGTTAAACCTTGTTGTAACTGGCTGTGTTCGCAAGAACTATCGTTATTGCTGCTTCAATAGCATTCTCGCTCGAATCATTATGGAGCAGGCTGCAGAACAACTTGACCGCCCTTTGGGGAGTGGAGAAGCCTGTAGAGGGTTGACGCTTGCCGAACTTTCCCAATTAGACTGGGATCTAATTGACCTAGAAAGCGAGTGGATACCGCTCATGTTTGAAAGCGGTTATATTTTGAATGATCCATCTGAAGAGTCGCTTACCGGAGCTGGCAGAACAATGAATAGCGATGCGCGGGAGGCTGTTTCAAAGCGAACGAAAGATCGGTTTAGAAATATTTCAGATGGTGACACTCGAGACATTGATAGTGAAATGCGCGAAACGCTGGATTGCTCCAAATATCCACGACCGGCGGTTTGTAACTACCCAGCTGGTGGGGGTTAGGCATTAAAACAAAGGCGCTTTTTAAGCGCCTTTGTTTTACCTGACACATCAACGTTACTTGACTTCAATCGTGTCATTAGATTTGGTAAACAACCAGCCCTTTTTATCGTAAGTGACAAAGGGGAACGGGGCTCTTATTGTATGAAACCCGTCTTTCCAGTACGTGCTTATCACCCATGTTAGACTCGTTGACTCTGCAAATTTTGGTGTAAAATAATTATTACTAAGAGTGACTTTAAACGCATAGACCTCACGCTCACCATTGAGCACTGTATAACCTAATGGGTTTACTTCTCCGTAAATATTGCAATCTTCCCATGGCGCTATACCTTCCATAGTAAATGGTTCAGAGAATCTTCCAGAATCACCGTCTCGCATGTTTAGTGCGTTTTTCTCTGTGCTTTCTTCACAAGCCGCCCCATCAAACGTAACAACGAAGTCTGTATCTGGATTCCATCTTAAGTTAAATCGCGGCTCCCAATTCATACTTGAGGCTTTATTCCAACGCAAAGCAGCTACAGAATTATCATTGTAGTTTGAGCGAATGCTTTCTGTTAGTTCGTCTTTGATAATGCCAAACACATGATTAAAGCCACCGTCTTCCGAGCCTTTCAATTCATTGTTGTAAACATCAGCATCTACAAAAACAATCGCATAAGGGTCAAAGCGGTATGAGTCTCGGCGCTGGCGCGTTAATGAATCAAATGCAATAGCTTGAGTTAAGGTTCCTGCCCAAGCATCTACCAAGAATCCAGCTAGGCGACCGCCTGATGTAACTTCTCGTTGCGCGTCTTCAGGAAGCTTCGCATCCGATAAGCTGTCATGGCCACCTGCAATCATAGTTACATTAAGTGCGAAGCTCTTCGTCTCATCCCACTCATAAACCTCGTCGTTGTGCTCAAGCGTAGGGGCTTCCTTTATCCCAGAGTCTATAAACTCCTGAAATGGTGAAACAGGCTCTTCCTGTGTAGACGCACAGCCAGCTAATCCTAAAGTAAGCACTAATGAAATTAATAAACGCATGTTCAATCCCTCTAAATCAATTCCATTATAGTGTGCCACAACATCGAATCAGCGCCAGAAAAAGTATTTAGGGTGTGATTTCTCACTGTAAATCGGGCAATACAGATTAAAAAGGCAGGTAAGCTATCTCCATGCTGTATGAAAGGAATGAAGAATGAGTTACACCGACGCCCAACGAAACTGTATTGAGAATTACAACGAACATAAACTGGTCTGTGCGGGACCGGGATCTGGAAAGACGCATACGGTTATAGGGCTTGTAGAAAACATTATTGAAAATGAGTCTTCTGCGTCCGTGCTTCTCGTCACGTTTACTAATGCGGCAGCAAAAGAAATGCTGGCAAGATTAGAAAAACGGCTGGGAAAAGACGTTGTGAAGCAAAAATGCGTGGTAAGCACCTTCGCTTCAATCATGATTAAGCACTCCAGAGAAGGCAGCGAGGATTTCAAAAAAGGGGTGATAGGAGGGAGGCGACTTTGCTTTGGTACGCAAGCTAAGCCCTTTATGCAAAATGCATTTCGCGAGCTTAGGATTACCGAGTTCAAAGATAAGCGAGAAGCTGAGGCTCAAATTAACGATGCCTCGAAGATGCTTGATATCAGTGAGCTAGACGCTGATATTCAGCAAGTCATACGAGCTTACAATAAAGCACTGGCCAGCGCCCGAGCGATTGACTTGGACGGCCTTGTTCGCGAACTTGTTAGCGCGATTAAAGAAGATAAAATACGCTGTTACCCGTTTTCACACATCATTGTGGACGAGTTTCAAGACACAGATTCCCTGCAATACGAGTGGCTTCGCCTTCATGGTAAAAATGGCTCCATTATCACAGTGGTAGGTGATGATGATCAAAGCGTATACAGCTGGCGCCAAAGTGCGGGATACGAAAACATTGCTGAAATGATGATTGACTTTGAAGTGGTACCGACCATTTTGGATGATTGCTTTCGTTGCCCACCTGAAGTCTTAAAAGCATCAAATACGTTGATTGAGCACAATGAAGAGCGGGTGCCTAAGCAGATGAAGTCAAAGCTTAACCCCGGAGGCATCGTTGACTTTATGCCGATTGGCAACGAATGCATTAACGAAGCGATAGAACGCCTCGTTATCTACCAAAATGAGCGCAACATTAACCCGAAACCGTTTTTGGATTCCATTGATGCAATTCGCGTGGCCAGTAAAACTGCGGATTTAAGTTATCTGCGGGCAATTGATGTAGTTCTCAAAAGTCCAGGAGAGTGGACGATTCTTGCACGCTCAAATCTCATGCTTGATGAAATAGAAAAACAACTTTCGATGCTCGGAGCGCCCTTAATTCGCTTGGGTGGCAAAAGCATTTGGGATAATGAGTTGGTGAATGCGTTTGTGATGGCGATTTACGTCGTATTTATCAAAAAGAACGCATCTATCTTGGGCAGCTTTCTTGCTTGGGCAGGAGAAAGCTCGACCACTATTTCGGAGATCATGGCGCAAACACGAAATGTAGCGTTTACCGCATGCGCAACAGCAGGAAACGATACAAGTTGGAACAGTCTAACCATGTCGCTTCATCATCTTTGCTTGTCGGTCTTGCACAACGATATCAAGGAAAAGGAAGCTTTGAATCAGATATTTGAAATGGTTTGCGCGGCGGAAATTAAAAACCAAAGCATGAATGGAGAGCGCTTAGAGAATTTTAAAAATTCGGCGAAGAAGCTATGGGGGTTTGTATTATCGGTTTTTCACGGCACGGACGGCACCTCTGCAACTAAAGCGCAAAAATTAAGTGACAGGGCAAGAAATACAAGTAAGAAGGAAACCAACCTTTCGTCGCGAACTAATGAAGTTGTACTAACGACGATGAATAACTCAAAAGGTCTTGAGTTTAAGCGTGTCTTGATTCACCGGGTTGAGTCGATGACGGTCCCTTCGAAGATCTCTTACACAACAGAATGTATCGAACCCTCACCGCCTGTTGATAAGGATGGCATGGAGATAGATAAGGATGAGTTTTACCATCGGATTGGTGAGGAGCGACGTTTGCTTTATGTGGCGATGACCCGTGCAGAGCATCAGTTAATGTTGACGTACCGGCAAGAAAAAGGCTCCGGCTTTTTAAAAGAAGTGTTTGGTGAGCAGGATTTTGATGTGCTTCCGGCACATCTGCAGGAATGATTTTGATCCCAATTCAGCCCTCAAAATGAGGATTCTCATGTATTTACCCGTGAGAGAATGAGGCGTTGTTAAATGGCCCAGCACAAATCCCCGAGGAAGAAATAGAGTCAACGACCCACGACTTATTTTCCATGCGAATTAAGTCGGGGCTTGTAAAGGCCCAAGTTGACCAGACCCCATCAGGCAACTGATGGAGCCGTTATCGAAGAACAAGGTGTGTATGTGGGACGGGTTGCGGTGCGTAGCAGCGGTTCGTTCAATGTTCAAACCAAATCAGGTGTTGTGCAGGGGGTATCCCACAAGCATTGTCGGATACTCCAGCGCAGCGATGGTTATAATTTTAACTATGGAGCGGCAATTCCTCCGACGACTGATTCAAAGAATTCAGTCGCGGTATCCTTGCCGAATAATTGATGAAGAGAATCTACTTGAAAGTTTCAGCGGTAATACTAGCTCTGATGTCGAGTCCATCTTTTGCCAATGACACGCCTTTTTATTTATCGCTAGATATTAGCAGTCGATTGTCTATCGAAGGTGATGCGTTTGATGGGTACCAGGTGGGCGAGGAGTCAAACGTTCGTATAGGCAGTAGCGGAATGGGTGGAGGTGTTAGCCTTGGTTGGGTTGTTACACCTCGCGTGAGCTTAGAAGCCGGTTACTTTACCGATCCGGATATCATCGAAAGGATACCGGAGTCTGGCCGTGTTCTTGAAGAGGGTATGAGTGACTATGAAATGATCGGGTTGAAGTCATCGATTAGTGGCTACGGTGTTCGTGTTCGTTATTTCTTACCAATGTCTTCACGTCTAGACTTTGCTGTAGGTACCGGCTGGCAAAGGGCTACCGTGAAGCAGGAGGCGCAAAACTTTACAAATACCAATTTAATGCACAGCGCCGGAATCACTTACGCTATCAATCGAAATTTTACCTGGCGTCTTGAGTATCATTACAAGCAAAACTATTTCACAACGAATGGGTTTGATTACAGCGGGGCAGAGTTTGTTACGTTTGGTTTTGAATATCACTTCTAGGGGCGCCTCGCCCAAGGCAGGGCGAGGACAGTCACACTAAAACCGGTATTCGCGGAGAATGAAGTCGTAACCCTAGCGCCATATATGTGTTTACGTAAGCGGGTAATGAGGCAACGGGCATATTAATTTGCTGCCCGCTCACACCTTCAACTCCATAAGCGCTCAATTGGCTCACGCCATTCTTCACTTGTGAAACATCTACTTCGATTGCAGGGTATTTATCTACAATCACATCACGATCAGACCCTTTTGCTAATAGCACGGGCTTTAGAAGCCCTTGTGTTGCCATTAATACACGAACGGCACTTTCAGCGTTTTTGATAGGCTCCACAATCGAAAGCTTAGGAGATAGCCGTACGTTACGGAGCGCGAGATGAAGCTTGGCCATTCGCGCAGTGTAACTCATCGCAGTCAAATCATGCCCAAGTAGTCGAATGGCATCTGTAATTTTCAAATCCCCCTGGCAGTAAAAGGCCTCAAGAACGGTGCGGCTAGAGCTGTTATTTCCAAACGCATCCATAAGTGTCGATTTTTCATTGTCGTTTAGTTCAGGTAGGCGCTTTAGCTGTCTAGCGTCATAAAGAGACACATCCTCATCGACAAGTAAAAATACACGGATACCAGCTAAAATAGGAAGGATGCTCCAGGTGTTGCTTTGTAAGTGCTGCTCAAAAAATTCATTAATGCGCAATGTTTCCAGCGGCTTAATAGATTGAAATAGTTCGGACGACGATTGAACCTCAAAGGTTTCATCTTTAATGCAATCATAGCCATAGGTTTCAATTAACCCGAGCATACGCTCAAGATGCTCGTGAGCACGCGCTTCGCAAAGCAAACGCTCAGCTTTTGCAGCTACAGCAAGAGCAACTGCACGTGAGCGGCCGACGCCTATTTCAATTCCTTCCACGGTGTAACGCCCATCCTGACCTTTTAAGCATGAAATAAGTACATCTTTGAACTGCCCGTCGTTGCACACGAGGCGGGCTTTTCGGATTGCTTGATCAGGATATGCTGTTACCACGTTAAAACGTTCCCCACTCAGTGTCGCTGAAGTCATCTTCGGCGCGTGTACTGTTTTCTGTATTCACAACACCAAAGCTTACTACATTTCGAGGAGCAGCAATTTTTTCTGCTTGCTTCTTTTTCTCTGCCTCTTTTGCAAGGAAGTCGGATTCAAGCGCCAGCACGATTGCATCGCACCCTTCATCTGGAAGATTCAACGCATTACGGACACGATTCGCTGAAGCAAGTAATGCTTTGTGGTCGTCAGCGCTTGGCTTAAACTGTTCTGCCACGGTCGCTACCAGTCGCCCTGAAAAGTCATCTTTCACGTCTTGTGTAAAAGAGTGCTGATTAAAAATCGCATAGAGCTCAGTTTCGAGAAGGTCTAATGACTGCATCATAGCGGGGTCAATATTGCGAACCCACTGTCCGGCTTCGGCGAAATGAAAAATACGCCGGTAGCATGCAGCAATTAAAGTATTGTTCCATTCGCTGGTGTCCAGCGGGTCACAACGAAATTTAGTGCGCTTGTGGACTTCAATGATTTGCTTTACTTCATGCTCAGGAATCACCAAAGTTGCGGTACGCTTTCCGTCGGTCATTGACAAGGCGGCACCACGAACGTCTGCGTGATAGTTTTGCGTAGTAGTTTGATAATGCATCGGCGCATTTGTAGCTGGCGCATCAATCAAGTCGTTACCGCGCAGCACGACGGCATCAAACGTTAATTCTGGATTGGCGCTGAGTAACACATCCTGGTAGAGCTGTGGGAGCGCATCTATGGAGGCTTGGGTTCGCCCAAAAGCATCAAATGCAGGCACCATAGAGAACCAGCGAATAAAGTCTGCCGGTTTAATGGAGGAGAAGCAGTTTAAATGACGCTCAATTTCATTGAATACGCTTTTGGTCGATACGTTATCGAGCGTAGTGTGCCCTTCGCCTTTTGATACAACGCGACCGTATTGCTGACGCACCCAATGGTGAAGTGTTTTTGCTCCCGTGTTAGAGAAGCGACGAACGAGCTCTTTGGCAACAACTTTATGGTTAGTCATGTGAACTCCTATTCGTTAATCAATAAGTGCTTGAGTGTCGCTATTAGCGGCATCCGCAGTAATACGCGGATCTTCTGACGATGAATCAATCGTGAAGTTATGAATTGGATTGAGGACATTAAAAAACATCCGCAAAATTTCAGCTTCTTTGGTAATGCGCGGAAAACGCACCCATGGATTATTCATCGATGGATCGGCTTCTCGTCGCTCAATCGCTTTGATTTCAACTGGCTCTGCGTCGAGTAAGTAGTAGCGGGCTTTTTTGCCATTTTCCTTATACATACACCATGCACAGACAAGCGGGTTGCGCATATTATCAGGGTTTGATTCATAAATAGGCTCAATAGACTGACCTTTCCATACAAAGGTATCTCCCTTGTGGACCAATTGAAGTGTAAAGTCTTCACAAGAATCCCGTCCAAAGATGAGATGTTGAATGCCTCGTTTTTTCAGCACCACCTGAAGTACCGGCATCGTTGCGTAATCAGGAAGATAAACGCTAAAGAAGAAATGCCGAGATTGTGGCAATAAGCTCAACCCTTCAGCAGCGATGTCAAACAATGCCCCACGAAGCGCTAGAGGCTCTACATCATACAAACCGACCATGCCAAATGAACGAGCGCGACGCGCTTCAATCGCGCAGGCACGATAACATTCGAGTACCGCTCGCTGGCACATTTCCAAGGTATAGGATTTACTCGGATTCCCTTTGCGGTAGGCATCAAGAATAGCGTTTGGTAGATCTTTATCTTCAAAGACCTGTTTTAAGTTAATTGGCTCTGGTTGTTGCTGATTCATAGCAATCTCCGTGTGTTCGTTATATGACTATTTAACCATTAGAAGCAAACAGCGCGATTATTTTAGATTTCGAGTAACACGGGCTCTTCAAAGTCGTTTAACCAGTTGTTGTTATCTAATCTACGCTTTAATGCCTCTAGGCTATCAATAAGCGCCTCACGCGCCTTCTCACGCTTGTTTCTACGCAAGGCGAACGGTTGGCAGTTAATGGCGTTTACGTACTCCACAGCGACGAATGTGAAGCGTTTGATGTTTACACCCAATAACTCGGCTACATAGCAATAGAACGCGTCTTGGATGTCGTATTTCAGTTCCTTTACTTGTCGCTCGAACTTCCCTGGTAATGTGGATAGCGTTGTCTTCACATCAGCTGCGGTATCAAATACGCTCAGCCAATCGAATTTTGCTTTGACCCACAAACCAGTTAATGAGCACTTAGCAATCATGGTGACCTCGGCAAACCCGTGGGATAACGCTTCCGCTGCTTTGGGGTGGTTGCGGATCACTTGAACGATTCGCATGGCATCGTCCCACATCTGTCCATGGACGGGTGCTTTTCCGCCATAAAGCGTCACTTCACCGTCTTCAGTCGTCACTTGCGCTGGCGTACCTTGCTTTTGTTTTTCTTGCTCTAAGATGAGCTCAAAGACCTCAATGCTACTATCGTGCTGACTCAACCGAATGGCTTTATCGAGCTTGCTCTCTGTTTTGGACAGCCCGTTTTGAACCAACAGCGCATCTAAGTCACGCGTTGAGGCAGAGGGTGAAACAGTCAAACTTGGATCATGGCGAAGTAGCCGCGCGCGCTTGCCTTCTTTGCCTTCTGTCATAGGAAGACCCGCTTCGCATAACGCCTGATTGATTTGCTCACAGGTATTGAGTGCATCTGGGTAATCTGCGGGCACAGGTAATCTGAAATATTCATTAAAGAACCGAACAGGCTCTAATGAAATGGCGTGCGCGATAGTGCCTGCATCAAATGTTTTCTGCTGCGCAGTGGTTACACGCCGGTCGATGTTATGAATCTCGGTTTTCGCATACCGCGTAGCCTGCTTCGCAAAGTCTTTCAGCTTGCTGGACGATAATGCAGGTAGCGCATGGTATACATCATTGGGCACACCAAAGAAGATGCCCTCAACTAGCTCATCGTTGTCCGTGAGGAAGTTAGACGTTAATTCACCACCTTCCTCTCGATAAGCGGGTTGCGCACTTTCAAACCAACGAGAATACGTCGGCTCTTGGAAAGACTGTTCGGCACATTGCTGCATCATCATCACCATCAATAAGTTGCTATTAATGGTAGGCTCTCATGAATAGCGATTAGCGCTAGTTTTTTGACTGGCGGCTTAGAGCGGGGAACAGCGACAGCGCAATAAGTGCAAGAAACAATACAAGGGCTGCTATCCAAAGTGGGTAAAGGGCATAAAAGGAAACGGATACCTGGGCAATCGCGCTAAGTGTTTTCTCCGGTGAAAGGAGAACGAAAAGTAGTAGTAGCGTAACTAAAGCAACAATCCCTTTAGCTGCCCCTTGGAAGTCTGGAGCACTTGGAACCATAAACATCGCAGTGGCCACGCATAGATACAGCCACAACCAAGACCACGGACGACCCCAATGCAGCGTTTGAATAGCACTAAAAGTTTCAGACCATACCGACCAGCCTAGAACGACAATAGATTCCAATTGAGTATCCACAAGAGGGCGACGATAAAGCAGCTCCGATGCGAGAAGGTAGGTTACACAGTAAATGAAAACTGCACCGCCAACGAAAGGGGCGATACCGATGAGCATATTCGCAAACCAGGATCGCACCGATGGCACGTAACTGTGCTCTACAAAGCCTAGAGTTCCTGATTTATCTGGCTTGAAAAGTTCAAGTCGTATGACCTTGTGACCAAAGAGCTTGCAGGCAAAAAAATGACTAAGCTCATGAATAGGGACACCGATAATCGCAAAGGGCATCCACACCTTCGCGCTGACCCTCTGAAGCATTATTGTTTGAGTTTTCACTAACAACAGAAGCGGCAACCAAAGTCCGGCTGCCGCCACAAGAAGCGAAAAGAAAGCCTCGATAATCATTATCTTTGGTTAGCTACCTTTTGGGGTTTATCAAGACAGCTTGGCGTGAAAATCAAATCAGCGTATTGGTACACAAGTTCCACGGGCAATCCACCATTTGAAGCTGCTGTATGAGTTGAAACATAGTGCTCATTGAAACCTAAGCAAGCGATACCTTCTCTTGGGTTTAACGCGCGCGAAATGTATTTGTCATGCACCAGAATATCATACGGATACCCTTGCTCCCAGTAGTCGCGACCGCGCCCCATCGCGTAGTCCAGGTAGCGCTCAATCAGGTTATCGATAGGAGCAGGCTCTCATGAGTCTAAGTTGGCACAAGTAATTTAGCAGCCGTTTCCCTCTTAATCTTTCAGCGCAAAACGCCGCAATCGCCGTGACGATTTTTTTCGATATTCAAGCTTATCGAGGTGTTTCTGCGTCAAGCTGTATGTGTTTCGTTGACTCCAGAACACGCCTTGGTTATTGGCGATATGCCGCGCTTTTAACCGCCAAGATTGACCATGATTTTCTTTGTGTAGCTCACAATGAACAGACTCTACGGTGAGCAGGTATTGAATGTCTCGAAGTGCAGACTCGTAGCTGTCCTCAAGACGCTTTACATGAAACCAGCGTCGACTTAGATAGAGTGCCGCTAGGGAAGGTATCAAAACGGCTAAAGTACTCCCTGTGGACTCGATAAGCGCAATCATAATGGAATCTGACATTACACACCTCTTTTAAATGACCTCATCAAAATAGTTAAGGACATCACAAAAGCGATGATCGTCTCGAAGCATTGGCAATAGAGCGTCGAAACATACGCTGTTAATCCACTCATCTTGGATGCACTCATTGAAATATACGGCTTCATCACGGTGGCAAAAACACATTCGACGTTCACCTTTTTCGGCTGAAAGCACCATAAAGTCAATATCTGAATCATCATCAGATGAGAGCCAACGCAACACTTTAGACACCACACAAGGCAGCGCACCGACTAATATCTCGCGTGAAAATTTCACCCCATTTTGCTCGTAAGTTTCAGGCAGCGCTTTGGTTTGTTTAAAATGCTCAACAACATAGGGCACGCATATCTCTAGCTTGAGATGGTTTCCTTGTTGTAAATCTCGATATCCTGTCAAGCGGTACTCATCGAACCATGTCGATTCGCACCGAGAGCAGTCAACCCGTTGATCACCAGTTAAGCCTTGCGATTCAAAATATTCAGCAGAAACTCCATCGCTGAAACCGCAACAAGGGCATACTAAGCCGGACTGTCGAATATAGGAATCGCTATTCATCACTGTGCTTTTCATAATTACTCTCCATAAGAACAAGGTGCGAATCAGGAAACAGATAGGCCTTTTTTCATTGATGCGCATAGGCGATTGAAGTTGATGGTTAGTTTCCTAACGACCTCATGGGCTTGGCGGTAAACACGCTTACCATGAGGGTTGAAGTTCCCTGCGACATTTACCGGAAGCCCTCTAAATTGAGCAGGAACGCCTTGATATATGGCTTTCTTTGCTCGAAGCTCTGCAATTTGAGCTTCGTGAAGCTCCTTAATCAAAGAGGCTCTATCTGATACGCGCTTCAATCGTTCTTCATAGCTTGGAATATGCATGGTCAACTCCGTTTCTTTTGATAAAACCACTATCTCACGAAACGGAACTGACGCATCTTTTTTGGACTTAAAGCCATACGTGCGCTCTATAAACACTCGGTTTGATGTTTGCATCCATTTCAAACCCGCAGAGCAATATGCCTGAAAGTGCCAATGCTAGGCTAAGTGCAACCACAGCCCGAGCAAGGCGAGCCAGTCGCGCACCTAGAAACCGAAAGGTTAAAACGGTGAGGTGCAAAGTGGTACGCACTAGCAGGTCTACAAGAAGCAGAGCAACCAGAGCAGCTAGGAACACAGCCCGAGCAAGTTGAGCTAGAAAAGTGAAACCTAGAAAATCAAACAGCTCAGTAAGCTGAGCAGCGAGTCGTGCAGCGCGCCGAAGGCGAACACGAAAGCGTTGAGTGGTAGTAGTCATGTGACCCCCTAGCGGGGATCACCCGCTCTTAAATTTGAACCCCATTCGCAGGGGAGTTATCAAAACTGCGCATCCATTTTTGGACGGCATGACCTGCTTCTTTTCGCGTCAACCCAAAGTCGGCCATAAGACTTGGGGCAGCGCCTAGTGGATTGATTAAGCCTGACGCTCGAATATCATCGAGAAATGACTTAATTTCGCTCCATTGTTCATCAACGTTTTGCATAGCCGTTCCTGTTGTTGATTTTGTATATAGTCATCATCGCATGAGTCTTATTTGCCGCAACTATTTTGGAAGTTTAGGCATTCGGGCTTTGCGCTAAAACTTGCAAATTATTCACTTGGTGAATACTTCGCTTCCCATTGGTCGTAGAGCGCCTTATCCGTGATGGTCACACTCATTCGACCCTTTGTATTCATCTGGACATAGCCCACTTCCCGCATCCGACTTTGAATAGCGGTCTTTTTTAATGCGGCAAGTGCTATGGTGGGCGCGCGTTGCAAGGCGCGACCTGCGGCAACAACAATGCGCGTTTCCAAGTCATTTGACATCCTCCCCGCCCTAAGCCGCTTCGCGGCCACGGGCGAGGATTCCTACAGCTAGACGGCGATGCCCCGCCGCGGCAATGTTCAATGCAGCATTGATGTCACGATCATTATCTAAACTATNGCACGAGCAGGTCTGGGTTGAAAACGCTTCGTTGATTTCTTCAAAGACAATACCTGCGTGAGCGCACTTGTATTCCAATATTGTCTTGATGCTACCCCAGCCGGCATCCAATACGGATTTAGCCATCTTGGTTTTCACCAATGCCAGGGGCTTAACGTTACCCACAAAGATAGCCGCGCTGTTATTAACCAGCTTGCGCGTAAATTTGTGGATGTTATCTTTTCGCCGGTTGGCGATTTTGGCGTGTATCGCCTTCACCCGGTGTTTCTTTCTGGCCCGCTGAGCAATGCCCATCTGCTGTTGCAGCTTGCGGTATTCGCCATTGGCCAGCTGCTCCCCATTGGATGCGGTAGCCGCCTCTTTACAACCCAAGTCGATACCGACCAATGCGGTACCCGTTGAAGGTTTAACGTCAACACTGACCACCACATTAAAGTACCAGCGGCCCCGTGCATCTTCCGTAAAGGATGCGGTTCTAAATTGGTATTGGGACAAGCCATAGCTATCCCAGACACTATAGTATTGGCCGTTAAAAAAGACCTGTCCGTTTTTGAATTTGGCCGCTCCAGTGTTGACCGGGACCCAGCCTAATGAACGCCGGGTGCCACCGGACTTACGCCATGATAGCTGGCGCTTTTTAAATTGATTGCGGCGGGTGACGTACTCTTTGGATAGACACTGAACCGTTTGACTGTGCAAACCCAACGCTTTCGATGCGCCATTGGTGTATTTTTGGATGTCGAAGTTGGACAAAAACACACCTCGCTCCCTGATACTCCGCGAACTGAGTTCGTTGATGTAATTCCAGACAAAGTTCACCTGCCGAGCTTGGTGATTAAGCACGGTACGGTGTTTGTCTTTAATGCGAAGTTTCAGGGTTTTGGTGTGCATACTGTTATTATATACAGGTTGATGTAGTTGACAACAAATCGGCTTACGCCGATGCGCTTATATCCCCGCCCGTATTGGGCGAGGCTTTACGCGCTACAAGGTAAATTTGAAGCGCCATAGATATTGCCTTCGTAGTACACCACATCCATGTCTTCATCCATGCTAACCGCCACAATCCCTGAGCCTTTTGCTATCGGCATTTCCGCATCCATGTTGTCTGGAACCAAAATGCGTGCAGTGGAGTCGTTTTGATGCGCTGTATTCATGATTTTTCTCCAACAATCACTGTATGTCGGAGTATCATCTCTTGAATCTGATTTAGCGCAAGAAAATTGGAAGTCTAGGGCCTGTTGACGTTTCACATGGGTAGCCAAAGGAATGCACATGCCATGGCTACCACACTTTCATAATTTCGCTTGAGTTTGTCATAGCGTGAAGCCACTGCCCGGTAATGCTTTAGCCGAGCGAAGATGTTCTCCACCAAGTGTCGGTAACGATAAAGCCCCCAGTCCATATCAGCATTGCCTTTCACTGAGTGTTAATGGCCATTGACATCGGTCATTCGCAAGTCACGCTTGTTATAGATGTCATTGTGAAGCAGAATTACTTTCAGCTTCGACCAGTGTTCATCACTGAGCATCAGTCGGGGCATAGCAAACTCGTATCGATGTTGGGTGAGATCTTCAAAGATACGAGTTTGCACTTATAATTCAATAGCTTGTGACGAAACGTCAACAGGCCATAGAGAAGTAATAATTTTTTTTGTGCACATATATTGAAGGCGACTGTTATGAAAAGTAATCGATCTGTAACTCAGCGTGAACAAGTATTCTCACCCGATGTAAAACTCATTTCGGGGACTGATTTGCAGGGCGTTATTACCCACTGTAATGATGGTTTTGAAAAGATCAGTGGTTTTTCTCGTGAGGAGTTGGTGGGCCAGCACCACAATATTGTACGCCATCCCGATATGCCTAAAGAAGCCTTTGAGGTGATGTGGCAGCACCTTAAAGCAGGGCGTCCATGGATGGGGATGGTAAAAAACCGCTGTAAAAATGGTGATTTTTATTGGGTCAGTGCTTATGTCACGCCGATCACAGAAAATGGCCAAGTCGTGGGATATGAGTCGGTGCGTTCATGCCCTGAACGCATTGATGTGGAGCGCGCAGAAAAGGCCTATGCACGCATTCGCAATAAAAGTTTTCAAGTACAAATACCTCGTTCGATCAAGCAAGTATTACTGGCTGTAGCTTTATTGATTCCAGCGGCGATTTTAGGCTACAGCCTGTCACCCATGATCAGTGCGCTGTGGCTGGCTGCAGCTTTAGTGGTCTTTGGTGCTGTATTGAATTATCAGCATAAACAGGATTTAAATGCGATCAATCACGAGCTAAAAGGTGTTTTTATGCACCCATTGGCTGTCACCACCTACACCAATCAATGCGGTATGGCCGGTAATATTACGGTGGGTGTGATGAGCTTGCGTGCGCACTTAGATACCGTACTGACGCGTATTGAAGATGCATCGCGCCATGTGACTGAAGAATCACGTCGCGGCTTAGCGTTGACTGAAACAGCGCGTGGCGAGATTATCAACCAAACGCAACAAACTGAACTGGTTGCTAAAGCGATGCAAGAAATGTCGTTGGCCATTCATGAGATTTCGGAAAACGTACAGAAAACCGCAGGGCAGGCTGATCACTCCAGTGACTTGGCCAACCAAGGTGTGGAAATTGCGCATATTACTCGTACCTCAATCGAGCAATTGCGCGGCACAGTGTCGGATATTGGTCAGGCAGTTAAACAACTGGCGCAACAAACCGATGCGATTGCGCTTGCAGCCGCTTCCATTGAGACCATTTCGGATCAAACCAACTTATTAGCCCTCAACGCTGCAATTGAAGCGGCACGTGCCGGTGAGCATGGTCGTGGCTTCTCGGTGGTGGCTGATGAAGTGGGTTTGCTGGCCTCCAATACGCGTGACTCAGCTAAGAATATTGGTCACATTGTTGAGAGCCTCAGCGCGCAAGCGGCGACCTCGGTGCTGGTAGCTGAAGAAGGCGCTGCTGATGCAGAGCTGGGTTTACAGCGTGTGGTTGAGTCAGAAAGCATGTTGCTGGGTATTGTAGAAGCGGTCAGTAAGATTTCTGCTATGTCTGAGCAAATGGCCACTGCGGTTGAAGAGCAAGCCATGGTGTCGCAAGAAGTGAACCGCCAGGTTGCGGAGATTTCTGAGCTGGCTAATCGCAGTTTAGAGCGCACACAAGACAGTGCAGAAAGCATTCGCAGCTCACAGCGTGTGTCTGAACAACTGCATGAGTTGGTCAATGGTTTTAGAGCTTAACACGCCGTCATCGCCCGCTGTGCAACCTCTCGATGCACAGCGGGTTATCAGGTTATTGCTAGGGAAGGAAAAAAATCAGAGCGACACCGAAGTATCACTCTGGTAGGCAAGATGGATTAACAAGGTTTAAAGCTGCTCTACATGAGCAATATGGCCACCGTTTGGGTAAAGCGAAGACAAAATCTCACTGACTTCATTCAGTTTATCTAAACCTTTAACGAGCGCCCACCAAACACGCGCATCACCGTCCCACTTAAAGCCGTTGGCTTTGAGTTGATCTTTCACCTCAAATGGCGCACCAAACGCCTGAATTTTGAAAGATTCCTTTTGAGCATTATCAAGCATCTGCTCAAAAGCTTTAGGCTCCACAAACAAGACCCAAATAACAGCCATGCAGTCAATGGTGGCTCGATGCGCATCATAAAAGAAGTGCTGATGCGAAGCGATTTTAGGCAAGCTCGAAGATGGGTAGCCAAGTGATTTCCAGTCAATATCACCTTTGCAAGAGCACACCCATTTCAGCCCTCTTAGCTGCGGGAACCGATTTTCGAAAAAAGCTTTGTCGAACGCGGCATTATGCGCCACGATAAACTCAATACCGCTTAAAATTTCAGATACATTGCTTGTAGGGAATGTTTGCCCTTTCAAAATATCATCGGTTAATCCTGTGACTTCGGTAATAATGCTTTCCAGAGGTCGTGCCGGTTGCTCTAGCGCGCTTAGCGACCCCAAAATGCTTGTTAATCGACCAGCGGAAGGGCTGTACGATGCACGGATAATACCTACTTCAATCGCTTCGTCTACTTCAGGGTTAAACCCAGTTGTTTCCAAATCGAGAATGGCAATCTCTCGCTCATCGCCAACCGGCTCGTTGAGTGCAATCGGGAAGGCGATATGCTTTTCTGGGTTGCCAAAAACGTCCGTCAACGGAATGCGATTCAACACAAAGTGATCGGGCCCGAGTGAGTCAGGGGTGCGCAATCCGAAAGCTTTCAATGCGCGATGAAAATTTGATGGTAATGAATTAACGGTCATAAAATATTTCCTCATGTAACGTACTGCGTTTGAAATGTTCAGCGGAAAATCGCAAGCAGAGCAATACCTATTCGCCCATTGCTCGACGAGCACACGTAAACCCAACTGATTCAGGGTAGGGGATTCCATTTTCGTTCAGGTGAAAAAATTCAAGGCGGTCATCACTATGCCACTTTACCGCAACAACCTCGCCCTCATAGGCGTCATCTGCATCGCGCTCTTCCGTATCATTAAAATCTTTTAGCGCTTCTTCGTGGGCGTCTAACGCTTCTTTACGGGTTAAGTAGAGCGCTGGGGCAGAGCGGCCTTTTTTATCCATGAAAGCACCGGTTGACCAATCACCGTTTAAGCAGTGAATGGCATCTGCGTAAAAGAATCCGTGCTTCGCTCGAATGACGTTCGCACTTGCAATGGTGTGATCTTGATTGTCACCCATGTAAATAAAAGCGGCTTGGGTTTTGGTGATACTCATCTGGCAGTCCTTGGTCAATTTGGTTGCATGAACATCATCTCGCAGAAATAGCTTCCCGCAAGTTAATTGGTAGCTCCCTTACTGATTGAGAATCGCATTTACGCGTTGCGTTACGCTCATCATCAGCGATCTGTTTTCGTAACATCGACAACCACCGTTATTCCCAACACTTTCAGGCGGTTTCATCATGCAGCTATTGGAGCCACACCCATCAGCTCGCCACACGTCATTAAGGCGTTGAAACTTGCCTGTTAGCGTTTCATGTTCATCAAGTACTTCTTCAAGATACTCGCAGACACGATTCAGCTCTTCGTTCTCTGCACGATCTACATCGCTTGGCCATACAAAATCATTCATAGTTATTTTTCCTGCGTTTAACTTTCAATCTTGCTGATAATTAATCAAAAAAGGCTCAATAGGCGCATCTTGGTCTAGCTCGACGTAGCGAAAGCCTTGTGACCGCGCCCACTGCAAAAGGGCATAAACGCTTTCACCGACTTTTCCTGAAAAGAGATCGATGAACAGAGCATTATCTTCCGGCACAATGAAGAAGTAACCGTATTCACGCGAAAAGAAGTGAGAAGGTGCTGTAGCGAAATAAGGTAGATCGGCAGCATCTTCGTTGCTGATATGCGCAGTGGAAAGTGCAACGCCAGCATTATGCTCTTTGGGTTGAATGGTAGGTTGGTTCATAGGTTGCTCTCCGTAGTTGATATAGTTCTATCATTTCACGAAGTTGAATTACCGCCAGAAATTAAGCATGAACAGTGCTATGTGGAGACTTATTTTGAATGACTGAAACTTTCAATGATGAATTGGGGAGCCGAAGCTCCCCGTGAATCGCATTAATACCCGCTAGGACGTAAGCTAATAGCCACAGGCAGGAAGGGAACCCCATCTTTTGTTTTATTGAAATATTTCACCGTCAAAGGACGACCGACAGCGGTATCCGCTTTTAAAAACGCCTCATGCTTTTGGTGCATATCACCGGGGGCGGTTACACGGAATTTACTTCCGTTACCTGCACAGCATTCGTAAATAGCGCACTGAAGTACCGTTCCGCACTTAAGGGTTCGCGGTGTTCCTTTTAACACGGACAGCACCTCAAATTCATCGTCCTGAAAGTCTTTTACCTTCACCAGCGATTTTGAGCGCTTGTTTTGGTAGGGCGAGTTTCCATCACGAACAATCGTGCCTTCGTAACCTGCGCCCACCCAGCGAGCATGAAGCTCCATCAATTCATCTTCGCTATTTGCGATATGCGTTTCGCACAAAACAATATGCTCATTGCTGTCATTAATGAGCGTTTCAAGTCGGCATAAGCGCTCTTGGTAGTTTTGATCTAACACCAAATCATAAACGTGATACTGAATCTGAGTGGTTTCGCGATGCGGCTTTTTAATAAGGGCATTGATTGTTTGTAATACTTGCCCGTGAATATAAAGCTCCCCATCAAGAATAATGCCTTCTTCTGTTAAAACATCCTCAAGGGCTGCTTTAATGTGCGGTAAGTCAAAGAACTTGCCTCCACGGCTCCAGAGCAAAATTTCATTACCCACTCGCGCTGCGAGGCAACGGTTCCCATCGAGTTTAGGCTGGGCGAATGCGGGGTAGTTAATGCGACCGACCTTAGAGAACTCATACGCCAGCATAGGTTTAGCTAGACCTAAGCCATTCGTGGCAACAGTTCCAGCTTCAGGTTGCTCGTAGCTATACCCTTTATCAATCTTTTTCCCGACTTTTGATTTAGCTTCACTGATAGCTTGCTCAAGCGGGGTGGTTTCGTTGCTTCGACCGATGTTTTTACCCTCGGTCACAGTACGGGTGTTGATTACCGGAGTACCGCCGACCACTTTGCACGCATGGGTGGTGAGTTGGGCATGACCGTTCGGTAGTGCTTCGACGATAATCTGCCATGAGCCAGTTTTGCCGCTGCTGTGATTGATAAAGAGAGTTGCTTCAAAAGCCGTCATAAGTTGCGCTCCTAATAAATGAAAGGGTAAGTCCGAAGACTGGAACCAATGTCTCACGCCTTTTAATCGACGCATCTTTTTTGGCGTCCTGGGGTTGATAGGACAATATGAAAGCTGGATTCCCTACTGAAAGTTTCAAATGAAAAGCAAATCAGCAAAAAAAGACCTGCACAACGGCAGGTCAGTCAACAGAGGCAATCAGTTGCTCTCAGAGGTATTTTTCATCAACCGTAAAATTCTCAAAGAGAACCATCTCATCGGGATAGAAGAACCCTTGAAAAGGGCAGTCTTTCGATGCGGGTAAGTCTTCATAGATGGCATCAGGGTTGTGGCTTAGCTTGATACTGAAAAGATCAGGGGTAACCTCAGCAATGGGAACACTAATGAATCGACCAGATTCAACGAGCTCATTTGCGCTCGCACCCAACTCAGGAATAACATCAGAATAAGTGCCTCTGAAAACATTAACATCAACGCTCCCCATGGCTTGCTCGTGACGATGAAAAATAACCCAGTATTCGTCTGTTTTTCTATCCTTCTTAACATACCCACAATCAATTCCAATGCCGATGTGAAACAAATCATCATCACTCAGAGCATCCAAGTCGAGATTAAGCTTTTCAGCATTCTCTTTTGCAAGCCAGACAAACCAATTGACACCACCGATAACACCAAAGCCCTCATAGCTATCTTCGCGGACAGGTGGCTTTCCGTTTGGCTGTATCAAATAGACAGGCTTGTGTTGAGCGACAGCACTGCTTGGAATGCTTTCATTGGTGTCGGCAGTAAGTTTTGAGAAAAATCCCATGTGAAGCTCCGTAGTCGTTGAGTTTTGATGTGAATTACGATCTCACGGAATATGGATGACGCAAGAAAATACAAAAATAAGCTCACACAAGCTTGTGCATGACAAGTGAAGTTAAAAATCGGGTTAATATAGCGGCTCTCTTCCAAAAAAAGGCACAACAATGATTTTAAATTTAACACAGCACCCAGCAACGCCTGAGCAAAAGGAAGCAGGCGTCGTGGACTTAAGGGGCAATTCGCTGAAACATCTAAAAGCCCTCTTAACCTTTACTGACATACCAACGAATAAAGAGCTTCAAGATCGCGCTCATGACATCGCCCAGCTTGTTATTCACAACGAGCTAGGTGAGGACGACAATGATCCGATTTTCCTCCAGGCAATGATAGGTGGAGCGCCGTTCTTCATGTCTTTTCTGGAAAGCGCTTTGAGAGAGAACCATGTTACCCCGCTATACGCCTTTTCGGAGCGAGTGAGCGAAGAAAATACAGACAAAGATGGAAATGTAGTAAAGCGTAATATCTTTAAGCACAAAGGCTTTGTCAATGTTCATGTAGAGTAGAAGAGAGAGGAAACCGCCCTCCCATGAAAGGAAGCGCGAGTGTTAAGCGTTGCAAGGTTCGTCTATTATTGGCTGACGTAGTTCATGGTGGTAGGCTTCGACCGTTGAAACGCCATTTGATAATACGTAAATTCCATCAGTCATCACCTCATCGAAAGAATCAAAGTCATCGGGATCTGGTGGCGTCACCACGGTAAACAAACCTGATGAGTGTTCATGGCCAACCAGCTCGCAGACATCTTGCCAGTACACGGTATTACCGGCTGAAAAGATCGTTTTTGACGGGGCAAAAGGTATCTCGATAAAGCTCATATCAATTCCTCTGTGAAAGTTACAAACGGATTCTTTTAGGGCGAATAAAGTCACTAGCCGCTAACCGAACAAATAAACGTGTTCCGCCTTGGGGAGCTACCCGTCCTTTGTGAAAATCGAAGGTTGAATAGCCCACAGGTGTTGCATTGGGAATTTCAAAACCAAACGACTCATCACTCAAGTCGTGTGCTAAAGCCTTTTGAAAATAAGCTCGCCGTGATTCAGGAGTGGTCGGTAGGGTATCGGGTAATTCTGCTGAAACAACGCCTTTGTAAAACATCGTCCGAAACCCATCAGCACCAAAGCAGATAAGACCATAGTAATCCGGTGAATCAGGGTTCATGCGCCCATCTAAATGCCAGCCGTCATCAGAGCATGTGGTGTCCATTGGCTCAAAAACCTGACTCCATACGCTTAACCCTAGATACTTTCGCTGAACAGGAATAACATTGGAAAGCGCAGCAACAACAGGCTCTAGCTGTGGATATACACGAAGTATATCCATTACAGGTGCGTTCTTTATTGTAATGCGAGGGAGAGAGGCTACATCAATGTGTAGCGCTTCTCCTGCTCGGACTGCTTGATTAAAGAGCATATTAGACAACTTTAAGTTCAGCAAAGGCATTTTCAAGAGCCGGTATATCGCGAGCGATACACTCATCGATATCTCGCGTGATTTGCGCCAGTTGCACATCAGACTCACGCTGATTAAATAGATAAATGTCTTCAGCGGAAACCAGCTCATCTAAAACCTCTAAAAACTCCCACGTTGAAAAGAAGTCATCGAGCCCTTCAGGATTATCTGATGTAAGATTTACCTCGATATTAAACATACTCTCAATAACATCGACGATAGCGGTGACACCTCCGGCTTTTTCAACGCCAGGCTCATCTATAAACACTCCCGAACCAAAACGGTAGTCGGTGTAATAGCTGTTGTCATCAAAGCTCTCTTCTGCATTTACTTCAAGCGAAGCAATGCAAAGCTTTTCCATTACAGAGCGAAGCGTAATCGCTTGAGAGAGTTGGCTTAACCGATAGCACGGCATAGCGATTGCTTCAGCTAAAGAAATAATGCTCTCTTTGTTCATGGTGATTCCTCAAGTGGCTGTGTTGAACGAAACCACTATCTCACGAAGCTGGATTTACACCATTTTTTTGGCATTTGCGTGTTGATGGAGTTGAGAATATCGCCTGAAACATTCAGGCGACATATCCAAGCATTTGCCAGTTAAGCGGGTTTAAGGGTAGGGGGTTATGCTCTCCTGATTTAAGATCAATAAAGACACCGTGATATTCAGCCTCGCCGTGTCGAATCAAGCGCCAAAGGATTTGAATCATTTGGGTGGCAATTTGGTCGTTAATACCAAAGTCTTGTTTGTTAATCGCTTCTTCGTGCGAGCATGAGTCAGTTGGCTCGTATTCATTGCTTTCAAGCGACTCGGTGAATAGATCGTATATAGAGGGTACTCGTTGGTCATCATCACAGCCCTTTTTAGGGTACATACCCATGACAACCTGCCCACTATCTTTATCGTTACCACCATCGAGCCAAAGAAGCGTTTTGAAAAAATCTTTATCCTTAAAGTATTGTCCGATTTGTACGCGGGTTTGCGGATTATCTACACACGTTACCAATACATCGGGCATGACTGCTTGATTACGAGTTGGACAGTACCTCTCTATAGAGTATGACCAGTCAACTCCTGTAAACGCATTGTATCGCTCAATAAGCACTTTTGCTTTGGGAAGCCCGACATCCATAGAGTAAAAGGCTTGTCGTCCGATATTGGTTTCGGAAACAGTATCATCATCGAACACGGTTATATCTAATCCGGCAGCACCGAGCCGAACAAGCGTGCTGTGTAGCTGAATCAGCTTTTGAAGAAAACAGCTTCCTGTTCCTCCAGCACCTACAACATGAACACTAAGTGGTTCGTCGCGCATAAATTGCTCAAGGAAATGCTGAGGGGCTTTCATTGTGTTCATTGTGCAGCTCCTAATAGAACATCACTTGCTCGCCATGAGGTGCGAACTAGATCTTTTGTTGTTGTCTTTCGCTGTGCTTTTTCGATGCGTTTCCAGTGGGCGATATGCGCCTCGGTCGTAACCCCGTTTCGTCCTTTATGGTTGAAGGTTTGATTGTGATTAACGTGCGTGAAGTTTGAATCGTAGATGACCGCCTCACACTCATCGAGAAAGGCTGATGTAGTGATACCCTTATATTCAGGTCGAGTTGCAGAGCCTTGACAGATGACACCTTGTGCATTGACGTTGCAAATCGGAGCATGATAAATCAGCGTGTCGGGGGTGACGTTTGCTCTTGCTACGCAATATACACGAAGCTGCATACTGCTCTTGTGAGCAATAAAAAGTAACCGAGGCCAATAGGGGTTGAGTTTAATGCGGCGATCACTGCCGATGCGAAACCACATCGCTCGCTTCGTTGCTGGCGCTACCCAGGCAACGATTGAGGCGTTCTCGAAAATGACCCGTTTATCTGTCCAGCCAACGCGATCTTTTCCAGTGCGCTCACGCAAAAGTCCTTGCTCGGCTTCTTCTTGCATGATGTTGTTCAGCGCACTGATAACTTCACCACATGAGACTGGCTTGCCAATCCCAAGCGCACCATTTTCGACACTATGAATGGTTGAGGCAAACCCAATGCCCGTATCAAAAAATCCAATCGCAAACTTCAACTTGGGCTTGAAGTGAGGTTCAAGTTTTATATCGCGCTTAAACCTTTCTTTGCTTGGATCGTGTAAATAAAACATCGCTATGCCCTTGCTTGTAAATAGGAATACAAACACTGTAACAAGGGGCGGTGATTACGCGACTTTTTTGGCGGCTTGCTCGATGTAATCTGTCACAACAAGGCAGACATAAATAAGGGCAGCATTTGCCAGTAGAGTGCCTTTAAAACTTTCAGCGGCATTAGCACACTCAAAAGATTCTGGTGTAAATAAGAAACGGTCGCCTAGCTCGCCTGTTTCCATACCGTATCGGTATAGATCATTGATAATCTCGTACACGCCTAGATTCTCAAACTCATATTGACTGCATGGCGCTACAAAGCCACTGCAACGAATCATAACCTCCTCGTCGTATTCCATTTTGAGGTCGGACTCTAGCAAGGCTTTATTGTCCGATAACACTTGAACAAGAGCATATAGATTGCTCACCAAAGGGTGTCTTTTAGGTAGTTGACTGAGTGCTTGCGCCATTTGCGTAAAGACACAACCATCGGTAGGTGAGAACAGCTCGCCACCGCCCCATCGAATGCCAACGTAAGCGCGATTAAATGTTTCTTGGATTGCACATTGGAGTGAATATCCACCTTCACCAAAGGCAGCGCCGATTATACTTTCGATATCGCTATACTCCCCGTCGATGTGCATATAGAAAAGATCCTCGATAATCCAAAGCTCTTCTTGGGCGTTCACCTCACTTAAAATAGAGCGAAGTAGAATTTGCTTTTGGTCATCTTCGGGGCATTCAAACAAATACACATGAAGCATATCGAGCATGGTTTTACCGTAGCTACTCGGCGTTAGCGACTCATACATCAAGCCCTCACCAAGCTCACTTGAATGGATAGCAAGACCAAAGCCTGAGAGTGTGCATAGTAACGTGTTGAGTACCTTACTTAGTGGTGCAAATAATGCTTTATTGTGTTTTGGAAGTGCTTTTTTCAAGTCACCGATAGGGCAAAGGAGTGCTTCGAGTTCGCCACCATTTGAAACGCTCCATGTTGGGTCGCTGCGTTCATAATGCTCACCCTCTTGTACCAAAAAATCCATAAGCGGGTGATTGAATAGCGTGTTTGCCGTTTGAACTGAAAGGTTTAGTGGTTTTAGTATATTTTTAACCTCGTCCACAGTGCGATTCCCCGCATCAACAAGTCGGGCTGCTGGCTCGTCTAATGCGTCACCAAGTGCATTTATGGCGTCGATAGGGGTATGGGCGTTCGTGAGCGCATTAAAATGGCAGGGGTCAAGCAGGTTGCGTTCTGCAAGTGCCACCAACTGAGACTCATACTTTGAGACAAAACTTCCTGACGCATACTGGATTCGCGCGTGGTTTCTTAGGCTTGCTTCGTGATTGAGTTTTTGAGTTGAAGTGGTATCAAAGGTAAGGGTTTCACCTTTCAATACATGAGTTATAGGGGTGGCGCATGAAGGTAAAGTTGCCGATCTTTGGGGAGCGATGTTTTCAAAGAACGATGTAATTGCTGTACTTGCTGATTGTGAATAAGCGGCATTTGATTGCATTTTACAAGCTCCCTGCTTGAATTGGTGGCTTGACGGACGCGACTCACAAAGTCGCGCACGTCCTGTTCAGTAAAGGTGATATGGCTCATGGCTTAACCGTTGGTTTTTGCTGGGGGCAGCTCGACAGGATAAACCAACTCATTCCCATGAACCTGCCCATCTTCTTCAAGTACATCAGTCCATCGAAAGAATGGGAACTGCTGCTTTAAGAGGCGTAGGTTTTCCGCAAGCGATCCGTCTTGATTAGGTGCTTCGATGCGACGTGCGCCAACTTTAAATACCATTTTTAACTTTTGCATTTAGTTACTCCTTACAGTGAATCGAAGTCAAACTGACCACTAATTGCCGCCGCATCTTTTGTTGGTGCTGGCGCGGTAGTGTCGTTTGTCTTTGTATCTACAGTACGCGAGGTTTCGGATACGGCATCTTTTTTAGCATCGGCTTGAGAGGACGCTGCGGGTTCGTCTTTACTTGCTTTAGTCGCCTTTGTTTCTTTTGCTTTTGCTTTGGCAGGTTGTTTTGCTTGCGCTTTTTGCGTCGCTGCTCCTGCTTTTTCGCTGGCGCTATCGAGTTTTGCTGCGATGGAAAGTGCATCAACATTCTCAAGTGCTTTTGCGTAGCTTCCGCATAACACTGGAATCGCTTTAGCAAGCTCAGAGTCAAAGTCAGAGCCTTTAAAGATGATTGGTCGAGCGAGGTTGGCGCGTAGCGTTAAAAGCGCCTGACGAGCCTCTTCTGTGTCCTGAGAGCCTTTACTAAGCACCGAGGCGTGAACCCCATCGGTTTGGACACTCATTTGAACAACAGGCTCACCATTCTCAAGGCTGATTTTCAAGTTCACCGCGTTCAGGTTTCCGCGCTCAATGAGTTGTTTAATTTGCTCTAACATACGATTTCCCTCGTTGTGTGTAATGACAGGACTATTGAACCGTGATTTGAGATTACCGCCAGTTTTTACGCTGGCGGCTTTCATTGTGTTATTTCAAAAGTTTCTTGAAAGGCGCAGGAGCAAAGCCAGACCAATCAAACTCCGCTGCAAGGATTGCGCTAATAAGCTCACCTTTTTTCGTTGGCATCACTCCTTTGGGAAGCGACGTTTCTACGCCGGAAGACTTAACAATGCTTTGTATGCCCTGTGTGTAGTAATTACCGAGCGCTTCTTTGGTTGGCTTCCACTGCTCAACCGCAGCTTCATTACCGCCAGCAACGCAGGACAGCACTTGCGCCATAAAGTCGTACATTGGCGTGTTGCCCTTTACAGTCGTAGCAGATTGAATGCCGTTATCGAGGGCATGAGAAATGGCTTCTTTGATTCCCTTATCATCGAGAGCCAACAACTCTTTAATCCGCGCAGTGGGGTTGCTTGTGGTGCTGATGTTAGAAAGACCAAATAATGCTTCTACGCTAAGCGCCATGATTGCGAGGCGCACAGACTGGTTCTCACTAACGTGCTGTGCGGCAAACGCTCGAATTTCGTTTTTATGATGGTCAATAACGCGATCAGGTGTTTTTTGCTGAACCTTTGTTGTGCTAGTTGTGGCTGAAACTTTCAGATTATCAGCTTGTGAATCACTCGAATCGTCACTTACCTCACTGGGCGATATTGGCTCAATCTCCGGTGATTTCGTTTCGTTCTCAAGCAGCGTCACGCATTCATCGAAACATGATTTATTCAAGCACTGTGATGGGGTTACTTGGCCCTCATAGCCTGGGCGGTCATCAACCAGTGCCGCTCGAGAGTCGCACCCCATACAGCCAGACTCGAATTGCTCTTTACCGACGTTAGCGGCACTCACGGTAATTCGGTCATGGTTGACGCTTGAAGTCATAAAGATAACGCGGCTATGTGATTCCTCTTGCTCTGCAACTACATCAGCAAGATGAGCTTGAGTTTTTTCAATGTAACACTTGGGTTTTGAACAAAGCGCTCCATCGTCAGGGCTATCAAACAACCCTGATTGCTGCTGGCTATTAAACGGGCAGCCATTACATGAAGCGGTATTAAATTTTGCGTTGGCCAAAGGCAGTTGGACTCGGCGCGCTCTTTCGCGTAAATCTTTCACACTTAGATTTTCAGTGATTACTTTTTCTAACGTGCTCACCTGAACGCTTTGCTCAAAGGGCGCAAGAATCAGTGCGTGACCTGCTTTGATTGTGCCAGCTTCAAGTGCGCTTAATACCTTTTCGTCACAGGCCAATAGCTCAAGACGCTCATAGAGCTTTTTACGACTCCAGCCAAGACGTTTTGCTGCGCTATCGCGATCACCTGCGTAAAACGAGGTGAATGTTTTAGCGGCATAGACTTCATCAATGAAACTTAGGTTTTCGCGATCAAGGTTCTCCGAGATATGCAGGGCATACGCCTGCTCATCACTCACTTGACGAACAATGCAGGGGAGTGGAATACCAAGCTCCTCTGCGACTTGCTTGCGTCCAAATCCTGCAATCAGCTCGTACTTGCCATTTTCAGGGGCAGGTCGAACGGTAATCGCGGAGACAAAGCCATTTTGTGATACAGAGTTCTTTAATTCTTCGTAAGATTGGGGGTCGCGTTTTCTTCTCGCATTAGCGAATGGGGGGGCAATGATATCGCTCGCATGAAGATGAATAAGGTCTGAATTTTCACTGGCTTTAACTTGAGCTTGTTGCATGATTTATCTCCATTGATTTGAACAATTCCATGTTCCCATAAGAGTAAAACCACGCCATTTTTTTGGGAGTTAAAATAAAAAACCGCCATGCGATTATACATAGTTCAAGGTACTATATATAAATGCGAGGCGGCTTCTTTGGAGGGTAGGGTTTTACCGTGCCATTGGCATGACGATTGCGGTTTGATCGCTTCGATTGAGAGGATTCAGGGTTAGAAAGTTCTTTTGCTCATCGAACCCCAAAGTCACTTCATCACCGTCAATATTCGTGAGTGCGTCAAGGAGGTAGCGACAAGAAAGGCGTATTTTTTTGGCTGTGGCACCGGATTGGAATGAAAGTGCATCTTCACCCATGATAGCCCCCGTACTGTCCACTGCCTTAACGATAATCTCTCCATCCTCAAAGTCCATATCAAGACGGCCAACATCATCAGTGATCGGTTTTATGCGACTTAAAACACGCATAAGGCTTTCACGATTGACAAGACCGATTGGTGATTTTATGGAGTCAAAGATATTGCTGACGTTAGGGTACTCACAGTCAATAAGCGTCGTGCGTACTTGTGCGTTGGCACTGGTAAACTCAACCATATTTTTATTCAGTCTCAATACAAGAACGGAATCGGGAGCGTCCTGAATCGTACACACGTAATCGAGTGTATGAGTTGGCACAATCACAGAGGGGTGGCTAGAGCCTTCCACCTCAACATTAGCCATAACGCTTTTAAACATTCTATGCCCATCTGTGCTTATAATGGACATAGAGCCTTGAGCAAAGGATAGGTTAACACCATTACAAAATGCTCTAGGTGAGTTCATGGAAGCGGCGTGCTTTGCTTTACTAAGCTCAGAAACAAATGTTTCAAGCGGTAAGGTGACTGTCACAAACTCACCATCAATTTTTGGCGGAGAAGGGTAGGTGGATGGATCAGCAAGTTCCATTTTCATTTTGCTTCGCCCCGATGAAAACACGCCTTTGGAACCACACGGCTCTATTTTAAGCTTCACGGGTTTATCGCTGTCTTTATAGGCTGTTGAGATTTGCTGTAGCTTACTGGCTGACATGAGAAGCGTTTTTTCTTCTTCAAGCGCATCAACGGACACGCAGATAGGTCGAGTTAGGGTTTGAGCGCCGTTAGAGCCTGATAAAAAGGCAGATACGCCGCCCGAGCGAGGAATAATAATAAGACGAACATAGCCAAAAATCTCATGGGCTTTGCCTCCAGAGATTGCCAGTCGGCAAACGCTCGCAGATACCGTGTTTAGTTCTTTACCATCAAGCTCAATCGTAATTGACATAACAATGCTCCTTCGTTGATATGCACTTATCGTTACACGGTTTTGCACCAACGCCAGTTATTTGCCTAAACAAAAGGGGACTTAAAGCCCCTTTCAACGATTACTCTTCAACGTGCTCGTATCCATCTGAAATTTTTTGGATCGTTCGGCTATTGGCTTCTCGAATTGCCATATCCCCTGGAAGCATTGGTGATGCGCTTCGTAGCCGCTTGCCTCTTAAAATGGATTTTTTACGCACAACGACATCTTTATCCTTCCCGCTTTTAACTTCGGTGATAATGGTCGCGCCGCGAGTTACGTCAGGAGATTCCACGCGAATTGTCCATGTTGCAATATCACCATTGGGTTTTGTGCGTGAAAGTTTTTGCTGAAAAATGATAACCATTAGTCCTCCGGGAGTTGTTGATATTCAGCTTCACTCAGCACCGCAATAGGGAGCTGGGCGGTACGTAAACTTTTAGCTTTATGTTGTCGCCAGGATTTGCACTTCACTGTCCGGGGGCCCACCTCAAAAACAGTGAGCACATTGTGCTTGGAAAGTGGCTGTATGATTTTTGATTTTTTCGACTCCATAAGTGCGATGCGATCACCTCGTCTCGCGCAATTAAGATATGAAATGGTGTTCTTAGTGGCCCCGCAGCGGTACTGGCAGCCTGATTGGTCACTTAATTGTCACCGCTCACATTCACCTTGCAGTCAACCATGTTCACTTGATCCCATTTAGCTTCAAAGCTACAGCTTTACTGTCACAGTGAAGCAGATCCTTAATAAGCCCTAACCGGTTACTTTCAGTCTTATTGCTATGGTGGAAAACGTAGGCTTCATAAGCTAGGTGACACATATCAATGTGCTGCCTGCTCTCCAGTGTTTTAAAGTTTATTAACACAAACTTTGCCATAACTAACGAACTGAACTCTTCAAAATTCAATACAACTTGCTCACCGGCGCTAGGGTATAGGCCGCATGTTACAGCGCACCTTAATATAGAGCTAGGTCGCCAATGTGGAGTTTTTTTCGACTTCATAAGTGCGATGCGATCACCTCGCCTCGCGCAATTAAGATATGAAATGGTGTTTTGGAATACCTGCATCACGCTACCTCATTCAATTTACTGATTGCGCTTAAGCCGTATTCAGAAACCCACTCATATCCACAAGAGCCACACCAACTTTCTTGAAGAGCTTTACCTTCTGAAATTTCTATAAAGCCGCCTTCAATACCGCTAGTTAAGCAAAAAGGGCAGGTGTCGGGATGTTTTTGAGAAAACAAAACCCGATCATGATCGGTGGCAAGTCGCACATTGTTGAGAGCCAAGGTATGTCGCTCATGGTTATGGTTATAAACGCTTAACTCTGTGTCTCGAACTACCATTACTTTGAATATCTCACTTGTCTTGTTGCAGGCCACAACATCAGCGATTTTGATAGGGCGATAGTCAGTCATGCGTGTTACTCCGAGTTGATGAATACACAACCTATTATCCGGCTTTTTGGAAAGCAGCAATATTTTTAGCTGAGCAGTAAAAAGGGCATTTTGACTGCAAATTTCAGGGGTAAATTAACTAAATCCATGTCAAAACCCATTAGCTGCCAGTTAAGAGGGTTGATGGGTAAAGGCGTATGTTCACCTGAAGCCAGATCAACCAACACACCATGATAAGAAAGCGCACCGTGAGGTACCATGCGCCACAATAACTGGCACATCTGCGCTGCTATAAGGTCGTTAACACCAAAGTCTTGACGGCTTATAGCTTCCTCATAGGAGCATGAATCAGTGGGATTGTTCTTGGTACTGTGCTTAAAATTTCATTCAACTTGGCGTTGCCTTTAAACAACGCTTCTATGACCATATTGATTTCCAGCCAAACTGACGGGGATAAAGCAATTCCTGACTCACTCTCCAAGTAACCTTGGTCATCAGCATCTAACGGGCCATAGGCGCTTATATTAACACCGCCTAATTCAATATAGATTTTGTCTCTGTACGGGCGGTCGCTAGACTCCAACTCGATAATGGATATTTTTTCCCCGCAAGATAACCAAAGCGTTAATGTCGGATCACTCATATAGCAATATGAGCGGTACATCACATGATCCATAAAGCCCCCTAAAGCATGGTGGTCATACATAGAAAACATCACCACCAATATCCCACAGAAAGCAAAACGCGCTAGCATTTACAGCCAAAAAGCCTACTTAAAGTGGACTGCTTGGGTTGCTATAACAAGCTGAGCTGTGAGTTCTCTTCAACAAAAAGATAAACGCCTGCTACGCTTCGCCCTTTTTTGTAAGGCTTGTAAGTGATAGTCAGCACCATAAACTTGTCATAGTTAGCCTTCTGCATGGGTTGATTTGGCTTTATTGTTTGTCATTCTGAGCGATTAATGGCGGGTTTGGCGACTCATGGCGAGTGTTTAACGGCAACCATAAATATGTCATAGCAGCATGGATGCGGCGACAACTCTGTACTTGCCGCAAACAACTATCCCCGTCCTGCTAAACCAATGACGTAAACTCCTATCTCTCTCGACTTGTTGGAACAAGTCGCACTCACAAGGTGCAATTAAGCTTCTAGTAGGCGCTCATCCATCACCATACCCGAGCTTGCCAGCAACCGGATAGTTGCCTTGCTTGCATTTAAATTGGCAAGAGAACTTTTGCTTTGGCACATACTTCTAAACACTCTGCGCGCTTGCTCTTTCCCAGTTAGCGTTCTCTCGATAACAAAAGGTGAGTCAACCGCTTTAACCTCTATCGTGTAATAATTCATCTTGTACCTACCTGAAATTCAGCAAAACAATGTAAACAAGTCAAAACCAAACACTACAAACATTTGCCCCTAACTATGCTGGCGCACCGAGAAGTAGGGCGTTGCACACGTCATGGTTTAGCAGCAACTAAAGAAAGGGTTTTCCGTCGCTGTGACTTCAACTGTAAAACTGCATTACTCATATCGCGTCCTCAACTAGATTAACTAAGGACACGATACATCTGAATCAAAACACCGTTAGTTTTTACAGTTAAACACATTGCTTCTTTTAATGGGTATTAATGGAAATAATGAGTGCTTTTAAATAGAGGTTTTCAAGAGCTATGCTTAGTTCTTGTCACCATACATAGCCTGCATTCTAGCTCTGTAAAGCTCTTTCGATTTCATGTCTATCTCGCCCTCATGTGCAGAAATAAAGAGCGTAATAACAAATAAAACCACCCATGAGGAAAACCATGGGGAAAAAAGACCGATTGCTTCTATAAAGCCCAAGTTATGATATGAGGCCCATGCTAGTCTCGATAAAGCCACTGACAACGCGCTAAATAAAATAAAGAGACTTCCTGGCACCACACACCAATGCGCTTTGATTTCATCAGTAAAATTTGGTTGGCTATTCATATCAACACTCCCTATTTCGATAAGTACCAGTTAAAACTGGGCAATTTTTCTGACCATCTAATTATCTTGAGTACCAACTTAGGCCTTAGCTTTAGCAAACCCATGACTAAAGCTAAAGCCATCAGCAAGCTTTCAAAAACAGCCATGAAAGGCAGAAGCAGCAATTTCAACATAACAATTAACATTCATACCTCTTTATTTGATACAGCATAAATTAACTGTATATTATCCTATCACGCGGATATAACGTCGCCACTAAAAGCATTGTTTTTGATCTCTCTGGAAAAAGCAGCTATACAGTGCAACTACAATAACCCAAGATTAAATTACCGCTATTTATTTGCACAGCCCTTGCGAGCGCACCAACCCCTTTATTGTCAAATACTGACTTGCCCTATAAAGTATTAGTGGTTTAATACGAAAAGATATTTTAAAAAGAAAAAGGAATGCAACGATGAAAGCATTAAAACTTACACTCGCACTTACGGCTGTCATTGCGCTAGCAGGTTGCGACGCCCAAATTTACAATGAAGAAGCGCAGGAGATTAAGCAGCTGCTAATAGAATGCTCAGCTAACCCTCGGATATTTAGTTCGTGCAGCAAATTATTTGAACCTAATGTGCTTGAAAAGAACAAACATGGTGATTTAGTTTTTGTTCCCGGCATAAAACTAAATAGCCTAGACTACGCTAGTGCAAAAAAGGACGCTATGCTGATAGCTTGGCGAGCGACCTGTCAAAGCGGGTGTGGTGGGTTTAATGAGTTTGATGAATGGTGGGGTAGTTTTTAAAGTTGCAGCCCTACTTCGCATTGCGTTCTTTTAATTTTCAATTGGTTCCTATAACATTGATTAAAGGTATTAATGGAGCTGATTGATGAGTAACTATATAGATCCAGTTGATGCATATTTAGATGGGCTTCACTCCGAAGCGTCATTACGCACTATGGTGTCCGCGCTAACGTCTTTCGCTGTAAGTGTAACTGGCGATAAAAACGCAACACCGAAACAGATCCCTTGGAGCAAAATATCATTTACCGATATTCAGCGTTACATCGGAACATTCAAAGGGTCCGAAGGAAAATCTCATCGCACTGGCTTGCTTCATTTATCTGCAATTCGTGGTGTACTGAAAAAAAGCATCGGATTACAGAACATCGATCCAGAAAAAAGAGCTCCCCGGTCATTGCTATCAGAAATAAGTGAGCAGCTAAGCCCGCCAAAGCCAAGCCGAAACAAATCACAGAATTTCATTACACTTTCTGACTTTAAGCAAATAATTAAAGTGTGTGACGACGGAACTCCAGCAGGCATTCGAGATGTAGCAATTTTTCAAATCATGTACGGGTGTGGTTTAAGACGCTCAGAGGTATCAGGGCTATCATTCCCTGAGTCCGTCAACTTTCAACATCAAATGTTGAAAGTTATTGGGAAGGGGCAACTAGAGCGGCATTTGCCGATGTATTCTGAGGTTGAAGATGCAATTTTAAGGTATTTAGACGAAGTGCGCGGTGAAGAGATAGGCCCCTTATTTTGCGCTCTCTCTAAGTCTGGAAAGTTACTAAGAAGCAAAGACAAACCTCTTGGTAAAGACCTCAGCCCAATCTCACCTAGAGGTGTAGCCCTCATGGTCGAAAGACGGGTTATAGCCGCAGGTTTTGGCAACCAATACAGCCCTCATGACTTTCGCGCAAGCTTTGCGACCGCCCTTCTCTCCTTGGATGTTGATCTGTTACAAGTACAAACATTGATGGGTCATTCTGCCCCCTCAACAACGGAGCGCTACGACTTGCGTGAGCATAAGCACTCAGCCCTAGCTATAAGCAAATTAGCAGATAGTAGGCGTCGGTAATAGAAAAGCATTAAAATAAGATATTTTTAAGCCTTTCACCGTCATAACTATCATCTTGAATCAATTTGGCTATGAGCTCACTAAGCTTTTCAACTGAATCTTCGCCCATCTCCAGTTTTGCATACTCCTCTTGAGTGAAGTCAGTTCCGTCAACGTATGTGACAGGTTCGCCGAGATCTGAATTTATTTCGCTAAACTCGGGTACGCCAACAAGTTTTGGGCAACCAAAGGTAACGTAATATCGCGCTGCTTCAATTTCTATAGGGCTTAAATAAAATGATTGATAGCCTTTGCCAACAGTTGTTGACGCATCAATACCTGTGTTTTTGTACAGCTCTTTAGCGAGCCAGCGGTATCCAAAAAAATCCTTCACCTCACCCAGCGATTCACAAACTTTTCCACTAAATCGGTCGCGCTCTCCTTGCCATTGTGTACGCCCGATCTGTCGGCAGATAAATTTACCGCCTTCGGTTTTATAGAGCTCCAGTTCGGTCCATCGACCTACTTTGCCGCTGTATGAGCTACCCATCGCCTGATTTGGTGAGCTTGAAGCACACCCAATTAATTCACCAGTAAAGCGAATATTTGCCTCGTTATCAATTTCAATCGTTAATGTTTTCATGGTTAAGCCCTTCGTTCTGTGAGTTGACCTTCAATATAACTACAAAAGCTATTGACGCTACAAAAAAGGGTTAGGAACAGGAATAGTGCTAGCTGCCGCTATTTTGTTATCGAGCACTGCAACCGTCGCTAATGCGACACGGTTTTAAGATAGTGCAGAAAGATTAAGCAAAATCCGCCGTCGGCGCGTTTTTCTACTGTGCAAATTAACTTAACAGTTTCTTGCCGCGCGGTAACCTGCCGCCTCAGCTTCTTGTGCACTATCAAAAGGTACCCGATTTTCACCGCTGATGCGATCATACCAATGACACCCTCTTGGAAAGTAAATTCCAGAGTTTCTATTACCGACAAACGCCGGGTCGTCGGATGCGGTATTATTCGCGTCGATAGAGTGGGTCACACTGTAGCGGCCGTCCCCGTATAAACCTGTGGCAGCTGTAAACGCTGTTTTGATATGGGTCCATGACTTCTCGCCGGTCACGTAAGGGTTGCTCCATCCCTGTAGCGCAGCAACTCTATTATGCCGTGTAAGCTCCCAATCGGTAACAGGGTGCTCATGGTGCCATTTCGCAAATAGAAGCTGCTCATGCTCGTTTAGGGGCATTCCGTAAGCCCAACTGACGTACATGTAGGTTCGTGCAATAAAACCTTTCACACTATCGGCTGGCTCCACTAATCGCTGGCGGGCATCAAATTTAAAGTCACAGGCTCCAAAGCTTTCGCTGAAACTGATATGCGTAAGCTCGGTGAAGCTGTAATTAGAGCGAAGCGCATTCACCTCGCCAATGGCAGGGGAAATATTGAAGGGGTCGGCTTTTATTTGCCGATATTGCGCATCGGATCGCGAGCATTCAGACCGATTCCCGCAAGGGCGTCCTCGCGTAATGACGCTGATAGGTACGATATGCTCAAATTCAATCCGGGCAGCACGGGTTTCACTATCACCGCGTCGTCCATCAAGCTGGTAACCGCACGAATCATGATCGACAGTACCACCGTTTCGACCTCTGCGCTGAAAATCACACCCGCAGTAAAGAGTTTTTTGATTGTCAAAATAAACATGCTGAAGTAATGCCGATTTCGTTTGGTCAAACGTCTGCATCGGTGAGGCGAAGGTCACAGCGGAGCCAATAAACAAACCAATCGCAACAAATGCAAAAAATCGAAGTACGTTAAAAATTCTCATGCGGCTTCCTTTTCATTTTTCAATGAATCTTGGCGAGTAATCTCGTCTTCAATATCAAAGCAATTGCGGCGGAAGGCTCTCAAGGTAATCTCCGCCTGCTTAACGTTTTCAAGTGCTTGTAGTTTCTCCGCAAGGCTTAACTCAGGCTGCTTGGCTGCGCGCTTCAATCGCATTAAATAGGCTTTGGCTAAACGCAATTGCGTATCGATATCCTCAACCGTTTTTATTTTTTTTACTCGCGCTTCGTAAGTAAGCATTGGTTTTCTCCGTCTGTTTGAGATAAAGCCAGCTTACTGATTTCCCAAATGACGCAAGATTATTGGCTGGCCAAAAATTAGACAATGCTTCATACCCAAAGCAGGCGCTTAACTCTTCAACCTATCAACAGAGTTATCCCAAAAAAATGTGGATAAGTTCATCCAGCACCATTTACGTCAATTTTTGTCGGCGGATAACATAGCGTAGCTTCTTTGCACCCTTGGAAAGACACTGAAAAGGGCTCGTGGGTAAAGACTTTCAGAAAGGCTTGATCACGAAAAATGAAAGTTTCACCGATAAATTCATCTTTGTGCATCTCTGCTTGGCTCATAAATTGGACACGATAGGGCTGTCCAGAAATGTTGGTGACAGTAAATCTGTCTTGGTATAAATAGTAGTCGTGCTCGGGCATATCAAATCGCACCAAAGTGTAACCACGGCCTTGCATTGTTGAAGAGCGAAATGCTTCATGGACTGGCAACGCGACAGGCTGACTTCCGAATAATCCCAAACTAAGTAGTAACGAGCTGAACATAGAGCCTCCATTGGTTAGTGTGACTATATTAACTGGAAAAAAAGCGCATATCGCTTCGTTTAGGATGAAAATTCCAGCTCAAAATGAAGCCAATTAAGTTGCGTGGCTGCAAAAGCATGGGAAGCTCTATTCATTTGAGGAGCAGTTATGGCCAATTTCGATTTACGACAAGGTGACGCGAATACGCTCATTAAAACAGTCGAGTCTGCTAGTGTAGATCTCATTGTGTTCGATCCTGCATACGAAAGCCTAGAAAAGCACAGGGCCAAAGGTACAACCACACGGCTCAGTCAATCATCGGCAAGCAGCAATACGTGGTTTCCTGTGGTAAGCAACGAATACTTGGAAGAGCATCTTAACGAGTGTTTTCGAATCCTTAAGCCCGGAAGTCACGCTTATATGCTTTGTGACCAAGAAACAGCGTTCGCCTTACAGCCCAAAGCAATAGAAGCTGGCTTTAAATTCTGGAAATGTATCATCTGGGATAAAGTATCTATCGGGATGGGGTATCACTACCGATGCCAGCATGAAATGATCATGTTTTTAGAGAAGGTGGAGCGCCCAGGGAAGCATCGCCAACTTAATAACGCATCCATCTCGGATATTATTCGAGTGAAAGGTCTTCGCGGTAATGAGCTATACCCAACGGAAAAGCCTGTAGAACTTTTAAATATACTCATTCAGCAAAGTAGCAATGAAGGTGATATTGTTTTTGATGGTTTCTTTGGTAGCGGCGCATCCGCTGAAGCTGCGTTAAAAAATAACCGACACTTTGTTGGATTCGACCTACTTTCTAGAGCCTTAGAAAAAGCATCAGAGCGATGTGCTAATTTCGGCACCTCAGAAAAGGTGATGATTCAACGTGCACAACCATTATTATTTGCTTGAAACAAGGAATCAAATCATGAAATACAAACTGGTAATGCTAACTATTATTCTTTTCGGCGCCTCGGGTTGCGATGGGGCAAGCTCAATAGACAGTAGCGAACGGAGCGTGAAATTGCTTAATTGTGTAAATGCACCTCGTGTAGAGACTCAATGCGACATATTCTTTCAAGCTGGAGCTTTAGTGAAGCAAAGCGATCGCGTCAGAGTCCCTGGTATCGAACCAAGCAGCCTTCAGTATTATTCCGCTGATAAAGAACAAATGAGATTAACGTGGCGAGCACACTGTTCAAATGGGTGTGGTGGGTTTGATAGTTTTGACGAATGGTGGGAATCCTTTTAAAATATAAAACCCTGTAAAATCAATACCTTACTTCGCATAATGTGGATTATGTTAAATAATATTGAACACCTGTTATTAAATTGATACCCAAAACGCACGTTAGCCACATTATGGCTGACGAGGGTTTTGGGTAGACCAAGCAACCCTCAAGGGTGCGCGGTAGTATCTTCATCTATTCATATAGATCATAAAGATCATAGAGCGCTTGTATTTGACCTATCTTTGAAGATCAGATCGTTGGGTATAGGTAACTTTGACTACTTTAAACCTAACTTTGACGATTCACTAACATTACCTAGACGATTTCAGTTGGGTTTCTTAATGAAACTTACACGATCGCTCGTCAAAGTTAGGCTAACTTGTACGATCACTATTCTTCCCTTTTGCCTTTAAGAATTTCTCAACGAGCTCGTCAGATATAGGTGAGCGCTTTTTACGCTCCTCTTCTGCTAGAACTCTACTCTCAATACTTAAAACGTCCTCAGTGGCCTCAATAACCTTTGGTTGTTTCCTTGGCGCAGCTGGCTTCACTCTTGGCACAGTGTTGGATTCTTCTAAATCATTTTCATAAGAAGTATCGACATCGACTTCTAAATATTCATGCTCTGTTTTCTGTCCAATGAAATTGGAGTTCGGAGAATGTAGTAAACCGCTATTTGACCAATTCAGTCGTTGATTAACTCTATGGCTTGTTGCTAGGAAATTAGCTTTTGGCTGAACTAGCGTATGTGTTATTTCACCTGTTCTTTTGTCGCTTTTAGCCTCTAGGTAGAAATGACAGCGGGCATACGCAATGGTGCATGAAAGACCGCTCCCAGATGCCGTGGAAACACCCTCCAGGCCTCGAATAACATTTTTTGTCGGATGGTGTGTAGCCAAAACTGCAACATTAGCTTCTTGAGCTAACTCTTTTAAAGCTTCCTTTATCCGCACGTCATCCTCTACTTCCGTCGCCGTTCCAATCGCTTCTCGTATGGTATCAATAATTAGAAGGTCAAACTCTTTAGCATGCTCGATCAAGTCATCGAGTGATTGTCGCGCAGCAATAATTTCAGCTTGATTCGCATTTCTGCTGGCGCTCAAAATAGGTCCAATTGATTTGTATAAGGAGAAATTTCGTTCTATCTGTTGCTGTGTATCTTCTGGAAGGTGCCTTAAATGAGCCTGTATGCGTTCAAACGCTTGATGAATACCGTCCTCTACAGGCCAATATAAAACCCTCGAAGGCGGCTGTTCAGGAGGCGTTACGCCTACGACGTTTATACCTGTACTGACTTCGTAAGCCATCGCCAAGCATAGGTTTGATTTCCCGCTGTCCGGCGGTGCTATCAGCATTCCTAACCCTCTTCTTGGAAGGCCTTTTAGTATAAAGTCTGGTATTGGGTTCTCAGACACAAATTCATTGTAATTTCGGAGTGATACAGAAATTGAACTCATAATTTTCGCTCTAGCTTAGGAAGCCACATCAAACGATAATCCTGCCCTTTGATCCTTTTCTTAGGATTCAAATCAGGCTTAAGAAGCAACTCAAAATGCGTTAACAGCTCACTCTTTTTTACAAGTGACTGCTCAATCATAAGAGCGACTTTCTCATAAATATTCATCCCGTATGTGTCGATCTTTTCATTGTAATAGCTGTAGATAAGGTCACTTAAAAACTTTCCATGTAGATAGTTTCTAGTATGGCTATCGAGGTACTTTGCAAAATCTTCGAATTGCCCCTGGCCGATAAGATAAGGGTATTCGTTCAGAAAGCGTTCTCGGCTAATCTGGCCGTCTTCTGAAAGTGATGAAATATAGAAGTCATTCACGCATATAATGAGGTCCGTAAAAGTATCGTCAGATAAACTATTTTGGTTTCGAATTAAATTCTTATTCAAAAGCAAGTGATACTCTTTATCAACCAAGGTAAGTATTCTGCCGCGATTTGGGATTTTTATACCTTCACTTTCAAATGACAGTAACAAATGCATTAAAGCAAGCCTTTGTAACTTAGGCAGGAGAGCTTGGCGGTTCTTCTTAACGGGAGCTAACCCCATAGCTTTGAGTAAAGTGCTTACCTGAACGTGAAAGTAGACTCCGGAATTAAGTAAAGGCTTATCAATGCGCGATTGGTCATTATAGCGAGACCAATCCACGTCTAACCCACAAAGTTCAGCGGCCTGCCGGAGAGTTAACTGTCTATCGGTCGGATTATGTATTAGGCCGCCATGCGCGATAATGCAGTCCAAGCAATGCCGGTCACCAGTAAGGCAAATGGCACCAAAGATTTCCACATATAACGTATCAAACTCTCGCTTATTTGCGCCTTTGGACCAATATGGTGGTGATATACGAATGTCAGCAATGGGCTCTTGAGCGAGAAGTTGTCGCTGCACACTTTCCTCATCTCTATAGCGCTGTAAAATTTCCTTTGGTACCTTTTGTGACGGAACAAAGATACGCGATAGCATAGTGCTTGCAACGTAACTAGAGCCATCGTTTTCTGCTAGAAAATCAGAGTCAATGTAAAGCAAGTTGTATGTGTCTTCGTTAGTCGAATCAGACATGTTTTCAGCCTATTTGTTGTTCATTGGATTCATGTTAGCCGTATAGACAAAATGCAGCAATGACGGATCGTTAAAGTTAGGTTTAATTGCGTACTTCTCGTTAAAGTCAGGTCAAAATGAACGATTTAACTCGTCTAGGTTAGGTTAGCGGCTAGGTTTTTTAGCATAGGTTTGGTTTGATGTGCTTAATCACTAGCATAAGTTAGGCTAACTTCTGAGAGAGTGATCGTGCAAGTTAGGTTTAAAGGGTGCAGAGATCGTTAAAGTTTGGTCTGGAAATTTCAATAATAGAAGTTTGGTTGATGTGGGAAGCAGGGCACTGACTAGCGCCCTACTCTCCAATTTCTTACTTGGACTTCTTTGTTAAGCCCATTGCGGCTTGCAGGTCTATTTTTGGCGTCATTCCCAATCGTTCAGCTTCCAAAATCAAAGGCTCCATAAGGGCCAGCCCTTGAGCTACGATAGCTGTAGCTGCACTGCGCTCGCTAATCCCATGCTCAGAAGCAAGATGCTTCAGAATTGCAAGATTTCTGGAATTAACTGTGTGCGCCCGAGCAACAGTTGGTTTTTCATCGGGGTCATGTTGTAACCAATCATGCTTGTCCTGCGAATTGTTTGCTGGCTTGATTGGTTTAGCCCTGCTTTGGCCAGTGTTCACCTGGGCAGAGCTAATGACTTTTTCAACGGCTTTAGTGCGCTTCGGCAGCTCAGCTTTTTTCAAAGGTAGCTTAGGCTCTTTCATATCCCCTACTCCTCGTTTAATAGCTCGACAATTTCTTTAAATACAAGCTGTACTTGCCCGGCCGACGGTGAGCTCCCCATTTCACTTACACCTGCCCCATAAGCTGCAGCTTTACTAAACTCGTTTGAATGTTTTAGCGTTTGCTTTAACGGACGTAGATTTTTTGTGCGCTCAGTTAGGTACTTCCGTGTCAACACTCCATTTTTAGCGAATGATGAAGTTGGGTATTTATTGAGAATAGTTGCCGTTTTTAGTGTGCGATTCCCTGCTTTCATGCGACTTAACATGTTATCCATCTCACTGATCGGGTCAGAACTAAAACCTAGTAACTCACCCTGCTCATCAAAAATATCGCACTCAATAGGAACCAAGGCTAGATGCGCAGTCGCACAAGCGCTTGCAGATTCTGTCGAGTCTAACCCACCACAATCGACAATTACGATGTCATGCTCTCTAGCTCGAGCTTGCACTGTGTCAAAAATATCACCGTAGCATTCTCTAGATTCTATTTGTGCGAAGTCATATTTGCCATTAACTCGCTTGTGAATCCACGACTTTGTACCCTGTTTTCGATTGGGGTCTGCATCGATAATACAAGCGTTGTATCCAGCTAACGCTGACTCAACGGCGATATTAGTTGCAACGGTAGACTTACCTACTCCGCCTTTTTGATTCATAACGACGATGATGTTGCCACTCATTGATGCCTCCTTGATGGACTGTTTTATATCACTCTGGAACATTATGAATTAGTTCAGTTTACCCTAATATGAATTAGGACAGTATATAGCGATATGTACTGTATTGCTATGCTATAGATTATCACAAGTCGCAATGTAAAGTTATGAAATGTGTCATTATGAAACACAATAGTATAATGCATAATGGTATGGATTGAATTGATATGATATGAATCATAATGAAACAAGCTGGTACAGATTGTATCAGCTTGTTTCATCTTAAGCTATGGCGCGTTCTTGGCGAAGCCAAGTCGAGGCACTATATCGTTAACAGCCAGTTGGAGGTTGACTCCAAATTGCGCCGTATCTTCAATATCTATGTTGAGCTCATCAGCCGCTTGCTCGCGCGTCTTCAGCCACCCCTTCAAACGACCAAACTCACAGTTTAAGCCGCAAATGAAGCCTTGGTTAAACTTTATGTGTAGATTACCGTTCTTAAATGCTTTCACCTCAAACAGTGTGTTGGTTTTGCCGGTGTTTAAATCCCGAAATAGGAAAGCATTTTTGACGCCGCTATCCCATACGAAATTGTTTGCTCGTGGCATTCCCTCAGTCGCAAAGCCTATATTGCTAGCGATTGTCATTAGATCATTAAGGAAGTTTTCGGCGTTGGTTGCTAGGCCCTCGATTCGACCATCAAACCAATTGGTTTTTAAAGCTCCGATGCCAGATAAGACAACTCGGTGATCAAGTTTAAAGTGAGACAAATCTTTTGGTTTCCGACCGTAAAACCAGTCCTCATCAGAAAAGGTCTTCTGATTCGAGACATAATTAATGACGTTTGCCGCATTAATCATTCTTTGAAATGTGAGCACTAATTGATCTTCAAGATATAGATTCGCATTTTTCACAACCCAAAGCGCGAGAGCGTGCGCGTTATCAACAGAAAAGTCGATAGACGTTTGCGCAAACAGCTTATCTACTAAGGATTTACGACTATCACTCGTTAAACGCTCTGTAACGCTCGTCAGGCGCTCAAAGAGCTCGCTCCAATAAAGTTGCTTTAACCCTTTGATTCGCTGGCGTAACGCACTCTTAACGCCGTCTACATTCACATCAAGCTCACTAAGTAAGTTGCTATCTAAATCAGATAGCGCTTGATAGGTTCCCATAAGCTTACTCAAATCACGATTATAAAACTCAACCAAGCCTTCAATAAGGCCTTTGTGTTGAATAATTTCGCTGCTTTTTATTTTACTTTTAAGATTCCCTTCCTCGGCTTCCTTACGCGCCCATTCGCTCACTTTGTCTTTAGTGGCAGAGATTTTAAAGTGCTCATCAAACCAAACATCAAAAGCCTTTTTAGCAATTCGTGGGCGCTCGCTTTTGGGCTTTTGTGTGATTTCACGCCAGGTTCTTCCGGCGTAGTGCCTGGATGGATCCATATCTATTTTCACAATATGGACTTTTGCCCGCGCTGCTCGGTCACCTTGTAGAAAATCACCTTCGAAAATAACGGTCGCATCGACGTTACGAGCATCTAGTGCATTCTTAATGCTCACACTTTCTTTCCAGCGCTGAGGGATCACGAGGTAGATGCTTGCTGAAACATTTGCTTCTCGAATGATCTTTTCGCACCAAGTAGTGAACTCCTTATATGGAGGGTTGCAAAACAAAATTTCAGCGGATTTATCGATAAGGGTCTGCTGAAGAAAGTCTGTTCCAATGACAGAAACGTTATGCCTAATAGCACTCAACAGCGGCTTGGACTTTTCGATGGCATATTTATCGCCATCGGTAAGGGCGGCGAGCACTCTACCGTCGCCTGCCCCAACGTCGATTACACTAGGCCGACTGCCGAGGTTATCTGTTTCCATATCGGCTTTGATAATGGCAATCATTTCTTGAGTGGTTGGATACCACTCAAAGTCTTCATTGCTTGCCTTTAATGTAGTGATGGTTTTGCTGGTAGATTGATGAGACATTGCGACACCTTGATGGTTGTAATGATTCTTTTGACATTACCGCGCATTCAAGATACCGCAATTTGTTTGGCTAATAGGTGATAACAGCTCTACGAGCGCTTACGTTTGGGCTGGATGGCCCGACAGAGGTTACGTTAATTAAATCAGGGTTTACACCTAAATCTACCAAAGCATTTTTTAAAGCCTCAGCTCTTTTTAGCCCGAGCTCGAAATTGTATTCGTTTAAGCCAAGTGAATCTGCTGAGCCTTGTATGAGTGCTCTATTGTTCGACGTGGAAATGTAATTGGCATGCGCTTTTAGGCTCTCATAGTCATTTTCAGAGATAGTGTAGCTGTCAAAATCAAAATGAAAGATGTGCCTAACCCGAAACGAAGGGGCCTCTTGCGAATCAATCTTCACGTGAGCAAGTCTTTCCTCGACTGGTGCGCTAGAGCAGCCTGAAATCAGAGCGGCCAGCGCTGTTGCGAGCGCGATGTTTTTTGGTATTCTCATAAAACCTCCAGTTTGAATGCTGATAGTTTAAGGCACCGGAGAAAAGGGTAGGGGGGATTTACACCTGAAAATCCCACCCTAAATGAAGGTTAACCCTCTTGATTTTTGTAAGCTCGTTTTATATTCTTATCCCAGAGCTTAGGCTTTTTTCCTCCGGCCCTGCCGTTGAGAAGGCGCTCCAAGCGCAAACTTACCTCAAAAGCCCATAAACGGGTTAATTCAAATTTACTGGCAAGCAATGCTTGTTGGTCTTCGATTTTTAAAATGAAGATGATTAATCAACTTCGACCGCTTGCAAGCGGAATACAAAACTAGCGATACACCTGGTAACCCAACTAGCGTGTATGACAGTCAATTTTGACTTCGGCATTTCGCCATAACTTTTACCCTCAACGGGGAGTTCACTTCCCGTAAGGGTTTCGTGTATCTCCAATCCGGCCGCTGAGGGTTTTATTGTTTAAATTCTCGCCCGGATTAGAGATGGAGCTTGCTGCTAAAATCCCAATATAAGTATATCGTTAGCGATGTATGAAATTTGGAGCATAACGCAGCAAGAGAATTGATATGAATTATATCAATTTGACTCCCCACGACATTATTTTGAATGATGGACGTAAGTTTGAAGCTACCGGGAATATCGCCCGTGTATCATCAAGCTTTACGGACATCGTTGATGATGTCTGCGAACAACGCTTTGGTGAGGTTCAGGGTTTACCTGAAGCTCAACAGGGCGTTCGTTACATTGTTTCAGGCATGGTTCTGGCAGCACTGAAGGGCTCACGCCCGGATGTTGTTTCACCAGCAACAGGCCACAGCGAAACAAAGCGTAACGACAAGGGGCACATTGTGTCAGTCCCTTGTTTTGTTCGCGGGGCTTAACTTCACCAAGCAATCAATAGATTGCAAGAAGAAAAAAGGCGTCTTGTATCGAAGATGTTAGTGGCTAACCACGTCGATACATCCCATTAGGGGGTTTATTCATACACCCTATAGGGTGTATCTATAAGCCGCTTATGGCTTCGGCATAACTTTTAAAATTCTACCCTCAACGGGGAGTTCACTTCCCGTTAGGGTTAGTGTATCTCCAATCCGGCCGTTGAGGGTTTATTATTTTTAATAAAATCACCTCACCGGAGAGGTTTAGGAGCTACACATGAAAATTACAAAAGAAGAAATCGCTAAGTTAAATAGACTTGGCGATGGCCTAGAAGTTTTTTATCTAGCGGGTAGAACGCTAGACAAAAACAAAACGGTGATTGCCGTTTGCGACTACGTGTTAAACGTAGTCAACCTAATTAAGCCGTATTGCTCATCTGAGCAATACAAACGGGTTGTTCAATTTCTAAACAATCCACTTGCGTTAGCACCTGAAGTAATTCAGGCAGCTAACGAAGCAGCTTTTGCTGCTATGGATACAGCGTTTAGCGCTGTAGTAGCAGCCTGTGGGGAGGACCACGCGCCCCTATGGGCTGCCCACAATGCTGCGAATGCAGTAACTAATGCTGTTAGTGCAGCTGTAGCTTGTGATTCGTACACAGCTACAGTCTTCGCTGCCAATGCAGCAGACCGCATTGGTATCGGGTACGATACCTTGCTCGTTAAATTGTTTAACGAGCAACCAGCCTAAAAAAACACACCGAGTTACCCTTTGGGTATTTGCAGCTTGCTGCCTCGGTGTGCCTTTCTTCTTTACTTAATCTTCTCAAGTGGATTTTCGAGTCCATTTGCGCGGGTTAAGTAGAGAAGCGAGGGTAAACAATGTCGTATCAAACGATACAAATGCGTATAGCGCACTATCGGCAGTTGAAGGCTCGTTTCGAGCGTAAAGGCAACGCCATTCAGTTGAGCTACACGCAAAAATCCATTTCAGAGTTAGAGCGCCGCTTGCGAGCATTAAGCATGGGCGCTGTCTAACTCTACATAGGAGGCCGTTCCGTTTGGGATGGCCTTTTATATTCGTCGTTTAATGAATGTGCATTGAGGTGTGTATTCATCAGGCGATGGCCTGAACGATTTACCAATGAAGATGATATTAATCAACTTCGACTGCCAGCTGGCAGGATACTAAAAGCGATAACTTCACAGTTATGACAGCGGCTTCTAATCACCATGAAAGGCATACCACCTTTTGATGCGAATTGGCTGCTTTTAAATTGGCTTAGGCCACAAACTTTTAAACCCCAAGGGGCATTCAGACACGTTCTGTACCTGCCCCTTGGGGGATAGGTGTGTCTGTTTGCTCCATTAATTGCCCATTTGGGCAGGAGCACAACATGAAATCATCTAGACTCAAGCGGCTTAGCCGTATTGAACGTTTAGAGTTGGCACAACGCCACTTTGAGGGTTCAAAGACGTCAGCGCTTAAAAAGCGCTTTCGCGTTTCAGAAACAGATATTGAAACTGTCATTCGTGACTTCAAGAGGCACAAGCTGATGAAACGTCATCGGCAATGGCAGCCACATTGGGATCACCCCGATATTGTTCGTCACCCTATCGGCAAAGACGCACTACGTGCGCTTAAAGCTGGTCAAGGTGACGATCTTTTTCTGAGTCCTTTAGACCCTAATTTGGATATAGCTAATGGGCTATACCATTTAACGTGGTCAAAGCAGGATATAGACGACCTCTTATATGGAATGCTGAAGCGCTGCTTTGCTATTTTAAAAGAGGGACGACCAACAAGCGAGGAATTCAAAGAAGAAGCTGAGTTTATTAACTCTGATTTATTCTTTGCGATTTGCTCTCACTTAGGCCTAGACGGTGATGATTTGAAGTCAACGTTTGACTACAAATGCCGTCGTCAGGCTCAACTAAAACAACATTAAACCCCACGGGGCATTCAGACACGTTCTGTACCTGCCCCTTGGGGATAGGTGTGTCTGTTTGCTCCTTAATTTTTAGCCATTTTTGGCTTTAGGAGCACAACATGAACAACCAATCAAACGCTGCAACAGCAGCTCAAGCGCCTTCACTTGTAAAGGTAGATGCAGCTTCAACTTTTTCAGAGGTTTTTTCCCCTGGAGAAACGGCTATTAAAGTCTTCAATCAGCGCTCAGAGCGCTGCATTGACGCTAATACTAAATTCGTACCAAACGAAAGCTTGGTCCGAATGTTTTTGGGCTGGCAACAAGCTCCAAAACAACCCCTTTGTTTTGGCCTTCATGGTCATACGGGTACGGGTAAAACGGAGTTCTTGTTGTGGGTCGCCGACCGCATGAACATTCCTGTTTATTTGGTTCAGTGTCAACCGACGTTGATGCCAGAAGACTTGGAAGGTTTTAACCAACTTAAAAATGGTTGTACCTCCTTTGAGTTGGGTGCGGCTTTGCAAGCTTACCGTGATGGCGGGCTTCTGATTCTTGATGAGCTAGATAAGCTCAACGAAGCTTCAGGGGCGTACCTTCATGGACTACTGGAAGGCAAACCAATCACAGTAGCCCAAACCGGTGAGACCATCACCAAGCACCCGCACTGCTGGATTGCCGCTACTGGCAACACCAAAGGGCAGGGTGGTGATGAGGATTACACCTCAAGCCAACAGATGGATATGGCTCTTCGGAGCCGTATTGGTTGGCTGCAGGTGGATTACCCGGAGCCCGCCACTGAAATGTCTATCTTAGATAAACACTTTGGGAAGTTACTTCCCAAGAAAATGCTAAGAGAAGTCATCAAGGTAGCCAATGACTTGCGCGATGCCAAGTTTGGTAAAGATCGGAAAGGAACAGATACGCCAGTCGGCGTTATTTGCTCTACGCGGTCGTTAGTCAACTGGATGTTTTACACCATCCGGTTTGGCAAAAAGCAACAATGGCGGGCAAGCTTTAATTACGCATTAGGGGGGAGTATTGACCCTGAGAGCGAAGCTGAAGTTCAAGCCATTGTCCAGCGTCGCTTAGGCGAAGCGTTGGATGTAAAAGTCGAGGATGTCATTAAGGCTTTCTCGATAAAAAAGTAGATACCCCCGCTTCAACTTCAAATGCAATGCAACTTGAGGATTACATTAGTGAACTCGGTTACAGCGGATTTGAAGCGTGGGATTTTGGCGAAGATAAGATTTATTTATCTCTAGCCACAATTCCGAGTGGGGGAAAAATCCAAATCGTCGCCACAGGCGAGGACATGGACGCTACGGTTAAGCATTGGAAGATAACAGGAAATCACAATGTAAGTGATGAAGGTTATCGACACGTCGAGCTTAAGCATGTTGATGGTGACAAGCTTGAGTTTAGCGTGTACCCAGTGAATCCATCGCCATATCCAACTTCTATACTTTCAGGCTTGAAAGTTTTAGAAAAAAACGGTGGCGGTGAGCTTTGGGCGATTTGCCAAAATGGTAATGGTCAGTTAATGACATTCTTTAAAAAGAATGGAATTTTCGATCATTGGGTCGTCGCACAAGTGAACTCTGCTTTAAACTCACTCAATGAGCGGGTTAATAAGAAATTGAAGTCCGGCTATACCGAAGTTGGTAACGGATTTTATTTCGACGCAGAGAAAAGAATCGTTTGTTATGCAAACGGCACTGAAGTCTAAACACAAACTTTAAACCCCACGGGGCATTCAGACACGTTCTGTACCTGCCCCTTGGGGGATAGGTGTGTCTGTTTGCTCCTTAATTTTTAGCCATTTTGGCTTTAGGAGCACAACATGAATATGAATGAAGATCAGCGCTCTGCGCTTCAAAAAGGCGCCGTCATCCTCGCTTGTGAGGTTTCGGGATCTACTGGTGAGCGGATTATCCCTGATTCTCAGGGGTACTTCGAAGGGGACGTCCTTAAGAATGAGAACGTTTCTAAATCATCGATTCGGTGGCTTCCGCGTGAGTTAATTCGGTTTCGCAACCGAATTAATGGCGCGGCTCAGCGTGTCCTAACCGACAACGGAGTGAGCTATTATGGAGGGGCAACCCTAATACCGGCAAATCTATTGCCGGCTGTTGAAAAAGAGCTGAAGATGCTGCAGGAAGAGTTTGAGGATGAGGCCTTGCGCCTTGAATCAAGTCTCGACATTGAAGTTGAGCGCCACAAACAAACAAACCCGGAGATTGCGCATTTAATTCAGCGCTTTCGTCAATCCGGGCGTGAGTTTGCTAGTAAGTTTCGTTTTCGGGTCATGCCGCCAACGAACCTAGACTTTGTAAATGGTAACGCCAGCGATGGTGTTGCCAAAGACATGGCGCATCAGCTTATAGAAGAAGTGGCAAAAGAAGCTGCTTCGCTTTTCAAGAAAGTCTGGTCTGTAGCAGAAAAGGCTACTCCCCAAACTTTGAAAGGCGTTCAAAAACTTCACAAGAAGCTCAGTAACTTATCATTTATCGATGAGTCAATCGAGCCAATTGCTGAAGCATTTGAAGCAGCAATTCTGAAGTTTCCTAAAGCATTTCCTGTGACTGGTGAGCCAGTGCAAGAAATGGCAAAGTTTGTCGCTGCGGCATCCAATCCGGATACGCTTCGTAACTTTGGTAAGGAAGCTGAAGAGCTCGATGAGGAAGTGAAAAGCGAGGATATTTTCAACACTGACACCAGTGACGAAGATATTGCAGCTGAAACTTCTACGCCTGAACCACAACAAACTGAGTCTGCGGAGCCTAAAGCTCCTGAGTCTCAATCAGAGCCAGATGAAGTTCCTGAGCAGCCAATGGCTGAGCCTGAGCCAAAATCTGAGCCTGAAGCAGTCACTAAGCCTGAATCTGAATCTTTCAATCAATCTTCATTTGAAGATGATGAAGACGAAGATGATGGTCTAGGGTGGGGTAGTTTCTAACTACGTTACCGGGAGGTGAGAATTCGTTCTCACCTCTTTGACTGTTGTTAGCTAAGTCCTGTTATCAGGGCTTATCTAAAAATAGTTTTTAAACCCCAACGGGGCGTCATTCGTGACACCTCCCCCGTTGGGGGAGTAGTGCATGCGTGATGCCCCTTTATTTTGGCCTTTGGCCATAGGAGCACATCATGAGCTATAGCAAAACGTTAATTACCGGCACTGAAGCCAGTCCTCTGTATCGCGTTCTTCAATCTCGCATTGAGGGGCAGCGCGAGACAATCACGAAATCCGTTGTCACTGGCAATGGAGAAGTAAAGGCGGCGGTGTCAGTCACACGGCCATTAAATCCACCTATTGATGAGGTGATTCACTCTTAGGGGTGAGTCGCTGATTCTTTAGCTCGGGTGTGGGTTATCACCAATATGCCTGCACTTGCGGGTGTATCGGGATAACTCACATCCTGGTAGGAGGATTTATGGCAAACGCAAAACAAGTAAAAGCCGAAGTAATTCGGCAAGGTGGCTGGCAGCGCGTTTTTAGCGCATACCATGGGTTAGCTCAACATTTGGAGCAACGACCGACAAAAGCCGGTCCATGTCCTTTAACAGGAGATGGGAAAACCAAATTCCGCTTTTGTAATGACTGGAACGAAACAGGTGGTGCATTCCACAATGACGTTCGAGGCATTGCAGATGGAATTTCTCTGTTAACTTGGTATACCGGGCAATCGGTAAGCCAAGTATTAAAAGATATTGAGGGTATCTTAGGTGGCGTAACGATCGACTCTTTACACGCTGAGCGTGTAGTAAAAAAGGTTAGAAACCGCCCCTATTGCTCTCCAGAAGAAGCGGAAGAGCGTAAAGAGCGTCTTCGTCGGAACTACCGAAATTGCGTAAGCATAATTGGTACGCCCGGCGAGGTGTATTTGCGCAGTCGTGGAATCACCATGCCGCTTGAATTTCTTCACAAGAAGGTCATGTATAACCCTGAGTTGTATTACAACGACGGGACGCAGAAATATGCGACTCGTATGCAAGGGTTATGCAGCATGGTCATCGACAAAGAGCGTAAGCCCTTAACGATGCACCGGACGTTCTTAACGAAGAGCGGACGCAAGGCGAAGCTTGAAAACTCGAAGTTGATGTTTTCAGCTGATCGCGCGCCGACAGGTGGCTGCATCCCGTTAGATGAACCGGTTAACACACCTTATGGTCGTGTGATTGGCGTATGCGAAGGTTTGGAAACAGGCCTAAGCGTTCGACAAGAAACCGGGTGTCCGATGTGGATTGGTATTTCAGACCGTTTGATGGAAAACATTAATTGCTCCGGCGTTGATGTGGTCCTGATTTGGGCTGATAAAGATCCAAACAAAGCGGGTGAAGAAGCAGCACAAAGAATGCTTGAGCGTTTGAAATCTCAAAACGTGAATGCATTTATCTACGTGCCGAATGTTCCTGAAGCGAAAGCGGATTGGAATGACGTCTTGGTTGGAAAGGTAAAAGGGGTTTTCCCTCAACCTTTGCATCCAGACTGGAAAGTGTATGGAGGTGAGTCATGATGATCACCGTTCACACTCAAAACGGCACGAGAAAAATCCCAAGTCATGGAACCGTGCTTGAATCGCTTGAAAAAGCAGGGATTCGAGCAACGAACCATTGTAGGGATGGTTTTTGTGGTGCTTGTCGGTGTAAGTCAAACGGCAAAGCCTCTTACGGGGCTCAGCCGTTGGCTTATGTCAGAAAAGGGGAGATTCTGCCATGCGTAAGCATTGCAGAAGATAACCTGGAGATTGAGGTTTAGGGTTTACGCCCTAAACCCCTCTCTTTCCAGTTTCGTCGTTTAATGAATGTGCATTGAGGTGTGTATTCATCAGGCGATGGTCTGAACGATTTACCAATGAAGATGATATTAATCAACTTCGACTGCCAGCTGGCAGGATACTAAAAGCGATAACTTCACAGTTATGACAGCGGCTTCTAATCACCATGAAAGGCATACCACCTTTTGATGCGAATTAGCTGCTTTAAAATTGGCTTAGGCCACAAACTTTTAAACCCCAAGGGGCATTCAGACACGTTCTGTACCTGCCCCTTTGGGGATAGGTGTGTCTGTTTGTTCCGCAATTTTGCCCATTTTGGGTATTCGGAGCACAACATGAAATTACATAACTTAATAAAATCAACCGAAGGTACATACAATGTTCTTAGAACAAATGTGTCAGAGGAAGATATTTTGAAAATGGCGAGATCCATTACCGCATCCAAGATGCGGAAAGGAGCAAAGTTTACTAGACCGGATGCAGTAAAGGACTATTTATTAAGTCATCACCGCGAAGATGAGAGAGAAAAGTTTGGAGTGATCCTACTCGATTCTCAACATCGTGTGATCTCAAAAGAGATCGTATTTGAGGGGACTATAAATGCCGCGCCGGTTTATCCAAGAGAAGTTGTCAAACTTGTTTTGGCTCAAAACGCGGCAGCTCTAATAATTTTTCATAATCACCCGTCAGGCGTCAACGAACCATCGATGGCTGATAAACGGGTGACTGAACGATTAAAAGAGGCGTTATCGACGATCGACGTTCCGTTGTTAGACCACTTTATCGTGGGAGCTGATAGCGTAATGTCTTTCGCCGAGCGAGGCTTAATTTAATCGAATTAAATCAAAGATAGAAAAGCATCTGAGCAAGAAATTGCAGCATTCGCTGTAATTGAATCGCTCAGAGAAAGCATTTAACCCCACAGGGGCATTCAGACACGTTCTGTACCTGCCCCTTTGGGGATAGGTGTGTCTGTTTGCTCTTAAAACTTAAGCCCGTTTTGGGTATAGGAGCACAACATGAACGCGCAAAAAATGAAACGCTTGGCAAAGGTGCTTGCACCCTTGTTAGGCGGTAAAAACTGTGAAGTCACCATTGGTGGCCAGCAGGCGTACACGAACGGGGATAGAATCAATATCCCTTCTGGGGATTTTTCTGACCCCGATTTTGTGGCGATGGCCCATGGTTATATTGACCATGAGCTAGGTCACAATGCTTTTACTAACTTTAGCGTTAGCCAAAGTGCTAGAGCTGAATGTTCGGTACTCAATAAATTGCGCAACGCACTGGAAGACGTTCGTATGGAGCGTTTACAAGGGGAGGCTTGGCGTGGCGCTAAGATAAACCTTAATAAGCTTGCCAGTATGTGCGTTGAGAAGGGACATTTTCCTTCTATTGAGGATTTGGCAAACCCAACTCCAACTGAGCAGGTATTATTCTTCTGCTTATATTGGGGGCGGCTTAATATCAACCAGCAGTATGCATTGGGTCCTTTGGCTGACAGTGCAGAAGCCAACCTGCGTGAGCAGTTAGGTGATCAGTTAGTTGATGCAATCCTCTCTGAGCTTGCAAAGCTTGCCACGGCTAAATCGAATCAGGACTGCTTGGATATTGCGCGAGCAATATTGAAGCTTCTGAAAGATGAAGCTGAAGATAATTCTGACAATGAACCGGAAGGTGAAGAGTCCGATGAATCTGAAGGCTCTGAAGAGACGTCAGAAGATGAGTCTAGTGGAAACACTGGCGATTCCGACGATGACGCTGAAGAAGATCAAGAAAGTGGTTCTGAAGGGAATTCGGACGATGAAACAAGTGGAAACACTGGTGATTCAGATGATGACTCCGACGACACTGGCGGCGAGCCGGGTGATAATTCAAGCGATGATGCAGAGGGTGACTCTGAAGATTCAAATGAAGAATCCGACGAAACCGCAAGCTCTAAACCTAGTTCAGGTGAAAATGGTAATGAGACTGCAAAGCAGTTTATCAAAGCCTTACTTGAAGCAGGGGATGATGATGACGTGAAAGATATTCATGAAATCATTGCTAATGAGCTTGGTGAAATGGCTGAAGAAGCGGCAAAAGAAGATCGGGTAACTGACCTTGGCGGCTTCAATACTCAATTGCGGGAAGTTTTGAAATGCCCTACAGAATTAGAAATTGATTCTGTGGCAAGCAAATCGATAGGCAAGCGAGTTTATAAAACCATTCGCCGTGCACTCATTGACTCTTCAATGAATCAACGGGTGTTTGCACAAACCGGTAAGCGTGTTGCGAAACGTCGCTTAGCTGGCGTTCCAGCAGGCTCGCAATCAGTGTTCGAGCGACGCTTTATCAAACCCGAACCGACTGCAGCTGTATCCATTTTGGTGGATGCAAGCGGGTCAATGCAGGGAGATCGCCAAGAAGTTGTTGGCAACGTTGCTTATGCAATAGCCTATGGCTTAAATGCGGGAAATATCATGAATCAAACGACATTTTATGGTGTCGGTGTTGGGCATGAGAATGTTCTGTATCGAGCTAAACGCTTTGGCGATAAGCAGGTGGTTGCTCAACGATTTTCAGCTATTGCGCACGGCTCAACTCCAACGGGAGAGGCTATGCAAGCTGAAATCTTGGAGTTAATCAATCGAAATGAGGATAAAAAGTTTCTTTTTGTTCTTACGGACGGCGTCCCAGATAGCATTGGACCTGTAATAGCTGCCATTAAAGCTGCAAAAACATGTGGCATTCGCGTAATTCCTATCGGTATTCAAACGAATGCTGTACGAGGATTTGGCGATTTGTCATTTCAACGTGTTAATGACCTTTCAGATCTTGATGGTGCAATTAAGCACTCATTGAGTGAAGGTTTATTAGCCTAATACAAAACCCACCCTTTGGGGCATTCAGACACGTTCTGTACCTGCCCCTTTGGGGGATAGGTGTGTCTGTTTGCTCCTAAAAATTTAAGCCCATTTGGGCATAGGAGCACAACATGAACACAGTAAATTATGAAGTAGCAGTAAAAGCTGCTATTCGCAGTCGATCGCTAGAAGATATTCAAAGAGGCATTCACGCCTCAATGGAGCTTCAGAGGGACTGGAACGCCCGTCGCTTACAGGCCCGCAAGTCTGAAAGCCAGGTGATGCTAAAAAGCATTCTCTTGGCAATGCGCTCGAACATGGAGCGTATTCAGTACCTTCGTCGGAAGATGGAGGTGGCCAATGCTTAATCGTTATGTTGAGTTGAATGCTGGTACCACAACTTTATGGCGTGGAACGAGTATGAAAAAGGCACTTAGCGTGCGTTGCAACAATCGGCTTCGGTATTGGCAGGGAAAACGTGTGCATCTTGCAGATGTAACGTCTACTCGAACCAAGCCAATGGGAATGCAAGTAGGAGGCTTATCATGAGTCAGCCTCACTTCATTCATACGATTATGACTTTAAATCAGCGCTGCCCGAACGACCACTTGAGGCATTTTGCTTCGGTAGTTAAAGGTAGAGAAAAGAAGATTATCTATTACAACCAAAGCTACATCATGGTTGTGAGCATGTTAGATAGTCAAACACGAGGTGTACGGGTAACTGTACGGGCGCCTCATCATTCTCTGCTTGCTGAGCAGGGTGTTATTGAGCGCAGTATGGGAGTAACAACCCAGCAATCGCGCACTCATGCATAGGAGAAATCGTATGCTTGAGAATATAACGCCATCGCAGGCTCGAAACGCTCAGAACCCTTACTCGATAGAGGTCACGCTTGAGAAATTAAAGCATTACCTTATGTCGTTAGGGCACATCGGTGCTTTAGGATTGCTTGAAAAGGCAATAACTAAAGCAAAAGAAGATGAATCTTTTAATCGAAAACTCGAAGACACGTTTTTGCGTGGTTCGACTCTCGAGTACAGAGATCTATTTTCTGAATTTGGGGATTATTTGGAGAAACGACGAAAGGATTTCCCCTTTTATCCTCATCGCGATGCAGTCGATTGGATCGATACTGCAATGCATCATATTCGTATTGGATATGATCAGCAGTACATCGATGAACACAAAGCCCAGCAAAGTAGGGCTGTTAGTCGCAATTGACATAATTTAATTAACCCCACGGGGCATTACGGACACGTCTGTACTTTGCCCCTTGGGGGAGAAGTGTGTCTGTTTTGCTCCTTAATATTTAACGCCTACGGGCAGGAGTAAGACATGAAAGTTACTTTTAAAGCAAACGCTAAAACTGTAGACATCATAAGATGTCTGCTATTAGCAGCAGGCGATAGTTTTAATGCCTGTTTGATAATGAATTCACTGGAGGAAGTAAAGCCAACTCAATTCATACGTGACGCGTGTCGAATGCGTCACGGAATTAATGAAGAAGGTGAATTTAAAGCCACCTATTTCGGGTGGCAGACAAATAGTGGCAGCTATTTGTTTGTCGATGCCCGGAAGGGCAAGGTCATCATAAACGGCACAAGACGTGCCATTTATGACGGGTTACGTAAGTTTGTGACTCGTGATGGCCAGCAACTGCTGAACGGGTTAGAGGTGATAAAATATGAAACCTCTGAGCCAGAATGGCCAATTTTCTTCTACTGCGAAATGGCAGTGGAGGAAAAATTAGGTCAAAGCGTGTGGGATTTCATCCACACAAATTGTGACCACCTAGCTGTAATGAAGGGGTTAGGCCTAACCCCAAAAGAAGAGTCATTCGTAACCGGCGAGCAAAAACGCTGGTTGAATGACAAAACAAATAAAAGTTCAAAAAGTTCATTTGCCGGTGTTTTCAACACCCTTTGGACTTAAACAAACCCCAAGGGGCATTACGGACACGTCTGTACTTTGCCCCTTTGGGGATAGGTGTGTCTGTTTTGCTCCAAAACTAAGCCTTTACGGGCAAGGAGTACTAACATGAGTGCATTAAATTTTATTGAAAAAACAACATCTCACATCAACTATGTTGATTTGTTTGTTGAGTTTTCCAAAACCGGGCGACGTAAAGGAAAGAAGATTTATCTTAACGAAGCCCCCAATAGTTTTTTAACTACCAATGAGTTAAAGAACTTTGGCACTTTCGACTTGGAAGTGGTTGGGGTTTTCATGGACGCCGACGGGACAGTCACGCATGAAGACATGTATGACTCTCCTTTGGAGGCTTTAGAGGCTGGCGCGAGTGATGTTCAATATCACATTAGCGGCAGAGCTAAAGAGCCATACCATGGGAACCCTTGGTACCCTCTTCACCAGGTAACTTCATTAGTTAAGGCTGAAGAAAAAATATCTGAGGTCATGCGAGCCGCTTCACTGGCTTCATAACGACCATCCCCACGGGGCATTACGGACACGTCTGTACTTTGCCCCTTGGGGGAGAAGTGTGTCTGTTTTGCTCCAAAATTAACGCCTTTACGGGTAGGAGCAATAAAATGGAAATTCAAGTGCAAAAAACTGAAGTGGTAAGAATCAGTAAGGAGGAGCAAATCAAGATCGCTCTAAACTTGCTAGAAGACCACTTTCAATTAATGTTTGGGATGATTGCAATTGCTGGATTTTTAGCCTTGTTTATAGTAACCTGGATGCTAAAGCAAGATAACAAAGAGGTCTTGTAATTATGAATGACATTATTTTGATCGTGCCATGGTTAATACCTATAGCCACATTTGCGGTTGTTTTGTGGATGTGGAAAAAGGGATACATTAAGAGCTAGATCATAAGCAATCCTTTTAGGGGATTCCCACTCGTAGCCTTAGCTACGGTCGTGGTTGTATTTTATTTGAACAAAGACCGCTTCTTTGCTGAGGTTAACGAAGCAAAGAAGTAAAAGGTAAGCGCCGGAAACGGTAGGTACCTAAATTTAGAACCTGTCATGGGTTTTGCGTGAGCATTAGACACGCGCTAAAGAATAGAAAAGCCAGTGAGAGTCGAAATCCGACTCCCTGGCTTTTTTACACCTGAAAATCGCCACCCAGAAGAAGCAAGAGCGTTTCTTAATCTCGCTATCCTTATTTAATAATTTATTATTGCGATCAAATAGGGGGGTATCACCGACCAAGAGTTCTCGAAAGCGACACTGCGCCTGATTTCTCCAGCTCAATCGCTTCTGTATAACGCAAGACCATCGCCTCAGACTTCCAACCACCAGCCTGCATGATTTCCAGTAAAGGTACGCCATTCTCACGCATTGCAACAGCGGCGCCGACCCGTGTGCTGTGGAATGAATATAGCTCTGGCTCTGTTTCCCCTGCCAATGCTATCGAAGACCTTAATGCATTTAGCATGGCATGGTAGCTTAATACATCTTGAGGACCTGTGTCGGTATTGAATTTATGGTGATTTACCATTGGCCTGAAGATTAAGGGGCTATTCATTGGGCTGTGCTTACGTAAATCACTTAGTAACTCAATAGATGTTTTTGATAAGAAGCATTCACGACCTACACCTTCTTGGTCAGTTTTACTGCGCTCTATTAACACGTTGTTTTTACCAACGTGCTCCCACCTTAAGGCCGCTATTTCACTAGCGCGACCGAGGGTATCAAAAGCTACGTTTACAATACACTTGTTACGGATGACGGCAGGATCAGTGTTAGGCGTCGTTGTTATTCTATTTAAAAGCTCTACAGGCAGAGGTTTGGCTTGTAATTGCCTACTTGTACGGTGGAGGTTTAATCTTAGTTGAATAGCCTTTTTTAATGAGGGATCTTGTTCTAGTGATGGTAGGCCTGCATGACCATGGACTGAGCGCATTACCCACAAGCGGGATTTTACTGTTGAACGCGAATCACCTCTTGCCAATAAAAAGTCGATGTAGTCAAGAGCGTGTGCGCGTAGGGCGTGTTTTTCGCGCGGCAAACTCGTTATGTAGCGCTCGTTAAGAAAGCTTTCATACACTCGGTATGAGCTTAGGTAAGCCTTACGAGTATTCGCAGGCGCTTGGTCTAGCACTTCTTCCTTAAAGAAAACAAGTTCTTTTTTTATTTCCTCTTGGTTTACGCTTAGCTCAGAGGCTTCGAGGTGGTTATTTGCGCTAATTAAATTACTCATTGAATTCTTTAAGCTCCATAAGGTACTTATTTACTTTATTATTTCGTAGCTCTAACCCAATCTTTATAGCTTCTTCACGTTCACGCCCTGATTTTTTCGACCCGTAACTAATGGTTTTCGTACGCTGTTTTTTTTCACCGTTGGTGAGCGTCATATAGTTAACTTGTATCTGATAACTCGTGCTAAGTGAACCGGCTTTAGTGATCCGATATACAGTCCTGTCAACAACACCGTCTGCAATTTTTATTGACTTACGGGTTCGTTTTGACCTTGTTGCGCGTTCAGTCATTCGACAAACACCGTTCTTTTTTATTTCCGGCCACTTCTCCCCCCATATTGAAAAGCCATTTTCTTCTTGCCATTGTAATGCGGTTTTTTTGCACGAGCTGTAAAACCTAAGACCCCTCCCTTTTTCCCGAGGTACATACGCTAACCAACCTGTTGGGTGTTTTGTTAATCCACCAGACCACTTTCTCATTCGACGACCTTTCTATGTAAATATTGAATTTGAAATATTCGGGTGTTACTAAAGAAACCATTAAACCATGAAATTAGCATACAGCAACTTTATCTATACAGATAACTGTTATTATCTGTCACCCTAAATTATCACCAGAGAATCTTTAATTGTAGTGAATTTCTACGGCACGTAATAACATTGTTGCAACGGTAGTTTACTATGTTATAGTTATTATATTGTTGTAACGGAGGTGTTTATGAAAACAGCTATTCGTAAATTTGGAAATTCAAAGGGCGCGATAATTCCCGCTGCGCTTCTTCGAGAGTTAAACCTGAATGAGAACGACCAGATGGACGTTAAAGCCGAAAATGGTCGAATTGTTTTAGAACCATTTAGTAAGGCCGAGTATTCGCTAGACGAGTTATTAGCGCAGTGTGAGCCTGAAGCGATGGTCCTGGATGAACAGGATAAAGCATGGCTGAACGATAGCCCTGTAGGTACAGAGGTGGTCGAGTGAGCAAGAGGTATATCCCACAAAGAGGGGACATTGTGTTCACAGACTTTGATCCGTCCGCTGGCCATGAACAGGCCCGACAAAGGCCAGCCTTGGTGTTATCGCCGGAGCCATTCAATAACCAAATTCAACTTGCTCTGGTCGCACCCATAACGTCAACGGTGCGTGGCCACGGCTTTGAAGTAAAGCTAGGGGCTGGCACGAAAACACAAGGTGTTGTGCTTTGCCAGCAAGTGAAAATCATCGACTATGAGAGCCGAGGGGTAAGGTTCATCGAGAGAGCCCAGCGTAACGTCATTGAAGATGCACTGGCGCGTGTTCGTGCACTGGTAAGTTGAAAGTGGTAGACCCAATGGATAAAGCGATGAATCGAGTGTCGGTAATATTCAAGCAATTACAGGAAATTGCGGATCAAACTGCCGACATGGCGCTGGCCGGTTGCGCAAACCACGACAACCCTCGTTTAAGAGATTTAATGAAGCGACACAGACAATTGACGGATGAAGCACGGCAGATACTTGGTCCAAAAGAGGAATAGACCAAGACGAAGCTGGCGCAATAAATGGCGTCGATTTCGACTTGTGGTAAGTTAACTTTAACTAACAATAATCAAGCGAGGTCATAATGCTGAATCCAAAAGTACTGCTTTTGCCTTTTATGGTTATTTTTGAAATAGCTTTGATGCTGATATGTCTGTGCTTGGCCTTTGCGGCTCCCAAGGCTGCCATAGTGATGAATAATTGGTCGCAAAAACTACCTAATTTCAATTGGTATATTAAACCGAGGAATTGACGAATTATGAAAATCAAAGAAATAATTCTTAACCTTGTAGCATCTACAGGTATAGTCGGCTCCTTTTATCTCGGGTGGATAAAAGCGCGTGACGCTTCGGCAAGCCTTGCTCCTGCAGATGGACCAATCAGCCAGCTCTTTAGTCATATTTCTCCAGCGGCAAGCTTTATGTCTTATGGCCTAATAGGGGCAGCTATTACGTTAACCTGTTGCTCAGTTATCGCGGTTGCACTCAAGATGAAAATCGTAACGAATGGCTATGGCATTGCATTTACAGTGCCAGAAAACGCAGAAAAGTAGCGAAGGAATAAAAGGTTCTACGGGAACGTGACTTAACCTTCGTAGTTGCTCAACATGGTGAGCACAAGAAAAGTATTGCATTAAAAGCCCTCACACAGTCGTAATATACAGCCATTGAAATTTCATAAACGAGGTAACAGCACAATGTCATTACGCAGCACGTATCAACGCTACAAAGAAGAGCAGCAAGAGGGTCGAGGGCCCTACAAAAATCGCCTGATAGCCTATGGGTTGTTTTTACTGCTATTTCTTATGGCTATTATTCTTCCAGCTCTCATTAGCCCTATCGGGGCATTTTCTTCCTACGTTGTAGATAACCTTTTGTTAGTGGCTATTCTGGTATTGATTCCGGTAACAAAAAATTTCAAGTTTACTGAGGCCGTAATACCTTACCTGGTTGGGTTGTTAGCAACATTCGTTTTGCTCTCACACCTTGTGCGTGATTTATTGGGAATTGAACGGTCTTCTTTCGGTGATGATTTCAACGTGGTGTTATTTACGTTCAGCATTCTATATATGGTGTTTGCGCAAACAGTAGCAATACTTATCGCAAAACAAATCACGGGTACAAAGTTTCAAAATTAGAGCAAAACAATGGGGTAAGTCGTTTGATGTCAGCTGTGACGACCCCAAATTAAGTAAGTAAGGTGTCAGTTACAGAAATAGATGATAATTTACAGAAATAGATGATACTAAAAGCTAGGTGGTATTTGTGTGGCTGTTACTCTTCGATTTTTCTTAAACTACCTTCCGGCTCTCAAATAAAGTAAACAGGCGACCTCGCCTACCCAAACTCACAACAAGAATCCGTACTATTACGGACTCTTGTGCTATGTTTTATTTGCATGGAATTTATACGTAGATACTACGGAATGTGACTCTGTCACTATGAAAAATAGGTAATTAGAATTTAGGAGGCCTGCAATGCAAGCAGCAACAGGACCAAAAAATGCAGGAAAGCGAGCCCGCATTGAATTGAAAACAAGTCAGCAAGTCAAATCTGAGCTTGAGAGAGCTGCGGCAATTAGCGGTATTAGTTTGACGGCGTTTATTATCAATCAAGCTTCAGAAGCAGCAAGGCGTATCGTAGAGGAAGCGAATACAGTGATTTTAAATCAAAAAGCCCAGTCGAAGCTGAGCGCGGCGATAAAGAAACCGTCAAAGCCTACCGACGAATTGAAGGAGTTGATGAGGCTATAAAGGCAAGAAGCTTGTATAAAAAATAAAAGAGAGGGAAGTATTCTCTCTAGCTGCGGATAAGTCACCTTGAATCAAGGTGGCGAGTTTTACCTCGAGAGTGTAAAAATATCTGTGTAAATGGCATTCTTAACAATATCGAAGAAGGATATCAGAATGCCAATATCAGACAAACTCATCGACCAGCTGCTTGTCGGCTGTGATTCCCCAGAAGACATCTTA
>NZ_JAMFTN010000008.1 GCF_023922585.1 Aliidiomarina quisquiliarum
GGCCGCAAGGTTAAAACTCAAATGAATTGACGGGGGCCCGCACAAGCGGTGGAGCATGTGGTTTAATTCGATGCAACGCGAAGAACCTTACCATCCCTTGACATCCAGTGAATCTTTTAGAGATAGAGGAGTGCCTTCGGGAACACTGAGACAGGTGCTGCATGGCTGTCGTCAGCTCGTGTTGTGAGATGTTGGGTTAAGTCCCGCAACGAGCGCAACCCCTATCCTTAGTTGCCAGCACGTTATGGTGGGAACTCTAGGGAGACTGCCGGTGATAAACCGGAGGAAGGTGGGGACGACGTCAAGTCATCATGGCCCTTACGGGATGGGCTACACACGTGCTACAATGGCGCGTACAAAGGGCAGCCAGCTAGCGATAGTGAGCGAATCCCATAAAGCGCGTCGTAGTCCGGATTGGAGTCTGCAACTCGACTCCATGAAGCAGGAATCGCTAGTAATCGTGGATCAGAATGCCACGGTGAATACGTTCCCGGGCCTTGTACACACCGCCCGTCACACCATGGGAGTGGGCTGCAAAAGAAGTAGGTAGCTTAACCTTCGGGAGGGCGCTTACCACTTTGTGGTTCATGACTGGGGTGAAGTCGTAACAAGGTAGCCCTAGGGGAACCTGGGGCTGGATCACCTCCTTAACGAAAAAGATGTTTTTAAGTGTAAGTGCTCACACAGATTGATTGGCTTGATAACTGGAACGGATATACNAACACATAAAAGTTACATAGATACTGGGTCTGTAGCTCAGCCGGTTAGAGCGCACCCCTGATAAGGGTGAGGTCGGTAGTTCAAGTCTACTCAGACCCACCATTTTGTCACTCTAGCTACGTTAGCTCGTCGTCGCATATTGTAAATATGCGTCCTCCTTGCTGCCTTGCTAGAGCGCCAAAAGAGACGTTCGTAGGGCAGGCATTGCCTGCTGATGAATGAACACACTCTTATCTCAAAGCGCAGTCAGAATGGTTCAGGGCAAGGCGCACGTTGAGCGAATGAAGGAGCATACCTCAATGGTATGTGACTGAATGAGCGAATCGCGCAACAAAGCACTGGAGCGTTATGGCAAGCCTTAGATTGGGGCCATAGCTCAGCTGGGAGAGCGCCTGCCTTGCACGCAGGAGGTCAGCGGTTCGATCCCGCTTGGCTCCACCATCCTTTCGAATCTAATGTCTGTTCCAGGTAAT
>NZ_JAMFTN010000009.1 GCF_023922585.1 Aliidiomarina quisquiliarum
ATTCTGGTGTTGTACAGAATAAGTCAGTGTACCTAGCGCTTGGCATCAACACTGACGGTGAAAAAGAGCTGCTCGGGCTGTGGATGGCTCAAACTGAAGGCGCTAAATTCTGGCTATCGGTAATGAATGAGCTGAAAAACCGTGGTGTAGACGATATCTTCATTGCCTGCTGCGATGGCCTTAAAGGCTTCCCAGAAGCCATTGAGGCGGTTTACCCGAAGACTCAAGTGCAACTGTGCATTGTGCACCAAATTCGCCACTCTCTGCGGTACGTAAACTGGAAACAGCGCAAGACTATTGCCGCTGATTTAAAACTCATTTATGGCGCGGCTACTCGCGCTGAAGCCGAGCAGGCACTAGAAAATTTCGCCTCGACATGGGACTCTGAGCATCCCACCATCAGCCGCTCATGGCGGGCAAACTGGGAGCGCTTAAGTGTGTTCTTCGACTACCCAGTTGAGATACGCAAGGCCATTTATACCACCAATGCCATTGAGTCGCTGAATGCGTCACTGCGCAAAATCACCAAAACTCGCCGGTCGTTCCCTAACGACGAAGCCGTCATGAAGGTGCTGTACTTGGCCTTGCATCAGGCTTCAAAAAAGTGGACTATGCCCATACGCAATTGGAAGCCAGCGATGGCACAGTTCGAGATTATATATCAGGATCGGATTTAACAGTGAAACCAGCCATTTACACAAAATCTTTTACAGTCTCAGTTAGGTAATTGAACGAGTACTTTACTATTACGGTTGAAGTAGTTAAATGCAATTAAAGGGGACGCATGAATTTAAACTTGAAAACCAAATTCCATTCTTTCTTGTCAATCTTCTTTATTGGCTTAGTCATTTCTGGCTGTTCAACCGTGGGCGTAAACACCGTGGATGGGCGTGCAATAGCTCATTCCGTAAATAGCACTCCTCATCCTCCTTTGTTTGGTGATAGCTATTTCTTTGTTGATACTGTTATTAAAAATAGACGCCTCTCTGAGCGTGAAGCTGATGAGGTTAAGGGTGTTGTAGAGTCTTTAGTTAATGATTTAATTTCTAGCATGCTATTCACCCGATCGGCTAGCTACTATTCTCACGATAATGATAAAGAACCCATTCAAAAACTGTTCCTCATCGAGTTTAATTCGTTTGGTGTTCCGATAAATATCTACACTGGCGACTCATACCGTGCTGCCCTTCCCCTTGAAGATTCAGCAGTCGAGAGCTTGTTTTCTGGACTAAAGATACCGCATGCATATACGCAAAGGTGTGGTCGCAAGCCAGTTAAGTTTACTAGGGAGCTCTTAAAGTTCATCCAGCCAGTTATAGTCACTTTGCACCCTCTTGTCGGAGGGTCGGAAGAGGATTACTTTTTTTTGGCCACTACCGACATAGACCGCAGGAACCTGGCAGTCAGTTCTATTAATGGTTATCGCAGCTATTTAGGTGGTTTGAAAGAGCGTGAGTCTAATAGGTATAAGTGCACTCTTAACCTTGGCTTCTCAGCTAGTAAAGCAATTGAGGCCTGGGGAGGGTTGCAGTGGGTTGGCTCTTAGTTATTGTTAGTGTGTTTCGTAGAAGGGGCTAAATAGCCATGTTGCTTAAAAAGCTAAATACATCAGGTAGGTGGGATATGAGCCAAGTTCGGCTTATTATATTTATTTGTGTGGCAATAACCCTATACGCAAACACCTCCTTAGCCGATACGTCTGTTGTTGTAGAGGTTGAAGGTAATTACTCAGGACACCCTAAAGCAGTGGCCGAATATAACGCCCGTGCAATGGCAGTGCAAAAAGCACTTGACCGGTTGCCCAGCGTGGTCTTTGGCGATGAATCACTTCGTAGTAACGGTGATGAAGATGAAGACTACTCTCTTGAGGTAAGGTCTGTGATGGCGACCGTAGCAGATGTTGATGTGTTGGAGTTGCGTTGGGTTGGCGACAACTTAAAACTAAAGGCCCGCGTTACTCTTGATTACGATAGAACGCTCCGTATGCTAACTGGAATTTCTACCAGTGTGGATATGGGGCGCCAGCTTAAGCGCACTCACGATAGGTACATAAGAGCACTTGAGCAGTTGAACGCTCCGGAAAGGCCGCGTACCCAAGCAGAGCGGTCTAGTGTAGATATTGGTTGGAGTGATTATTTGGGGTTGTTGCCATCACAAATAAAGCAAGAAGAACTTAGAAGGGAGTTAAAGCAAAAGATAGAAGGTAGCCTTGATAGGTTGTATCGAGTTGAGTTGCCTGCATTACGTTCAATCAAAATTGAAGTGTTGAGCGTTCAAGCTGAGCATATTGATTTTATCCTCAGCTCCCCAGGGTTTGAGGGTTATGATGCCCCTTGTGTTAGGTCACCACAAATTCTTAGTATCGACTTGAGCGCGTTCAGACTGAGCTGGGGTAAACATGAATATAATGCATTGGCGGGTGTACGCTTGCCGCTACGGATAAGGCTATTTAGTGACGACAACGATTATTCTGAGTCAAAGCAAACTATTTTTTATAGTTTAGACCGCGCTTATAATAGAAGAAGTATGCTAGTACCAGATGCAGATATAGAGCTCTCTTCACACTATACAGGCTCCCTCCGAGAGTTATTCAAGACTTCTGGGTTAGGCGCGTATCGCGGTCGTGTGCCAAGACCGGATAGGGCCAGTAAAGAAAGTGGTATGCCTATAGCAATGATGTGGGCAGGGTCAGTATCCTTGGATGTGTACGCGAGCACTCCAGATTTATTATTAAATTTGTTTGTAGCAGACTTTCGATGCCCTTATTTTCATAATTAACTACTAGCTTTTAATGCCTGTACACCATGCACATTAAAATTCAGCTGGTTTTTTTCGGTTGGGATTGCCCTTTCCGGCCTGTGATAATAGTAGCCTTGCCTGAAAGCACTCAAATATAACCCAGCAAAATATACTGTGTAGGGAAGTAATATCGCTGTTTGAATAGGTGGTCGCAATGAACTTAAGCAATAGGCCTACTGTCGATTTAGCTAAAATTCAAACATGTGTTATTGAATCCCCCCGCAATGCGGGGAGATTGGATTTAGATATGACGCCTGGTTATCCCATAGCTCTAACTAAACTTCAATGCTAATTCAAGCAGACAAACTTCCCCCGCTGTTTGCTAAAGGGTTGATCCATTTGGTTTCTCTTCCTTGACCTCAGGTGGCGCATTGGCTTCGCGCAACGTACGAGCTCGTAATTCATACCTATCTTGCTCCCGACGGTGCTCAGCCTCTATCTCTTGCTCACGTAGTTGTCTGCGCACGGCTAATCGACGCTCAAGATCATCAAACTCAGCCCGCATTTGATTGTTAACTTCACTGTTTCGCTGTGACTGCAAGACCTGGTTGAATTCATCGAATGGCAGTCGCAGCAAAACAAAAGCGTGTATTTTTCCATTCATGATTACAGTTTCCGACTCAACTACTTGGTAGCCGACCACTGGCACAGAGTCCACGATGCGGTCAATTAAGAATAATTGAGATTCAGTCACCTCGCCCGAAGAATTACCCCGTGTCATATCTCGGTTAGAGCCCGATAGCTCACCCTTTAACTGACCGGCCACATCAAATTCAGCCCGTAAACGAGCTGTTCGCATTGCGTGATTCAAGTTTTTTGATTCGGATATACCAACACCATACACTGCTGATCCGTCAGGAGCTGGAGGCTGCATCGCCCACTGCGGGGTTTTAGAATTTTCTATTTCGAGTCGGCGTTCTTGCTCGTATTCACGAAGCTCTTTTAGTTCACGTTGGGCTTTTTCCAGCTCAATTAGTTTACTTGCTAATTCTGTTTCTGGTTCCGGCGGACTCGAAGAGCAACCTGTCAAAGCAATTAAAGTTGCTAATGTAGTTATAGCTATCTTATTTTTCATATTAGTCACCTTATTTTTCTTTGATCTTAACGTATACAGTTTTCTTTGGCACTCAAATTAGAAGAGCATGCGGAATTAACGGCGTATTTATTATAATCGCACACCAACTTTCATTAGCAGTCTCCCAAAAAACTTTCCAATTGGCCAAGCTTCTGAAAGCATTGATTCACCTAGATTAAATAACCTTTATAGTCGACAAGTAAAACTTGCCACCAGTTTATTGTTAATCCAAAATCTCTCTTTTGCCTGACTCTAGCTCTTACCACCGATATGCTGATGTTGCCGAAGCTGGTTATAATAACTGGCTTAGTTATTTCACGGTGTAATCCTGCGCTCACAAGAATAAGGGCACCCATAATGCAGAGTCTCAGAGCTGACGATCATAGGAAACACTGCGGGGAAAACACCTAAAACCACCTCTACATAAAAATGTTCTCCTGATAGCCATTCTTTGTGATGACGAAATATTACTCCTCACCTAGCTAAAGCAGGGTACCAGCCAACCTTTTCCTGATTCTGGCACTTAATAAAGATTACAAAATCGATTTTAAGGGTGCTTTAATGCTCTGTTATACCTAGCTCCGAAGATTATATTATCTCATCCTATATTTTTAAGTTTGCTCACATAAAAGCAATGAATATATAATATGCGGCTGCTATAAGTGAGCGTTCGACTTAAGCTTTGCAAATCGCTTAGTACGTATAGGAAAAGTTTTTTGTTTGTAGTCTGTCTCGTATTTTTATCAGCCTGCGGTGGTGAGAGCAATAAACAAGATTCAGATCTTGGGCATGAACTTAATCCAACAGATGAGCTTGATAAGTCACTTATCCCCCCTCAGGTGCCAAGTATATTGTTCTGGTCAACTAAAACCGGACACTTTTCTTAGAGTGTTTTCGTAATCTACTGGTGAGATATCACCGTTGGCGGTATGCAGCCGTTCCAAGTTGTAATAGCGCATGTAAGCGGCCACATCTGCCTTCATATGCGCACGGGTTGGCTGGGGTACTTTATAAAGCCAATCGTGTTTTAAACTACCAAAGAAGCGCTCGACGACGGCGTTATCCCAACAAGCTCCCACGTCCCCCATACTTGCCCGCATCTTGTAGCTGCGTAGCAACTTGCGAAAGCGCTTGCTGGTGTACTGTGAACCTCTGTCACTGTGAGAAACCAGCCCTGCCGGCGGCTGCCTAAGGTTGTAAGCTTTAGTCAACGCTTTGCATACTAAATCGGTGGTCATGCGCTTATCCATATGCCACCCGACAATGCGTCGCGAGTACAAATCCATAACGACCGCTAGGTACATCCAGCCCTCGGCAGTGCGACAGTAGGTCACATCGCCAGCCCAAACTTCATTGGGTCCAGTTGGGTTAAAGTTCTGATTCAGTAAGTTGTCAGCCACAGCGTCACTATGTTTGCGCCTGGTTGTCACCTTATAGGCGACTCGCTGACGCACGACAAGCTCCATCTGCTTCATCAGCTTACGTACTCTGTAGCGACCAATTTTATAGCCTTCTCCACGCAGCTTCCTTCTTCATCATCTCTCGGTTGCCCAAGCTTTCTCGGCTGAGCTCAAAAAGCTTTTTCATACGTCGACGCATTTTGAGCTCTTGGGCCGGAATCAACTTCCCTGGGCGCTGCTTCCAATCATAAAATGCTGAGCGGCTTACGCCCATCACCTGGCACAATACTGTGACCGGATAATGCGCTGATTCACACATGATGAAGTCAAACTTTACTTCATTTCTTTCGCGAAGAAGGCTGACGCCTTTTTTAAAATTTCCTTTTCCATCCGTAGGTTACGGTTTTCTTTGCGCAACCTGAGAAGCTCCTCACGCTCAGACTCACTGACTTGGTTCCGACCATTGCTTTCGTCTAGCTTTTCCTTCCAGCGATACAGCATGTTTGGGTTAATCCCTAATGATTTAGCAGCTTCCGGCACGGTGTACCCTTGATCGTTAACCAATGCTACCGCCTCTTCTTTGAACTCTTTTGAGTACTGCTTGTATGCACGTTTCTGACTCATATTGACACCTTAATTGCTGACTTAGTATTGTCGCTAATTAATGTGTCCGGATCTATTAGACCAGTTTATTTACTGGCGGTCTAAAGTGCCCTTTCGCGCAAAAGTTGGTTGGAAGCTAGAATAAATCACCTTACGGGAATCGAAATTTCAAGGCTAAGTGTGTCATAGACAGAAAATAACTAACGTGCTACATT